>NZ_PPDD01000009.1 GCF_002959895.1 Veillonella infantium | reverse complement strand
CAGATCATTCAATGCCCTCTTTAGAGGGCCACCACTAGAGAAAGACCCTTATAGGGTCAGAGCAAACCACCCGTTCTACGGGTGGTTATGATTTTGCTATTTTAAATTAAATACCTAAATTATACTTGTAAACGACCGTCAATCATAATATCAATAGCTTGACCATCACGAGTGTATCCTTTAATATTCATGCGTTCATGACCAATCATAAAGTCCACATGTGTTAAGGAGTGGTTTAAACCGCGTTCTTTTAATTCTTCTTCGGATAAACCATCGCTGTTTTTGAGGCATGTAGGATAAGATGCGCCAATCGCTAAATGGCAGGATGCATTTTCATCAAACAATGTTTCGTAGAAGATTTGGTTAGATTGGCTAATTGGACTAAAGTGATCCACTAATGCAACTTCGCCAAGGTAGTGGGAGCCTTCATCAGTTTCTACTAATTCTTTTAGCACTTCGTAACCTTCTTTTGCAGTGTATTCTACGATTTTACCTTCTTTAAATGTAAAGGAGAAATCAGAAATCGTATTGCCATGGTAAATTAATGGTTTTGTGCTGTACACAACGCCATTTACACCATTATATTGAGGGGCAGAGAAAACTTCTTCTGTAGGAATATTAGCATTGAAAATAGTACCATCTTTAGCGGATTCTTCACCACCCAGCCAGATATGTCCTTCTGGTAATTCTAATAAAAGGTCAGTGCCATTTTCACAGGTGTAACGCAAAGATTTTAAGTCTAATTTATTCAATGCTTCACAGCGGCGACGTAATTTTGCCATGTGATGACGATATGTATCTTTTGGTTCGATACCTTCAATGCGACAAAGTTTTAATAATGTTGTCCATAATTGGTCGATTTTTTCTTCGTCAGTACCTTCATAGCCAAGTAAATCTGCCCATAGAACAGTTGGTACAGATGCAACACACCATGTAACAGAAGAGTTCATAATAGCTGTATGATAGAAGGATAATGCTTTATTTAAATTGCGAGACTGTAAAGAGATACGATCTGTTGGGATTCCTTCTAATGCTTTTGGATTAGCACTGATTAAAGATAAGAATGCTGCCTTATCATCGATGTATTGCTTATAGAATTCAGGAATCCAGTTAGCAGGCTTTTCTAAGACAGATTCTTTAGCATGTAATAAACGTTGACGCGCGATAGGGGAACATCTCCAGTTAAGAACAACCTCTTTTGCTCCTAGTTCATAAGCTTCTTCAGTTACGATTACTGCGAAGTCTTTATTTTCTACATCAACAGAAATAACTAATGTTTGATCTTGTTGTAAATTTACGCCGTACTTTAGTAATGTATGGGCGTATTTTTTTAATGTTTCTTGATTCATAAATTCTCCTTTTATTCGACATCAATTATAAAAGTCCTGCATATGTGACTAATAGAGTCAACGATAGGACTTTACTATTTTATAGGGAAATCCTTCAGTAGGAGGTGCACTATGAAATATAAATTGAAGCCGTATATGATAATTGTATTAATCCTATGTGTTTTGGTAGGAATTTATTTCCTATGGCCTATTATAACAGATGAAAGCGATTCTGTCCTTTCTGACGGGGCAGTAGATGGAAATTCTTCTATATCAAATGTAACAGAAATATCCAATAAACCTATTGCTTATATTACGGGGGCCGTAGTCTCACCTGGTCTGTATGAACTTGAAAGTTCTGCAACAGTAGGAGATGTCATCAAGCTAGCAGGAGGACTGTTACCCTATGCAGATGTAGAGTCTATTAATATGGCTAAATCTGTGACTGGAGGAGATCATATCCACGTAGTTTTTAACTTTCACGGAAATCCTGAAGCGTTATTGCGTGGTAATAAGATAAATATTAATACCGCCACTGCTAAAGAACTAGATGCTTTGCCCGGCATTGGGCCTGCTATGGCAAAGAGAATTGAAGAGTATCGTTCACAAAAGGGTCCCTTTACATCTGTTGAAGGCATCAAGGGGGTGAAGGGAATTGGTGATGGCCTATTTAAGAAGATTAAAGACAAAATTACAATTTAGTCATCGAGATAGCAACAATGATGGACTCTTCCATGATGTAAATGATATTAATGGGAACAGTAAGGTTTTAACGCATAGCCAATGGGCACATATTATATTGGGTTCTATAATTATTGGTACAATATTAGGCTATGGTCAGTATTATCCAGTACTTAATCAGATGCGATACATCTTCGGTATTGGGTTAGCTATTATAGTTGTAGGTATTTTCAAAGCATTTCAATCGTCTAATAGATGGCATATACTTAGCAAGTTAATCATCTTAGTCCTTGTTTTAGTTGGTTTATCTTATTATCAAACAGATTTACGGATTATAGATTTCAATAGTTATACATCATATTATTTACAACAAGAAGGGGAATACCTTTGCACGGTTGTAGATGCTCCTGAAAAAGTAAATTTGAATGGACAGGAGTATTACAAATATACTATTGATATTCATGGCCTACATCCCTATAAAGATACTGCAAAAAATGACTATATTAAAGCACAGGGTCGTTTGCAGGTATACTCAAAGGTATCTACTACGAACTATCCCATACGACTAGGAGAATATGCAATTATTGAAGGTACACCAAAGCCCTTGTTCCTCATTGAAGAGGAAGGTCGTATTAATCTTAGAGGCCGATATATGAGCTCAAATACAAGAGGTCGTATCTATGATGGTATATATCGCTCTGCCAGTAACAAAGATTTACAAATATTCCACTATAAAGACACACTTTTTGAAAAACTATATAGGAAAGGCCTATTAATTTCTGGAGTATTACGGGAATCGATAGATACGAATATTGGGCACAATCTAGAAGGACCACAAAAGGTATTAGGTCAAGCGTTAGCATTAGGTGGACATTATAGTGAGCTCGGAGAAGAACAAATGAAGGCTTTCTCCTATACAGGGCTTATCCATATTTTGTCCATATCCGGTTCACATATTGCATTATTATTAGCATTAATATATGGAATTGGACGACTTGTACAGTTACGAAAGCGTACCTGTCTTATCATTGGTATTCTAGTAGCATGTTTATATTGTGGTATTGTAGGCGGCGATGCACCTGTTCTGCGTGCTACGATGATGAGTATACTCATGTGTGTCGCCTATATAAAGGGACGACTCTATCAGGCGAAACAAGCGTTATGTATATGTGCTATTGTAGGTATCTTATATGATCCGTTCTCCTTATTTGATGTAAGCTTTCAACTGTCCTTTGGAGCAACTTATGGCTTACTCATATGGGGAAAGGTTTTATATGAGCGGATACAGTGGTTACCAAGATGGATAAAAACACCACTAGTATTATGTGTATCCGCACAATTATTAATTTTGCCGTTACAGCTCTATTACTTTCATTATATTAGCATTGCTAGTTTGCTAGCAGCCTGTATAGTGGCGCCCCTATTAGATATATCCATAGTTTTAATATTTGTAAGTACTTTAGTCAGTTACGTACTTCCTATATCGTTAATGTGGTCTTTAGTAGATGTACTACTGCGAATATCCTTATATTTAAATCATGTGTTAGGGCGTAGTGGCAGTCTACTATGGCTTGGTATGATGCATCCTTATTGTGCTTATATATATTATGTGCTATTAGGTTTATTTACGTATTTTTTGACGCATAGAAAAAGATATACTGTACATATAGTAATATCATTATCTTTAATGATGTTAACCTTTGGTGCTTCCTATTATGTTACGCATCATCATCAGGATACATTAGTTCATTATATTCCAATGAAGCAATGTAATGTTTTACTTTGCATAGAACCTAATCATGAAGGGGCCCATCTATTAATTGATGCGCCAGACCATATTAAAACGACGCCTAATGAAAGGCTTGTTAATCAAGCTATAAGAGCATATGGGGTCAATCCAAAAGTTGTAAAGGTAGACTACTTTCATAGTAACGGATCTGCAAAAACAATATATAAAAATAGTATGAACCAAATCGTCGTATATAATGGACAAAGTAGAGAAAAAAATCTAAAATTAAATGATAAGACTAAATCATTATATATAACGAGTCGGTCTAGTGTAATGGCTGAAATTGGACGTATTTCACCGACTAGTACGGTTCTATTTGGAAGTCCTCATGGTGCGTTACGCGATGTGGATCCTTCATCAGAACACATGTATATAATGGGGTACAGCTATATTGAAGATATGTATCTGTGAAAGGAGGAACTATGGCACATATTCAACTCATTTATGGCGATGAGCCACAATTAATTGAAGAAGAAAAACGCAAATTTTTAAGTGCCTATCCAGACCTTCCAGTGACAGTATTGGACGACGAAGCTGGACCACAGAAGATAAGTGAAAAGCTCTGTGAAGACTCTCTCTTTGGGGATCAAAAGGTATTCTGCTTAGTTAATTTGCCTATCATTCGTAAAAGCGGTAAAAATAGCGATGCTTGGATTCCATTGTATGAGCTCATCATGGAATATAATGGAGATAATCCTATTCTGTTGATTTATCATGATATGATTGATAAACGGATTAAACAGAATAAAGAGATTCTGGATAAAATACCAAATCACCAATGCAAGCGACTTGAAGGGGCAGACCTTGTGATGTGGATACGTCAGTACTGTACGTCTCATGGCTTTAAAATGACGCCTGATGCACAGGAATATGTAGCTCATCTCATCGATTTGTGGCAAGATGTACCAGTTTCTTTTATGAGAACCGAGTTTGATCGTTATTTTTTACAAATTACAGGGGAAAAGGTCATTACCAAAGAATTCCTCGAAGAAAATGGCAGTGACTACGGAGCTAAAAATATTTTTACCTTTAAAGAGGCTCTGTTAAAACGAGATATTGATACATTGCTGGAACTATTTCCATTTATGTTTGGCTATAAAGAATTAGACCGTGCTATGAGCTATATTGAGGGGCAATTACGTTTACAGCTACTGGTCAGTGAATGTCGACAAGCGGGAATGTCTGTTCAAGCCATACAAAACTTGTGTAAGGACCATGATTCGTCATTTAAACCATATCCGATTAAGTTGGCTTACGAAGCAAGTCCTAGAATTTCAGTTAAGGCCTTGCGAGCTTTATTAAAAGGGCTCTATGAGATTATTTTAGATAGTCGTAGCAGTAAGGGCGATATTTGGCGATTTAGAGATTTATGTATTACCTATTGTGGGTATAAGGGATAAAAATGAAAGTACGTTATCGTGTTGTACCAAAACAGAATAAAAAATCATCCTTCTATGTGAACTGTCATAGCCAACATGTGACGATACAAGCAGCAGACTCTGCGTTTTCTACATTGCTTAGTTTGCGTGAAAGATTATCTGCATGGTATAAGGAAAAAAATATTTCTTTTGATAATATTCCAACGAATACAGATACAGCTTGTTGTTTCGCCTGGAAGGTAGATACTGAAACAGGAGAAGGCTTAGATACCTACTATTATGGCGGTGGCTGTGGTGCAGGTGAATGGATTGAGGCCGCAGAGGCACAACGGGAAGCTGAAGAGGCTAAAAATCAAGCGCCTAGAGGTAAATCCTTTGCTGGTTATGATCATGAAGATGAATTTGACGATTTTGATGATGATTTTGCACCGTTCGTAGAAGCTGTAGAGCTGGGCTACTTTAATAATAGCCCTGTAGTTGTTTCTAGGCCTAATCAAACGGCTGCAGCATCTAACAATAGTGATACTATCGCATCTGTGAGCAGTACACCTAAAGCAAGTAAAGGTTTTGCACATAAAAGTACTACAAAACCTACTGCTAAAGGTAGTGAAGGGGATAGTAAATATCCTCGTCGTGCGCCGAAGGATGCTCCTACTGATGAAGGCATGATTTTAGGGCCTAAAATTGAAGGGGTTACTTCTAAAATTATGGGTACCTTGGATACACCTAGCGTCATCTTCGAAGGTGTACTTGTAGGTTTGGATAAACGTGATACTAAGACTGGTAAAAGTATTGTTAACGGCAGCATCGTAGATGATACGAATAGTATTAAGTTCATCAAGTTTACGAATAGTCCTGAAGAAGGGGATGCGTTACTTAAACAGTTAAAAGGTTTGCAACGTGTTCGTGTACAAGGTAGCGTAAACTTTGATGATCGCTTTGATAAAGACTACATCCTATCTATTCGTAGTATTGAAGCTTTGGAAACGACTAGTGTAGAACGCACTGAGAACCGTCCAGACTCACGTGTAGAGCTTCACTTGCACACTAAGATGAGTGATAAGGATGCTCTTGTATCTGTTAAAGATTTATTCAAAACAATAAAAAAATGGGGTCATCCAGCAGTTGCTATTACAGACCACGGCGTTGTTCAAGCCTTCCCAGAGGCCCAAGCCCTTGGTAAGGAGTTAGGCGTTAAGGTTATTTATGGTGTAGAAGGCTATCTTATTGAAGATGAAACAGTAGCTCGTGATGAAGAACCTGTTGTAGATAAGAAAAAGAAGAAGGAAAAAGATAAACGATACCATATTATCTTACTTGCGAAGAATATGGTAGGTTTGCGTAATCTGTACAAGATGATTTCCATTTCTCATCTAGAACATTACAAGGTTCGCCCACGGTTGCCACGTTCCGTTATTGAAGAACATCGTGAAGGCATTATCATTGGTTCTGCTTGTGAAGCTGGGGAGCTTATGCAATCCATCGTTCGCGGCGCCACCAAGGAAGAGTTATTAGAAGTTGCATCCTTCTATGATTATTTAGAAGTTCAGCCACATACGAATAATATGTTCCTAGTTCGTAAAGGCCTTATGCCAGATGAGCAAGCCCTTATCGATATGAACAAAACCGTTATCGAATTAGGTGAGGCCTTAAACAAACCTGTATGTGCTACTTGTGACGTTCATTATTTGACACCAGAAGAGAAGATTTATCGTGAAATCATGTTAACTGCTTGTGGCTATCCAGATGCAGATGAACAACCAGATTTACATTTGCGTACAACTGATGAAATGCTTGAATCCTTCCCTTATTTAAGTGAAGAAAAAGCTTATGAAATAGTTGTTACCAACACTCGTGCTATCAATGATAGCATTGAAGATATAAAACCAGTTCCAGACGGTACATATTCTCCAAAGATTGAAGGCGCCGATGAAGCTTTCACAGAAATGTGTTATAGAAATGCGAAAGCCATTTATGGTGATCCATTGCCACGTGTCGTACAAGAACGTTTAGACTATGAATTGGATTGTATTATCTCCAATGGTTATGGTGTATTGTATTACATCGCTCATAAACTAGTAAAAAAATCTCTTGATGATGGGTATCTTGTAGGTTCTCGTGGTTCTGTAGGTTCTTCCTTTGCAGCAACCATGTCTGAAATTACAGAGGTAAATCCATTACCGCCACATTATGTATGCCCTAATTGTAAGCATTCTGAATTCTTTGAAAAGGGCGAATACGCAGGTGGTTTTGACTTGCCTCGTAAAGATTGTCCTGAGTGCGGTCATGCACTGCAAACTAACGGCCATGATATTCCGTTTGCTATCTTCCTTGGTTTCGAAGGTGATAAGGTTCCAGATATCGACCTTAACTTCTCTGGTGATTACCAAGCTAAAGCTCACAAATATACGGAAGAGCTATTTGGACGTGACAATGTATTTAAAGCTGGTACAATCGGTACTATCGCGGATAAAACTGCCTTTGGTTATGTTAAAAAATACGCTGAAATTAGAGATATTCAAGCTCGCAGTGGTTTCTTTGAACATCTAGCAAAAGGCTTTACAAACGTAAAGAATACTACTGGTCAACATCCAGGTGGTATTATGGTATGTCCGCGTGATATGGATGTGCATCACTTTACTCCGATTCAGCATCCGGCGAACAAGAAGGAAAGTGGCGTATTAACAACACACTTTGACTATCACTCCATCGAAGGTCGTATGACTAAGCTCGATATTCTTGGTCATGATGATCCTACCATCATTCGTATGCTAGAGGATTTGACTGGTATAGATGCTAAAACTATACCGTTCGATGATCCTCGTACATTAAGTCTATTCTCCTCTACAGAGGGTATTGGTTTAACGCCTGAACAATTACAAGGTGACCAAGTAGCTAGCTTGGCTGTGCCGGAATGTGGTACGAAGTTCGTACGGGGCATGCTTGAAGACTCTCGTCCTCAAACATTCTCTGACTTAGTTCGTATCTCTGGTTTCTCTCATGGTACCAACGTATGGCTCGACAATGCGCAAGACCTCATTAAAAATGGTACTTGTAAGTTGAACGAAGCTATTTCTACCCGTGATGATGTAATGAACTTCTTAATTCATCGCGGCATGGATCGAAAGCATAGTTTCTTCGTAATGGAGAACGTACGTAAAGGGAAGGGCATTGAAAAGCGCAATAAACAGGGTCAAGCTACGACGGAATTTGAAGCTGAAATGCGGGAAAACAATATTCCTGAATGGTTTATTGAATCTTGTAAAAAGATTTCCTATCTATTCCCACGGGCTCATGCGGTAGCCTATGTAATGATGGCCTTCCGCATTGCCTGGTTTAAGGTATATCATCCATTAGCATTTTATGCAGCATACTTCTCCATTCGAGCGAAGGCCTTTGATTTGCGCATTATGACGGGTGACCTTAAAACGCAAATGACTGAGTTCAATCGTATTAAGGCCCTCGATCGCGGTGCCAGTCCAAAGGATAAGGACCTTATGAGCGCCTTAGAAGTATCTATGGAAATGTATCAACGGGGCTATCGTTTTGTTAATGTAGACATTCAACACTCCGAAGCTAGACGCTTTAGCATTAAAGATGGTGCTTTATTACCGCCATTCCTAGCTATTGACTCCTTAGGTGAAACAGTAGCTGATGCTATCGTAGCTGAACGAGAAGAACGTCCGTTTACATCTCTAAAAGACTTGCAACGTCGTTGTAAAGTATCTAATACCATCATTGATTTAATGAAAGAACTCAAATGCTGTGGTGAATTACCTGAAGACGAACAAATGTCACTATTTGGGGCATAATAAATTACAAAATAAGCATTAAATATAAAATAAGCACTATATACCAAAAAGGTGATATAGTGCTTATTTTTCAATATTTTGCTAAAATACAATTAATAATTAATAATATTACTCACTATAACTATACTACGAGGAGAAAATGATTTTTCTTTTTTTAACATTAATGGCTGTTATTACAGTAGTAGTTCTAGCTAAATCAAAAGAAATATATTTTGTATCTGCTTCTTTTTAAAAGAAGTAAATCTTTTTTATTTTTACAAATCTTCCAAGTTTTAGTAATTTATTTAGGTTTAATTTTTGCTGATTATAGTAATAAAATATTTGCTATAGTTCTATTCTTAGTATCTATATCCGAAATGCTTAAATTGGTTTATTTGAAGAAGATCGTAAATAATGAGATTAATAAAGAAACAAATATGCCTTATAAATTAACTGATGTTATTAGTAGATTAAACATCTATAGTCGAATTATCTTTATTATTGTACTCAATACTTTTGTTAATTTTCTTGTATTTAAGTAAATTTTTCTGATAAAGGGAGTGTTAGGAAATGATAAATAAGCATAAAAATCAATCTGTCGAAATAGAATTTTGGGATATTGAGCCCGAGGATATTCCTGAGTTAGAAGAATCAGATATTCCAGGTGTATACTTTAACGAATTTAGGGAATATGTTGATCAAGAGGGGAATGTATTGTCACCATCAGATCTAGATGCAATACGGTATAAAGACGATTACGAGGACGATTATTATAGATAGAAATAATTAAAATGTCATATTTATATTATTTTTTATATTACAGCGAGTTGGTTAGTTATGAGAGTTCCTATATATGAAGCTTTAGCACACTATAAAAGAAATGAAATGTTACCTTATACAGAGTATTTTGGTTTGGGATTTTTTTCGGATATTTCATTAGCTGAATCGACATTAGCTGAGTCTAAAAAATTAGTTGGGTTTTCTGAATTAAATGATGATTCCTTTTCTATAACAACTCACTATTTAAATGATTGTGCTCATATAGGTAATGAAGTTAGTTATGAAATAATAAACAACAAAATCTATGGTGTTTGGTATGATTATGATATAGATGATTATTATACATGTTCAGGATACATAGGTTTATTTAGTACTTTAAAATATGCTGAGAATGCATTAGAGTGGTATAAAACTTGGGATATATTTAAAGTATATGGCATAGAGAATTTGGGAATAGCTACTATCACTCTTAATTTAAGGGGATGGACTGAAGGATTTATAACAGTAAATAATTAATTTTAAGTAAAAATAGGTGTCATCATTTGATGACACCTATTTTTTGAAAGTTTTGCAGTTTATTTATTTTGAAAGATTTTGAATATTTGGCAGATCTTAGTACAGAGATTTATATTTCATCCAGTTTGTTTTGGCCATTTCTTTGAGTTCTGTACCGCGGCCATCAAGGATTGCATTGATCAAATATTTGCTGAAGCCTTTAGCTTGTTGGTAAGCAATTTTCGGAGGCATGGCAAGTTCTTGTTTGTCTACGTGAACATTGACGATCACAGGACCATTATGGTTGAGAGCTTCCATGATTTTTTCGTCTACTTCACTAGAATTTTGAATGCTTACACCTTTAATACCAGCCGCTTCTGCAAGTTTACCGAAGTCTGGATTTACAAAGTCCGTAGCATAGTCTAGGTATCCAGAGGCTTTCATTTCCATGGCGATAAAGCTAAGTTCTTCGTTGTTAAATACAAAGATTTTAACAGGCAAGTTAAGTTGTTTTAATGTTAACATTTCACCCATCATCATTGTGAAACCACCATCACCAGAGAGGGAGATGACTTGACGATTTGGACATGCATTTTGGGCACCGATGGCATGCATCATAGCATTCGCCATAGAGCCGTGATTATAAGAACCTAAGATGCGACGTTTACCATTTGTTTTTAAATGGCGTGCAGTCCAAATTACTGGTGTACCTACGTCAAAGGTAAAAATAGCATCGTCAGCAGCTAATTTATTAAGACGATTTACGAAGTATTGTGGATGGATTGGCACACCATCTGGTTCAGCTACTGCATAGCTGTCTAAGTCACCTCTAAATTTAGTATAGGCTTTACGGACTGTGTCGATAAACTCAGTATCGCCACGTTGAGCGACTAGAGGTAACAATTCTTTCAATGTATCTTTTACAGTACCAATAATACCTTGTGTAAGAGGTACACGGCGTCCTAAAGCACTAGGATCTCTATCCACTTGAATGACTTTAGCATTTTCCGGATAGAATGGACGGTAAGGGAAGTCTGTGCCAAGCATTACGAGTGTATCGCATTGCTCAATCGCACGATAACCGGATGTATATCCTAATAGACCAGTCATACCTACATCATATGGATTGTCCCATTCAACCCATTCTTTACCTCTAAAAGCATGTACTACAGGCGCTTGTAAGCGTTTTGCTAATTCCACGACTTCATCGTGAGCACCTTCACAGCCTGCACCACAGAAGAGGGTAATGCGTTTACCTGTTTCTAAATGGGCTGCCATTTCTTCGATATCTTCGCGTTGTGGAACAATATGAGGTAAACGAGGGTGATGCCATACTGGTAATTCATCAATTTCCATTTCCATTACTGCTACATCGCCAGGAAGGACGATAACAGCAACATCTTGATTACCAACTGCTGCATTCATAGCACGGAATAGGATTTCAGGCATTTGTTTAGGATTGGATACGAGTTCGCAGAAACAAGAGCATTCTTTGAATAAGTTTTCTGGATGTGTTTCTTGGAAATAATTTAACCCAACTTCAGATTGAGGAATGTGAGAGGCAATAGCTAATACTGGAACACGATTGCGATGACAATCAAAGAGACCGTTGATCAAATGTAAGTTACCAGGACCAGAACTACCTGCACAAACTGTAAGTTTTCCAGTTAAAGAAGCTTCTGCACCTGCAGCAAAGGCTGCTGTTTCTTCATGTCTAACATGTTCAAAAGCAATCTTACCATTGCGACGTAAACTATCGTTTACAGAATTCAAACTATCGCCAGTGATACCATAAATGCGATCGATACCCGCATTGGCTAAGACTTCTATAAGTACATCAGAAATTCGTTTTTTTGCCATATTATCACCTATATTTAATAAACAATATCAATTACGCATGGTTATCAAAACCATATATATATATTATATTAGACCTATTTGTAATGTAATTATGTGATAAATATCACTATTTAATGTATAGATAGTTTATATATATTTATATTGTTTGTATTAACATATTTTCCATCTAAAAAAATAGAGATATAATAATAGTATTTTTATTATAGGTTCAATATTTAATATCTTTTCTCAATACAAAACTCTTATTCTTGCATAACCCTTATAAAAGTGTTACTATTAATTCAGAAACGAAATAGATGAGTCTTTGGGGATAGGTGAAATTCCTTACCGGCGGTATAGTCCGCGAACCTTTTAGGTATGAATCGGTGCAATTCCGATACCGACAGTAAAGTCTGGATGAGAAAAGACGAAGCACATTTTACGTGCGTATTTATGATTACCCAAGGACTATGTATATAGTCCTTTTTTTATTGAGGTGATATGGTGGATGACGTAGCATATATGAAACGCGCCATTGCACTGGCAAAATTAGCCACAGGTCACACTTCGCCAAATCCTTTGGTTGGTGCCTTAGTGGTTAAAGACAATACAATAATCGGTGAAGGTTATCATCATAAAGCTGGTACAGCTCACGCTGAGGTTCATGCCTTAAAACAAGCTGGTGATAATGCTAAAGGTGCTACTTTATATGTAACATTAGAGCCATGCTCTCATTATGGTAAAACTCCACCTTGTGCGCTGCGTATTATCGAGGCTGGCATAGCTAAAGTTGTAGTAGGTAGTAAAGATCCTAATCCACTAGTATCTGGAAAGGGCATGGATTTACTCCGTGAAGCAGGTATAGAGGTTGTTTGCCCCGTATGCAGTGAGGAATGTGCCGAACTAAATGAGCATTTCTTTACATATATACAGACAGGTAAACCTTTTGTAACTATTAAAAGTGCTATGTCACTAGATGGTAAGATTGCCACTTTTACAGGCCAATCCCAATGGATTACAAATGAGTCCTCCCGCCGAGATGGACATGTACTGCGTGCCACACACGATGCTATGCTCGTTGGTATTGGCACAATTTTAGCAGATAATCCTCAATTAAACTGTCGTTTAACTGAGACTGAATTATCTGCGGCTTTATTAGATACGAGCATACTTGATGAGCCCATACATGTTCATCAGCCAGATGTAATTATATTGGATAGTCTAGGAAGAACGCCTACTAATAGTCAGGTTTTTAACGTAGAAAATCGGAAGGTTCATATCTTTGTAGCTAAAGGCTGTCCAAAGGAGCGGATTCAAGCTTTAGAAAAGGTTGGTGCCATTGTTACGATTGTAGAATCTATTTCTACACGTAAAAGTAAAAGCACTGATATCGTTATTGATATCAAGAAATTATCTATTGATGATATTCTTACAAAACTTGGAGAACTAGGCTATACATCAGTTCTAGTCGAAGGTGGTTCAGCCATCATTAGTTCCTTTGTTGAAACGATGAATTTTGATAAAGTTGTAACTTACATAGGAAATACAATTATCGGTGGTACTGATGCTACTCCTGCTGTAGGTGGTCGTGGCTTTGAAAGTTTAGAAGCTTCACCTCAATTAACTTTCACAAAAACTAAAGTATTAGACAATAACATTCGCATCGAAGCGTATCGTCAAGGAAGGAGGGGCGCTTATGTTCACGGGAATCGTTGAAGAAATTGGCCGTGTAGAGAGCATTAAAAAGGGCCCTAAATCCTTAGCCATAACAATTCGGGGGAATAAAATATTTAGCGATTTAAAAATAGGTGACTCCGTAGCTGTTAATGGTGTATGTTTGACGGCTACAACGATTGGTAATGGTGTATTTACAGCTGATGTTATGCCCGAGTCAATCAAGATGACTACTTTTACAAATTTGAAAGTTCATCAACCTGTGAACTTAGAGCGTGCTATGCTCGCCAATGGTAGATTTGGTGGTCATATTGTGGCAGGTCACGTAGATGGGATGGGCCGCATCATTAATCGGGAACAAACGGATAATGCCATTATCTTTACTGTAGAGGCGCCGAAATCCGTAATGGATTACGTTATTTATAAGGGTTCCATTACGATTGATGGAATTAGCCTCACCATTATGCGACGAACGGACAGCAGTTTTTCCGTATCTATCATTCCTCATACCTTGGGCGAAACAATTTTAGGCTCTGCCCATATTGGTACGGAGGTTAATTTAGAAACGGATATCGCTGGTCGATACATTCGTCATTTTATGAATCTTGGTAGTGAACCTACCGAAGATAAACCTAAGAAATCTATGCAATCCCTCTTAGTAGAGAATGGATTTATATAAAGAGTAAGGAGTGTTCCTATGAGCGAACAATTACATTCTATTACAGAGGTCTTAGAAGACCTTAAAGCTGGCAAACCTGTTATTATTGTTGATGATGAAAGCCGAGAAAACGAAGGCGATCTTATCATTGCGGCTGAGTTTGCTACACAAGAAAATATTAACTTTATGGTTAAATACGCGCGCGGTATCGTATGTACGCCTATGCGCCGTGAAGCTTTAGAAAAACTTGGCATTCCTGCCATGGTTACTAAAAATACAGACAATCATGAAACTGCTTTCACCGTTACTGTTGACCATGTAGATACTACAACAGGCGTATCTCCAGCAGAACGTGCTTATACAATCCAAAAATTACTAGATCCTAATGCTAAACCTGAAGACTTCCGTCGTCCTGGTCACGTGTTCCCTTTAGTATATAAAGAAGGTGGCGTTCTAGTACGCCAAGGTCATACTGAAGCATCTATCGACCTTTGCCGGTTAGCAGGTCTACAAGAGGCAGCTGTAATTTGTGAGATTACAAAAGATGACGGCGATATGGCACGTCTACCAGATCTCATGAAATTTGCGAAAGAACACGATTTAAAAATTGCTTCCGTAGCAGAGCTTATCGAATATCGTAAACAGCATGAAGACATGGTTGAACTTGGTGCTTGTTCTAAATTACCTACTAAGTTTGGTGATTTCAATATCTTTGTATTCAAAAATGAATTAGATAAAAAAGAGCATTTAGCTATCGTCAAAGGTGATGTGCAAAACTGTAGCGATGTGCTTGTACGTATTCACTCTGAATGTTTAACTGGCGATGTGTTTGGCTCTAAACGTTGTGATTGTGGCGAACAACTAGATAATGCGCTACGTGCTATCGAAAAAGAAGGCAAAGGCGTTGTAGTATACATGCGTCAAGAAGGTCGTGGCATTGGCTTAACAAATAAAATTAAAGCCTATGCATTACAAGAGCAAGGCCTAGATACTGTAGAAGCAAATGAACAATTGGGCTTCCCAGCAGATATGCGTGAATATTCCTTAGCAGCTCAAATCATTCGATTCTTGGGTATTAAGAGTATTCGCTTATTAACGAATAATCCTGAAAAACGTCATGGCTTAGAACATTGGGGTATCGATGTAACTAGTCGTGTACCGCTTATCATTGCAGCGAACAAATTCAATGCAGGTTACTTGAAAACAAAAGAAGAAAAAATGGGTCATATGTTAGAAGACTAATTATTTAGTTCTATTTAACAAATTGCTTGTCACATAAGAATTTCCTTTATAGGAATATAGGAGGTCAACATAATGAAGGTTCAAGAAGGTAATTTACTAGGTAGCGGTAAAAAATTTGCTATTATCGGTTCTCGTTTTAATGAGTTCATTACTTCCAAATTAATCGGTGGCGCTGAAGATTGCTTATTACGTCACGATGTAAAAGAAGAGGATATTACTGTTATTTGGGTACCAGGTGCTTATGAAATTCCATTGATTGCTAAAAAAGCTGCTTCATCTGGTCGCTTCGATGCGGTTATTTGCGTTGGTGCTGTTATTCGTGGTGCTACAACTCATTATGACTATGTATGTAATGAAGTAGCTAAAGGTATTGCTCATGTTTCCTTAGAAACTGGTATTCCTGTTATGTTCGGTGTAGTCACTACTGAAAATATTGAACAAGCTATTGAACGTGCTGGTACTAAGGCTGGTAATAAAGGTTATGATTGTGCCATGGGCGCTATTGAAATGGTTAACCTTATCGATCAATTCTAAGAAGACTATCAAAAACACTCAGTATCTTATGGTACTGGGTGTTTTTATAATATCGAAAATATGTTCTTTTATATCAAAAATAGAGTAGACGAACATATATTCTCTATAATTTGAAATGTAATTCTATGACATGATATACTATATAAGCACTTATAAGTGCATATGATGTATTAATTAGAAATAAGGAATGACAGAATGGATTATATAAAACGTTTTACGACCCGCGAAGGAGTCCGTATGTCCTTAGCGGTAACAACAGATACTGTTGAAACAGCTCGCGTACGTCACGATTTGTGGCCTGTAGCAACGGCTGCTTTAGGTCGCGCTATGACAGGCGCTATTTTATTAGCTGGTGATTTTAAAAATCATGAAAATGTAAGTTTGCGTATTAAAGGTGATGGTCCTCTAGGCGTAGTTCACGTAGATGCTTTTGCAGATAATACGGTTCGTGGCTATGTGGATGAGCCACATGTAGATGTACCTTTAAAACGAGCTGGTAAGCTTGATGTAGGTGCTGCTGTTGGTCATAATGGTGAAGTACAAGTTACTCGCTTTACTCAATTAGCACAAGATTATACCTCTACAAGCCCAATTCAAAGTGGTGAAGTAGCAGAGGATTTGGCGTACTATTTATATGCGTCTGAGCAAGTACCTTCTACTATTAGTTTAGGTGTATTGGTAGACCCAGATTATCATACAGTTGTAGCTGGTGGCTTTATCGTACAAGCTTTACCAGATGCTACAGACGAAGCATTAGCACAAGTAGAAAAGAATATAAACGAACTTGGTCCTATTACAGAATATTTAAAAGCTCATCCAGATGGTAAGGGCCTAATGGAACGCGTTCTTGATGGCTTGACTGTGAATGAAGTATATAATGAACCAATTCACTTCCAATGTCGTTGTGGACGGGATCGCTTTGGAGCCGTACTTATGACATTAAGAGAAGAAGATAAACAGGCTATTTTGGAAGATGAAGTAACAGAACTTGTATGCCATTACTGTAATGAAAAGTATCATTTTAGTCGTGAAGAGTTACAAGATATGTTCGCGCCTAAAGGTCCAATTCAATAAAAACTTTATAATATATAGAAAAAATACAGGCTACTAGGTTTTTCCTATAGCCTGTTTTTGTATTCTATGAGAAAATAAAAGATAAGAGTTATTAATATTAGGAGGTCACAATGAGTGCAATTGGCATAATTGGTGGTACTGGTGTTTATGATCCGTCCATCTTTGAAAATATTCATGAAGAATCCTTAATGACACCATATGGTGAAATAGATTATGTACAAGGTACATACCATGGGAAAACAGTAATCTTTGTGGCTCGTCACGGCAAAGATCACACAATTCCTCCACACAAAATCAATTATCGTGCTAATATTTGGGGGCTCAAAAAATTAGGCGTTACATTTATCATCTCTACCACTGCAGTAGGTTCCTTGAATGAAAACTTCAAGCCTGGTCATTTCGTTTTGACTGACCAATTCTTAGATTTTACTAAAAACCGCATCACTACATTCTATGAAGGTGGTGACCGTCCAGTAGCACACTTGGATGTAACAAATCCGTATTGCCCAGAATTACGTGATGTTCTTCAAAAGGTAGGTACTGAACAAGGTCTTACAATTCATAATGGCGGTACTTATGTATGTACGGAAGGTCCACGCTTTGAAACACCAGCGGAAATTAAAATGTTCCACATGCTCGGTGGGGATACCGTAGGTATGACAAATGTACCTGAAGTAAATTTAGCTAATGAAGCTGAAATGGCATATGCTACGATTTCTATGATTACCAACTATGCAGCAGGTATTTCTGAATCTGCTCTAACACATAGTGAAGTGGTTGAAATGATGGGGGATATGGCTGCTCAACTTAAATCACTTATTTTAGGTGCTATTGATGTAATCGATGTAGATGCTCGTTATGATGCGCATAATCGCATGCATGAATATGGTGGCTTTAAACTATAATACATTCATAACGAAGCAGAATAGTTCATCGAAGGAGAAGGTATGATTAATATTGAATGGCGTAAAGATACGTTGGTGCTATTAGATCAAACTAAATTACCTACTGAAATTACTTATGTTCACTGCACGGATTGGCGTCAAGTGGCTGAGGCTATTAAAATGCTTCGCGTTCGCGGGGCACCTGCCATTGGTGTAGCTGCTAGTTATGGTCTAATTTTAGCTGCTATGGAAGCAGGCCGTTTAGAGTCTCCATTTAGTGAACAACTTACAAGCTTATATGAATTTAGCGAGACTTTAAAAGAAACTCGGCCTACTGCAATTAACTTGGCTTGGGCTATAGATCGGGTGATTTCTTTAGTAAAAGGTCAAGTTGAAAGTATGTCCTCTATGAGTGATGTGGTAGACCTCATTACGAAGGAAGCCATTACTATTCATGAAGAAGACGTATCTTTGAATCGTCGTATGGCAGAAGCAGGAGCAACTTTATTTGAAGGTCAAAAGAATATTCGTATTTTGACCCATTGTAATGCCGGTGCATTAGCTACTGGTGGTTTAGGTACAGCACTTGGTGTTGTCCGTAAGCTTCATGAAAATGGTCAATTGGAACGAGTATATGCGGATGAAACACGACCATTATTACAAGGTGCTAGACTTACTGCATTTGAGCTACATGAGGATGGCATCCCTGTAACATTAGAAACAGACAATATGGCTGCTTATGCGATGCAACATGGCCTTATTGATGCAGTTATCGTAGGTGCAGACCGCATCACTACTAAAGGTGATGTAGCTAATAAAATTGGTACTTATGGTGTGGCTGTGCTAGCTAAATTCCATAACATTCCATTCTATGTGGCGGCACCGTATAGTACATTTGACTTTACCTTAGAAAATGGTAGCGATATTCCTATTGAGATGCGCGATGATTATGAAGTGACATCGTTACATGGTGTTCAAACAGCACCTAATGGTATTGATGTACTAAATCCAGCTTTCGATGTTACACCACATGAGCTAGTGACTGCTATCATTACTGAAGAAGGTGTTTTAAAACCAAATTATGAAGAGTCTATTGATAAGTTGCGTCAAATTGTAGAATCTAAATAACAAACAAATCCAAGTGGGTTTACTATCAAATCTTTATTTTAACTATATCAACTCATATTAGTAAAAGGAGTTATTATGCAATCTTTAATTAAAGATATTAATTTAGCTGCAGAAGGCCGTAAAAAAATTGATTGGGTTTCTAACTTTATGCCTACATTGAATACCTTGGGCGATCGTTTTGAAGCAGAACAAACTTTCAAAGGTCAAACTATTGTTGTAAGTGTTCACTTGGAAGCAAAAACAGCATATTTAGCCACTGTATTAAAACGCGGTGGCGCTGATGTTATCGTAACTGGTTCCAATCCATTATCTACACAAGATGATGTTGCGGCTGGTCTTGTTGACATGGGCCTAACTGTATACGCTTGGTATGATTGTACTGAGGAAGAATATTTCAACTTCCTTAACAAGGCTCTTGATCATAAACCACACATTATTATCGATGATGGTGGTGACTTGGTAAACTTGTTGCACACAACACGCCAAGATGCAAAAGAACGTTTGTTAGGTGGTAGTGAAGAAACTACAACAGGTGTACATCGTTTATATGCATTAGAGAACGCTAAACAATTGACATTCCCTATGATTGCAGTAAACGATTCCTACTGTAAATATCTCTTTGATAACCGTTATGGTACAGGCCAATCCGTTTGGGATGGTATCATGCGTACTACTAATTTAACTGTAACAGGTAAAAATGTTGTCGTAGCTGGTTACGGTTGGTGCGGTAAAGGCGTTGCTATGCGTGCAAAAGGCCTTGGTGCTCATGTATATGTAACAGAAGTAGATCCAATTAAAGCGATTGAAGCTGTATTCGATGGTTTCAAAGTATTGCCTATGATTGAAGCTGCTAAAGTAGGGGATATTTTCTGTACTGTAACAGGTTGTAAAGATGTTATTGTAAAAGAACATTATGAAGTAATGAAAGATAAAGCTATCTTATGTAATGCTGGACACTTTGATTGCGAAGTTAATGTAGCTGATCTTACAGAACTTGCGATAAGTCATGAACGTGTTCGTCAAAACATCGAAGGCTATACTATGGCAGATGGTCGCAAGCTTTACGTATTAGCTGAAGGTCGTCTTGTTAACCTTGCAGCTGGTGATGGTCACCCTGCAGAAATTATGGACTTATCCTTTGCTATGCAAGCCCTTGCTGCAGAGCATATCTTGAAAAACGGCAAAGAAATGGAGCCAAAAGTATATGTATTGCCACATGAATTAGATGCGGAAATTGCAAAACTTAAATTGAACTCCATGGGCTATGATTTAGACTCTTTAACACAAGAACAAATCGACTATCTAACAAAAGTAAACTAATATTGAATGGAAATATAATAGTAAATAATAGGCTTAGGTGTATTATTACTACTATAAACTTTCAGAATTAATAACTATAACCGAGCTATTATGGCTCGGTTATACCTATGAGGGAAGATTATGTCTGATTTATTGATTACTCACGTAGATGTCCTCACCGATGAGGGTGTTCTTAAAAATCATGCCATTGAAATTGAAAATGGTTATATTACAACTATTTTAAATGATAGTGAAGCTATCAAGGCAAAAGACAATGCTAAGGAAGTGCTAGATGGTAAAGGCCAATTGGCAGCGCCAGGTCTTGTAAATACGCATACTCATATTGCGATGGGGCTATTTAGAAACTATGCAGATGATCTTGAGCTTATGGAATGGCTTGAAACTGCAATTTGGCCGACAGAAGCAAAACTAAACGACGATTATGTACGTTATGGCACACAACTTGGTATTGCTGAAATGCTGCGCACTGGTACTACAACCTTTAGTGACATGTATTTCTTTATGAATACTACGGCTGAGGTAGTAAAAGAAACTGGTATTCGATCTGTATTATCTCGCGGCTTAGCAGGTGTTTCTCCAACAGCAGATCAAGCATTAGTTGAAAATGCTGATTTATTCCGCACTTGGAATGGCTTTGATAATGACCGCATCAAAGTGTTACTTGGACCACATGCACCATATACCTGTCCAGATGCGTACATGGAAAAGGTTATCGCTTTATCTCATGAATTAAACTGTGGCATTCATATGCACTTGTCCGAAACTAAAGGGGAAGTGGAGAATGTTATTAAAGCTACAGGTAAAACTCCAATTGCTCATATGCATGATCTAGGGTTATTCTGGAATACTACATTGGCTGCACACTGTGTTCATGTAACAGACGAAGATATGGACATTATGGCTAAAAACAATGTAGCTGTAGCACATAATCCACAATCTAACCTTAAATTAGCAAGTGGTATTGCACCAGTGCCTGAAATGATTGCAAAAGGTATCACTGTTGGGCTTGGTACAGATGGTTCCGCATCTAATAATAATGCGGATATGCTTGAAGAAGTACGCCTTGCTGCTACATTACATAAAGCACGCCTCTACGATCCTAAAGCCATTCCTGCACAAGCTGCATGGAGTATGGGTACCGTAGAAGGTGCAAAAGCATTAGGCTATAAAGATCTTGGTGTATTAGCAAAAGGGTATCGTGCAGATATCGTGCTATATGACGTTTCTGGTATGCACTGGATGCCTCGCTATAATGATTTAGCGGCACTTGTATACTCTGCAAATAGTTCTGATGCTAATACTACAATTGTAGGCGGTAAAGTTCTTATGAAAGACAAAGAATTGCTTACAATTGACGAAGAAAAACTTCGTGCTGAAATTACAAAAGCTCAAGAATATTTTAGAAACTAATATTTATTAATTACTATTAACTTGTCTATGGGCTAATATATTGATTAGCATATAAAGAAAACCCACTCATGATACTTCATAGAGTGGGTTTTGTATTATGTAATATTAATTTTACTGACCTATTATTCAATATCTATTTAATAGCTTTTACCAAAAACATAGGTACTGGAATGTAGAATTCATCTTCTTCACTATAAATGCGAGGACCTACAGTAGGATCAATCGATACAGAGCTAGCACCCATTTTAATGAGTAGTTCTTTATCCCATTGAGGTCGTGTGTAGGATGAAATCTCTAGCATATGATAAATGGTATGACAACGTTCCTTTAGTTCATTGCTCACATGTTCATGTGCATGATGTACGGATTGTGGTAAATTATGATGATTGCGTGCATGTTCTGCATCATAGTTTAGAATTAATCCACCAGGACGGATGACACGTAACCATTCAGCATAGGCTTTATCAGGATGTGGTAAATTCCATGTTACATTACGAGCTACAACGATATCAAATGTATTCGTATCAAAACTTAAATTTTCAGCATCCATAACAGAGAATGTAGCATCAGAATTTAGTGATTCGGCCAGTTGGTTAGCTTCATCAATCATATTTGGGGTAATATCAATACCATGTACTGTATGACCCATTTCAGAGAGAATAATACTGAAAAAACCTGCACCACAACCAATATCTAAAATACGTAAAGAACGGTCAGAATCAAAAATATGACTCATTAACTCATCACGCCAAAGCTTAAGTTTAGGGCTTTCTAATTCTTTAGCTCGTAAAGAGCCAAAATCACGAGCTCGGTCACTCCAATAGGAGGTAATAAACTTTTTATCATCCTTCATAGGATGATTTTTTTCAAATATATCATTCATTTTTCAGTTCTCCTCATTTTTAATACACTTAATAGTACCATAAAATGAGAATGTACCATACTATAAATATCACACTTACTCCATAAATAATTAATATTGAGTATGATATAATACATCTATATTTTTGTTTTATGAAAGGGCAGGACAATGATTTTACAGACGGGACAGCGTACGGATATTCCTGCCTTTTATGGGCAATGGTTAATTAATCGCGTCCGCCAAGGATTTGTAGATGTACGCAATCCCTATAATCCAATGCAGATAACACGATATCCTATCAATCATGAGGTTGTAGATGGTATTGCGTTTTGTACAAAGAATCCGTTGCCTTTCATTCCGCTCTTACATGAAATAAATGATTATAGACAGTATTGGCATATGACTATAACTCCATATGGAGCAGATATAGAGACTAATGTACCACAAGTGGATTTAGTAATAGACGGATTTAAACACATATCTACAAAACGTAATCCTCAGTCCATGGTGTGGCGTTATGATCCTATTATTTTAACCCACAACTATACAGTTGATTTTCATTTTGAAAGCTTTTATAAAATGGCTAAAGCCCTCGAAGGATATACAGATACGGTAGTTGTAAGTTTCTTAGATATTTTTGAGAAGGTAGCTCAGAACTTTCCCGAAGGTTATAGACCGAGTTTAGATATTCAAACAAAGATTATTAAAGAGTTAGTATCTATAGCTCATTCTCATCATATGATACTTAAAACCTGTGGAGAAGGAGACATTTTCAAAGAATTAGGTGTTAATACAGAGGGCTGTTTTACGCTAGACTGTTATGAACGTGCTTGGAACGTAAAATTAAAAGCACCGAAACGTACACCAGCTAGACTAGAGTGTAATTGTTATTTACATGGTGATATAGGTGCCTATGATACTTGTAGCCATTTTTGTCGCTATTGTTATGCCAATACAAATCAGGCTGCAGTTCGCCAAAATTGCTTATTACATGATCCGAACTCTAGCTTACTTATTGGAAAACTTTCAAAAACAGCAATTATTAAAGAAAGTGCGGAAAAAAGCTGGATTGTAGATACAAATTACACACAAGATTCTTTATTTTAAGGAGAATTATGACCTGCTTTTACGCCTATAGCGTTGACGTATCGTGTAAAATATAGACAAAAGGGGTTGGGTCACCTCAAGAATATAAGAGAGTTAAACTACTTTTAATTGTTTATGTATTATTACAAGGAGGTGGAGTATGATCACCTATAAGACTGACAGTAAAGCATCATTACAATCATCTGAATCGTCTATGCCAGTACTAGCTATGTGTTATGATTTTGATAAGACCTTAACACCTGATGATATGCAGGCACAAGGCTTTATCCAATCTGTTGGCTATGATGAAGAGCAAATCAAACAGTTCTGGCAAGAATCTAATCAACTGGCTAAGAAAAATGATATGGATAATAATTTGGCTTATATGTACAAGATGATTCAAGAAGCAGTGGGCCGTTTTTATGTAACTCGAGAAAAGCTTATGGAATATGGCAATCAAGTGGAACTATATGAAGGTGTTCGCACTTGGTTTGAACGTATTCGTGAATATGGTTTAGAACACGGTGTACGCATTGAACATTACATCATATCTTCTGGTTTAAAAGAGATGATAGAAGGTACTGAAATGGCGAAAGAGGGAGCTTTCACCAAAATCTATGCCAGTGCATTCATGTTCGACGACAAAGGCGTAGCAGTATGGCCTGCACAAGCCATTAACTATACAAATAAAACACAGTTTTTATTCCGTATTCAAAAAGGAATTTTAGATATCAATGACACAGGTGTTAATGATTATGTTAAGCCTGAAGATCAACGTGTCCCATTCCGTAATATGATATATATTGGGGATAGTGATACAGATATTCCTTGCATGAGCTTGGTTAATGCTAATGGTGGTCATTCTATAGGTGTTTATGATCCTGTTAAGAAGGATAAAGATAAGGTGTATAAGATGATGCGTCATCACCGTATACGTTATTATGCACCTGCAGACTATACAAATGGTTCAAAGTTAGATACATTAGTTAAACAAATTATTCGCAAAACCGCAGCCTACGAAGTGTTAGAAGGCGAGTATGTACATTGTAAACACGAAGCAGAGGAGTAACATGGATCAATCTAAATTAACAAGTGAATGGATTCAAGCGTTTAATCGTTTAGGTTCTGAAGGTAAATTAAAACCTACCGTACCATATCATGATTTATTTAACCGTAAAGAGTTAATAGGATTTCCATTGCATACATTACCTATGTGGACTGTAACATTCCCAACAGGCCATATTACATGCTGTGATCCTTTGGTGACACTACCTAATAAACCGGATACATATATTAGAACGGTAGAACCAGGTACGTACTTGTTGGAAACAAAAATTATTGAAATGGAACCTAATGAATACCGTTATGTAGCAAGCCGCGTTGTTTTTAGTGGTAATGAGCCTGTGAATTATGAATTAGCATTAAAAGGTACAGAAGATTTAACAGATCTTGATGATGGTGAAAGCTACATCGGCTTCCCTGTAGATTCTGGTCTTGCTACAGTAGTTGATGCTGAAACTATTGAGACCTACAGAAAGTTTTACGATCAATGGCATACTAACTATCCGGATAAGAACATTTACGATGATTACTATAGCGATTTATTCCAATTAAATGCTATGGCATATCCTCAATACCAACGCTCTAAAGGGGACTGGATTAACTTTACAATTCCTGAAACCGAATTAACTGTGCCAATGATTCAATCTGGCTTTGGTGATGGTTTATACCCTGTATACTGGGCATTTGATAAAGATGGTCAAATTTGCCAATTGATTATGGAATATATTGATTGCAGCGAAGCATATCAATAATATAATCTAGCGATTTATATAGATATATAAAGATCGATAACTTAATAACATACTAAAAAAGACGCTTAGATTACTAAGCGTCTTTTATATATTCCTGTTTAATTGTAAGGTCTAAATGCCAAAAATCCAGTTTACGAATACACGAAGGATACTAAGACCTACAATGATTTCTGCTAAAAATCTTAAAGAACCTTCCATACCATTACCTAAATGTTTTAAACTGCCAATTTTAGCTTTACTTACAATATCACACCAGCACATATAATACCTCCATGAGAGTTAATATGAGTAAATTACATAATTTATATGCTTATTTTACAACTTAATTCTAAAAATTTCAATATATAATTTTGGAAAATAGTAAGTTTTTATTAGATAGTTATAATTTGTAAGCGTATATAAAGGAATTATTTAATTAAAAGAGTTGAATATGCTATTATGAAATTAATTATTATTGTGTTGTGTAATATTATGGAGAGATATATGAAAAAATTTATATTAGGATTAGCTATAGCATTGGCTGCATGTAATATAACATCTGCAAAAGAATATATTACATTAGAATCCACAGCTGGTAATACTATCGTCGATGAAAATGGGAGTTGGATACTTGGTCCTTATAATAATTTGCATGTAGAGTATATGGATGGATATAACAATAACTACGTATATGGATCCTTTTATGAAAATGGTCAAAAGCGATATGTAAATTTAGTTGAATTAGCATATTTTCCTGCAGGCTATGAATATGCATTTTCTTATGACTATGCAAAAGCATTAACCGGTGATGGATTTAAATTAGTTAATTCAAATGGAACCTATGCTATTAATGATGTAGTAAATCAATATAGTAGTGTAAATAAAAATTTAATATTAGGACGAAAAGGAGATTATTGGTATTTGTATAACCAAAATAATGGTAATCAAATTCTTACTAATCCTATAAAAGATAGTTGGAAGAATATTGACTTCTTAGAATCTAAGAAAGATCAAAAACTGCTATTTATAATCCATACCTTTGATGGTTATACTAAATATGTTACAGAAGATGGAGTTGTTTTAACCGAAAATGAAGCAAATCATCTTATTAATACTGATGACTATAAAGAACTTATTGGAAATGGAGCGGGAACAGCTGGATATTCAGAAGAACGTCTATATAGTAGAAAACCATCAGATACCTATGAATTATTTAGTCAAGTAGATAAAAAAGGTAATACTTTGTATGGAATGAGAATAGGTGAGAATGAAATAGTAATTCCTGCAAATTATAAATCTATACAACATTTAGGTAATGAGTTTAATTATTTTGTTGTATCTAATGAAAATAATAAGTATGGTATTATTAACTCCTTAAATCAAATTGTTGTACACATGAACTATGATTCTTATGAACAATTAAGTGATCGTAGTTTTGTATTAAAGGATTCTAATGGGAGTCATATATTTAATGCTGAATATGGTGTTTTATTTGATAAAGTATATGATAGTATAGATACAACTAAGCCTATTTATGTATTAAATAAAGTTACTACAGCAACCTATGATAAAACAAAATATGTGATTGATACTAATTTAGGTTATAAACTATTCAAATTGCCATATTTTGATGATGACATAACGTCATTTTATAAAGATTTATTTGTTTATAAGTCTGATGGTAAATATGGTTTAATGGATTATAAGGGCCGTATAATCATTGAACCTAAATTTGATAAAGTGACTATCAATGAGCCTGAGCTCGCTAAATATATAAAAAGAATAGACTCGTTATGATAAATAATTAGTTTTAACTTATTATTTGATTTAATCTACATAAACTAGCTTATAGCAATATAAGCTAGTTTTTCTTTTGTTTTTATATTACTTCCGATAACGATATATTATCGGAAGTAATTATATTAAGAAAATTGGGCCTAAATGGCCCAATCTCTTATGTTATCTAGTTTTTTAGCTATTTAAGCTTATTTACGTTTAAATGTATATGGTTCGTATTCTACATCATTATGGCGATTAGTCCACCAGTTCCAACCAATTCTTGCAAGCTTCCAAGCAATGAAGCCTACGATGATTCCCAATATTAAGCCTGTTAATACATCTGTTGGATAATGTACAAATAGATATACTCTAGAAAATGCTACTACTAATGACCCAAGTAATGCTATAATTCCCAAATATCGCTTCTGAGGCGCTATTTGACTCAAGCCTAGGTAAATAGTCATGGCTGACGCAAATGAACCAAAACTATGGCCTGACGGGAATGAATAGCTATTTGCTTTTGGTAATGCTGATTCTAATGGTACTGTTACATTAGGAAAATCTACAAATGGTCTTAATCTAGCTACATGTGGTTTTAAACCTTGGTCACCGATGATTAATACAAATCCTAATGCAATTATTATAGCTACGCCTAATACACGATATTTTTTCTGTAACATCAATAACAAGGCAATTACAATCCATAAAGCACCGCTACCAGTAATTTTTGAAATAAATGCCATAATAGGCGTTAAAAAACTATATACAAGGTGATCATGTACATAGAAGATCAAAGAGTGATCAAATTGTAAGATTGTGTCCATAGCTTCCTCTTCTATTTTGTTAAATGATAATTATTGAGAATGGATGAATGTAGACTATATCCTCAATATTCTGTATTGGATTTCTATATACTTTATAATATGTATATATCACTTTCTCATTTACATCCAAATAATAGCCTAAACTATTTATACATCATGGTCAATAGCTTAGGCTATATTTAATAAAATCTTTAATTATGGTTTCTTTTTATCTGTTTTTTTAGTAGCACCTTCTGGAGGCATTGTTATAATCGTATCTACTGGATCATACACAGATTCAAAAGTATCAGTTTGTGTAACCCAGTTACCATATGTAATGGTTCTATACGTATTCATCGTTAAACCTACATGCCCCTCCTGCACTTCTTTTTCTTTTAATGAAGGATCTACCTTAGTGATAGTCTTGTTAGGAATTTCGCCATAGTCTCCTACAGAAATAGAAACATTTTTAGGCTTATCTTGAGCCGTACCTATAATGTAGATTGTTAATGTTCCGTTGTTCATAACACTAAGGATATAAATAGATTGTTGGTAAGGATTTCTAAACTTAAAGTCTAAATAGCCCCATGCTACAGTGGCATCACGACCAGCTTGAATATATCCAACAGGTTCAAAGTGAGGTGTACGCTCGATAATATTCATACCGGATAGTAAAGCTGTATTAAATATGGTAGAACTTACTTGGCAAATACCACCGCCAATACCTGGAACTAATTTGCCATCAATCATAACAGGTGCATCATCATAGCCAGCCTCTGCAGTACGTTCACCTACAACATCGTTAAAGGAGAACTGTGCACCCGGTTTAATTAGGGTACCGTTTATTTTATCAGATGCTAATTGAATATTATGGGTTCTACTTTCATTACTAGGATCATACTCTGTAGTGTAAGAAGCTAATACCGTATTCAATGGTTTTAAATCGGCATCACTTACTTTTACAGTATTTTGTGTAGTAAATACCATAGATAAGGAGTTAATACTATCACCGGCCTGTAAATCATCTTTTAATTTCTTAAGGGTAGCATCAATATCGATACGCTTACCTTCCTTTGCAGGGTGGAATACAACTTGTCCATTTTCAAGGGTAAGGTATGCATCATGTCCTGGCATATCAATTGTTTTAGCCAATTCACTTAGATAGGTTTTACCTTTTACCTCATCAAGCTTATATTGTGGCTTAAAATGATGACCGTAGAATAAGGCCTTAAATCGATTTGAAAGTAGTGTCCACATATCATCTTCATATCCATATGTAGAAATAGCTTTTACCATAGCCTCTGTATCGATTTGGATCCCTAAATCATGATAAGTAGCTTGTTGTTTTTTATTATTGCCCATATCAATAGATATAGTTTGAGGGATTTTACTATTTAACTCTTGTAAGCGAGCCTGTAATTCATTCTTAGGTGTATTAGATAGATCTGTATCATTGTAATATACACCATAAGAAATATTTTCTGTTGGAATGTATGAACAGCCGCTAGTCCCTAAGAGAACAAGCATAGTTCCTACTAAAATATATTTCTTAGTCATTATTTATAAATTCTCCCGAATTAGTTATCATATTCTCTAATTATAGCATATTACGGTCTAATCTATGGTACAATTAGATTGATAATTTTAGGGGTAAGGGTGAATTATGTCAGAATCTAAGGAACAACAAAAACATTTCTATTTGCGTAATAATGATGCGCTTATGAATAGTACCAAGTTGTCTATGAAAGCTAAACAAAGTATATTGTTATCTAAGGCTGAGAATACTGTGGATGCTTACGAATCGGATTGGGATGATTTCGTAGATTGGTGTACATATCAAAAGGTACCTTACTTTCCAGCTACACCAGAAACCATAGTAAACTATATTAATGATCTTGCTGATTATGCTAAGGCAAATACAATCTCTCGTCGTATTAGCGCTATTTCAGAGAATTATAATGCTTCTGGACATCGGGATAATCCATGTATGGCACCAATCGTAAAACAAGCGTTACGCGGGATTAGACGGTTAAAAGGTACATTTCAACAAGGTAAAACACCAGTACTATTAGAGGATATTGAAGATATTCTAGATTGTATGACTAAACTAGATGTACCAGAATTACAGTTATTACGAGATAAGGCCATTCTTTTAATTGGTTTTATGGGTGCATTTCGTCGTAGTGAAATTGCAGCTATTACAGTAGAACATCTACAGTTTTCTCCACAAGGTGTTGAAATCTTTGTACCATCCTCAAAAGCAGACCAAGAAGGTCAAGGTGCTGTAGTAGCTATCCCTCAACTATCCGGTTCTCCTCTAGACGCAGTACGTGCCCTACAGCAATGGTTACGTGCCGCTGGTATTACTGAAGGGCCTGTATTTAGAGGTTTTACTAAAAATATGTCACTTCGTAAAAGAGCCATATCCGATAAAATGATTGCAGAAATTGTAAAGAAATATATTTCTCTCATTGGTCTTGATCCAACTATGTATGGTGCTCATAGTTTACGGCATGGCTTTGCAACAACTGCCGCAGCTTATGGTGTTGAAGAACGTAATATTATGAGACAGACACGTCATCATAGTGTTAACATGGTTCGTCGTTATATTAATGAAGCGAACAAGTTTGTAGATAATCCTATTTCTACAATTTTTGAAAAACGATTTAGATGATAATTATAAATCAGTTGATTAAGATAATATCAATAAATCGTATAATAACATATATTAGATAACAAAAAGCAGCTATCTCTATGGAGTAGCTGCTTTTTCGTGTGGGTTATACCCATATATATTTAGTTTTGAGCCACATAGTCCAAAGCTCTAACTGGACTATCAGAATTATGTGCTGGTACCTTTAATACTGTACCAGGTACAAGTGTACCAGAATCACTGATGTTGTTGAGTTCTTTCATGGCATATACCATTTCACGAACATCCATATCTTTATGAGCTGTGCGAGCTGCAATATCCCACATCGTATCACCTGCTTGTACCTTTACTTCACGGACAGCATGTGTGTTTGTAGCTGTTACAGGATTTGTCATATTATAGCCGAACAAGATTGTTAAGCACATTCCTACCATCATCAATATATTTTTCATCTCATACCTCACATTTACATCGAACATAATATCTGAGAACATTTGTTTGTTTACATGCTTATATTAGCACACGAACGAATGTTCGGTCAAGTGTTTTAGAACAAATGTTTGCAAAAACTTTTAAAATTGCCTATAATAGGTATATAAGATAAGTAATTATCTTATGTTTTTATTATATAGTACGAAATGAGTAAATTTTTCCGCATATATATCTATATTATTTTGACATTACATTGACTATTGACTATGGAGGTTCATCGTGAGACGCCCTGCTACAGATATTAATACTAAACAGCGCCGTATATTAGATTTTATTAAGGACTCTTTACATAATGAATATCGTTGTCCTACTGTTCGTGAAATCTGTACCCATGTAGGCCTTAGTTCTACTTCTACTGTGCAATCTCATTTGAATGCTCTTGAAAAGTTTGGTTATATTAAACGGGATCCTAATAAAAATCGCGCTATTACAGTACTAGAGGATACAAAACCTTCTATTTCTGTAGATGGTAATGAAACATCTAGTTCTGATAATTTTGAGTTCTTAGGGTCTGGTTTAAAACAAGTTCCTCTTATTGGTACTGTACAAGCAGGTATGCCTATTACAGCGGTAGAAAATTTAGAGTCTACTCTTACATTACCTGTTCAATTAACTGGTGATTCTGACTGCTTCTTACTACGCGTTCAAGGCGAATCCATGATGAATATTGGTATGTATGAAGGTGATATGCTCATCGTACGCCATCAAAATACGGCTGATAATGGTGATGTTGTTGTAGCACGTATCGATGACGAAGCTACAGTAAAACGTTTCTATAAAGAAAATGGTCACATTCGTTTGCAACCAGAAAATGATAATTTCGATCCAATCATTGTAGATGACTGTCATATTGAAGGTCTTGTCATTGGTCTTGTACGAGACAGAATATAGAAAAAACCGGCAACTTGGGTTGCCGGTTTTTTATTATACTTAAGACTTGTAAAAAAAAACAGAAGCTATATTAAATAGCTCCTGCTTTTATTTTATTTTACATATTCTGCTAAAGCTTTATCAATATATGCTGCTTCTTCGGCACTAGGGTCACACATTGGCAAATTAAATACACCAGCAGGTAAACCTATTTTACGGACTGCATATTTAACAGGAATAGGATTTGTAGTAATAAACATAGCTTTTATGATATCCGCTAAGCTTTGATGAATACGAAGCGCTTCGTGATTATGACCAGATTCATAAGCTTGAATCATAGCATTCATATCTTTGCCCGCTATATGAGAAACTACGGATACAACACCGCATGCTCCTACAGATAGCATTGGCAATGTAAGACCATCATCTCCACTATATACCATGAAGTCATCCTCAGGCATTAAGCGTTTAATTTCAGATGAAATCATAAGATTGCCACTAGCTTCTTTAATCGCGCATACATGTGGATACTCACTATGTAATTGTGCTAGTGTTGTTGGGAAAATGCCTGTTCCTACACGGCTTGGTACATTATATACCATGATTGGCAGTGTAGTAGCCTCTGCAATAGCTTTAAAGTGTAAGTATTGACCTTGTTGATTAGGCTTATTGTAGTAAGGTACTACAACTAATAAACCATCGATTCCATCAATTTTAGATACTTCTTTTACAAAGTCTACAGAAGCTTTTGTGTCATTTGAACCTACATTAGCAATAATGGAACCTTTATGACCACATTCTTTAGCAATAGCTGTAAATAATGCTAATTTATCCTCTTTTGACATGGATGGATTTTCCCCTGTTGTACCGCATACAACGAGTCCATCGGATCCATTATCTAATAAATGATGAGCAATAGCTACACTATTTTCTATGTTAAGGGATCCATCATTATTAAATGATGTAATCATAGCCGTTAATACTCGACCAAAGGTTTTCATATCTGTCCTCCCCTTGATAGATTAAAATGCTTGTTTTTCTACCAAGTACTCAGCAATTTGCAACGCATTAAGTGCTGCACCTTTACGAATTTGGTCCCCTACAATCCAGAAATTCATACCTTTGTCGTTATATAAATCTTTACGAATACGGCCGATTTCACAGTCGTTTTGATTAGACGTATATAATGGCATTGGATAAATTTGTTCTGCAGGATTATCTTTTACTTGTAAACCTGGGAATTTTTCACATGCTGCTCTGAAAGCTTCTACAGAAACTGGTTCAGCTGTTTCTACTAAAACAGATTCAGAGTGGGAACGATACACTGGAACACGTACAGTAGTTGGTACTACTTGAATTGTGTCGTCATGAAGAATTTTTTGTGTTTCATTGACCATTTTCATTTCTTCTTTTGTGTAATCATTGTCCAAGAACACATCGATTTGTGGCAATAAGTTAAATGCTACAGGATAATGTTTAGGGGCAGATCCTGTTGGCAATAAGTTTGCAGTCATTTCTTCGCCAGCAGTATATTGTTTTACTTGGTTTTCAAGTTCTTCAATACCTTCTTTACCAGCACCTGATACTGCTTGATATGTACTTACAACGATGCGTTTAATTGGAGAAATATCATGTAGTGGTTTTAAACCTAAGCTCATAATAATAGTAGAGCAATTTGGGTTAGCAATAATACCTTTATGTTTTAAGATATCTTCTGGATTTACTTCTGGTACAACAAGAGGTACCTCAGGATCCATACGGAATGCACTAGAGTTATCGATAACAATTGCACCACGTTTAGCAGCTTCTGGTGCTAATGTTTTAGAAATAGAACCACCTGCAAATAACGCGATATCAATATTTTCAAAGGATTCTGGCTTTGCTTCTTCTACTACATATGTTTTTCCATTCACTGTAAGTTCAGTACCTGCAGAACGAGCAGATGCCAACAATTTTAAATTTTCATATGGGAAATTACGCTCTTCAATAAGTGTAATAAATTCAGCACCTACTGCACCAGTAGCACCAAGAATTGCAACATTAGGTTTTTTCATTACTATATCTCCTTGCTCTAATATTATAAATAATGCTCTAAGCCGTAAGTTAAACCAGTTTTAGCACTAATTTTTTTACATGCTAATACTACACCTGGCATAAAGGAAAGTCGGCTTAAACTATCGTGACGAATTGTTAACGTTTCATCATAGCCACCAAATAGTACTTCCTGGTGAGCTACGTAACCAGGTAAACGAACGCTGTGGATTGTTACGTCATCAACCTTAGCGCCACGAGCACCTGGTAAACTTTCACGAGTCAAATCCTCATCAGGCGTTGCATTCGCCGCTTGTTTAGCTTCGTTAATTAATTTAGCTGTTAAAATAGATGTACCAGATGGGGCATCGTATTTATGGTTATGATGTAGTTCAATAATCTCTACATTAGGGAAATATGGTGCCAATTCTGCAGAAACCTTCATCATCATAACTGCACCAAGAGAGAAATTAGGTGCTACAAGGCAGTTTGCATTATTTTGGCGACCAATAGCATCTAATTCGTCACGTTGTTCCGCAGTTAAACCTGTAGTACCAATAACTACATGAATACCTGCAGATAACATTTTTTTAGCATTTTCATAAATAACAGCAGGATTTGTAAAGTCTACAATTACATCAGGTTTATTAGTATCTAGAACCTCATCGATGGAGGCATTCATTGTAATTCCTAATTGTTCGATGCCTGCTACGGAGCCTACATCTTGACCTGCCTTAGTAGGATCGATGCCACCTACTAATGTTAACTCAGGATCATTATGTACTGCTTTGACTACTTCGCGGCCCATTTTACCGCCAGCGCCATTTACCATTACTCGAATCATATATACCTCCCAAAAAGCCAGTGGATGCATCCACTGGCCTTATAGTTTATATAGCTTATAACTGTTACTAAAAGCTCAATGATAGCACTCCACCAATTCAAATTGATGACAGTCGTCCATTTATTAAATAGACAACCAGAACGATGAGTCGCAATCACCGAACTTCGGCAAGCATCCCTTTTATCATGGATCAATGCATGCCTACTCCTCATGATTACTATTTATACTCGCACCTCTATCAACATATTCACTTAATACTATTAGTATAAGTAATTATGCGATTTTAGTCAATTAAAATGGGCAATTAGTTCTTTTGCCGCTGCTAATGCTGTTGAGGACATACCTCGACCAGACATCATGGAAGCGATTTGCGTAACGCGTTCATCCTCATTAAGTACAGATAATGTTGAAACTGTACGGTCATCTTGCTCTATTTTAGACAAGTGATAATGTTGCTTAGCAATACTCGCAGTTTGAGGTAAATGAGTGATACAGAATACTTGATTAGTTTTAGATAGATGTAGAATCTTTTCAGCTACTTTTAACGCTATATCTCCACTGATACCAACATCGATTTCATCAAATACCATTGTTTTGAAAGTGTCAGTACGGAATACAGATTTGAAGGCTAGCGCAATACGAGCTAATTCACCACCAGAGGCTACCTTGTGAAGCGGTAATAATTGCTCCCCTTTATTGGCAGAAAATAGTAGTTCAATTGATTTAGCACCTAAAGGAGATAATCCTTCGCCATCCTCTATATGGAACTGAATATCACCTTTTGGCATTCCTAAATCTACTAATTCTTGATGTAATGCACTAGCGATAGTTTTTGCATTTTTTTGACGAATGTCATGTAAAACCGTTAAAGCCTCTTCTGCGACTTTTTGAGCTTTATCTAAACGAGCCTCTAATTCATCTTGAGCAAATACGAGGCCTTCAAGCTCCTCTAAACGAGCTTGTGCCTTTTCTTCGTATGCTAAAATTTCTTCTACAGTTTCACCATATTTTTTCTTTAAGCCGTAAATAGTTGTATCTCTATCTTGGCAATACTTATAGCGCTCTTCATCATAGCTGATAGTATCTCTGTAGCGATCTAATGATTGGGCTGCTTCCTCTAATTGAAAATAAGCAGAGTCAACCATTTCAGATACTTCCTTTAATTCACTATCATACTTTACAAGATCATTAACCTCTACCTTGATAGAGTTAATAGTGTCTAGTAATGGTTGGCGTCCATTATAGAAGGCGTCATAACAAGAACCTAATACCTTATCAATATGCTCAAAGCTATCAAGACGTTTTAATTCTTCTGCAATAGAGACATCTTCACCCATAGTGAGACCGGCTTCTTCAATTTCATCAATTTGATATCGTAGCATATCGAGCTCACGTGCTCGTTCAGACATATTTTCTTGTAAGTGATCCACATCTTGTTTAGCTTGCTTATATACTTTATAAGCATCTAAATAGGCCTTATAAGCTACTTGTCCTTCTTTATTATACGTATCCAAATATTCATGATGAGTATCTGCATCTAACAATCGTTGATTGCTATATTGACCATGAATATCTGCTAAATGTTGACCAATTTCTTTTAATGCTTTTAATGGTATAGGTTGATCATTAGCTAAGATAGTAGATTTACCATTGCGATTAAATGAACGGGAGAGAATTAATTCCCCTTCTTCTACCATAATATTTTTAGATTCTAATAGCTCTTGTATACTTTGGTGATTGGCAATATCAAATATTCCATCTATAACAAAACTATCTTTACCGTGACGAATGAACTCGCTGCTTGCGCGCTCTCCTAAAAGGATACTAAAGGCATCCATTAATATGGATTTCCCTGCCCCAGTTTCGCCGGTAAAGATAGTTATGCCATCATTAAATGAAATATTCATTTGCTCAATCAACGCAAAGTTGCGAATGCTCATTTGCGTTAACATCTATTTAGTCCTTCATTAAATCTTGAATTTTCGCTAAAATTGCTGGAACTTCAGCTTCAGATTTTGCAATTAACAAAATTGTATCATCACCAGCTAATGTACCAATAATTTCAGACCATTTTGCATGGTCAATAGAAAATGCTACGGATTGAGCTGAACCAGGAATTGTATGTAATACAACTTGATTCAAGCTATGATCTACCTTAATTAGAGAATCTTGGAATAATCGATTGATTCGACTACGAGATAGAACTACATTTTCTTCTGGAGATAATGCATATCGATAGTGTCCATCGCCTGTAGGAATTTTGATTAACATCAATTCCTTAATATCACGAGAAACAGTAGCTTGCGTTACTTCAATACCTTCTTCTAATAAGGCCGCTGCTAATTCCTCCTGAGTTTCAATCGCCTTGGACTGAACGATTTCTTTAATTTTGTTATAGCGATAGCGTTTCATTTTGAACTCCCTTTTTTAAAACTTGCACATAAAAGAGAATAGTATCTTTCTGCTATTATTATACCATATATTCATAATTAATATATGGTATAAATCGCATATCTCATACTAGTTATGCATATTATATTTATATTTAAAAAAACGTTAACATTCTATAGATTGAGGACGTACAAACACATAGCCTATAGGCTTCATCTATTTATACGAAATTAATAATTTAAAACTAGAATAATATGCATGTATAAATAAAAGCCCCTATAAAGGGGCTTTTACATGTTTCTTATGACTTTTATTCATAATGAATAAAGATATATCTCTTTTTATCGTTTTTGCAATATAAATAACTCAGGTGGATTGTTTATTTGATTCATTGGATGCCAATGACATACATTATACAATTTCTGTTCTAAATCTGTTAAATACGATTTAAGGATCTGCATTTCTTCTGCCCCTTCTGTTGTTCCAGGGTAAGCAACAATTGTGATAACTCCAGACTTAGATAATTTCTCTAAACCCTCTTTTATAGCGTCAATTGTTTGATGCGGTTTAGTTATAACTTGATGATCGCCACCCGGTAAATATCCTAGGTTAAAAATCATTAAATCAATTACTTCATCTTTTAACTGATTAGCTAATGCACGATCATGGGAGTCATGGATAAATGTTAGGCTCACATCTTCAGCTATATCATTTGATTGCAATAATTCTTGGCTACTATTAATAGCTTTCATTTGGATATCGATGCCATATAAATGACAGCCTTTTCTTGCTCGCTCTGCTAAATATAATAAATCATGGCCATTGCCACATGTTGCATCTACTACAACATTAGCGTGTTTCATTACTCGATCCCAGATTAAATGTTGAAACTGAACAGCATTGTTAATGTTAATCACAAAATCACCCCACTTGAGATTTTAGTATTATAATAACTCGTCACGACGAGAGGCTAATTTTTTAAATAATGTACCAAAGAAACATTGATCTTTAAATCGTACGAATAAGCAATATACTGGATTGGAGCTTATATGTAATGTTTCTTTATTGGTAAACGTATAGTCAAATGTACCGTCTATACAGATATGTAATTGAGGCTCTCGTTCTGGCATGGTGATTTGAATTGTATCATGCTCTTCCAATACAAGAGAAACGCCTTGAATAAGATGTGGTGCTACAGGAGTCACAATAATTGATCTATTATCAGGCTTCATAATAGGACCACCTGCAGATAGATTATATCCTGTAGAGCCTGTGGCAGAAGAAATGATCAAGCCATCAGAAGGATACATTTGCGTATGTTGATTATTGATGGACATATTGATACGTGCCATTTTAGCTGGTTCCGCACGGGTAATAACAATTTCATTAATGATAGGTACTAATTCTTCTTCATTACCATTATTTCGGTCAATATATGCATATAAATGTCCACGTTTTTCTATATTATAATCACCATTTGCAATACGTTTAATGTGACTTTGCATTTGATGAACTTCAATTTGGTTTAAAAAGCCTAGCTCACCAAGGTTAATACCACAAACAGGTACATTATATGGGTAAATTTGTCTTGCCAAATGGATGATGGTACCATCACCACCAAAACTAAAGGCAATATCAATTTGTTTAAAGATTTCTGGACGACTTAAAATATGAGTTTCAGGAATCTTAAGTACTCGTGCAGGTGCATCTGATTCGAGATCATCTGGCAAAAATACTTCGATACCTTCATCTTTACAAATATGTGCAGCCATTTTTAGAACTGCCATAATATTGCTTTTCCCCATGTTTGGGAAGAATCCGATACGCATTGTAATCTCCTATAATGAATGGGCTTCTGCAACCACTGAATCAATTAAAGCATTATCAATGGCTAAAGCCCCTTCTTCGTACTTTTTAAAATAACCTAAAAACTCAATATTACCTTCCATGCCTTTAATTGGTGAGAACGTTAAGCCGTGAATATATAATCCACAATCATGAGCAACGTGTAAGATACGATGTAAAACTTCTTTATGGATTTCAGAATCCCGTACAATACCGCCTTTACCTACATTCTCTTTACCCGCCTCAAATTGAGGCTTAATCAAAGCTACAAGAGCTCCTGTATCCTTTAATAAGGTAGTCGCAACTGGCAGAACCTTGTCCAAAGAAATAAATGCTACATCAATAGAAATAAAGTCCACAAGTTCACCAAGTTGCTCAGGTGTAATAGTACGGATATTTTGCTTTTCCATATTAATCACACGCGGATCTTGACGCAATTTCCAAGCCAATTGATTATAGCCTACGTCAATGGCAAAGACTTTAGATGCACCATTTTGTAGGGCACAATCTGTAAAACCACCTGTGCTAGCACCTATATCAACCATAATAGCATCCTGTAAGTTGATAGGATACGTTTGAATGGCTTTTTCTAACTTTAATCCACCGCGACTAACATAAGGCAAAGTATTGCCCTTTACTACAATATTGGCATCTATAGGAATTTTGGTACCTGCCTTATCAATACGCGTAGTATCCATGAAGATTTGGCCAGCCATTATGGCCGCTTTTGCCTTTTCTCTACTTTCAAAAAGTCCTCGGTTAACGAGGAGTATGTCTAAACGTTCTTTACTGCTCATATAACACCATTATAAATATAATAAAATTGAATACATGCAACAAGAATACCGAGGATTAATCCCCCAAATACCTCTATTGGTGTATGTCCTAATAATTCTTTTAAGGCCTCTTTACGAGTAATGACAACAGGTATGTTTTTCTTTGTAAAATAATCTACAATTTGATTTAGAATTTGAGCTTGACGCCCAGCTTCTAATCGCACCCCAGATGCATCATACATAACTACAATAGAAAATACTAAGGATAGAATAAATAAATCCGAAGCTCCACTTTTTAGATATATAGCCGTAGTTGTAGCGATTACAAAGGATGTATGGGAACTGGGAAATCCCCCAGAACCCACAAGGCGTTCTGGACTAAATTTACCATGCCGAACTAGTTGCCATACAAATTTGATAGCCTGCGCAGTAAACCATCCCCAAAATGCAGCTTGCGCTATGTAGTTGTGTGCTATTTGTGGTAATATATCAATCATTATTTATACCTTCTTCAGGTAATACCAATTAATTAGTTCGTTCTAAAAGATAATCAATTAGAGCAGATAATATAGATGTATCATAAGAAACAGAATCTAATGCATCGTGAGCTTGTTGGCCAACTAATGCGGCTTGCTCTTTTGCTCCTTCTAAACCAAGGAAAGATACATACGTCGATTTATGTTGTCGAATATCACTACCAGGAGTCTTTCCTAATTCTTCAATTGTTCCAGTTACATCTAGAATATCATCAGTAATTTGGAATAACAATCCTAAACAATTAGCATATTCCATAAGCGCTGTTCGAGTAGCCGTATCTGCATTGCCTAAAATAAGGCCTAATTCTACTGACGCATTAAATAATGCACCCGTTTTTCCACTGTGCAAAACCTTTAACTCTTCTAGTGGGATATGCTTATCTTCACTGAGCATATCGAAGGCTTGACCACCGACCATACCTTCCGGGCCTGCTGCAGCAGCTACACATTTAATAGCATCTATTTTTTGCTGAGGCGTAGCAGTTTTATTCTCAGTCATTAGTTGAAAAGCATAAGTTAATAAACCATCACCAGCTAGAATAGCCATACCTTCACCATAAACTTTATGATTTGTTAAATTACCTCTGCGATAATCATCATTATCCATAGCTGGTAAATCATCATGTACTAAGGAATATGTATGGATACACTCCATGGCACATAGAAATTCCTTATAATCAGCTGGATCTTTATGAAGCATTTCTAACACAGCTTTAGATAAGATTGGTCGGATTCGCTTACCACCTTGCATTAAGCTATAACTCATGGATTCATAAAGAGGTTTAAATTCTTGATTTGGGCTACTTAATACCTCACCTAACCATTGTTCAATATGTTGTTTGCTAGACCCTAAATAATCTTTGAACATAGAATCTCCTTATTCGCTGATGCGAACTTCTTCGATAATTTGTTGAACTTCATTTTCAACTGAATCGAGCATTTCTGCACATTCTTTTACTAGTGTTAAGCCCTTTTTATATTGAGTTAAGAGTTCAGAGATGGTCATATCACCATCGTCCAATTGTTTCACAATATCCTCTAAGGCTTTATATTTTTTTTCATAACTTTTTAGTGATGCGGCCATCTTTATGCGCCTCCTTTACCGTAGCATTCACATAACCATCAGCAAGTGTAACTCGTATATCATCCTTTGGATGTAATTGAGTAACAGACGTTATAGGTTTATCATTATGTTCAACCTTTGCAAACCCTTTTACCATCATTTGTAATGGATTAAGAGATTCTAATTGTTGAGTTAATAATGCTAAACTGTGTTTCTTTGTATTGCATCGTTCTTTTGTAGCATTAGTTAATGATTGTGAAAGCTCTTGTAAATGCGTTTTCTGTTTATGCAAAAATTGTAGAGCTGGAATACCTAATCTACGATTAAAGAGCAATGTTAAATCTGTACGTTTCTGCTGTAAAGTATAACGTATAAACTCGTGTAGGTATTCTTCTTTTTCTGTTAATTGATCTTGTAGTGTAATAATAGGAAGTACAGCCATTTCTGCAGCGTGACTTGGCGTTGCTCCACGAGCATCTGCTACATAATCACATAAGGTATAATCTGTTTCATGACCTACTGCTGAGATAACTGGTGTATTAGCAGTATAAATAGCCTCTACAACTGCTCTATCATTAAAACACCATAAATCCTCCATAGATCCGCCACCACGACCAACGATGATAAGGTCTACCTCTGGGTCAGCATCAGCTGCTGCTATTCCTTTAGCTATAACAGGTCCTGCTGTATTACCTTGGACAGGAACGGAGAACAATTTAAATCGAACTAATGGGTTTCGTCTTTCACTGACATGTAAAATATCATGTAATACAGCGCCAGATTGAGATGTAACAATCCCTATGCAACTTGCCATGTACGGTAAATTTTGTTTATGGCTATCATCAAAGTATCCTAAGGCAGTTAATTCTCGTTTTAAAGCGTCAAATTCAAGCTGTAATGGGCTTTTAGAACCTATTTGCATATCGGATGCAATGAGATTTAAACGGCCCATTTTATTGTAAAAATTAACAGATGCTTTTACAGTTACTAATAGACCATTTTGAATGGCATTAGCCAACCCTTTTTGCATAACAGTGCTAGACCACATGGTAACATCAATAGCGGATTCTTCATCTTTTAAAGAGAAATACATATGACCACTACTATGACGCTTTGCATTAATAATGGTGCCGCTAACATAGACATTCTTAAGTAGATATTCACGGTCTAAGGTGCGCTTTATAAGATTGTTTAATTGTGTAATGGTTAATACATTCACGATTATCCTCTAGTTTCCTCTAAAAAAGCAGCGCCAAAAGCATTGCCAGTGGCATTATCAACAGAAAATTGTGGTTGTGCCACGTGTAATGTAATGTGATTACGTCTACAATAATGATCCATACGATGACGAAGTATACTATTGCTCATTACACCACCAACGGCAATTAATGTTTTAACAGGTTTATTTTTTAAATGATAGTTAATCATTTTTTCTAGTGCATTTCCAATAGAGGTGAATACAGCACGCGATAGATTAGATTTTTCTATATCATTCATGGAATCACTAATGCGACGCATAGCCGCACTACATGGCCCAGCAAAGCTTATCCAACCTTCTTTTACAGAAGATGGTAATGGTTCATATTCTGTAGTTTGTAATGCTAATGCTTCTAGATGCTTACCTGCAGGAAATGGCAAATCCATTGCAACACCAATACGATCTACATATTGACCGCCTTGTAAATCCTTAGAGCCGCCAATAATGTGAGACTCAAATATGCCTTCTCCTTTATAATGACAATATACGAGCTCCGTAGTACCACCTGATAAATGAAGTGCTAAAAATGGATCTTTAGGAATTGTTTTTAGTTCTCGAAGGGCAGCTAAAATATGATTTTCTTGATGTGCAAAAACTTGTAAAGGTACATTCATCATATGACTTAGAGATTGACCATACCCTAGCCCTACCATAAAGGCTGGCATATAGGAATTTTCCTCACGTCTAGGAAAACCACTAACACCGACACCACTAATTGGTAGTTGTGGCAATTCAGATATCAACTTAGGCAATGCCTTTGTATGTTGAAAGACCATATTTGATTGTTGTAGTCCTCGCTCACCCTGTTTGACCTCTAATATTTTGCGGGCTTCCCCAACTATTTGAAAGTCGCTATCTATAATGGCACAACTTGTAGTGTAGCAACTAGTATCAATGCCTAAGTAATATCGTTTCATTATTTACTCTTATTATATGCATCTAGAATTGCATTAATTAATTTATAAGAAGAATCAGAACCAAAATCTTTAGCTAATTGAATAGCTTCATTAATAGCTATAGATGGTTCTAAAAGTTCATCTTCATTTGTCATTTCCCATAGAGCAATACGTAAAATAGCACGATCAACCTTGTCTAAGTTTTCAACTTTACGTGATTTACAAAATGGCTGTAATGTTGCATCTATAGTATCAGAAGTGGATAATACACCATTTATAATATTATTCGCATAGGCCTTATCCATAGATTTATGCATATGTCCTTCTGGAAATTGAACATCACTTTGGTCTGAATGAAATTCATTAGCATATAACATTTGAAATGCGTATTGACGTGCTTCACGTCGATTTCGCTTAATTACCATGTGGAGTTGACTCCTTTTCTTTAACAATACCTTCAATATGAACATCAACCTTAACATGATTAAGATCAAGCATATTCTTTAAGGTTTGTTTGATTTCTAACTGCAATTGTTTGGATAATTCAATAAGATTGTATCCATACAAGGCTTTAATATAAATATTAATTTCAATAAAACCTTTACGATGTTTAACATTAATACCTGGTAAACTACGTTGACCAAAGGCATGTGTAATGCCCTCTACTAGTTCATCGTAAAAGCGAGGGCTTAAAGAATGAATACCTGGAATCGTAGCTAACGTTTTAGTAGCTACATCGATGATGACAGAGTCTGCAATATCAATGGTATCCATATCTAATCCATAGTTTAATTGATTGTCTGAACTCATATAGATACCCTCCTAAGGCTGTGATGGTGTTACTAAATCATCAAAAATAATGTCTTGTACCACTACATCAATGGTTTGTACCTCAATTTCGGTATAAGAAACTAAAGCTGTTTTGATACGTTCTTGTAAACGTAAGGCCACATCAGGGATACGGTATCCATATTGAATGCAAACATATAATGTTACAGAAAGAGCTCCTTCATCGTTAAATGATATCTTTACACCTTCATAATCAGATTTACGTCTAAAGAAGGCATTTACATCATCATTAAAGGTGGAGCTCATATGATGTATACCCTTTGTTTCAAGCGCTGCTATAGTAACAATCGTAGCATATACATCTTCACTAATCTTAATTTTACCAGACTCTAGTTCAGTATTTTTCTTGGTCATACTGGCCTCTTTCAAAAAAAGCACTTGTCCCTATATATAATTACATAGACGACAAGTGCTTACAGTGCAAATGTTAGATATATGGGGAATCAGATTCCATGAAAAGATCTAGCCCCAATACATATCAATACGTATTAGGCACGTTCGATGTATTGACCTGTACGAGTATCAATACGAAGTACATCATCTACTTCAATGAAGAGAGGTACTTTTACAGTGTAGCCTGTTTCCAATACAGCTGGTTTGTTACCACCAGTAGCAGTATCACCACGGATACCAGGGTCTGTTTCAACTACTCGAAGTTCAACAGCTACAGGTAAATCGATACCGATTACGATACCTTGGAAGAACATGATGGATACTTCCATATTTTCAAGAAGGAAGTTTTTAGCATCACCTAGTTGTTCAAGGTTAAGTTCAACTTGATCATAAGTTTCGTTATCCATGAATGTGTAAGCGCCATCAGATTCGTATAAGTATTGCATACGACGACGGTCAACATGTGCTTTAGGCACTTTTTCACCAGCATTGAACGTACGTTCTACTACAGAACCAGTTTGCAAATTTTTCATTTTAGTACGTACGAATGCAGCACCTTTACCTGGTTTAACGTGTTGGAAATCAACTACTTGCCATACATTACCGTCGATTTCAACGGTTACACCTGGACGAAAATCATTACTGGAAATCATCTAACTCTTCTCCTTCTAAATACCTATTTCAATTAACTCTTTTGGACTATGTGTCAACACCTCATAGCCGTCAGATTTGACGATGACACTATCCTCTATTCTCAATCCGATAGTACCTGTAATATAAATACCAGGCTCTACCGTAATGATCATATTTTCTGTAAATACTGTATCGGATTTTGTATTAGCCACTGGTTCTTCGTGAATCTCAAGACCTACGCCATGACCAGTGCCGTGATTAAATTCCTTGGTATATCCATGTTCTTTAATATAATCACGACATACTGCATCGAGTTCTTTACCAGTAATACCAGCCCGAACAGCAGCTACACCGCGTTTTTGTGCTTCTAAAACTATACTATACAGCTTTTTTTGTAATTCAGAGGCAGGACCCATTACAATAGTTCTAGTCATATCTGAATGGTAACCCTTATATACGGAGCCAAAGTCGAAGGTAACAAAATCACCTGCTTCAATGACCTTATCACTGGCTACACCATGAGGCATACTAGAACGGTTACCAGAAGCAACGATGGTTGCAAAGGAAGGTTCCTCTGATCCACGTTTTAACATTTCTGTTTCTAATATGATGCGCGCTTCGTTTTCTGTCATTCCTACCTTTAATTGTGGCAGTAATGCAGCAAAGGCGTCGTCACCAATTTTAGCGGCTTTTCGCAATAATTCTAATTCATCCTCTCGCTTAACTGCTCGTAGTTTAGCAAAATTGATAGATGTAAAATTAAAGCGTTCATCTAATGTATCACATAAGGTTTCATACGTATCTACCGGCATTTGCTTGCCTTCAATACCGAATAAACCTTCGTAAATATGATGCTCATTGAATATATCAACAAGAGTATCCATAACAGAGGATTCATATTGAATGACTGTATATCCTTCACATTGTTTTGTAGCTTGCTCAGTATATCTGAAATCAGTAATCATAAAGGCTTTATCTTGTGTAATAATAGCAAAGCCTGTAGTACCAGTAAAACCAGCAAAATAATGTAGATTAATAGGGCTCATCAAAATGACACCTGTTAATTCTTGCTCTTTAATATACTGTTGTAGCAGATTTAAACCATTCATAATCATGCTCCTAGTCAATAAAGTACAATTAATCTTACCATAAAATACCTATATTGAATAGAATTTTATGCTATTTTTTGAAAGCCTCTATATCACCAATGGTTAAGTCCTGTATAGAACCAACCTCTTCAATCCCTGTTAAATCTATATGACCTATAGTTAACCGTTTTAAATATGTAACAGTACCGCCTGCAGCGCCAATCATACGTTTTACCTGATGATATTTGCCTTCTTCAATGGTAATATGCAGAGATTGAGAAGATACAACATCAATTAAAGCAGGCTTGCAATGGGTTCCGTCACCTAGTACAATCCCCTCTTTTATACGTTGAATTCCTTCTTCTGTTAACTCACCATCATATTCTACGTAATAAACCTTGGATACATGTTTATTACCATTAATGATTGAATGTCCCCAAACACCATCATTGGTAAGCAACAGTAATCCTTCTGTATCCTTGTCTAACCTTCCGACTGGAACTACTCCCATTTTAATATATTCAGGTGGCAATAAATCCATTACAACAGGATGATTTGCATCCTCCACAGCGGTAACATAGTCTTTGGGTTTATGAAATTTTACATAATACTGCTGCTTAGTATTAACTACTTGTCCATCAACCGTTATTACATCAGACTCAATATCAACGTGGATATCTTTTTTTGTTGTTATTTCACCATTAATAGTAACTCTTTGATCCTTTAAGAGTTGATGAACTTCTTTTCGACTGCCATAAGCTTTATTAGCTAATAATTTATCGAGTCGCATCATACATGTCCTTGGAGTAATTCAACATGAGCTGTATCATTGAGCAAATTCAAAATATTATGATCATATTCGCCCATACCATTATAGAAAATACGGTTAATAGCTGTATTACCTTGGCTGAAATTCCAACAATGACTAATAGAAATATCTAATAATTTACATAATAAGGTTCTAATAGTTCCGCCATGACATGCTATTAAAAGAGTCTCTTCCTCATCATTAACATTGAGGAATTCTTCCAGACCTGCCCAGGCACGATCTTGCAAATCTTTAAAGCTTTCGCCATTTGGTACTTTTACAAGATGAGGCCGCAAATACATTTCATCAATAAGGCCAGGCCAACGTGCTTCAATGTCTGAAAATAGCATAGCTTCCCAGTCACCAAAGTTAAGCTCTCGCAATCGTTTATCTACTGTGATAGATGTTGTGCGGTCACCTCGAATCGTTTCCGCTGTAACTAAGGCACGACTTAAATCACTAGATAAGATACGGTCAAAGGTAACATCTTTAAGGGCATTACCACATGCTTTAGCTTGATTTAAACCGTTTTCATTGAGAGGAACATCTGTAATACCTTGATATTTCCCCATTTTATTCCAATCAGTTTCACCATGGCGCACAATATATAATGTCTTCATAATCTTCCTATACTTTCAAAATATCTGTCAGTTTATCCACTAGTTTGATATTAGTCTCGTGATCTTTAATAGCAATGCGTACCCAGTGATTAGTTAAACCTACATAGGAGTCACAATTGCGCACAATCATATTATATTTCTTCAGCTCTTCATTAATATAGTTTGCTGTAATTCCTTCTTGATTAACTTGGAACAAAATAAAGTTAGCTGAAGGTGGATATACAGTGATTCCTTCTAAAGCATCTAATGCATTGTACATGAATGCTCTTTCTTCATTCAATTCTTGTTTTGTTCGCTTAATGTAATCCACATCATTCAAGGCAGCCTTTGTATATGCTTGCGCTAATGTATTTACAGACCAACTAGGGATATATTGCTGTAATTGAGTAATTAATGTTTTGTTAGCAAAAGCGGCACCAATGCGTAAACCAGGTACAGCATAGAATTTTGTGAAGGAATGAACTACGATGATATTATCAAATTCATTTACTAATGAGCGCATAGAATACTCATTATCTTGTAATGGATCATTACCAACAAAATCGATAAATGATTCATCTATAACAAGTAAGCTATTTGCATCTTTCAACATGCTCGCTACAGTGCGAATATGATCTTTATCAAGTGATGTACCATCTGGATTATTAGGATTACCTAAAAATACAATGATGCGACCATCTTGCCCTTTTAGTTCAGCTGCAAAGGTTTCTAATGCCAAATATGGTACCTCAAAATAAGGTTTTCCATTATCATCTTCCCGAGGTCGATAAAAAATATCACGTACAGGAATCTTACTTGCTTCAAGAGCCTCTTTATACTCAGAAAACCCTGGTGCTGGAACAAAAGCACCTGTATAGCTAGGTAAACGGCAAATAGCATATAATAGCTCGGCTGCACCATTACCAACTATAATTTGATGTTTATTCATTCCATATGTATCAGCAATAGCATTTAATACATCATCATTGGTAGCATCAGGGTAATGAGAAATATAGCGTAATTGTGCATTTAATGCATCTAATCCACGTTGACTAGGTCCAAGGGGATTAATATTAGCGCTAAAGTCGACTACCTCATATGGTTCAATTCGTTGTTCATGGGCAAACTGAAATATATTGCCCCCATGTATCTTAGACATTTAATTCTCTTTCTATTAAATATATTATCGTTTAATATAGGTTAATCCTTCATTTGTGGTTTCTACTGTATCCACATAGGATAAGTGAGGTAACTTACGTATGATTTCTTGCTTACAATCATCAATGCGACCATAATCTACGGGAAATAGAAGTCCCATTATGGTACCACTATGAGCTATGATTGTACCAACACTGTTATAGTAATTACCTATATCGTGAAAATCATATAAGTTTGCTTTATATAGTATGCGTTGATTACCAAAAGCACTCAATGTAGCTGCTTGACCAATTAAATTGATATCATGTGTATTTAAGCCTCGTTTAAATAAATCTAGTGACTCACGTATAATAGACTCTTTTTCTAAAATTTTAGTTTGTAAATCTACTTGTTGATTAAAGGTAATGGTATCTATACTACCGCCTTCATCAAATACAAGAATTTTCAATGGCGGACACATTCCTAGTGGTTGAGAAATGGTACCTTTAATATAATCAAACTGCGTTACACCTTGGTAAAATGAAGCATCTGTAGGTTCTACAGATAAACAGATTTGCTCTAGTTCTTTTAGTGATAAATTATAATCCATAGCTAAAGCAGTAGCCATAGCCGTTACAGAAATATCCGCAGAACTTGAAGCCATTCCTTTACCTTGTATAATGTCAGAACGTACATATACAGGTGGACAAGTTTGATCTTTATTATTTTTCTTTAATAATCGTTGTACTAATTGTCTTGCCAGAGCTGACTTAGGTTGTAATGCACAATAATGTTTTGAAAATGGATGTTTTACATTACTTAATGCGTAGGAGTAACGATTAATAGGACAAGTCACTAAAAATGACTGGCCATTAATAGAACCTTGTAGAAATTCCCCACATGTACCTGGGGCTCTTACATAATAGGTCACATTAAACTCCTTTCGCATTAAACAAAAATAGTAATTATTTTTACAAAACAATGGATAAATAATTATTAAAACATCGTAGTGTTAGAGGCCACAGAAGCAGATAATACAGATAATATAATAATATAAATTAAAAGTAGTAAAACCTCTGTAACTTCAACAACAAATCCGTAAGTATCACCTGTAGTACCACCAAGTTGCTTAACAATATAATGGTTAAGTATACGATTGATAATATAGGTAATAATCATACTTACAATATTGATTTGAAAAATACCTAATGTAGCGTAAACCAATACACCTAATCCAACAACATAGCCTACATCAGCTACAGAAAAAATAGAATATACACCATATAAAAGGGTATATAAAATTACACCAATTAGTAATATTACAATAGGCATAAAGAAGGTTGAAAGTGTATTGTACGTAATAACATGTTTTGGTGCTAAATTGGCGAATGCAGCCCCCATCCCCTGCTCTCGTGCATAGGGATAGGATCGAATACTCAAAACAAGGGACCAACGGCTCATTAATGGCATCATAATCAGTGCCATTGGAATAAATTCCGCTGTTGGAATCACTGTTAATAATTGCCATTTTAAAAGTGTAACAAATACAAAAGCAACAACACCAAAAGAGCCTATACGGCTATCTTTCATAATTTCTAACTTACGGTCCCTTTCACGTCCAGAAAATAAACCGTCACTGGTGTCCATTAGGCCATCAGCATGAAGACCACCTGTAATTAAGAATTCCGCTATCACAAGGATTAACATCAATGGTACTAACGGTATAAATGGTGATAATATACCATACAATAATGCTAAAATAAGGCCAATAATTAAGCCTACATAGGGAAAGGCTACAACGGATTTACCAAAATCTTCTACAGACCATTCTGTTTGATTAACGATTTTTAAACGTGTTAGAAACTGTAATGCTATGAAAAAAGGTGTCATTATACATTCATCCCATAAGTAATGGCTGTACTAATTATAATCATTAGTATAGTCGTAAAATACATCATATAAATTGTACGTGTAATGTGGTTACGATTTAATTTTTCAATGGGATCTCCCATGTATTCACGGAAGGTCATTTTTTTGAAATATTGGTTGTAACCACCTAATCGAATATGTAAGGCTCCTGCAACTGGTGCTTCTGCATAACCGCCATTAGGACTTGGATGCTTATGGGCATCACGCAAGCCAATTTGTAAGGCTTTTTTAGCATCAAAGCGTAAAAAGAATGCAGAAATTATTAATAATATAAAGGTAATGCGTGCAGGAATCCAGTTGAGCACGTCATCAAAGCGAGCTGCTACTCGTCCAAAGTATAAATATTTTTGGTTCTTATACCCAAGCATAGAGTCCATAGTATTGGCAGTTCTATATAGAATTGCACCCATTGGACCGCCAAGGATAAAGAAGAATAACGGAGCAATAATGCCATCTACTGTGTTTTCTGCAATGGTTTCTACCGTAGCTCGTGTAATTTCACTTTCATCTAATTCTTCTGTATCGCGACCTACAATCCAAGATAATCGCTTGCGTGCTTCTACAATATTATCTTGTTTAATTAATTGGCTAATAGTAAAGCCTGCACCAGCTAGTGAACGTGGAGATATAGCAATATATAAAATAATTACTTCAAGAGCATATTCTACCCATTCATCAATTACGCCACCAAGCCACAATATTAAAGACACTATAATATATACAGAAACGAGGATTAAGCCAACCGCAATACCACCGTACCATAATTTTTTAGTATCGTTATCAGTATCTTTATAGAGAACTGCTTCAAAAAAAGATATAATGCGACCAATAATAGCTACAGGATGGTATTTACTATTAGGATCTCCAATGAGTAAATCTAATAAAAATGCTAAGACTGGTATACATACAAAGCTATACTTTGTAAACCAATGCAAGATTGTTAAATGTTCCATATATCTCCCCTATTACCCCAAGGTAGACATAATATAATCCATATCTAAGTGTTCTTCTACAATATCAGCTAATCGATTATAAGCTGCATTCTTGTGTTCGAAATAATGGAATACTACATCTAATGGTTCTAACCCCTTACGTTCACGCAACTGATTGATAATAAAGCGTCTAAATTCATCATTATCAAACACACCATGAATATATGTCCCCATTACTTGGTGATTACCATCGATAAAACCATCAACTACATTAACGGCTTCTTCACTGCGACTTGTAATGGTGAAACAACGGCGCACAGTATCTACTAATGGTGTAGTATCACCCATATGGATTTCATAGCCTACTAGTTTTTCACCTGTAAATGTACCATTTAAAAATTGAAGGTTTGAAACATTGAATTCTACTTGATGTGTTGTTTTTTGATCCTTCATAGTCGTAGAAGAATCGACTAAACCAAGGCCTTCAATTTCTTCAATATCTCCTTCCATATGATGCGGATCATAAATTGTTTTGCCCAACATTTGATTGCCCCCACATACACCAATAACAGGTGTACCTTGGTCGGCAAGTTTTTTTATTTCATCGGCAAAACCAGAGTTACGAAGATATGTAAGATCTGCTAATGTATTTTTGGAGCCCGGTAAAATGATTAAGTCCGGATTGCCAATAACATCGCCAGGGCCGACGAATCGAACAGATACATCTGGTTCATAATTTAATGCATCAAAGTCAGTAAAGTTAGAAATTTTAGGTGTTTGCATAACCACTACTTGAATTTCTTTAGCTCCACTATTGCGTTTGTTTTCCAGTGCAACAGAGTCTTCTTCATCAATATCAAGGTTTTCAATGGCAGGAATGACACCAACTACCTTTTTTCCTGTTTTTTCTTCAATGAAGGTAAGTGCAGGTTCTAATAGTTTAATATCACCGCGGAATTTATTGATAACAATACCTTTAATGAGATCTCGTTCTTCTGGTTCGAGCAATTCTAATGTACCCACAATAGATGCAATAGCACCACCACGATCGATATCAGCGATGAGATATACAGGTGCTTTCGTCATCTTAGCAATGCGCATATTTACAATATCATTAGCCTTGAGATTAACTTCTGCAGGGCTACCTGCACCTTCAATAACCATCATATCAAAATTGGAATCTAAGAAATCGATAGATTCTTTTACCTTATCAAGAGCGGTTAAGGAATATTTTGTATGGTATTCTTTAGCACTATAAACGCCCACAGGCTTACCCATCAATACAACTTGAGAAGATTGATTACCTGTAGGTTTTAATAACACAGGGTTCATTTGTACAATAGGATCTATGCCAGCAGCCTCAGCTTGCGCTACTTGAGCACGACCAATTTCATCGCCCCATTTTGTCACATAAGAATTGAGGGCCATATTTTGAGCTTTAAAGGGAACAGTTTTAAAACCTCTTCTATAAAAGATACGGCATAATGCAGTACATAAAATACTTTTGCCTACATTGGAACTTGTTCCTTGGAACATAATTTTCTTAGCCATTTATATGAACCTCCTGGGATTTTAATTCAATGGTAACGCCACTAATCGTTAAGTATAATTTGTCAGCCTCAGTTGCTACTGTTCGATTGACGCGGCCTGCAATATCTCTAAAATATCTTGCTAGCTTATTATCTGGTACAATACCTAGACCAATTTCATTAGTTACAAATATAACTATTTTATCATCACTTGCTTTGATTAGATTTAATAATGCTTCTAATTCTGAAAGTACCGTGTCTTCTAACCGATTTGCATCTTCTTGGCCTTGAATTGACCCATGAGCCATCATATGATTTGTTGTAAACATGGTTAAACAGTCTATGAGTATTACATCCGCTACACTGCTAATATGTTGCCACTCTTCGGCCAAATATAATGGTATTTCAAAATTCGTCCATATATTACCACGTCGCTCTTGATGTTTCTTTATACGATCAACCATTTCATCATCAAAAGCTTGTCCTGTTGCTACATAAGCTTTTCGACCTTCTGTAGCAAGGGCTAAACGTTCTGCAAATTCACTTTTTCCACTTCGTGCCCCACCGGAACATAATATAATTTGTGATTTCATAATGCACCTATACAAGAATTTATAATTTCAGTATCATTATAAGTATAACAAAGGAGCGATACTATGGAAATTATGAATATGAAACTAAAAATGATGGCTACTTTATGGGATAATACCTATCGTGTTGCCATTGACGATGGACAAGGCAAGTATATCGGTACAGCCCGTGTAGTAGTTAATGTTCCACTACCACCAGAAGCGTTACCGGAAAATGCGCCACAAGTAGAGCCACAATTATTGGTTCTAGTAGAAGATTTTGATTTCGGAGCTGATAAAATTATAAACTTCGAAACAACACTGTCTGATCTATTGAGAGAAAAATTCCGTTATGAAATTCCTCATATTTTCTTCTACTATCCAAGTCCTCACGATGTTTTAAATCAAACAATTTCACAATAAGGTCTATAACGAGCAAAAAGCTATGTAAAATACATAGCTTTTTTTTGTTTATTCAGCTCCAATTTCCTCTTCTACGCGACACATAATAAAGCAAAGGTCGGATAGACGGTTTAAATATTTTAAATTAGATTCGTGAACGCTTTCACCAGCATCTAATACACGCCATAAATCACGTTCAGCACGTCGAGTAATCGTTCTCGCTACATGTAAATAAGCTGAAGATTGTTTTTCACCAGGAATCACAAAATTAGATAATGGTTCAAGCTTTTCGTCAAAGCGATCAATAACCTTTTCTAAATGTTTAACATGTTGCTCTGTAATGACTGGCGCCGCATTTAAACTAGCAATATCTGCCATTAAAGTCCATAAGTTGCGCTCAATATCATATAATTCAGTAGCAACACGTGAATTTTCAGCATAGGAACGAGCCAAGCCTAAAAAGGCTTGTAATTCATCGATTGTACCATAAGCTTCTACGCGTAAAGAGGATTTAGGTACTCGTTCACCGGTATATAAACCAGTTGTACCAGCATCGCCTGTTTTTGTGTAAACACTACTTGCCATATGTATTACCTCCTATAGAAATACATAAATGTTGAATGAAAAGCTATATGTTCTCAACCTTGAGATTATTTATATTCTGGGAACCAAAGCTGAATTTCACGAGCAGCAGCCTCTGGAGAATCAGACGCATGTACTACATTTGCATCCATTGTTAGGGCATAGTCACCACGAATACTACCAGGGGCAGCATCTACAGGATTTGTGGCACCGTTTAAAGCACGTACGGATACGATGGCGTTGTCTCCGGCCAATACGAAAGCAAGAACTGGACCAGATGTGATGAAATCAACTAATTCACCGAAGAATGGTTTTTCTTTGTGTTCAGCATAATGCTCTTCCGCTAATTCACGAGGTACTTGTAAAAGTTTTAACGCTTTAATGACAAGACCTTTACGTTCATAACGGCTAATAATTTCACCACTTAATTGACGCTTAACTGCATCTGGTTTTATTAAAACTAATGTTTCTTGCATGATATCCTCCTGTAGATATTAATTAAAATAATGCTTTCTCTTTATATTTAGGATTCATTGCTTGTTGTTTCAATTTTGCAATACGTTCCTCTGTACGAGGATGTGTACTAAAAAGATTGCTCAAGCTTTCACCAATACCAACCATAGGGTTGATGATAAACATATGGGCTGTTGCATTACTTGCATTTGGCAATGCACCATGTTTTGAATAGTAATCAATTTTTGCAAGGGCAGATGCCAAAGCTAAAGGATTGCGACACATGTCTCCGCCACCTTCATCAGCCAAGAATTCTCTGGCACGAGAAATGCTCATCTGAATAAGACCTGCTGCGATAGGAGCAATAATTATGGCACCTATTAATTCTAAAGGATTAGAACCTTCTCGATCATCGGAGCGACCAAAGATTGCAGAAAATTGAAGAACGTGAGCAATCATAGAAATAGCCCCCGCCATCATAGCTGCAATAGTACTAATCAATGTATCACGATTCTTAACATGGGTTAATTCATGTCCTAGAACACCTTCTAGCTCGTCATCTGTTAATAGTCGTTGAATACCTTCTGTAACAGCAACTGCTGCATGACTCGGATTTCTGCCTGTAGCAAATGCATTAGGTACATCACTTGGGATGATATATACCTTTGGCATTGGTAACTTACCATTCTTAGCCAAACGTTCTACCATGCCATATAATTTAGGGTTAGATTGTGCAGTAACTTGTTGTGCATCATATTGTGCTAAAACGATTTTGTCGCTATACCAATAGGACATAAAATTCATGCCCATGGATATAACGAACATAATCATCATACCACTTCTACCGCCAATCATATCACCTAAGACCACTAAAATGGCCGTCAAAGTCGCTAATAAAAGCGTTGTTTTCATATTGTTCATAGTTTCCTCCAATTATAGTTATGGACTATGCCTAACACTATAATTATACCACAAACTAGATAATTGACGCTCCTGTACTATCGGCTTCTAAGCAGTAGGTTTTATTTTCAATACCATTAGCTGTAAATACAGCACCCATAGCATCTGCTACGGCTTGTACGTGGGCTTTATCTACATAGGCAATTAAAGTAGAACCTGATCCACTAATTGTAGCACCATATGCGCCAGCTGCTTTAGCAGCATCAAAGGCTGCATCACAATGTGGTATCAATGTTTTTCTATATGGAACATGTAAATTATCATCTAATGCAACAGATAAATTGCTTAATTGATGTGTAATCAAACTAGTTACAAATAAAGATGCATGGCTCACATTTTGCACAGCCTCTTTAAATGGTACATGATTAGGTAACACAGAACGAGCGTATTCTGTAGAAACCATGACCTCAGGTACTACAACAGCAAAATGCAATTCAGAGGGGACAGAAATAACTGTGTTAAGCACTTTGGTTTTCAAACCAGTTGCACAGCATAGATTACCATAAATAGCCGGTGCTACATTATCTGGATGACCTTCCATGCGATTTGCAATAACAAGTAACTCTTCCTTTGAAAGCGGATGTTTTACTAACGCGTTTGCTAGTAAAAGTCCCCCTACAATTGCCGTACTACTACTACCTAAACCACGAGATGGTGGAATTAAGGTTTCAGACGTAATATGTCCATATTGAATTGGTTCTTGCACAGTAGCAAAAACTTGATCCATTGCAAAGCCAATAAGATTTTTTTTAGGATCTTCAGCACGTAAAATGTCTGCGCCAAAACCTTCAAAAGTATAGGTGTATTCAGTAGCTTTTACATCAGGTGTAAAGCTAAAAATATTATATAGATTGAGTGCCAAACCTAAGCAATCAAAACCAGGTCCACAGTTAGCACTAGTGGCTGGTACTTGTACGCGAACAGTGTTCATAGTTTAAGCTTCCATAATACGAATTACACTATTAACAGACTTAACGGAACGCAAGCTGTTAAAGGAATCGATAAGATTTAAAATATAAGATCTAGGACATTTAGAGGTTACAATCGCTAATACAGCAGTTTCTGGATCCATATTTCTTTGAACGATGGATAAAACAGAAATCTTTTGTTCTGCTAATTTAGCAGAAATTTTAGCCAATACACCTGTTTTATTATCTACTTCCAAACGTAAGTAATAGCTAGATTGAATCTTACCAGGAGAGTAAATATTCTTTTGGTCATAATAGAATGGTTTCAAACGACCTGTTTCGTTGTATGAAACATTTTTAGCCACTTCCATAATATCGGATACTACAGAGCTACCTGTAGGTAAGCTACCAGCACCACGACCGTATAGCATTACATCATCAATACCATTACCTTTTACATAAATCGCATTATAAGAACCGCGAACAGATGCTAAAGGATGTGTAGTAGGAATAAATGCTGGGTATACATTTAGAGATAACCCTTGACTAGTTTCTTTTGCAATACCTAATAGCTTGATGTTATAACCAAATTCTTTACCGAATTTAATATCTTCCGTATCAATGCAAGTAATACCTTCTACGGATACATCTTCAAAGAAAATGCGACGGTTGAAACTAATAGATGCAAGGATAGCAAGTTTACGTGCCGCATCTAGACCTTCAACGTCTGCTGTAGGATCGGCCTCAGCATAACCAAGATCTTGCGCTTCCTTTAGTACGTCTTGATAGCTTAAACCTTCTTCAGACATTTTAGTTAAAATAAAGTTTGTAGTACCATTCATAATACCGATGAGCTCAGTAATACGGTTGCCAGCTAAAGACTCATATAATGTACGGATAATTGGAATCCCACCTAATACAGATGCTTCAAAGCGTAAATCTACGCCGTTTTTGCTAGCTAAGTCTAATAGATATGGGCCGGATTCTGCTAACAAATCTTTATTTGCAGTTACTACATTTTTTTTAGCCTTTAAAGCACCTTCTACACAATCTTTAGCAAAGGTTGTACCACCCATTAATTCCACAACCATTTGAATGGAATCATCTTTTAGTACTTCATCAATATCTGTTACATATTGAGCTGTTTCAGGCAATGTAATATGGCTATATTTATCAGGATTACGTACAAAGATTTTAGAAATTTCAACATTAACACCTGTACGATTTCTAATTAACTCAGCATTATCTTGCAATAAATTAAATGTACCTTGTGCAACAGTACCAAAACCTAATAACGCAATTTTTATATTGGTCATAATTGTCCTACTCTCTTAATTAGCCTATGCTTGGCCTAAAATTTCTACTTTAATAATGCCCTTCATAGAGCGAATATCTAATAATAAATCTTCTAATGAACCTTGTAAGTCTTTAGTTTCAAAGGAAATGCTGCTATTAGCTATACCTTGTAGTGGAATGTCTTGATTGATTGTCAATATGCTACCATTGCGCTCTGCAATTGCTTTTAACACACTAGATAACATACCTGATTCATTAGACATTGAAACATAAATGCTTACAATTTTACCTTGAGCAATTTCAAAAAATGGGAATACATAATCTTTATACTTATAGTATGCAGAACGACTCAAATCCATCTTTTCCACTGCTTCATTAATAGTCTTAACCTCACCTAGTTTCAAAATTTCTTTTACCTTAATCGTCTTTTTTATCGCTTCTGGTAAAATATCTTCTTGCACCAGATAAAACTTATCTTTTTTTGGTTTAGTCATAGAACACACACTCCCTTATTGTTCTGTTGAAGTTTCTTGGGCTACAAATTGACGCCCATATAATGTTAACACCGCATACATGCCGACAAAAAATGGCAAATACTCTGCCATAACGCGCCATGCTACAGCAATAATACCAACCGTTCCATTAGGGACAAAGGTACTAAACAATACTACAAATAGTCCTTCTGCAATCCCTGTTCCCCCTGGTGTTGGTGCAAAATATAAAATAAGATTCAATAGAATCATTCGATCTAATATATTAATGATCGGAATATCCGGTGTAAAAGCATACATTAATGCTGGCGCAATACAGTATAAGCATAATAGACTCAACCCAGATTCAATAAATACAATAAACGATTGAATTGGTTGTTTATATAGTAATCCTAAACCTTGATTTAACGTTTCTAATTTAGAAAGCCAATCTTTCGTTTTATGTGCTTTAAACCGTTGCGCTAAGTTATATACAAATTGACGCATATATTTAGTTTGTAAGATATAAGTACCTACCAGTATTGCAATGACAGATACTACTGCAAAAATCAATAGCATATCTCTTGAAATATATGGAATTTCAATAGCATCTCTTAAGAATACGAAGGGTAACATAATAACAAGGAACATAATAGAAAATACGGTACGTATTAACACAATAGGAGTCCCTTTAGATATTGGCACACCATAACTCCGTAATACTAATACTTGTGCAACAGCACCCCCACTAGCACCTGGGGTTAACATAGCCATGAAATAATTACTAAAGATTACACGAAGTACAGCCTTTATAGATAACTTATATCCTCCGATTTTTACGAGTCTTTGTAACCGTAAACCATCAAAATACATGCCTGCTATTAAGGCCACTAAAGCTAATAATAAAGAAATACTATTAAATGATGAAATTGTTTTTAATGCATCTAGATCAATAGTGTAGTAAATGATACCAATTGACACAGCCAATAGTAAGAGAAACATAAAAATGCCTCTCTTCATCATTTTACTCATATCAAGTCTCCATAATTAATTAGCTCAATATTATGTTGTCTAATATATAAATGCGTATGGTTTGAACATACAGCTTGTAATTCATCTTCCCAATGATAGCCCCATTTATATTGATTTCCAAGAAGCGTATTATTTAAACCTGGATGAATCATCAATTCATGAGTACCCGATTTTTTAGATATGGATTTTAATATACCCATTAACGTTTTTTGGTTAATGTGTCCTCCATTTACCATACCCCAAAAATATTGTGTGGAATACATGCCATTATCACGTATTGTAGGACGTGCTTTTGCAGCCACAGTAGATAATCCCACCTTACCTAACAATCGCACCGGAGAGCACATATAATTGACAAATAAAGAAGACTCATCTGGAATGCGTATAGCATTAATACCATAATGTTTTGCTTGCTCTATTACGATTGGTAGTACCGTCGGTAATACATGCATATGTTGATGACCATCAATATGTGTTACATGTAAACCAGAATCCATAATACGTTCCATTTGAGCGTGAATTTCTTTGCGCAATTCACTATAATTAATCTTTCCAGTATAAATTCGCTTCATAAAATCGATATATGTTTCTGGAAATACGCCCTCAGAGGTCAGCAGCGATGGAACTTCAGCTGGATTACATACTGGTTTAAGTCCACCTACTAAGGCGATATGAACAGCAATGCCCAACTTAGGGTTATTTTTTGCCATACTTACAGCTTCTGTAAAAGCTTCGCCTCCTGCTAATAGAGAGGTACTCGTAATGATACCTGTACGATGACCATCAATGACGGCAGCATTAACTGCACTATGAAGACCAAAGTCATCGGCATTTACTATTAATTTGGACATAGTTTACTTCCTTTTCATAAAAAAAAGGGAGAACTTTGTTCTCCCACAAAGGATATATGTTATTGTACCAAATACAGAGCTATAAAATCAATACAAAAGCCCTCTACTTGTATACTAGTAGAGGACTTTTTATAATGTTATAAATTTTTGTCATAAATAGAAAATTGAATACATTTAACGAAGGTTAAATTAAAGGAGTTATGCTCTATGTAAAATAATACTCTATAAAAAATACAGTATTATTGAGCAATACGAATTTAACTCATCAATTGCTCTTGAACCTTATACATACATAATGCCGCTGCTACACTTACATTTAATGACTCCATATCTCCATACATAGGAATCATGATGCGATTAGTACAGAGATTCATCACCTCTGGTGTCACACCATTACCTTCGTTACCTAACACTAACATAGTTCGTTTAGCATAATCCACAGAATGATAAGGCTCAGAATCTTCTAAGGCAGTAACATAAGTAGTCATATTAGACTCGGCTACAATATCATGTAACATAGACAAAGTAACATCCTCGTATAAAGGTATTTTATGTAAGGCGCTCATTGTACTACGTACCGTTTTATCATTAAAAGGATCTACAGTACCTTTCATCAAAAATATACCTTTTACACCTGCTGCAACAGCAGTTCTAATAATGGTGCCTAGATTACCAGGATCTTGAACACCATCTAATGTAATATATAAACCGTCTTCAATAGAAACAGAATCAATATCATGTTTTGGCTTGGCTACTATGGCAACAACACCTTGACCATTCACAGTATTGTCTACTTTATCAAATACAGGATCTTGAACTATATACGTAGGTAAAGATTGAACAGCATCTAATGCTAATAAATCTAATACGTTTTTATCTTGCGATTTAGATTCACGAATAAAAATTATTTTAACTGCCCCCATAGCTGCAATATCACGAATAGAGCGTATGCCTTCAACAATATATTCCCCACTTTTTTGACGATTCTTACGCTGACCTAATGAGATAATGTGCTTTATAGTTTTATTATCTTTCGATTGGATAAATTCCATACTAACTCCCGCTTTGTTGATTACTCCAGAGATTATAAAAGGCACCTTTTGAATCGATAAGTTCTTCAAAAGATCCACTTTCTATTATTTTACCATATTCCATATACACTATTTTATTAGCATCCTGTACCGTGGATAGTCGATGAGCAATGCTTACAATAGTTTTAGTACCACGAATATTTTCAATACTTGCTTGAATTTGCTTCTCCGTATGACTATCTATATTGGCTGTAGCCTCATCTAGCAATAGAATAGGTGTTTTTCTAATTAGCGTGCGTCCAAATGCCAATAATTGCTTTTGTCCATCAGATAATAGAGAACCTAAATAACCTACAGGTGTAGTATAACCCTCTGGCAGTTGTTCAATCATACTGTCTAAATTTACTTGTTTCGCTGCATCTACCATATCATCAAATGAAATAGACGTATCAAAAAGTGTTAAGTTATCCTTTATAGAACCTTTAAATAGATACGCTTGCTGGAAAACATAGCCCATCAAATGACGCAGAACTGAACTATCATAATTCGCAATATCAATGCCATTAATATAGATTGCTCCCTTACTAGGTTTATAAAGGCCCATTAACAAGGATAAAAGCGTTGATTTACCACTGCCGGAAGGTCCTACGATGCCTATAAATTCTCCAGCCTTTATACTTAACGTAAAGTCCTCTAATGCGTATACATCGTTATTGTCATAAGAAAACCATACATGATCAAAGTCAATAGATTCTATATGCTTAAATTCAAGAGGAACTTCATTAACTATTTGACGCTCATCTTCCTCTAATAAAGGCACTAATCTCTCCGCACCAGCTAATGCACTTTGTAGAGAATTATATTTATCAGCAATTTCTTTTAAAGGTTGGAAAAAACGATCCATATATTGGATGAAAGCAAAGACAGTGCCAGCATCGGCCACAGAATCTATTATATTTGTAGTAGTAAAAATAACGATTAATGCTACAAAGAATAAACCATCTACGAGAGGTCTAAAAATAGAAAACGTTGTAACTTCAAAAAGGCCTGCTTCTAAGAAACCTTTATTAACCGAATTGTAACGCTCCTCAATTTCTTTTTCACCGCCATAAGATTTGACAATGACTATGTAGTTTAATAGTTCTTTAATACTCGCATTAGAGGCAGCTACAGAACGGCGAACTTGACGGAATGCTTTACGAGAAAACTTTTGGAATACCCATATGATTACGCCCATTATGGGTAATAAAATCGTCATGATAATTGCTAATGGTACATTAATAGCATACATGAATCCTAAAATACCGATGATCATTAATCCGCTACTCGCTAAATTTAGTAATACATCTGTATATAAGGTGCGCAATGACTCTACATCATTTGTGATACGAGTTACCCAATTACCAATGGGTAATTTATAAAACTCATCATGGGACTTATGAAGTATCTTTTGAAATATAATGGCACGTATATTATAAATAATTTTTTGTCCAAAGCTTTTCAAAAAATAATTTTCTACAAATATACATAACACACTACCAATAATAGTAAGACCATATATTACAGCATAATATTCGATAACATTAATATCATTAGTAGCAAAGCCAAGATCAATAACTTGCTTAGTTAAATAAGGTCTTAAAAGTAAAAGTACTAAATTGCCAGCTAGCGCAATGGTAGCTAACAATAAAATCCCCAAATAAGGCTTAATATACGCAGTTATATAGGAGAACAAAGCCCAATCATTTTTAAAATTACGCTTTTTCATTACCAGACCCTCCTTTCTGCGCTTCATATAAGGTGTGATATAAGCCTTTTTTAGCTAATAATTCTTCATGAGTACCTTCTTCTACAATACGGCCCTCATCAAATACAAGGATTTTATCTGCTTTTTCTATAACCTCTAAACGCTGTGAAATGCACAATATAGTTTGTGCATTTACCGTATATAATGTCTCTAAAATAGTATTTACTGTTACTGCATCTAAAGCTGAGAAACAATCATCTAGTAATAAATAAGGTGCATTTTTGTAAAAGCCTCGAGCCATATTAATACGTTGCTTTTGACCACCAGATAAGTCATGTCCTTCTTCTGCAAGAGTATGTAAGTCATTATCTAATAGATTTCCTAAATCTCTATATAGGTCGGCTTTTTTAGCAGCCACCTCTACAGATTCATGCATAGGTAAATTTTTACCAAATTTAATATTATCTTCAATAGTAGTACTCAACAAGTAAGACTGAGTTGGTACATAAGCTATTGAATTTCGAAGCTTAGATAAAGGTATATCTGAAATATCTTGGTTCCCCAAATAAATAGCTTTAGCTGGACTTTGTTGTAAACCAATAAGTAATTTAAAGAGCGTACTTTTACCAGAACCAGGTTTACCCACAATGCCAATGAAAGTTCCTTTTGGAATTGTTGTACATACTTGAGACAATGCATGACCTTTAGAATTTTCATAATTAAAATCTAAATATCGTATATTAATATCTTCAAGTGGTAATACTTCAGTTGTGTCATCAATTGACTCTATTGATAGTCGTAAGAAATCGGTAATACGATCTAAGGATGCCAATCCTTTTTGTACAATCGAAATAAGTCCACCAAAGCCAATTAAAGGTCCTACTATTAACATAATAAATGAATTTATGGTTACAAATTCACCTATAGTCATATTACCTTCGACAGCTAGATGTCCACATATGAAAATACTAATACTAATACAAATAAACGGTGCAATTCTTGTTAAAGGGGTTAGTACAGAATCTAATAATGCAACATCCATATTTTTCTTGTAGTTCAATTTATTTATTTTTTCAAAAGAGTTAGAAATAATACGTTCCCGATTAAAAGCTCTAATTACATCTATACCTTGAAATAATTCTTGGCCAAATTCTGTCATGTCACTATACGTTGCCTGCGCACTACGCTGTTTAGCACGTAATTTTCGACCTAACACAAAGATAGCTACAATGATGAAAAATACAGGTGTCATAATTTTGAAAGCTAATAGACCATTTATCTTTTGTATGAGAATAATTGATCCTACAATGGAATAAAATATGATATCCACCACAATCATTACACCTAAACCTAACGCTACACGAAGAGATGTAACATCATTCGTCATTAACGCCATTACTTTACCAGGTCCATTTGCCTCATAGTATGTTGTTTTTATTTGTAATGCTTTTCTACACAAAATTTCACGAAAAAGGTACTCCATACGACGGATGGAACCAAGTAAGGTACGTCGTGAAATAACTTTTAGAATCGTTATGATAATAAATAATAGAATAAAGTAAATAATATAATTGACTAAGCCTTCTTTATTGTGACTTAGTGTATCGATGGCATTACCAATGAATTGTGGCACAAATAAAAATGCTATATCAATAGCAATTAGCATAGTTAAGCCGATGGCATAAACCCAGCCTTCTCGGCGGAAAAACTGCATAAATAGCTCTATAGGTTTCATAGGACCTCTCAGTTAAATTTCTATATTACAGGATTATCATTATTTAAATATACTCCTTATAGTATACACATTTTTTTCATATATCTTAATACACCTATACGTATATCATGTAGTTTATTATAATATTCTCTCATTAGTAGTTACCAATAATATAATTTTTATAATCTATAATAACACTATATCGAATTTTTTAGTTTACTTATAGTAATGTAAGTGTTATACTATGCATAGATACAAAACGTATCCTTATAAACATTAGAATTAAAACTCTTAGGAGGAATACAACATGGAAAAACGTACTGGCGTAGTAACATTTGCAGGTGGCCCTATCACATTGGTTGGTCCAGAAGTTAAAGTAGGTCAACAAGCTCCTGACTTCACAGTTTTAAGCAACGACTTACAACCTAAAACATTAAAAGATTTCGAAGGTAAAGTAAAAGTTATCTCCGTTGTTCCTTCCCTTGATACAGGCGTTTGTGACGCTCAAACTCGTTGGTTCAACCAAGATGCTACTGCACTTTCTGATGATGTTGTAGTATTGACAATTTCTATGGACTTGCCGTTCGCTCAAAAACGTTGGTGTGGCGCTGCTGGCGTTGATAAAGTTATTACTTTATCCGACCACAAAGATGCTTCCTTCGGTGAGAACTATGGTTTCTTGATCGAAGAACTTCGTCTTTTGACTCGTGGCGTAGTAGTAATCAACAAAGAAGACAAAGTTACTTATGTTGAATATGTACCTGAAGTAACTCAAGCAGTTAACTTCGATGCTGCATTAGAAGCAATTAAAGCTGATATCTAATCCTTTGATATTCTCTTGATTATACTGTGGTGTAATCGTAAAAAGACCGTACGGTGTACGGTCTTTTTTATGTGGTATAGTATTTAGATATTTATTGTAGGTGAATTATATATGTGGATACGTATTTCTAAATTATTATTAACTATAAAAAATATAGCCCTTGTAGGTGTAGGCATTGCTCTTTGTATTGCCCTCATTAATACCTTAATTAGCCTAGGATTTATTACGTGGGCAAATATCCAAGGTTATAGCACTTACTATTTATTAATTGAAGAATTAATTACCTTCTTCTTATACTTTGAGTTTATTGCTCTCATCGTAAAATACTTTAAAAATAACTTCCACTTCCCGCTTAATTTCTTTTTATATATTGGCATAACTGCAATTGTTAGACTGCTAATCATCGATCATGAATCGTCATATGATAATTTAATCTGGTCTGTTGCAATTTTTGTACTTGTATGTAGCTTAGTACTAGTAGAAAAGTTTATAGGACATAACGAGTAATAGCTTTAACGACTAAATTATAAAAAGTTAATATGAATAAAAGGGCTCCTACAAATGTAGGAGCCCTTTTTGAGTAATAAAATCAACCGATATTAGAAGATATTTTTTGCATAGTTAGCATATTTAGCTTCTAATTCTTCCATTTTATCGTTCATTTCAATTTGCAATTGAGATGCTAAGTCATATTCACCAGAGTTAAGTGCATCGATTAAACGAGTGAATAAAGATTTGCGATCATCGCTATCTTTAGCAAGATAGAAACGTAAGTCATTAACTTCTGCAAAACGTTTATCATCTACACTATTACGGCTATCAGTATGAATAGCTACCATCTTACGAACTGTATCAAGATTATCAGGAATTAAGCGGTGAGCCAATACAAGTTTCCAACGTTTCAAAATAGATGCGATGAAGGAATCCATCAAGTCTTTAGCGAATGCATTGCCTTGAGCTAATGTTTCAACTAATTCAGGATTGTTATGGTAACCTTTAATGTTTTCCCATACAGTGGCTGGTGCAACACCAAACATTTGATTACGTTCTTCTTGAGTGAAATCATCGAATACGTCTTTTTCTGTACGATATGCACGATTTGTAGCAAGGTAATCAGCAGATTCACCCACTTCTTTGGAAAGCTCTGCTTCTAATTGTGCTTGTGTTTTACCAGATGTAATAGCATATTTCATACCATCAAATGCAGAGATGAAGATCAATGCTAATGCAGTATATGTATTTGTATAAGGGTTAGGAGAACGCAATTCATAACGTGTAGCCATAGGATTATCGATATCACGAATCAAACCACAAAGGATTGTACGGTTACGGCTTGGTTCGGAAGGATCAGTACCTAAAGATGTAACGATACATACTGGAGCTTCGAAACCAGGTTTTAAACGATTTAAGGAGTCTGTTGTGGAGCTGATGAATGGATTAATTGCTTCGTAGTGTTTCAATAGACCCATGATTGCACCAATACCTAAGGAGCTAGCAGATTCTTTACGCATATCTTCTGGGCTGAACAAGTTAACAAGTTTACCAGATTTCAATTTAGCCATAACACCAAAGTGTGTATGTTCACCAGAACCAGCTACACCAATAATAGGTTTCGCATTGAATGTTACATCAAGACCGTTTTCACGGAATACTTCACGAACGATAATACGAGCTTGTAATTCATTATCTGCTGTTTGTAATGGGTTACCAGAGAATTTCCAGTCGATTTCCAATTGTTCTAATACTACTGCTTCATGACCATCTTCATCAAGTTTAGCTTTAACGCCACCTACTTCTTTATGGCCCATCTCTGCTTCCATACCATATTGATCAAGACGTTCTACCGCTTGTTCTAATGCAGTACGAACTGTACCATGAGTACGTTGCCAGTATTGTTCTTGTAATTTTTGAGATACGGATAATTCTTTTTTAGTAACTGTTCTAGATGGAGTTTTTACCCAGAATTCCAATTCAGTAGCAGATGTGAAGATAATATCTACAACGTCATCAGCTTTCACATGAGGCATACCAGGTAGACCATGTTCTTTAATCAAAGATAATAATTCTGCACGAACATAGTCACAGCTATTTTTTAAGATAGAACGAGAATCAACATAACGATAGTTATGCATCAAGAATGCAGGAATACGAAGTGTACCAGTTGGCAAACCTGTTGCTTCATCGATATTTTCATAGTTATAATCAACAAACCAGTTTACACTTGGGTCGCCCCACATATCTACACGTGCATTATTCAAAGTGGCAATATTTGTAAGTACTACAGAGGAACCGTCAGTTTGTACTGCACGACCTTCAAAGAATGCTTCATAATCATCAAAGAATGCAGACATAGGAATTTTTTCGTCTGTATCATTACCTGCTAAATCGATACCTACAAGAGATACGAATTTAATTTCTGGATGTTGTTCTAATAATGCGAGAACGCCTTCCTTACCATATTGACCAGCTGGAATATAATACAATAAATCTTTAGTATTTGTCATAATGGTTCCTCCTAAAAATAAAAAGACTCCAACAAATAGATATATATTTCTATATATCTAAAGTGGAGTCTTCGTTGACCAATTATTTTGTTGAAATCATAATATCATATAGTGAAAATACATGTCAATAACTTTCTATAGAATTTCATAATTCTCTTAACTATGTGGTTAAGAGTTCAATTTTAATGTATCGAAAATACTGACTATATGAAATGTTTACTTCTATATTTATAATTGATTATCCAAGTAATTCTTTAACGATATTATTAACTACTTTACCATCTGCACGGCCTTTAGTTTTTGGCATTACATGTTTCATAACATTACCCATGTTTACAGCATCGCCACAAGCTGCAATAGCTTCTTTTACAACAGTGCGGATTTCATCTTCACTCATTTGAGCTGGTAAATATTTTTGAAGCACAGCCATCTCTTCTTTTACATGAGCGATCAAATCTTCACGGCCAGCTTTTTCAAACTCAGTTAAAGAATCTTGACGAGTTTTCATTTCTTTTGCCAAAATACCAAGAATACCATTATCATCAAGTTCTACTTTGTCATTGATTTCTGTATTTTTAATAGCACTATTAACCATGCGAATAACAGAAAGAGCAGTTTTACCTTCTTCGCGTGCTTTCATAGCCGCTTTCATATCTTCTTTTAATTGATCTTTTAAGCTCATTGTATCCTCCTGATCTATTTTAATTAGTAATAATCTACATCATACTATTATAAAGGTTAATCTTCACAGCATGCAAAGATATAACACATTTAGTCATACAACATTATTATATTATAGATAAAATAATATAAAGAAACCCTAATCCTGGATTTCATGAAGCCATGAAAAGGCAGAATTAGGGTAATCATCTTATGCTCTGAATTTGCGTTTTCTTGCTGCTTCAGATTTTTTCTTTCTTTTTACGCTTGGTTTTTCGTAGTGTTCGCGTTTTCTTACTTCAGACAAAACACCCGCTTTTTGGCAGGAGCGTTTGAATCGACGAAGAGCACTTTCAAGCGTTTCGTTTTTACCGACTTTGATTTCAGACATCTATATCCCTCCCTCCAAAAATAATCTCGGGAAGTGCTGATAATTTACATACGCACATATAATATTATATGTATAGGTATAGATGTTGTCAATATTTTCCGGTATATTTTATAGGAATTTTAATAAGTATTATAAAAAGAATACATTATACTCAATATTAAGCTTCTGGCCAGCCCATTTCTTCGCCACCTAAAAGATGAGCATGCATATGGAATACAGTTTGACCTGCTTTTTTACCAGTATTAAAAATCAAACGATAACCATCTTTAGAAATACCAAGTTCTTTAGCTACATCACGAACAAAAGGCAATAAACCTTCTACATAGTCTTCGTTATTTTCATTAAGATGAGCAATATTGGAAACGTGGTTTTTAGGTACAATTAAAACATGTACTTTTTTCACTGGTTCAATATCATGAAATGCATAGAATTTATCGTTTTCTAATACTTTTTTAGAAGGAATTTCGCCGTTGATAATTTTACAGAAAATGCAGTCACTCATACTATAGCTCCTTATTCAATAATCAAATAATTATCTTCTAAACCTACAACAGTACCACCGATGAGATCACCTATCTTATGTAATCCATCAGACTTTACTTTACCATTTACATACTCATTTGTTAAGCCCATGTAGTATCCATTCTCTTCCTTTTCAATGAGAATCTCACCAGGTTTACCAATGCGAGATTTTGCGTATGCATCATAACCAGATTGGCTAAGACCATTTAAAAGCGCTACACGAGTTTTCTTTACAGCTTCAGGTACTTGATCCGGCATAGTAGCTGCAGGTGTGCCCTCACGAATAGAGTATGGGAATGCATGAATATGGGTAAACCCAATTTCCCGTACTGTATTTAATGTTTCTTCAAAGTCTTCATCTGTTTCTTGCGGGAAACCTGCAATAATATCAGTCGTAATAGATAAATCTTTAATACGAGAACGCAAACTTGCAATCAAGTCTTTATATTCTTGCAATGTATAATGGCGTTTCATCAACTTTAATACATGATCAGAACCAGCTTGTAGTGGTAAATGTAAATGTGGACAAACACGTTTATTAGTAGCCATTAATTCTACTAATTCATCAGAAACCTCTACAGACTCAATAGACCCGAAACGAATACGATATAAATTAGGAATCTCTAATAAAGCTTTTACTACATCGGCTAATGTAGGGCGACCTGGCAATTCTACACCATAATTCCCCAAATGTATACCTGTTAATACAATTTCATGGAATCCATGGTCTACTAAACGTTTTGCTTCTTGTACAATATCATCTACTTTACGAGATTTTAATTTTCCTCGAGTATACGGAATGATACAAAAGGCACAGTAGTTATTACAACCTTCTTGAATTTTCATGAAAGCACGAGCTTTATCAGATTCATTACCATATAATGGCATTTCTTCAAAGTTAGACTCGTTCATAATATCTCTAACAGCATTGATTTGACGTTCTGTAGATTCTAATTGCTCTACTAGCTCAACGATTTTAGATCGATTATTGGTACCAATAACGAGGTTAACACCATCGATAGCTGCAATAGCATCTGGATCAAGTTGAGCATAACAACCAGTTACAATAACATGGGCATCCTCATTTTGACGCTTAGCTTTCCGAATTAATTGACGGGATTTCTTTTCCCCCATATTCGTTACAGAACATGTATTAATTACATATATATCAGCTTTTTCATCGAAGTCTACTGCTTCGTAATTATTTTGTAAAAATAAACCTTTCATAGCATCTGTGTCATACTGATTGACGCGACAGCCCAAGGTTGTAAAAGCAACGGTTTTCATTGCACCTCTCTATTCTTATTTAATTTATAGTTCTAATTCATATTGAATCATTGCTAATGATCCAATGGCAGCTGTTTCAGCTCGTAAAATAGTATTGCCCAGCGATACTGATTTGCCACCACTCTCTATAATAGCATTGATTTCCTTCTCTTGATAGCCCCCCTCTGGACCAACACAGATTAGAATATCAGTTATAGTTTGATTAGTGTGTACTGATTGTAGTGCAGACTTAATAGTGTGACCATCTTCATTTTCATAGGCTACTAGTTTTAATGCGTCAGCTTCGATTGCTAATACTTGTGAAAGCGTTTCACCTACTACAAGTGTGGGCAGTTGATTGCGTCCACACTGTTGGGCTGCTTCTAGCATAATTTTTTCCCAACGACTGACTTTTGATTGTAGTTTTTTATCATCATATTTAGCTACACAGTTTGCAGTAGATACAAGATAAATGGTATCTACATTTAACTCCATCGCCTTTTGTAATACCCATTCTAACTTTTCACCTTTTAATAAGGATTGAACTAGAATAGTTCGATACGATGATACATCAGTCGCTACATATTCAATAAGTTTAGCTTGTGCTATACCATCAACTTCATCGGTAATCTGATAGATACCACAACGATTATCACTACCCGTTACAGTAATAGGTTTTTCCATATTATGACGAAATACATGTAACACATGATGCGTCACATCTTTCGGTAATTCTATTATTTCATCTAATGGTGTAGGAATAAAAATCTTTTTCATCGCTTTTCTAGCGCAAATGTATGCCAAGGCCCTGCAATGCGCTCCTCAATAATATGCCAATTAGCCTCAATATATGGCATAATCTCATCATGCCGATCATCTATAATGCCACTTATAATTAAAATCCCCTTATCCTCTAGTTTTTTACCAATTTGAGGTAGTAGTATTTTAAGTGGATCCACTGTTAAGTTAGCTAAAATTAATTGGGCAGTACCATTGAAATCACTATCCAAATTACCACAAATAATCTCTGCAGATACATGATTATTCTCACAGTTAATACGAGCTTGATTTGCAGCATATTCCTCAATATCAATCCCAACCAAATGCTTGATCCCTAAATGTGCTGCTACCAATAAGAGAATACCCGTTCCTGTACCAATATCTAAACAAGTAACTTGATTAAGATCCATGGATTCACTATAAGATTTCAATAGTTCAGCACATGTACGTGTTGTCTCATGAGAGCCAGTACCAAAGGAAATATCGGAATCGATTTCTATAATTGTTTTATTGTCCACATTATCATATTCTTGCCAAGCAGGTTTAATAATCAAATTAGGTAGAATTTCTGTGGGTTCAATATATTGCTGCCAAGAGTTAAGCCATGTAGATTCATCCAATATATTTGTGTCAACGGATGTGACACTAATATTTGCTTCTGTAAGACGATTTTCTAAGTCTGACTTAATTGTATTAGAGTCCAATGATGGATCTGCATACATAGTTAATTTAATTAAATTTGGTTGATTTTCTACATCTTCTTCTATAATTCCATTGTCTGCATAATCGTCAAAAAGAGTAGTCACCTCATCGGTGGCTACTCTTTCACAGACAATGGATACTTCTATCCACTGCATATATGCTCCTTTATAGGGAATGTGACGGAACAAACCATTCCTTCACATGAGCTGTTCATTTAGTCAAAACGTCCTTAATTTTTTCAAAAAGACTTTTGCTCACTTGTAAGTTATTTACATCTTCGTTACTTTCGTTTGCAAAGCGTAATAACAACTCACGTTGAGTATCTGTCAACTTCTTAGGCGTTTGAACAGTTACCACAATATGTTGGGCCCCTCGTTGCTTAGGGTTACGCAAATATGGAATACCTTTGCCCTTTACGCGGAATGCCGTTCCCGTTTGAGTACCTTCTGGGATCTTTAACTCTACTTTACCATCTAAGGTGTTAACTTGTATAGTAGCACCTAATGCAGCTTGAGCAAAACTAATATTTACACGGCTAATAACGTCATTACCATTTCGTTCAAATTCCTTATGAGGACGAACAAAGATATATACGTAAAGGTCACCCTTAGGACCGCCCAAAATACCTGGTTCCCCTTCATTAGCTACACGTAAGCGAGAACCGCTGTCTACGCCAGCTGGAATCTTGATAGAAATCTTGCGCTTAGCAAGCATTTCACCTGTACCACGGCATTTAGAACAAGGTTTTTCAATGCTTTTACCAGTACCATGACAACGAGAACAAGTGCGAACGGATTGCATACGTCCAAATGGAGTATTTTGAATAACCGCTTCTTGACCAGAACCATGACAGTTTGGACAAGTATCGACACGAGATCCTGGTTCACCACCAGTACCATGACAGTGATCACATTCTTCATGACGATGCACTTCTATTTCCATAGATTTACCAAAGGCTGCATCTTCAAAGGAAATATCAATATCTTCGCGCAAGTCATTGCCTTTTTGAGGGCCTTGTTGTTGGCGACCACCGCCAAACATGCCACCAAAAATGTCGCCAAAGATATCACCAAAGCCGCCAGCTTGACCACCGAAACCGCCAAAGCCTCCTTGGAAACCACCGGCGCCAGCGCCGCCTCCTTGTTTGAAGGCGTCGTGGCCGAATTGGTCATATTGAGCTTTTTTAGTTTCGTCAGACAATACTTCGTAAGCTTCGTTCGCTTCTTTAAACTTTGCTTCCGCTTCCTTAGGATTATCTTTATTTACATCTGGATGGTATTGGCGTGCCTTTTTACGGAAGGCCTTTTTGATTTCATCTTGAGAGGCATTTTTACTGACCCCTAAGATGTCATAATAATCACGTGCCATTAGTTACCAACCCTTCTTATTTCTTATCGTCATCCACTACTGTGTAATCAGCATCAACTACATTGTCATCAGATTTTGTTTGTTGTTGACCTTGCTCTGCACCACCAGCTGCTTGTTGAGCTTGTTGTGCTGCTGCATACATTTGTTCTGCTAATTTATGTAATGGTTGTTCCAAAGCTTCACTGTCTTTTTTGATATCTTCGATGTTGCCTGCTTCGATAGATTTTTTCAATTTATCTTTTGCTTCTTCAACTTCTTTCAACAAAGCTGTGTCGCCTTTACCATCAAGTTCTTTCAATGCTTTTTCAGCTTGGTATACCAAGGAATCTGCATTGTTTTTAACATCTAATTCTTCTTTTCTAGCTTTATCTTCTGCTGCATGTGCTTCAGCTTCTTTAACCATGCGATCGATTTCGTCTTCTTTTAAACCGCTAGAAGAAGTGATTGTAATTTTTTGTTCTTTTTGAGTACCCAAGTCTTTTGCTTTTACATGTACGATACCATTAGCATCGATGTCGAATGTTACTTCGATTTGAGGAACCCCACGAGGAGCTGCTGGAATACCATCCAAGTTAAAGCGACCCAATGTTTTATTATCTGCTGCGAACTCACGTTCACCTTGTAATACATGGATATCTACAGCTGGTTGATTATCTGCTGCAGTGGAGAATACTTGAGATTTAGATGTAGGAATTGTAGTGTTACGATCGATAATACGTGTGAATACACCACCCATTGTTTCGATACCAAGAGACAATGGAGTTACGTCAAGTAACAATACGTCTTTAACTTCACCTACTAATACACCACCTTGAATAGCAGCACCAATAGCTACACATTCATCTGGGTTAACGTTTTTAGTTGGTTCTTTACCCAATACTTTTTTAATAGCTTCTTGTACAGCTGGAATACGGCTAGAACCACCAACTAACAATACTTTATCGATATCGGATGCAGATAAACCAGCATCGTTCATAGCTTTACGAGTAGGTTCGATAGTAGCTTGTACCAAATCAGCAGTTAATTCTTCGAATTTAGCGCGAGTCAATGTTACATCTAAGTGTTTAGGACCAGTAGCATCAGCTGTGATGAATGGCAAATTGATATTTGTGCTAGCTACGCCAGACAATTCAATTTTAGCTTTTTCAGCAGCTTCTTTTAAACGTTGATCAGCTAATTTATCATTGGATAAATCGATGCCTGTTTCTTTTTTGAACTCTTCAATAAGGTAGTTCATAATGCGTTGGTCGAAGTCATCACCACCAAGATGGTTGTTACCAGATGTTGCTAATACTTCAAAAACGCCATCGCCAAGTTCAAGAATGGATACGTCGAATGTACCACCACCAAGGTCAAATACAAGAACTTTACCATCTTCATCTTTATCTACGCCATATGCAAGAGCTGCTGCTGTAGGTTCGTTGATGATACGAAGTACTTCAAGGCCTGCAATAGCACCAGCGTCTTTAGTAGCTTGACGTTGAGCATCTGTAAAGTAAGCAGGAACTGTGATAACTGCTTGTTTAACAGGTTCGCCCAAATATGCTTCTGCATCAGCTTTGATTTTTTGAAGAATCATTGCAGAAATTTCTTGAGGAGTATAAGATTTACCTTCTACAGTTACTTTGTAGTCTGTACCCATGTGACGTTTAATAGAAATGATTGTGTTTTCTGGGTTAGATACAGCTTGACGTTTAGCCAATTGACCTACTAAACGTTCGCCATTTTTTGCAAAACCAACAACGGAAGGAGTAGTACGAGCGCCTTCTTGGTTAGTAATAACCGTAGGTTCGCCGCCTTCCATAACCGCAACACAAGAGTTTGTAGTACCTAAATCAATACCAATTACCTTTGCCATAATATATGCCTCCTAAAACCTTTATAATCTATTCAACAACTTTTACCATTGCTGGACGAATACAACGACCATCAACAGTATAACCAGTTTGCAATACTTCACATACCGTATCAGATTCATATTCATCTGACGGCACTCGCATAATCGCTTGATGGAAATTTGGATCAAATGGTTTACCTACCGCATCGATAACGGCTAAACCATGTTTAGATAACATAGCCATCAAGTTTTGATGGATCATGATAAATCCATCAAGGAATACCTTTGCATCACCTTCCACTGGGCTTTGAACAGCTCGTTCAAAGTTATCTAATACAGGAAGTAGATCTGTAAGTACATCCCCTTTAACATATCCTGCAAGTTTCTCTTTTTCTTGATTAGTACGACGTTTGAAGTTGTCGAAGTCCGCTTGTAAACGCTTATAGCGATTATCAAAGTCTGCTTTGAGCTCCTCTAATACTTGAGCTGCGTCCGCCACAACTTCTTCGGCTTCCTCAACAGCTGGCGTCTCTACATTTGTAGTTTCCACTGTTTCGTCAACTGTTTCTTGTTTAATGTCTTGTTCTTCAGCCATTATATGCCCTTTCTATTTTTGTTCTTTTACCATAGATTCCATTATATGTTTCATATGAGACAACATGCCAATGATACGACCATATTCCATTCGTGTCGGTCCTAGAATAGCAAGAGTACCGATAGGTTGATCTTGATTTGTAAAATCAGCTTGTACTACACTCATCGATTGAAGTGCTTCGGTATCATTTTCATTGCCAATCTTTACCTTTACAGGTGTAGGTGAATCATCTTTTAATAGTTGCCCCAATTGATTTTGTTCTTCCACTAATGAAAGTAAGGGTTGTACCTTTTCAACAGACTTAAACTCTGGTTGATTTAACAACTCTGTGGTACCTACAGAATAGAACAACTTACGTTTATTAATTGCTCGTAATAATGTTTCTGAAAGGATCATCAAAATCCCTTGTGGACCTTCCATATGAATCAATAGTGTTCCTAACGCTTCAGCCGTTACATGACCAATACCTATATTCTGTAAAGCATTGCTAAATTGCATAGCTAAACTTTGTAATACATCAGGCGAAACCCCTTCAGTAAAGTACATTAATTCATTATCAAGAGCACCAGTCTCAGTAATAACAACCATGACAGCTTGATGTGAATCTAGCGGTAATACATGAATGTATTTAATTAATGCTCTATCATGGGCTGGAGCTAAGAACAGACTCATACTATGGCTCACTTGTGATAATAATTTAGCCATATTTAAGAAGAGCTCACTGGTAGATCCATTAGAATGTTTCCATAACATTTCAATTTTCTCAGCATCCTGTAATGGAACAGGTTGTTGACTCAACATAGAATCAACATATAAGCGATAGCCTTTAGCTGAAGGAATACGTCCCGCCGATGTATGAGGTTGCTCCAAATAGCCTAACTCCTCTAAATCGGACATTTCATTTCTTACTGTTGCAGGACTAATACCAAGATTATAATTCTTTGCAATCGTCCTGGAACCTACAGGTTCAGCAGATTTAACGTAGTCTTCAATTATGGCTCGCAAGATGCGCTGTTTTCTTTCATCCATAATGACACCTCTTGTTAGCACTCATAAACTTTGAGTGCTAATCGCATGTATAATATTATCACATAGGAAAAAATTGTCAAGCAAAAAAATCCTTAAAAAGTCAAATAATATCTATTTAGTCAAAAAGACAATTGAACATTTTAAATTAATTAGTCAAAAAATCAAAGTGTAATAATAAGAAAACACTTATACTATCTACATTTATGTCATATTCTAAAATCTAAAAAGTAGAATATGATGGTCTAATAAAATTTTTATTATTAAAACCATAAAATAGTATAAGTGTTTATATGTAATAATTTTATTGTTACTAAAATTTGGAGAAAAACTAATCACTCTCTAGATAAACGTACAGATCAAGAACTATAAAACCATTAGCCCTAAAAATATAGCAACTTATAGTTCTACACCTTCTAAGGGATTACCTAGGCGTTCTAATAATTTTCCCATACGCTCACGGGGCTCGCCATGTTCTGCATACCAATCTACTAAGATATCTACAGCTTTTTTGGATTGCTCAACAGTAAGCTTTCTAGCCAATATTTTACCAGCCTCTGGTCGCATTCCTGTATTGCCACCAACAGCCAGCATAAAACCTTGGGATGTACCAATAAAAGCAATATCTTTTACCATTGCATCCGGGCAGTTACGACCACAGCCACTAATTCCAATTTTGCACTTGTGAGATGTTTTTCGGCCGTAATGTTTTCTCTCTACATAATCAGCCAATTCTTTAGTTTCCATTTGGCCATTTTTACAATAGCCTTTACCTACGCAAGCAATTAAGGAATTAACACCTCTATGAATAACAGTGGTTACACCTTCTGGTAATTCAGAGATAAGTTGTTCCTTATCGTCTTTTTCAATACCTGTAATTTGTATACCTGTTACAACATGGCGGAAAGATCCACCATATTTTTCAGCTAATTCTATGCATGCCTTCATTTGATCTAAAGTAAATTCGTTATGTAAACCATGTAAAATAACAGATGTCTTCATCGTTCCTCCTCAAATCTAGCATGCTTATTCATCATCATCCTATTTATACTAACATATTAGATTTTGAGAAACTGTGAGAAATTACTCTCGAATAAATTGACTAAATACATAGTTACCATGCTTAGCCCCTTCAGAACTTAAATGATAACTACCATTTTGATACTCTAATAAGCCTTTAGTAACTAATTCTTCTAATATATTACCAAATAAATTATGAACAGATACGCCAAATCTATCCTCAAATTTTTGATCATCAAGACCCCATTTAGTGCGAAGTGCTAAGAAACAAAAATCTTCTTGGGCCCGCTCTACAGTAATCGTCTCCGTATCGATAGTAGGCATAGTGTATCGATCAACGGACTGTATATAAGGCATTACATTACGATTGTTACTACGGCGGACTCCATCATAGAAGGAATGCGCACCTGCACCAAAGCCTAAATAGTCTATATAATGCCAATATTTTAAATTATGACGACTGTAGGAATTACCCTTCGCGAAATTTGAAATCTCGTATCGCTCAAACCCTAGTGCTTTTAAACCAGACATCATCGTATCATACATGGATTCATCAATACTTTCACTAGGAATAGAGATCAAGTTCTTTTGTACTAAATGATATAAATAAGTGCCTACCTCAACTTGTAAACCATACGTAGAAATATGATTAATTGGCAAATCTTTTACAATATTTAAATTATGCTGAATATCCTCTAAGGTTTGTCGTGGCAAGCCATAGATTAAATCAATATTAATATCTGTAAAGCCAGCCTCTTTAGCATCATATACGGCTTGTATGGCCTTTTCTCCATCATGACTACGATGCAACATGGTAAGCGCCTTATCATCAAAGGTTTGAACGCCGAAACTAATGCGATTAAAACCTAGTTTAACTAACTTAGTTAGATACTGTAGATCTACTTCACCAGGATTAGACTCTATAGTCATATGACAATCGTCAGTAATAGTAAAAGTACTTTTGATTTTATCTACAATCATCTGTAACTGTTGAATTGATAATTCAGTAGGTGTTCCACCACCAAAATAAATAGTATCAATAGGTTTAGATTTAGACTCGGGGTGTTCCGAAACCCACAAATCCATTTCTTGTACTAATGCATAGACATAGGTTTCATAATAATCTTGTAAATTTTGATAGGCTGGAAAATCACAATACATACATTTCTGTTTACAAAAAGGGATATGGACATACAAGCCCATATCCCCAAGTGTAGACAGATTCAGGGTATTAGAATCTGTTTTCATTATATTAGTCCTCAACCTTGAGAATAGCCATGAATGCTTCTTGTGGAATCTCTACAGAGCCCACTGACTTCATACGTTTCTTACCGGCTTTTTGTTTTTCTAAGAGTTTACGTTTACGAGAAATATCGCCACCATAACATTTTGCTAAAACGTCTTTACGCCAAGCCTTTACGGTTTCACGAGCCACAATTTTCGTGCCTACCGCTGCTTGAATTGGAATTTCAAACATTTGACGAGGAATCAATTCTTTTAATTTTTCAGCTAACGCACGACCACGTGTAGCAGCACGATCCTTATGTACGATAATGGACAATGCATCTACTGGATCACCATTTAACAGAATATCCATCTTAACCATTGGAGATTGTTTATACCCAATCAACTCATAGTCAAGAGATGCATAACCCTTGGTAGCAGATTTCAATTTATCAAAGTAGTCGTAAATAATTTCACTCAAAGGCAAGTGATACACAACAGATACACGTGTTTCATCCAAATATTCCATGGATTGATATTCACCACGTTTATCTTGAGATAACTCCATAATAGTACCAACAAAGTCTTTAGGCACAATTGTAGTAGCTTTTACATATGGTTCTTCAATGTAGTCGATTTCTGTAGGAGGTGGTAATTTAGCAGGGTTATCCACTTCAAGCATTTCTCCATTCGTCTTATAAACCTTGTAGTTTACAGATGGAGCTGTTGTAATAAGGGATAAGTTATATTCACGCTCTAACCGTTCTTGAATTACATCCATATGTAGCAGACCAAGGAAGCCACAACGGAAACCAAAACCCAATGCTAAAGATGTTTCAGCTTCATATTCTAAAGCAGCATCATTAAGCTGTAACTTTTCTAATGCATCACGAAGATTTTCATAGTCCTTAGAATCTGTTGGATACAAGCCACAATATACCATGGATACGGCTTTGCGATAGCCTGGTAATGGTTCTGGTGCAGGATTATCAGCTAATGTTACCGTATCACCTACGTGACAGTCCGCTACATTCTTAATACTTGCCGCAATACAACCTACAGAACCACATGGTAATTCCTGAACAGGCACAAGATTTGGTGTAAAGATACCGAGCTCTGTTACATCAAAATCCTTATTATCATGCATCATGCGAATGGTATCTTTTGTTTTAATAGTACCTTCTTTTACGCGCACATAAGCAATAGCACCTTTATAAGCATCAAAGCGGCTATCAAAAATCAATGCTCTCGTAGGTTGATCGGATTTATCTGGTGGTGCAGGGACCTTATTTACAATGGCTTCTAAAATATCTGGAATGCCAATGCCAGATTTAGCAGAACATAATACTGCTTCTGATGCGTCTAAACCAATGATATCTTCAATTTCATGTTTAACTCGATCAGGATCGGCAGAAGGCAAATCTATTTTGTTAATAACAGGAATAATTTCAAGATCATGTTCTAAAGCGAGATACACATTCGCCAACGTTTGAGCCTCTACACCTTGTGCAGCATCTACTACCAGTAATGCACCTTCACAAGCTGCAAGAGAACGAGATACTTCATAGCTGAAATCCACATGGCCAGGAGTATCGATAAGGTTCAAAGTATACTCTTCTCCATCTTGTGCTTTATACAAAATTCGAACAGATTGCGCCTTAATAGTAATACCGCGTTCTCGTTCTAAATCCATGGAGTCCAAAACTTGAGCCTCCATTTCACGCTTTTGTAATGTGCCAGTATATTCAATTAATCTGTCGGCAATGGTAGATTTACCATGGTCAATATGAGCTATAATACAGAAGTTTCTAATCTTTTTCGTTGACATACTATGTAAACAAGTTCAAGGAACTTGTATTCTCCTTTCTAACATACGCGATCGATAACAGCACCTCCTAATAATTGAGTGCCATTATAAAAGGCTACGGACTGACCTGGTGTAATAGCCCGTTGTGGTTCTTCGAAGATAACTTCCATCGTATCATCATCTAAGATACGTGCAGTACAAGGTGAAGGATTTGCTGCATAGCGAATTTTACCTTCTGCTTTTAATTCTTTATGAATCGTATCATCCAGGAAATTATAGAACTTACAAATCATACGATTCGTAAAAAGTCGATCATTAGGACCTACAATGACTTCATTGCGTTCACCATTAAAGCCAATTACATATAATGGATGCTTATATGCAATCCCTAGACCCTTACGTTGGCCTATAGTGTAGTTAAATAAACCATTATGTTTACCTAATACCTCACCATCTTCAGTAACGATATTACCAGACTTTGGTTTATCCTTCATTTCTTCTACTACGAGTTTTTGGTAGTTACCGTGAGGCAAGAAACAAATATCTACACTATCTGGTTTTTTAGCTACTGGTAAATCGTATTCAGCAGCTAATTTACGTGTTTCAGTCTTACATTGTCCACCTAGTGGGAACATGAGGTGACTCAAAATGCGTTGGTTCATATTGTACATAACATAACTTTGGTCTTTTGTAGGATCAACACCTTTATGTAACTCATATAAACCTGTTTGTTCATTATAATTAACCTGTGCATAATGACCAGTAACCATATGTGTGGCACCAAGTTCAAGGGCTCGATTGAGCATCAAATCAAATTTGATATTTTTATTACAGAATACACAAGGATTTGGTGTACGACCATAGGCATATTCTTTTACGAAGTAATCTACTACATTATCGTAGAATACATCGCGAGCATCGATAACGTGATGCTCGATACCAAGAAAATCACACATCTTCTTAGCATCCGTTACAGCGAGGGGAACCGAATCATAAGGTGTACCACTCACCCACAGCCATAGGGTAATACCAAATACTTTATAGCCTTGTTTTAGTAACATTGCAGCAGTTAAAGAACTATCTACGCCGCCACTCATAGCTACAGCGATAACTTTTTCCATACTTTCTCCTTTTAATGATCTCTTGATCATAAAACTAATCAGGGTGAAAGCCTGACGTGTAAAACACTAGTTCGGTGTAAAAGTCCGAGTAGTATTGCTATGAAATTATAGCAACTTATATTATAGCCTAGAATTAGGTACATTGAAAAGATTTGAAATAAAAAGAATCCCTTTCATCAAAAGAAAGAGATTCTAATTATTATCTATGTTTTAGTAATTCTTCTGCAGCACCTAAAATACCTAGCATAGAATGTTCAAATACAAGTCCACCTTGCATGAAAATCGTATACGGAGGACGAACAGGACCATCTGCACTCAATTCAATAGAAGATCCTTGTACAAAGGTTCCACCGGCCATGATGATTTTATCTTCGTACCCAGGCATATCACCAGGAATTGGATGTACGTGAGCATCTACAGGGGAATATGCTTGCATACCTACACAGAAGTGCTCCATTTCTTCTCCATTTTTTAAATTGATAGCTTGGATTAAATCATAGCGATCAGCATTTACCTTAGGGAAGACATCATATCCTAATAATTCACCTACTGCAGCTGTATATACAGCCCCTTTAAGAGCTTGTAATACTACATGAGGAGCCATAAACAACCCTTGGAAGAATAAACGGTAACCAGGCGCATAAGAGCCCATATGATCACCAAGTCCAGGAGCAGTGAGTTGGTACGCTGCATCTTCAACTAAGTCTTCACGACCTACGATATAGCCACCTGTTGGTGCTAAACCGCCCCCAGCATTCTTAATGAGAGAACCAGCCATAATATCTGCGCCTGCTTCTAAAGGTTCTTGAAGCTCTGTGAACTCACCATAACAATTATCTACGAAACAAATGGTATTAGGATTTTTAGCTTTTACAGCATCTACAATGATCTTAATATCAGCAATGGATAATGGTTCACGTGTGCTATAACCACGAGAACGTTGAATGACCACTACCCGCGTATTATCATTAACGGCGTTAGCAATAGCTTCAACATCATAGGTATTATCTTTCAATGGTACCTCAGTATAAGTAAAGCCTTTTTCTACTAAAGAACCACGTACTTCACGAGCAGCACCAATTACGGATTGCATCGTATCGTAAGGAGCCCCTACTGCATAGATAAACTCCGTACCTTTAGACCCATTTCCCATCAAAGAAATTAATGTAGTTGCTAACGCATGTGTACCAGATACGAAGTGAGGTCGAACGATAGCCTTTTCACCTTTAAATACATAGGCAAATACTTCGTCTAATTTTTCACGCCCTACATCGTTATAACCATAACCAGTTGTACCAGTAAAATGATAATCAGATACTTGGCATTCTTTAAAGGCTTCTAACACCTTTTTAGTATTGGCCAATGCAATAGGTTCAAACTTTTTAAATTCTGGTTCAGCCATCTCAAGGGCTTTACTGCGTATTTCTTCTAATGTCATGCTAGTCCTTCTCTACGGATTAAATCCATAGCTTTATTAAATATAAAATCTTTAGATGTATTGCTATCAATATGAATCCATTCAATATATGGCATTCGTTTATACCAAGTGATTTGGCGTTTTGCAAAATGACGCGTGTTCTTCTTAATTAAATCGCGGCATTCATCGAGGCTAATACTGCCATTCATATATTCTACAACCTCTTTATAACCAATCCCCTTAAACGCTTGGCAATCTGGATTTACTCCAGACTTAATGAGTTGTTCTACTTCTTCAATCAAACCTGCATCAAACATCATATCAACGCGTAAATTAATGCGTTCATATAACTGATCACGATCTCTCATAAGACCGATAACAGGCCCTTTATAAGATATGCCATCTTTAGTCTGATTACGTAACGAATCTATATCACCATGATGCAATATTTCAATAGCTCGATACAAACGATGCTTATCACTATATTGAATTTCTATATTATGTTTTCTTCCTAATGTGAAAGCATATTCTCGTAAACCATCAATACCTTTGGCATTAAATAGCTCATCTAGCTCTAATCGTAAACTTTCATCAGGCTTAACGTCATTAAAGTTATAGCTCTCTAATAACGATTGAACATATAACCCTGTACCACCAGACAGAATAGGTAGAATATTCCTATCATTTAATCTACCAATTATCTCTTTTGCTTGATTTTGGAAAATAGATACTGAATATGAATCATTTGGTTCTAATATATCGATAAGATGATGTTTCACACGCTTAAGTTCATCCACCGATGGTTTGGCGGTACCAATATTGAGTTGTTTATATACTTGGTAAGCATCACCAGAAATAACCTCAGCATGTAGCTGTTCTGCTAAGTCCAAGGTAAGATCTGTTTTTCCTACCGCCGTTGGTCCAACAATGGTAATTAAGGGATTCACATTAACTCCTTCATATATATTCCATAGCCTATACGACTATATTTTCCGCCCACCCATTGATGCGGTGGATAGTTTTGAAAGACCGAACTAAATGGTCGTTCTTTAATAATAACACCATACGTGGCAACACGCATAGCCTGTGCCATGATTTTATCCTCTATATGACTTTCCACAGTATGTCCCCGAAGAGGTTTGAATTGAGGACTTTCCTCTACAGGAACTTCAAACATAGGATCAAAATAAATAATATCAATACTATTGTCAGGTAGGTTTGGTAAATAGTGCTCAAAGGTATCATGATTTACTTTAATACGTCGCAATACATTCGTTACACTATCGTCACTATGAATATAATGAGCTAAACCATGACTAGTGGCAAGCCATATAGGTAAAGACCCTTCTAGACCAGTTATTTGAGCCTGTGGGTAACCATAACTCACTACAATACTGTCACTACCAAGACCAATTGTACAGTCGAAAAATGTAAATTTATCTCTATTAGATAATCCTTTTTTATCTAATATGACTTGTACCGCATTAATTAGATGATCGCCTTCACCGCGTTGTAAACGCAATATACGTAATTGAGCCATAGACAAATGAAAGGTATGTTGTTGATTTTCTGGAAAATGAATCGTTAATCCAGAACCAGCAAGAACCGCAATATATTCGCATTGATACTTACCGAATAAGGCTGGTATCGATGTTTTACCTCGTTTAATATATGTCATATGCATAGAGGAAGCCAGTGCTTTGGCTTCCTCCTGAATGGCCTCATTAGATTTTTGAGATGTCGTTAGTATATTCATATTAAGACCGTAAGAATAATTTACCTAATTCATCAGGTGTAAACTTGATTATCGTTGGACGACCATGAGGGCATACGTACGGTTTCTCTGTACTAAAGAGATCCTCAATTAAGGTAGTCATTTGATACATATTTAAATTATGACCTGCCTTAATGGCTCCTCTACAAGATGCATACGCTAGCATTTCATGACGTAACTGAGCCTTGGTAGGCTGTTGGTGTTCGTGTAAGTAAGAAAATACATATTGGAGAATTTCAAAAGCCTTTGACTCTACTAAATCTACAGGAGCCCCTACCAATTTAATTTTCGTAGGACCACCTAACTCTACATCAAACCCAAGATCTAGTAAGGTTTCACGCTCTTCCTCTACCAAATTCATTTCATCATCTGTAGCCTCACTATATTGAGGCACCAGAATAGATTGCATAGGAATGGATTCAGAAGACTTACAAAGTTTATCATAACGTACACGTTCATGAGCTGCGTGTTGGTCTATTATGTAGAGATCATCACCCTTTTTAGCCAAAATATAACAAGAAGCGACTTGCCCCATAGGTAAGAATCCAGAATTTTGAATAGTACGCTCCTCTGTATTTTCTTTACGAATATCTTGAGCTAAAGACTTAAATTTATCAACGTCTTCCTTCGTATAACTAGTATATTCAGTAGGAACAGCATCGAAGCTTTCGTCTGTAAAGGACGACTGTTCATAAGTAGCCTTTGGCGGAGGTGGTGTAAAACCCTTAGTTTTAAGACTCTCTACAAACTGTGTAGTCTCACCGCGCATGACTTCGTATCCTTTAGTACGGCGACTACCAAATACTTTGTCATAATCTACCGCAGTAGCTATATGCTCAGCAGACTGTATCTCATCTTGTACAACAGAAGGTATTCTATACGAATCATATGTACTATTGCCATGATGAGATAAACTACCATAAGAACTAGAATTAGTAACTGTAGCATTCCTGTTAGTATTTACGTCATTACTATTGGTTTCGTTATTGCGGAAATCAGCTCCATTATTAATTGTGCCATTTATATAAGAAGATGATTCTCGTTCGTATCGCTCATGGAGAGGATTATTTAAGGCGTTTAAAATACCATGATAAACAGCTTTAAATATTATCTTATCATCTGAGAATTTTACTTCACTCTTTCGTGGATGAACGTTAATATCAACCATACCAGCAGGTACAGTAATATTAAGTACCACTAAAGGATGACCGTTTTTAGGTAATAATGCATGGTAAGCATTATCGATAGCCTTCATTATTGTTTTATCGGAAATAACACGGTTATTAACGATAATAGTTTGCCAAATTCTTGTACTTTTAAGAAGTGTTGGTTTACTCACTACACCATCGATATAAATAGAGTCACTTTCATAAGCAACAGTGAAAATATCATCTTTCGTTTTATAGCCATATAATGCGGCTACCGTATCACCAATATTGCCGTTTCCAGGCGTAATAATAGCCACACGGTCATCTACGATGAGTTTAAAAGAAATATGTGGGTTACTAAGGGCCAGTTTGCCTACAATATCTTGAATTTTAGAAGATTCGGTACGCTCTGTTTTCAAGAATTTGCGACGTGCTGGCGTATTATAAAACAAATCTTTAATTTCAATTGTCGTACCAGGTGCCGCACCATAAGGAATACAATCGGTGAAAGTACCACCATCTACGGTAATACGAGTGCCCAAATCAGAGTCAGCTTTACGTGTAGTCAAAGAAAAATGAGACACCGAGGCAATACTAGCCAAAGCCTCCCCACGAAAGCCGAGGGATGCTATATCAAATAAATCCTCTACCTGTTGTATTTTAGAGGTAGCATGACGCAAAATTGCCAGGCGTGCATCTTCCTCTGTCATACCGATACCATTATCGGTAATCCTCATGTAAGCTACACCGCCATCGCCGATTTCAACCTCAATATTAGTGGCGGACGCATCAATGGAGTTTTCAATGAGCTCTTTAATAACTGATGCGGGACGTTCCACAACTTCACCAGCAGCTATCTTATTGATTGTGGTTTCATCCAATACATGAATGGTTGCCATTATTTCCCGCCTCCTTTACGAGCCTCCTCTTGTAGTTCATATAATTTATTTAATGCTTCAATCGGTGTCATACTCATTACATCCACTTCGAGTAAGCTATCGACTACAGAATGAGTAAATAAGTTACCTAGTGAAGAATCACTCACTTGTTTAGTAACTGGCTTCACGACATTATTAAGTTGAGCTCCCATAACACGATTATTTAAATCACTAGCATCATGACTTTGGTCTTCCAAAGATTCCAAAATTACCTCTGCACGTTTTAACACAGAATTTGGCAATCCTGCCAATCTCGCTACATGAATACCATAGCTTCGATCTGCGCCACCTCTGATGATGCGGCGCAAGAATGCCACATCCTTACCTTTTTCTTTTACAGCTACAGTGTAATTCTTTAATTTACTATAGCTTTCTTCTAAACTAATTAGCTCATGGTAATGGGTAGCAAATAATGTCTTGCCGTGAATATGCTTACAAATATGCTCAACTACAGCTTGAGCGATACTTAAACCATCAAATGTACTAGTGCCACGACCAATTTCATCTAAGATGATTAAGCTGTTATGTGTAGCATTCTCTAAAATATAGGCTACCTCTTTCATTTCTACCATGAACGTACTTTGACCAGTAGAAATATCATCACTAGCACCTACACGGGTAAAGATGCGATCCACTGGAGAAATAGATGCTTCACGGGCAGGAATAAAGGAGCCTATTTGAGCCATAATCATCAAAATAGCAGCTTGACGCATATATGTTGATTTACCGGCCATATTAGGACCTGTAATGAGCAAGAATTCCTCATCATCATGATTTAAAACGATATCATTTGGTACAAAAACTTCACGCTTCAAGAATTTTTCAATTACAGGATGACGACCATCTCGAATATTGATTTGGCCATTCATTACGATGGTAGGGCAAATATAATTTTCTTCGTAACCTACTAGTGCCAAAGAACACAATACATCAAGCTCAGCAAGAGCACGAGCTGTTTCTTGTACCTCTTTAATAACAAGTTTTATATCATTTCGTAATTGTTGATATAATTCATGTTCTAAAGCGATTATCTTGTCTTTAGCGCTAAGAATTTTGATTTCAAATTCCTTTAACTCAGGCGTAATATAACGCTCTGCATTAGCTAAAGTTTGTTTTCGAATAAAGTAATCAGGTACTTGTTCAGATTTACTATGGGATACTTCAAAGTAATATCCAAATACCTTATTATAACCAGTTTTAATTTTAGATAAACCAGTAGCCTCTTTAATATCAGCTTCCATCTTAGCTAGCCATTGCTCACTATTAGTAGCTAAAGAACGTAGTTCATCTAAATCTGGATTGAAACCATCTTTAATAACTCGGCCTTCTTTTAATGTCAATGCTGGTTGGTCAGCAATAGCAAGACATAATAAATCATAAATGTCTTTATGATCTTGGATGCGGTCATTAATAGATGTTAATGCTAAACTTGAGCATGTACCTAATACATTTTTAATATCTGGCAATACTGCTAGAGATTCACGAAGAGCCGTTAAATCTCTAGGTGACACAGAACCTGTTTCTACACGACCTACGATGCGCTCAAAATCATAAATACAATCTAATAAGCTACGCATATGAGACCGTTCAGCACCGCGTGTAATAAGTTCTGCTACGGCAGCTTGTCTACGTTGAATTTGATTTACATCAGTCAACGGACTTTCAAGCCATTGTTTTAATAGGCGCGCCCCCATTGGTGTCAATGTTCGATCAAGTACATCGAGTAATGTACCTTTTTGACCGCCATCACGTAAATTATGGGTAATTTCAAGATGACGTAAGGAAGATGTATCTAAGATTAGACGATTACCTACACTCAATTGATGTACATAGTTAATATGGGAAATTTCAGTCTTAATAATATCCTCTAAATATAAAAGCATATACCCTAATGCTTCCCATACATCCTCTTCCATAAGGCCTAAATCACCAAAGTGAGTAACTGCTTTTTCCGCTACCTCTCGTTGTGTATGATATGTACTAAATGGAGATAATACAATATTGCTGAATTGATTATCCATAAAGTCTTTTATATCTTGCGGTAATACAGTTCCTTCAGGCAATATAATTTCACTTGGACGATACATACTGAGTGCATCAAACATATCACTTCGTTTTTCACAATCAGTAATACGATGCCAAATAACTTCCCCAGTAGATACATCTGAAAATACGAGTATCCATGCATCTTTTACCATATAAAATAACGATAAAAAATTGTTTGACCGTGCATCATTACCATTTTCAGTCATTACAGTTCCCGGTGTAATAACCTTAATAACGTCACGCTTAACAATACCCTTAACTGCTTTAGGATCTTCTAATTGTTCACAAATAGCAACTTTATAACCTTTTTTTACCAATGTTTCTATATAACTTTCAGCAGCATGAAAAGGAACGCCACACATTGGTGTGCGTTCCTCATCTCCTGTTGGGCGACCGGTTAAGGTTATATTAAGTTCACGAGATGCAATTAATGCATCATCATTAAATAATTCATAAAAGTCACCTAACCGAAAGAACAGTAATTCTTCAGAATATCTAGATTTAATATCTAAATACTGCTCCATCATAGGTGTTTGCTTTTTTGCCATACTTACCCCTTTTGTATTGTACCGTAGCAAACCCAAGTTTGTGCTTTATCAATATATGCAGGTACAGTTTCGCCAATTGATAAAGAATCGTCTTTCGGGAATAATACCATTTTATTTCCTGATGTGCGACCAAACCACATATCTTCATCACGAGGACTTGGCCCCTCTACAATAATATCAAACACTTGCCCTTCCATAGGTTTATTTAATTCATAAGAGATTTCATTTTGCACATCCATCAATGTTTGTAAACGTACGCGTTTAACCTCTTCTGGTACTTGATCATCCATAGTCGCTGCTGGCGTTCCAGAACGTTTGGAATAAATAAAGGTATACGCCATATCATAACGTACATCTTTTAATAATTGTAGTGTAGCTTGGAAATCTTCCTCTGTTTCACCCGGGAAACCTACGATAATATCTGTAGTAACTACTACATCTTTAATTTTCTCACGACAGTAAGAGAGTAATTCTTTATAATGCTCCACCGTATAATGACGGTTCATCTTCTTCAAAATACGGTCTGAACCAGATTGAATCGGTAAATGTAAATGAGTAACAATATTAGAAGATCGACCAAGGGCATCTATCATAGATTTAGTCATATCTTGAGGATGACTTGTCATATAACGAATACGTTCAATACCTGGAATACCATCAAGAGCGTCCACTAATGTACCAAAATCAGTACCATCTTTAAAATCTAAGCCATAAGAGTTTACATTTTGCCCCAACAAAGTAATCTCTTTAAACCCTTTTGCCCCTAGTTCGGTTACCTCTTTTACGATGGCCTCTACAGGACGACTAATTTCTCTACCACGAACGTGAGGAACGATGCAGTACGTACAGAACTTATTGCACCCATTCATAATAGGTACCCATGCATAAAAGGTACCATTAGGTTTTGCTTCCAATTCAGGTAACACGGAATTATCCATATCTACATTGATTTGGTGTGTATGACCTCGTTGTACCTCTTCAATCATTTCATTAATATGTTGAATATTATGAGTACCTAAGACAATATCAATATGGGGAGCGCGCTTAAACATTTCTGCTTGATTCTTCTGTGCCATGCATCCTGTAACAGCAAGAATTAAGTTTTTATTTTTTCTCTTCAGTCTCATTAGCTCACCTATGCGGCCATAGACTTTTGTTTCTGCATTCTCACGTACTGCACAAGTATTTAATAATATTAAATCTGCAGTTTCTACGTCCTCTGTAGGTGTATAGCCAACAGATTCTAACTGATGCGATAAGCGCTCAGAATCAGCAGTATTCATTTGACAACCATAGGTGTAAATATAATAAGACTTCATTCTAACTCCTATACTTTAACAATCTTACGTTTTGTTTCTATAATATTTTTAACTTTTATGGACATCCGTTCTATAGACATGCCTGTAATGTATTCAATCTCATTACGTACAGATTTTTGTACTTGCTGCATCAATGTTTTTACAGGATAACCATGTTCAATAACAACAGCCATATCAACAACGAGACCATTTTGGCCTTTATCACCTTTTTTGAAAGAAATAACACTAGACTCGTCAACACCAGCTACTTTTTTAAGGCCATTGCGAATCAATTTAATAATTACATCATCATCAAAGGTGAGTCGTCCATAATAGCTGAAAGCAGGGCGTACTACAGAACGTTCAAAGCCTTCTGACCCAATTTGCCCCAATGTATCTTGGTCTTGTTTTTTTAATGTACGTCGACGCCACATAGTTTTGATTGGATCAATTAAGTACCCTCTAAAGTGAGGTTTCAATTCCATCGTTGGAACTGGAATAATATGTTTACCTTCTTTTAGACGAGCATGTTGTGCCTTTTCAATTTCTTTAGGTGTAGCAACGTCCTCAATGCGAATATACCGATCAGGATCTTGCAAGCCTAATGCTTTAGTAATTTTCTTAACCATATTATCGGATGTACCAATAATCATAAGTTTATTAGGATTGATTTTATCTAATTGATCACGTACTGATTTTACTTGCACTTCATCTTGGAAAATAGCACGACGAACAGCTTTTAATCGGCTAGATTCCTTCTTAGCAGAAAAACCAGCTACAATCTTATTATCGTGAATTAAAATGCCATCATCGATAATACATTCAATATTGTTTTCATGAGCAACTACGAGCGCACGATGGCTTTTACCAGTGCCACTACTACCTACAAATGCAATGACTTCCATAGTCAACCTCATTATTTATAACAAACTAATAAATTCTGATACATTCTCAGATGATACCAAGTAGTCTCCAAATTTATCTGGTGCCTTTCCTGGAATACCATGATAATCAGAACCACCTGTAATAAACAAGTTATGTTCTGTAGCTAATGCTTTATATCGTTTCACATCATCCGCGTTATGTTTAGTATGGTAAACCTCCATACCATCAAAATCATAAGCTAACATTTCTACTACATACTCATCACTAGATACTAATTTAGGATGAGCCATAACGGCAAGGCCTCCAGCTTTATGAATAATATCAATAATATATGGAACCTCAACCTTAACCTTAGGCACATAGCAAGGACTATCCTTACGAAGGATCCCTCTAAAGACTTCATTAACATCCTTAGCATATCCACCATTGATTAAAAGTGTACCTATATGTGGACGTCCATAAGCTTTAGTATCAGGAAATTGTTTGATTAAATCTTCTTTTGTAATATAATAACCTTCGATATTACAGCGTCTTATAATTTCATCAATACGTTCTTCACGTTTTCTTTTGAAGAACGTAATAAAATCATTTAACTCTTCATTATTTTCATCAAAACAATATCCTAAAATGTGGATAGACTTATCTTTATAATCAGCACTAAATTCACAGCCGTTTATAATTTTAATCGTTTCATTAGGATCTAATTCTAGTTGTGCGGTACGCAATGCTTTAATTCCATCAATTTCATCATGATCAGTTAAAGCCATCATAGATACATTGCAATCTAAGGCATGACGCAATAATTCCTTTGGAGTTTTAATACCATCGGAATAAACGGAATGCATGTGAAAATCTACAAGCATAGAGCACCTCCCATTACAAATATCCTATCTTTTAATTATGACCGATTTAGTCTATTAATTCAAGTTTAGAAAGAAAAATTGCGACCCTAATGAGTATTCACTAGAATCGCAATTTAATTATAAATCTTGAAGCAATTCAGTAACCTTAGTTGCTACAGAATCAATAGCACATGTAATGGCTTCTCCAGACTTACGAATTTGAATTTCTACTTCATTATTTTCAAGTGTATTTTTACTTACTGTAATACGAAGTGGATAACCAATTAAATCAGCATCCTTAAATTTTACACCAGCGCGATCTTTGCGGTCATCAAGTAACACATCTACACCTGCAGTTTGTAATGCAGTATAAATGGTTTGACTTGTAGACATCAACGCTTCGTCTTTAGCATTAATCGGTACGATAACAGCTTCAAATGGTGCAATAGAACGAGGCCAAATAATACCATTTTCATCGTGGTATTGCTCAATAGCTGCAGCTAATGTACGAGATACACCAATGCCATAACAGCCCATAATCATTGGATTAGGACGACCGTTTTGGTCTAAGAATGTCGCTTGTAATGCTTCAGAATATTTTGTGCCTAATTTAAATACTTGACCAACTTCAATACCTTTAGCATGTTCTAATGCACCACCACAAGTTGGGCAAACATCGTCATCTGTAATTAAACGAATTGGTGCAACAATAATATCTTCTACATTAAAGTCACGTTTAGGGTTGATATTAACATAGTGCGCATCTTTTTTATTGGCACCGCCACAAACATTGTAAGATTCCATAACAGATTCATCCACAACAATAGCAAACTCCTCTGTTTGTTTTAATCCTACTGGACTAATGAAGCCAGCTGTTAAGCCAACTTTTTCTAATTCTTCAGGTGTAGCCATTTCAGGTTCTACAGAACCCAAAACTGCATGTTGTACTGCCACTTCATTGACTTCATGATCACCACGAACAATTGCTAATACCACTTTACCATCAATGGAGAAAACTACAGCTTTAATAGTTTTATGTAGTGGTAAGTTCAACATTTCCGCCACAGCTTCAATAGTACTTGCATTTGGAGTGTCCACAACGGATAACTCTTGTAGTGCTTCTTCTTCCTGTTTCATAATACCAGGTTTACCAATTTCAATGTTTGCAGCATAGTCACATTTTGTGCAATATACAATATCAGCTTCACCAGCTTCAGCAATTGCCATAAATTCATGTGTTCCACTACCACCGATGGCACCACTATCAGCTTCTACAGGACGGAATGTAAGCCCACAACGCGTAAAAATACGTGTATATGCATCATACATAGATTTATAAGATTCGTCTAAACCAGCTTCATCTACATCAAAAGAATATGCATCTTTCATAATAAATTCGCGACTACGCATCAAACCATAACGTGGACGACGTTCATCACGGAATTTACTTTGGATTTGATATAAATTTACTGGTAATTGACGATAGGAGTTAATCTCATTTTTTACAAGAGTTGTAATCATCTCTTCATGAGTTGGCCCCAAGCAGAATTCATTATCATGACGATCATTAATACGCATCATTTCTGCGCCATATGCGTTCCAACGGCCAGACTCTTTCCAAATTTCTGCAGGTTGTAAGATAGGCATCATGATTTCTTGAGCACTAGCACGATCCATTTCTTCACGTACAATGGCTTCAATTTTTTTGATACTTCTCCACCCCAATGGCAAAAAGCTATATAAACCATTTGCAGTTTTGCGCATAAAACCTGCGCGAAGCATAAGCTGTTGGCTAACTACATCAGCGTCAGATGGAACCTCACGCAATGTAGGTGCATATAATTTAGTGGCTAACATAAAGACTCCTCATTTAAGCTTTCTAAATATTGATCAATTTCTCTAAATAATGTATCTACTAATTCAGCTTCTGGTACAGTCTTGATAACTTCACCCTTTCGGAAAACAATACCTTGACCATTACCACCAGCAATACCAAAATCAGCTTCACGAGCCTCACCGGGCCCATTTACAACACATCCCATAACAGCAACTTTAATCGGAGCTTTAATAGATGCTAAGCGCTCCTCTACAATTCCCGCCATGTCAAACAGATTAACTTGGCATCGGCCACATGTAGGGCAGGAAATCATTGTAGCACCAAAGTTGCGTAATCCCAAGTTACTTAAAATACTTCGGCCTACTTCTATTTCATGTATTGGGTCACCCGTTAAAGATACCCGTAATGTATCACCAATACCGTCTAATAATAAAGCACCAATGCCCATAGCAGACTTAATGGTACCTTGTTTTATCGTCCCAGCCTCAGTAACACCTAAATGTAAAGGATAAGGAATCTTATCGGATAACTTACGATAGGCTTCTACCATTAAAGGAACTTCCGTTGCTTTAATGGATAATTTCATTTGGCGATAGTCGAGCTTTTCGAGAATTCGCACATGTTCTAATGCAGTCTCTACCATACCATCTGCTGTAGGATGACCGCCATGAGCATCGAGGATATGCTTAGGTAAAGAACCAGCATTGACACCTATACGAATTGGAATTTGTTTAGGTTTAGCTTTTTCAATAACAGCTAATACCTTATCTTCGCCCCCAATATTTCCTGGGTTAATACGCAATCCATCTACATTATTCTCAATAGCTTCTAAAGCTAATTTATAGTCGAAATGAATATCAGCAATTAAAGGAATATCGATACCAGCACGAACTGCTTTTAAAGCTTTTGCAGATGCCATTGTAGGTACTGCAACACGTACTAATTCACAACCAGCCTCAGCTAAGCGATTTATTTCAGCAATAGCCTTTTCCGTGTGAACCGGATCAGTGGTAATCATAGATTGAATGCTTACCGGTGCATAATCACCTATTTTAACTGTACCTACATAGATACCATTTGTTGGTTTACGTACAATCATTGTAATCTCCCATCTATCTTATAGTAATCGGAATATATCCTGAGTTGTTACATATAAGAATAATGCTACCATCAAAGCAACACCAACCATTTGAATATACATAAGTGCCTTAGCAGGTAACTTACGACCTGTGATAGCTTCAGCCAAAATAATAATTAAATGACCACCATCTAATACAGGTAATGGCAAAAGATTAATAACCCCTAAGTTAATACTTAAAAATGCTGCAAAACTTAATAGTGGCGCAAAGCCAGATTGTGCAATAGTACCAGCCATTTGTGAAATCCCTACAGGGCCAGATAGCTCTGCTGCCTGTGTGCCTCGAATCATATCATATAAGCCACTTAACATAGCAACAATTGTTTGACCTGTGCGAGTAACGGCTAAACTAAAAGATTCTCCAATACTATAAGTTTCTCGAGTATAACTAGGATAAATACCAATTTTAGGACTATCCTGTTCCATTTTTGGAATCACTGTAGTTTCTACAGTTTCCCCTTCTCTATCTACTACAACAGTAACACCATGATTGGCAGTACCTTGTAGGCTAGGACGGATTTCATCCCATGTAGAGATTTTTTTACCATCGATGGTAAGAATTCTATCGTTAGATTGTAAATGTGCCTGTTCAGCAGCGCTACCTGGGATGATATTACCAATAACAGGATCATTTGTATACGTGAGATTACCTACTGTTGCATTGAGACCAAAGAATAAAACTATGGCCAATAAAAAATTAAATACAGCACCTGCAGAAATAACAATAAATTTCTTCCATGCAGGTTTAGTATAAAATGAACGCTCATTAAGAGGCTCGTCAGGTGTCATACCTGCAATACGATTAAATCCACCAAGAGGAATGATACGAATCGAGTATAAAGTTTCCCCTCTTTGAACCTTGAATATGGCAGGTCCAAAACCAATGGCAAATTCGTCTACTTGCATACCTGACATTTTTGCTGTAATGAAATGGCCTAATTCATGAATAAACACGATTAAACCAAATACAAATATTGTGGCTAATGCCGTTGTCATATATACTCCTATACCATCAATGATGTGGCCTTTTCTCGAGCCCATCTATCGATGGCCAATAAATTGTCTAATGTAAAGTCATCTTCAGGTCCCATAGATTCAAGGACTGATGTGACGACTTTATAAATATCACCAAAGGCGATTTTATCATCTAAAAATGCATAAACTGCAGTTTCATTTGCAGCATTAAACACAGCTGGTTTAAAACCGCTTGATCGGCCCACTTCATAAGCAAGACGAAGAGCCGGGAAATCATCATATCGAGGTGGCAAGAATTCTAATTGTAAAGCCTTTGAAAAATCTAGGTGATTCATATGTAAAGTTTCACGTTTAGGATATGTCAAAGCATACTGAATAGGCTCCCTCATATCGGGATTCCCCATTTGTGCTAAGATGGCCCCATCTTTCATTCGTATCATTGAATGAACAATGCTTTGTGGATGTACCACTACGTCAATATGATCAAAATCAAAACCAAATAGCCAATGAGCTTCAATTACTTCTAACCCTTTATTAAATAGAGATGCAGAGTCAATCGTAATCTTGTTACCCATATTCCAAGTTGGATGACGTAGGCAATCAGCAGCTGTGGCAGTTTGAATTTTATCAGAATCCCAAGTGCGTAAAGGACCACCAGAAGCGGTAACAATTAAGGAATCAACATTCTCGCGATTTTGACCTTCTAAACACTGGAATATTGCGCTATGTTCACTATCAATAGGTAGAATTTGTACGCCATACTCCTTAGCCAAAGATGTAATCAATGGTCCACCAGCAACTAATGTTTCCTTATTAGCTAGACCTATAGTCTTACGTTTCTTTATAGCCTCTACAGTAGGTTCAATACCTGCAGCACCAACAATAGCAGTTACAACCATAGTCGCTTCTTGAATCGTAGCAGCAGCTATGAGTGCTTCCTTACCGCCCACAAGTTTTGTAGGACCTGTATAGCGTCCTTGTAGCTCTTTAAAAGCACTTTCATCAACTAGACCGGCTACTAATGGCTGATATTCTTTAATTTGTTTTTCTAAGAGGTCAATATTATGATGTGCCACTAGGGCAACCACCTTGAATTGATCTGGATGTTGAGACACCACATCTAGTGTCTGTGTACCGATTGAGCCAGTACTGCCAATAATACTTAGGTATTTCATAAGCTTACCTCTATTAGATTAGAACGAGAATAGTAATATATAAATCAATGTAATAGGTGCCGTAAATAATAAGCTATCAAACCGATCTAATACACCGCCATGACCTGGTAATAAGGTACCAGAATCTTTCACATTACATAATCGTTTAATCTTTGATTCAAATAAATCACCTAATGGTGCAAGTATACCGCTAATCATACCAACATGAATACCCATCCACCATGGAATACCCACGATATACGAAAATACAGCACCTGTAATAATACAGCCAATAAAGCCACCAATAAAACCTTCTAATGTTTTATTAGGACTAATGGATGGAACAATTTTATGTTTACCAAAGGCACGACCCGCAAAGTACGCAAAAGTATCACTAGCCCATGTGGTAAACAATACTAGCCAAAGAGTAATTGTTCCCCAATTATATAATTCAAAGGGCATTGATAAAGACATGTAAATAGAGTCATGACGAATCATGAGCAAAGAAATCATGCCAATACCAACATATAATAAACCAAATACACTAAAAGAAACGCTAGCTAAAGAGTATTTATTTTCACCAAATGTACATAACATATAATTAGCTGATAAACTCAATACTACTATAGCAATTGCTAAAATATACTGATGACATGCAAAGGCAATCATCAATAATAAAATACTAATATAACCCCATAAAATGGACATTCGCACATGTTTAGCTTTACCTAGTAAAACAAACTCACGCCATCCCAATAGAGCTAATAATGTAATAAGAACATCATACACAGATCCGCCTAATGTAATGGCCCCTAAGGCAATAATAAAACCTATAACAGCGGTTATAACACGTGTTTTTAACATTTTTTATTCCTCATCACGTAAGCCACCAAATCGGCGTTCTCGTTTTTGATATGCTGCAACAGCTTCCAATAATGTTTCTTTAGTGAAATCCGGCCAATGTAAATCAGTAAACCAGAATTCAGCATAAGCTAGCTGCCACAATAAAAAGTTACTAATTCTAAAATCACTACTTGGACGAATTAATAAGTCTACATCACTAAACTCCTTCGTGAAAAGTTGGGAGCTAACATAGTCTTCTGTAATATCGTCTGTAGTTATAGTTCCATCTGCAACAGAGTTTGTAATGTTGCGGATAGTTCTTACTATTTCATCACGCCCACCATAGTTTATAGCTAACTGTAAGGTAAGGCCTGTATTATTCTGAGTTAATAATTCTGCATCGCGAATAATCTTTTGAAGCTCATCAGAAAGAGCACTAATATATCCAATAAAGCGAATGCGTACATTATGTTCATGCATATACTTAACATTATTGTTTAAGTATTCTTTTATGAGAGCCATAAGTAAAGAAACTTCCTGTTCAGGACGCTTCCAGTTCTCTGTGGAGAAACCATATACCGTAAGAGCTCTAATTCCAATCTCATTTGCAGCAATAACAATCTGCTTTAATACGTCGGCTCCTGCACGATGCCCCATAGATCGTGGCATCCCTCTTCGTTTAGCCCAACGACCATTGCCATCCATAATAATAGCAACGTGTTTTGGTATTGCATTACTATCAATATCAGGCGTATCAGATGGTTTACGGTTAAATAATTTCTTTAGCATAGTCTACCTCGATAGAATTTCCGAAGTCGCTGGCAATCATTGGTCTATACACTAGTATATGTAAACACTCATCAACCTTGGTAATACGTGCTACATAAAGTCCCTTATCGGCAATATCAAAAAAGCGATTAAAGGATCCCCCAATCATTACCTTAAAAGGAATATGGGCAGCCTGCAAACGAGACTTTGCAAGCTGCCATGGCATTCCAATAAGGCTATTAGAATCTAACATTATACTTCTAATACGTCCTTTTCTTTTACTGCTTTTAACTCATCAATCTGCTTAATTTTAGCATCTGTAAGTTTTTGGATTTGATCTAAACCGTCTTTAGCATCATCTTCAGTAATTGTTTTAGCTTTTTCTTCTTTTTTTAATGCATCATTTACATCACGACGAATGTTACGTACTGCAACTTTAGCATCTTCAGCTTTTTTATGAACAACTTTAACGATTTCTTTACGGCGCTCCTCAGTTAATTGAGGAATAGTTAAACGAATTTGAGCACCATCATTACCTGGGTTTAAACCAAGATCGGATTGTAAAATTGCCTTTTCAATGGCACCAATCATAGTTTTATCCCAAGGTGCAATTACAATCATGCGAGGCTCAGGTACAGAAATATTCGCAACTTGGTTAATTGGAGAAGGGCTACCATAATAATCAACCATTACTTTATCAAGCAATGCTACACTAGCACGGCCTGTACGAATAGATGCGAATTCATGTTTTAAAGCCTCAATAGACTTATTCATGCGTTCTTCTGCTTGTTGTAACAATTCTTTAATTTCCATTTGAATTATTCTCCTCGAACAATGGTACCAATCTCTTCACCTTTAGCGGCTTTTGTAATGTTACCCGGAATGTCCATGCTAAATACGATAATAGGAATATTGTTATCTTTACATAAAGTTGTGGATGTTGCATCCATAACCTTTAATTCTTTTGTAATGATATCATTATATGTTAATTCATCAAATTTAACGGCATTAGGATTCGTTTTAGGATCAGAATCATATACACCGTCAGCAAATTTCTTCGCCATCAGAATTGCATCTGCTTCAATTTCAGCAGCCCGTAATGCAGCAGTCGTATCTGTAGAGAAATATGGTTTACCAAGACCAGCACCGAAGATTACGATACGTTTTTTCTCTAAATGACGGATGGCACGACGACGAATATAAGGTTCTGCAATTTCTTGCATTTCGATAGCAGTTTGAACGCGAGTATCTACGCCTGCTTGTTCTAATGCATCTTGCAATGCTAAGGAGTTCATTACTGTTGCTAGCATACCCATATAGTCAGCTGTAGCACGATCCATACCTTGGTTACTACCAGCTAATCCTCTCCATAAGTTACCGCCACCAACAACAATTGCGATTTCTAAATCAGTGGATTTTGCTAAAGCAGCAATTTCTTTTGCAAATTCTTCAACAACATCAGGGTTAATACCAAAACCTTGTTCACCCGCTAATGCTTCACCACTCAACTTCAAAACAATACGTCTAAAGTTTCTCTTTGCCATGTGTTTACTCCTCTATTGCAAAATAAGAGAACACTGTACGGTGTTCTCTTATTATTTCTTAATTATTTACCAACAGATGCCATTACTTCAGCTACGAAGTCATCTTGGCGTTTTTCAATGCCTTCGCCCAAACCATAGCGAACAAAACGACGTACGTTGATGTTTTCACCGATTTTTGCAATATTTTCATTAATGATGTCTGTAACTGTTTTGTCGCCATCTTTAATGAATACTTGTTCTAATAGGCAGTTTTCTTTATAGAATTTTTCAATACGACCAGCAACCATTTTTTCCAAAACAGCTTCAGGTTTTGGTTTACGGCCAGCTTTTACGTCTTCTTCAGCTTCTACTTTAGCTTGTTCCAACAATACTTGTTTTTCGTGTTCGATTACTTCAGCAGGAACTTCTTCACGGTTCAAGTATGTAGGGTTTACAGCTGCGATTTGCATAGCGATATCGCGTGCCAAGCTTTGGAAATCATCAGTTTTAGCAACGAAGTCAGTTTCGCAGTTAACTTCTACCAATACGCCAATACGACCACCAGCATGGATGTAAGATTGTACTACACCTTCAGCTGCGATACGACCTGCTTTTTTAGCAGCAGCAGCCAAACCTTTTTCACGAAGAAGGTCAACCGCTTTTTCGATATTACCGTCAGTTTCAACCAATGCTTTTTTAGCGTCCATCATACCTGCGCCAGTCATGTCGCGCAATTCTTTTACCAAAGCAGCAGTAATTGCCATTATTTTGTTCCTCCTAGTATTAATTAAGGTAAGGAAATAGTCCTTACCCTAATTATATATGTTATAGATTTATCTTTCAAATGCTAATCAGAAATGATTTAGTAGCTTTGCAGAATTATTCCGCAGCTTCAGCACCGTCCAAGGATTCGCCTTGACGACCTTCAAGAACAGCGTCAGCCATTTTACCAGCCAATAATTTTACAGCACGAATAGCGTCATCATTTGCTGGGATTGGGAATTCAACTTCATCTGGGTCACAGTTAGTGTCAACTGTTGCAACAACTGGAATACCCAATTTTTTAGCTTCTGCAATAGCGATTTTTTCTTTTTTAGGATCAACTACGAAAAGAGCACCTGGCATTTTAGGCATATCTTTGATACCGCCAAGGTATTTTTCCAATTTTTCCATTTCATGACGAAGACCGATAACTTCTTTTTTAGGCAATACTTCGAAAGTACCATCTTCTGCCATAGCTTCCAATTGTTTTAAACGTTTAATACGAGTTTCAATTGTTTTGAAGTTAGTCAACATACCGCCCAACCAACGTTCGTTAACGAAGAACATGTTAGCGCGGATAGCTTCTTCTTTAATAGCTTCTTGAGCTTGTTTTTTAGTACCTACGAACAAGATTACTTCGCCTTGGGAAGCAACTTCGCGTAAGAAAGAGTAAGCTTCTTCTACTTTTTTAACTGTTTTAGACAAGTCAATGATATAAATACCATTGCGTTCAGTGAAGATGAATTTCGCCATTTTAGGGTTCCATCTTCTAGTCTGATGACCAAAGTGTACACCAGCCTCTAATAATTGTTTCATTGATACAACTGCCATTGTGGCACCTCCTGTTAATTAACCTCCGCCGCTTCATCCTTCGGGTCACCCAAAATTAGGCACAGTACCGAAGTCCACCGACGTGCATATTTTTCATACCTGATAATTTTAACAAATAATTATTGTAAAAGCAAGCAAGGAGTGAGGATTTCTTTAAGAATCCATCACTCCTTATTTTAATTTAATGAATTAATTGTCAATAGACTATATTAAAGCTTGTATTCTATATCGCCGATACTAATATAAATATTAATTATTGCGAATAGATTCAATCATATGTGCTCGATCATCAGCGCCAAATACAGCAGATCCTGCTACTAAAACAGTAGCACCTGCTCTTTTAATTGGGACACATGTTATATCATTAATGCCACCATCTACTTCAATAACTGCAGTTGTATTATCTACTTCCTCTAGTAGCATTTTAGCTTGCTTAACTTTTTTAATAGCATTTGGAATAAAAGATTGCCCACCAAAGCCAGGATTTACAGACATAATTAAAATCATGTCTAGATCAGCAGCCACATCCTCTAACAAGGACACTGGTGTACTTGGATTAAGTGCAACCCCTGCTTTCATGCCACATTGTTTAATATGTTGGATTAAACGATGCATATGTGGCACAGTTTCTTGATGAAATGTAAAATACTCTACACCAATCTTTGCAAATTCTTCTACATAGTCACCAGGATTTGTAACCATTAAGTGAACATCAAATGGTAATTGTGTATAAGGACGGATGGCTTTCACGATAGGTGCACCAAATGTTAGGTTTGGTACAAAATGACCATCCATAATATCAATATGCAATAAATCAGCTCCAGCTAATTCAATAGATTTTATTTCTTCGCTTAATGTTGCAAAATTTGCAGAGAGCATAGATGGTGCAATTTTAATCATTTTAAAACCTCTTTCGTTGACTTTCTATGTCATTACGTATAGACATATATGCATCATATCGTCCTTGATGAATATGGCCTGCATCTAAAGCATCTTTTATGCCACAAATAGGTTCATGTTCATGATAACAAGGATTAAATTTACATGTATCAACATAATTACTAAATTCAGGGAATAACGTAGGTAACCGTTCTAATGAAACATCGTTAAACTCAATCGCACTAAATCCAGGTGTATCCATAATAAAAGAATCTGAATCCAAACTATATAAAGAAGCATGACGGGTGGTATGTTTACCGCGCTTTATTTTGTCACTAACCTCACCCGTTTGGAATGCAAACTTAGGATCAACAGCATTTAATAGACTACTTTTACCAACACCAGAAGGGCCTGCAAAGGCAGTTACCTTATGCTCTAACACATGACGTAACTCATCAATACCTGTCATATTATATGTAGATGTCATCAATACTTCATAGCCGATAGATTTATAAAGCTTTACCATGGCTTCTGTATCTGGATCCATCAAATCACATTTGTTAATACATAATACAATCGGGATATCTGCATGTTCAATCATGACAAGCATTTTATTTAGTAAAAGCTCATTAATATCTGGTTCATGAGCAGCTACAACCAATACAACTTGATCAATATTAGCTACCGCAGGTCTAACCATGGAATTATGACGATCGAGGATGGACTCAACGAATCCATCCTCAGAAATCGTAACACGATCACCGACAAGTAAACTGTAGCGACCTTTCTTTAATCTACCTCGAACTTTACATTCATGAACAGTACTTGCATCGTCTTGTACATAGAAGTAACCATTCATATTTTTGACAACAATACCTGTAATCATAATTCCCCTATAATGCTGTTTCTTGTACTAATGCACCATTGAGATAAACCTCAATGCGAACATTACCTACACCAGACACTTTTTTAACAATACGATCGCCAGGTTTATTTGTATCATCGTAGATAACAGCAGAACCGTCATCATCTTTTACGACAATTTTTAGCTCTTGGTTTTTAGAGCCTGCCGGAACTGTAATATCTACCGTACCAGTAGTTTTATTACTACTACTGTCAGATTTTTTATCATCTTTCTTTTTATCATTTTTATATTCAGTAGTTAGATTTACTGCAGTACCTTCATCAATTTCATCGCCAGCTTTTATGCTTTGTTCTGTTACAATAGATTTTTCCTCTACAGAACCAGCGACTTGATTAACACCAAGATGAGCATTACTCAATGTATCTCGTGCATCTTTTAAAGTCATACCAATGACATTTGGCATTTGAATCTTTTTAGCTTTTGCTTTATTTACAACGAGATCAATTGTTGTGCCTTTAGAAACTTTAGAATCACCAGATGGACTTTGAGCTATGATAACACCATCAGGTTTATTATCTACAGACTGTTGTGTTACTTTACCAACAACTAAACCAACATCTTTAAGTCGTTGTCGAGCTTGATCTACTGTTAAACCAGACAAATCCGGTACTGTAATATCACCAACACCTTTAGATACAACAAGGTGAATTGTACGTTGTTCTTTAACCTTCTCTCCTGCACCTGGTGTTTGAGAAATAACTTGACCAGCTGGTACATCAGGATTAGTAACCTCGCTTGTAGAAACACGCAAATGTTTATCTTCTAAAATATTTTTAGCTACAGAAACTTGTTTACCCACAACATTAGGTACATCCACAGTTGTGTTACTCCAGAAATTACCATAACTCAAAAAGGCACCTAAGAAGGCTACTAAAAAAATTACGGCAGCCCCTAGGACGATATATTTTTGTGGGATAGATGCTATTTTACTTAACATACTCTTCTTTTTACCCTCATCTTTTTGCTCTTCTTGAATATCACTGAAATCCTCAAGTGCTTCAGGATCAACAGCTGGTATCATTTGGGTTGCAAAATCATATGGTTCATGACGTTGAGTTTTACCCATTGTAAAGCCTTGAGACAATCGTAAATCACTTATCATGTCAGAAATAGAATCAAAACGATCTGCAGGGTTTTTAGATAATGCCTTCATTACAACAGCTTCTAAAAGCGGTGGGATTGAAGGATTATATCGAGTTGGAGGAGCTACTTTTTCACGTACATGTTTTAATGCTACTGCAATTGGAGTCTCCCCTTCAAAAGGAACTCTACCTGTAAGCATTTCATATAAAACTACGCCTAAAGAGTAGATATCAGTATTACCATCTACTGGTTTCCCACTGGCTTGTTCAGGTGATAAATAGTGAGCAGAGCCTAAAATTGAATTCGTGTACATAACTGTATTAGTAGCATTCATAGCTCGAGCAATACCAAAGTCAGTTACTTTTACACGCCCCGTACGAGTAATAATGACATTATGAGGTTTAATATCACAATGCACTATTCCCATCGTATGCGCATGTTCTAACCCCTCTGCGATAGCAATAGTGAATTTTACCGCCTCGTCTATGGATAGTCTTCCATGTCGCGTTATATACTCTTTTAATGTTTCACCATCTACATATTCCATAATGATATAGTGTAAATCTTGATCAAACCCTACATCATACATATTTACAATATTAGGATGATTTAGTTTGCCCGCCGCTTGTGCTTCTCGTTTAAAACGCGTAACAAACTCATCATCATTAGCAAAGTTAGCATGCAATACTTTAATTGCTACTTGTCTACCTAGTAAGGTATCTTCCCCAAGGTATACGTCAGCCATTCCGCCAACGCCAATTTTATCAACAATTCGGTAGCGGTTATCTAGAAGTATACCTTTTATATTCATAGTACTCATTATTTCTCCATTTCTAGATTAGATTGTTCCCACCACAATGGTCACATTATCTCCTGCTCCGACATCATATACGGTTTCCATCAATGATTCTACAACCTTCATATCATCATTATTAGATTGTAATGCACTAGCAATAACATCATCTGATACATAACCACATAGTCCATCAGTGCAAAGTAAAATACGATCACCTGGAAGAATAGATTCTACACCACTATCAACCTCTAAAGTATCATCAACCCCAACTGCACGGGTCAATAAGTTTCGTTGAGGGTGATTTAGCATTTCATCCTTTGTAATCTCTCCAGCAGTTAATAATTCTTGTACCATAGAATGATCTGTAGTAATTTGTCGTAAAAGACCATCTCTATATACATACAAACGACTATCACCAACACTTGCCCAGTATAATTGGTCACCATTAACGGCCGTAACAACAGCAGTAGTGCCCATACCAGCAAGACGTTCTTCATGAGCTACGCGATTGGCTATACGTTCATTGGCATGAATAATAGCATCACATAAATCTTGTTGCCCCACTGTTTCAAGGGAGGCCAAATACTCTTTAATTTCATCAACAGCATAGGTACTGGCGATTTCACCGCCACTATATCCACCCATGCCATCAGTGACAGCACAAATAGGACCGTCTATAAAAAATCGATCTTCATTGCGCTGACGCACAAGTCCAATTTTACTTAAACCAACAAAATTATTCATAATTCTCCTTTTTCCGACCATGAGCTGCTTTTAATTGCCCACATGCGGCTTGGATAGCATCGCCCATCTCTTTTCGTACCGTTACAGATACGCCATAGGAAGCAACGATGTCTTTAAATGTATTCATATTTGTAATAGATGGTTTATATAATTCTATATGTTCATTGCCATTAACAGGTATTAAGTTAACATGGCAATTTGGGAAATCTTTACAGATTTTCCCCAATGCATAAGCCTCCTCCATAGATGCATTTACTGAATCTATAAGAATATACTCAAAGGTGATACGACGTTGAGTCGTATCATAATAATATTTTACCGCATCTAAGACTTCCGTCAATTCATAACGAGCCCCAACTGGCATAATACTACGACGCACTTCATTATTTGTAGCGTGTAATGAGAGTGCCAAAGTTATAGGTAATCCTTCATCAGCTAATTTATAGATGTTTGGAACCCACCCACAAGTAGAAATAGTCATCTTCCGATAACTAATATTACAAATCATAGGATCATGTAATAGTTGCAGTGACTGCAAAACATTATCATAGTTTTGCAATGGTTCCCCTGCCCCCATAACTACAACAGAGTGGATTTGCTCTTTTGTAAGAGCTCCGAAAATAACGACTTGTCCAATGATTTCAGACACAGTTAAATCACGATATAAACCACCCTGTGTAGAGGCGCAGAACACACAGCCCATGGCACAGCCAACTTGAGAAGAAACACATACAGAGTATCCATAGTGTTGCTCCATTAAAACGGCTTCTACCCGGCTTTGATCTATCATTTCAACAAGGATTTTACGAGTCTTCCCATCTGGAGATACAGACTCAGTAATTAATGTTGGTAAAGAAATAACACAGTTATCACTTAACCATTGACGCAACTCTTTAGGAAACTGCGTCATCTCTTCAAAATCAAATATATATCTATGATAAATATAGTCTATTAACTGTTTCGCTCGAAACTTTTGTATATTATGGGTCTTAAAGATAGATTGTAACTCTTCTAAAGACTTACCCAATAATTCTATCATGGTACTCCATTTCTATTATTATGATATGCGTTTTACACGAGCCATAAAGAATCCATCCATCTGATCTCGTGGCGGATATGTTGTAATCATACCCTCTACAGCTTGTGGCAACCCATCAAATGATACAGAATCAATGATAAAGTTCTTATGAGTTGCTAGAAATTTTTCTAGTACATCCTCATTTTCCCCACTATTGATAGTACAAGTAGAGTATACTAAATATCCATCAACTTTAACCATTTCAGCAGCTTTTTCTAATATTTCAAGCTGTAATGGAGGTAAGTCAGTAAGTAAAGATTGTGTTTTACGCCAACGCATATCCAACTTTTTTTGTAATATGCCAAGTCCAGAACACGGTGCATCTACTAAGACGCGATCGAATTGTTCTTTCCAATTATCGGGTAAATAACGACCGTCTTGTAGCTTAGTTGAAACTATGGATACTCCAAGTCGTTCAGCATTTTGATTCATAAGCTCTAATTTATGATCGTATATATCACAACTCATAATAGCACCCGTATTATTCATGAGACTTGCCATATGCATAGACTTACCACCTGGTGCAGCACAACAATCTAATATGCGCTCGCCTGGCTTAGGATCAACTACATGAGCAACGAGCATAGAGGCTTTATCCATAAAGGTAATATGACCTTCCATAACAGGTTTTGCTTTTTCCAAGTGCCCTTGATGTGCATCAATATAAACTACTTCTGGAATATCATTGTCCTGTTCAACAGTCCAACCTAAATCTCGTAGTTCTTTTAAACAATCCTCAATAGATACTTTTACAGTATTTATACGTGCTGTCAAACGAGGTTGTTCATTAAACCAAGCACAAAGATCTATAGTCTTATCCTTCCCCATTTCATTTATCCATAAATTAACTAACCATAAAGGTTGATTATAAATGAAAGAAATTTCTTCAGCCTCAGACTTGGCAAGTTCACCAATAGAAATACTATCACTTTCACGTAATACTGAACGTAATACGGCATTTACAAAGCCAGATAATCCTCTAGTTAACTTTTTTGCCAATTTTACAGATTCATTGACCGCTGCGCTTTCAGGGACTTTATCCATATAGATAATTTGATAAATGCCAAGTCTAAGAATTTCTACAACCATGGATGATAATTTCTTTAATGGTCTTTTGGCAAAATGAACAATAATGGCATCTAAATAATTTTTTCTACGGATGACACCATAGACCAACTCCGTGAAAAATCTTCGATCTAAATCGGATAAATGATATTTTTGTAAATACTCTTGTAACTTGATATTGGCATAAGCACCATTACGATTAATATCACTCAAAGCTTTCACTGCGAGCAATCGAATATTTAGTTGTTGATTCGTTTTAACTTCAGTCATCGTTTTTCCTACCAATTAATTGTTCAACTGCTGCTCGAACACGTTCAGGATCTACTGTAGTATTGCAACAAGGTCCATTAGGTCTTTCATTTAAAACGCCAATGACAGGTATCGGAAATACATCAGCCATACCACTTGCTAAATCACGTTCACAAGCAATAGCTACAATAGCCTTTGGTCGTGCTTCTTTTACCTTCATTCGCGCTAATGTACCACCTGTTACCACTATAAATTGACAGCCATACTCTTTAGCAATTTGCAATAAACTTCCAACTTGGCATCTACCACATTGTTTACAATTGTATACATCATGTGTAACCTTATGAACACATGAACTTTCCTGTAAACAATGAGGTGTCAATAACAATATACGTTCTGGATCAACTGTATACATATCAAGCATCACTAGATGATTAATCAAGTCAATCATAGACTGACGCAATTGATCCTTAGTAACCCCTCTCACTTTACCAATCAATAGGGACACTGGAAACAGTCCATATATAAACTGGTTAGCAAGCCTTAAAACAATAGGATGTAACCGTAGTATACCGAAACTAGCAATAATCAAGGATGCGCACAATAACCATATAACACAAATGCATACCGAAAAAATCACTGTACTTATTATGGGTGCAACAGGATGTAATTGTGAAAGTCCAGGCTCTAATATATACATTAGAAATCCCATAATTACAGTAATTATGGCACATGTAATTGATGATAATATCAGGTATAACGGATACGTTTCGTACTGCTTATATTGAGTCTCCAAAAACGATACCTTCCTTTATCTGATGTCCATTAATAAAATCAATTGCAGAAATACGTTTTTTATTTTCTGGTTGGACTTCTGTTAATAGAATTATATTTCCATCACCACAAAATACACCTAAACCGGCTATTTTAGATACGATTGTACCAGGCACAGTTGTGGCTGATATAGCAATTGGTACATGTTTACCATGGACATCTATCAAACAGTGAGTCGTATCACTTGGGACCACTTCACCAGACCATACTTTTAAACGTTTTCTATCGAGATACGTATAACATCCAGGAGCTGGATTAAGACCTCTAATAAGATTGACAATTTCATGGGCTGACTTAGACCAGTCTATATGCCCCATTTCCTTTGTAATCTTAGCAGTATGTGTAGCCATTGTATCATCTTGTGGCGTAGCCACAATTTCTCCATTAACCCAACGAGTTAATACTGGAACAATAGTTTCGCCACCTAGTAATGCCATACGTTCAAATAGTTGCCCTGTTGTTTCACCACACAAAATATCAGTCTCCACGATATCAATAATATCGCCTGTATCAAGGCCATCATCCATATGCATAATTGTAACACCTGTCTTAGTATCACCATTTAATATGGCATAATGAATTGGTGCAGCACCTCTATACTTAGGTAAAATAGATGCATGTACGTTAATACATCCATATTGTGGTAAACGAATAAGCCATGGCGGTAAAATTTTACCGTATGCAATAACCACTACTACGTCGGGATTTAGAGCTTCTAGTTCTGCTTGTACTTGTTCATCACGTAATGTTACCGGTTGGAATACAGGTAAATTATGATTTAAAGCTGCCACTTTTACAGGTGGCATTTGAACTTGTTTACCGCGACCTTTTTGTTTATCTGGCTGACAGTATACACCAACAATAGAGTGACCAGCCTTTATTAATGCTTCCAAAGTAGGAACAGAAAAATCAGGCGTCCCCATAAATACGACACGCAATTGTTTTTGATTATACAATTTCTTTCTCCTCTGGGTGATCAGTAATCAATCGTAAGTTAGTTGCTTTTTCAATAAACAAATGACCTTCTAAATGATCAATCTCATGTTGAAAAATACGCGCTAAAAATCCTTCAGCTTTAATTGTTACCTTTTTATTATGAGGGTCTATACCTTTAACGGTAATTTTATCGAATCTTTCCACATCGCCAAAATACCCTGGTACACTTAAACAACCCTCTGGTCCCACTTGAGATCCCTCAGCATGCGTAATTTCAGGATTAATTAATGCAATGAGACCACTACCGGCATGATCATCTACGACGATAATTCGTTTTGACACCGCTACTTGAGGTGCAGCAAGTCCAACGCCATCAGTCTCATACATTGTTTCCGCCATATCATCGATAAGGGCTCTAAGTTTTTTATTAACATGTTCTACAGGTTCCGCAATTTGTTTTAAAACGGGGTGACCTGCTTTCACAACATCTAATACTGCCATTTATACTCCTATACTAAACAGGATCTACATCAATCAAAAGTCCTTCTTGTGTGAAGATCCATGAATTATATATATATTCTTTTAAATTTGATAAGTCAGTACCTCGAATCATAATCGCTAAACGATACATATCCCGTACTTTTTTGATATTTGCTTCATAAGGTCCATTAATGAGAATATCTGTATCACCTTTATGGACCTCTAAATCGCTTACAATACGATTAGCTATGGCCTCTAAGGTCTCCATATTTTGATGACGCACTACCATGTGAATCATCTCTCTAAACGGAGGATATCCTAATGCTTTACGATTTCGAATTTCTTCGTTGTAAAAGCCTACATAATCATGAGCCTTACTCTTTATTATAGCATAATTTAAAGGATTATATGTTTGTATTACTACACTGCCTGGTTTATCACCACGACCAGCCCTGCCAGATGTCTGTGTAAGTAAATCAAAAGTTCTTTCAGATGCGGAATATACAGGAATATTTAAAACTGAATCAGCCGTTAAAATACCGACAGCTGTTACATCTTTAAAGTCATGACCTTTTGACACCATTTGTGTTCCCAGTAAGATGTCATATTTATGAGTCCCAAAATCATGTAAAATATCTTCTGCTAATTGTTTGTTTTTAGTTACGTCTTGATCAAGGCGGGCAATACGAGCCGACTTAAAATGACGTCGCAACTCTTCCTCCACCTTTTGTGTACCTGATCCAAAGAATTTAATGCGTTGACTATTACACTTTGGACAGACCGTAGGAATTGGTTCATGATGTTCACAGTAATGGCACCGTAATTCTTCACCTGCTTGGTGATACACCATAGCTACATCACAATGAGGACACATAATAGTTTCCCCGCAATCGCGACACATTACAAAGGTACTATAACCACGTCTGTTCAATAGAATAATCATTTGGTTATGTTCATTCAATGTTTTTTGAATTAAGCTACTCATAGCATCAGAAAAAACAGAATAGTTGCCATGAAGAATTTCTTCCTTCATGTCCACAATAGTTACTTTTGGCATTGGTTGTTCAAAAATACGATGTGGTAATTCAAGCAAATGATACTCCCCTTGCTTAGCTTTGTAATAGGAGGTTACAGATGGTGTTGCAGAACCTAGTATTACAGGACAACCATGTGCTTCCCCACGCCATAATGCAACATTTCTAGCATGGTAACGAACCATGTCCTCTTGCTTATAAGAAGTATCATGCTCTTCATCTACTACGATAAGTCCAATATCCTCAGCTGGAGCAAATACTGCTGATCGTGCACCAATGATAATATGACTATCCTTGCGACGTAAACGCTCCCAGTTATTATTGCGTTGTTGAACTGTTAATTTACTATGAAATACTACAACTTCATCTCCAAAGGTTTCTACAAAACGACGCACTATCTGATCTGTCAAAATAATTTCTGGAACCAAAATAATAGCAGTCTTATCTTGACTAATGCATTTTGCTGTAGCTTTTAAATATAGTTGAGTTTTTCCGCTACCCGTTACACCATGTAACAAAAAGGTTTTATGGTGATGTGTGTTCATCGCTTCTTGTATCGGTTCATACACGGCTTGTTGTGCATCAGTTAGTGGTATATTGACTTCTGCTGTAAACAGTTCATCAAAGGTAGTCTTTGTCGCTTTAAATCTAGATTCAATAGTAATCCCCTTAGCTTCACTAACTTGTTTAATGACCATACGTGAAAAGCCTTTAGCTAATAATAAAGCTTTTGATGCGCCCCCTACTTCAAGTAAATATTTTGCCAACTCTCGTTGTTTCTTTTTTCGTTCACTAAATTGTTCTACCGTGAAAGCAGGTGTAACCACAAGCCATTCTTCCTTAGGCGCCTCATAAGATTTTAGAGTTTTATTAACAGTAAATAAACGCAATGCATCGCCATAAGAGAATAAATAATATTCATTTAAACGACGAGCAGTATCCATCATTTCAGGTGTGAACCAAGGTTCATTGTCTAATACTTGAACAATATTTCGCAATGTGAACTCAGGGGGCTCGTTTAAATCTTCATAGCCAATCAGAATTCCCTCTTCGCGACTATTGCCTAAAGGAATAAGTACGCGTGTACCAGGTAAGACATTACCAAACTTTTCAGGCATTAAATAGCTCAATGGTTTATGAAGTTGTTTGGCCGGTCTATTAATAATAACTTGTGCGACACGCATACATTATATCCTTTCATTTACTATAAAAGGTCTCAGTAGAAATTCTACTAAGACCTTTTGTATTATAAGCCAGCTTCAGCTTTTAAAATTGCTGCTTTGTCAGTACGCTCCCAAGGTAAATCTACATCAGTTCTACCAAAGTGACCATATGCTGCAGTTTTGCGATAATGAGGTTTTAACAAATCAAGCATTTCAATAATACCTGCTGGGCGAAGGTCGAAATGTTTCTTAACGAGTTCTTGAATTTTAGTTTCCTCAACATGACCTGTACCAAAAGTATCAACTAAGATAGATACAGGATGAGCAACGCCGATTGCGTAAGCAACTTGTACTTCACACTTATCAGCAAGGCCTGCTGCTACAACATTTTTAGCTACATAACGAGCTGCATATGCTGCAGAGCGGTCAACCTTAGATGGATCCTTACCAGAGAAAGCACCGCCACCATGACGAGCCATACCGCCGTAAGTATCTACGATGATTTTGCGGCCAGTCAAGCCAGCATCACCATGAGGACCACCGATTACGAAACGGCCAGTTGGGTTAATGAAATATTTTGTATTTTCATCAACAAATTCAGCAGGCAATGCTGCATCGATAACAAAGCGTTTTAAATCAGCTTTAATTTGTTCTTGCGTAACTTCAGGGCTATGTTGTGTAGAGATAACAATTGTATCAATACGTTTTGGTTTACCATCAACATATTCAACAGTCACTTGAGTTTTACCATCTGGACGAAGATATGTTAAAGTGCCATCTTTACGAACTTCTGTAAGACGACGGGATAAACGATGAGCCAAAGAAATAGGCATAGGCATTAGTTCAGGTGTTTCATTAGATGCATAACCAAACATCATACCTTGGTCACCAGCACCGATTTTATCAAGTGCTTCACCATTACCATCTTTAGATTCAAGAGCTTCATCAACGCCCATAGCAATATCAGCAGATTGTTCATCAATAGAAACTAGAACACCACAAGTGTCGCAGTCAAAGCCAAATTTAGCACGTGTATAACCAATTTCTCGAACAGTATCACGTACGATGCGAGGAATATCCACATATGTGTTTGTAGAAATTTCGCCTACTACATGAACTAAACCAGTAGTAACTAAAGTTTCACAAGCTACACGAGCAGTTGGATCTTTTTCAATAATCGCATCCAAAACAGCATCAGAAATTTGGTCAGCTATTTTATCTGGATGGCCTTCAGTAACAGATTCAGAAGTAAAAAACATATGTTTTTCAGCCATTTTATCCTCCTAATACGAAAAAAAGCCTCTCATGTACTCATGAGAGACCCTCCCATCTAACGACATTTGTCATAGGAATTAGCACCTTTTCCTCTTGGAATGGTTGCTGTAGCTTCATAGGGCCTATCCCTCCACTACTCTTGATGAGTTACAGAAATATTATAGTGTATTTACATTGATAAAGCAAGTCATTATTACATATCTTTCTATCAATTACAAACTACAAACATAAGATTCTCTCATGTATGGTGTTATTTATTTTTTACTAATTCCACAACTTCTTTCATAATATTATGGGCCAATTCAGATTTTTTCATATTCGGCATTTCTTTTGGATCTTTATGAGGATATAAGAAGTATCCTTCATTTGTATCTACATTAAAGCCTGCATTAGATTTACTAACATCGTTTGCTACGAGCATATCTAAATTTTTTCTAGTAACCTTATCTTGACCGTATTTAATAACATGCTCAGTTTCTGCTGCAAAACCTACAAGAATTTGATGATTCTTTTTAGCACCTAGACCTTGTAGTATATCTGGATTTTTAACAAGTTCTAATGTCATGGACTCCATTTTCTTTATTTTTTGTTCTGCCTTGTGAAGGACTCTAAAATCAGATACTGCTGCCGCCATGATAACCACATCTACCTCGCCATATCGAGATTCAACAGCATTTTGCATAGATAAAGCAGAGTCAACAGGAACAAAATCTACTCCACTAGGTACGGCTAAAGATGTGGGTGCACTGACCAAAATAACGTTAGCCCCCATCCGGGCTGCTTGCTCAGCAATAGCATACCCCATCTTTCCACTAGACCGATTACCAATATAACGAACAGGATCGATATTTTCTTGCGTACCACCTGCTGTAACAAGTACTGTAGTACCTTCAAGCTCATTAGATTTGCACATCTGTGATTCAAGCCAATCTACAATGGCTTCGGGCTCTGGTAGACGCCCCATACCGGTAACCCCACAAGCAAGCCATCCTTCAGCAGGTTCCATAATATGATAGCCAAGAGAACGTAAACCTTCCAAATTATGTTGAGTAATCGGATTGTTATACATTTCTGTATTCATAGCAGGACAAAGATATTTTGGAGCCTTAGTAGCCATTATTGTTGTTGTTAGCATATCATCTGCAATACCGGCATATATTTTACCAATTACATTTGCCGTAGCTGGAACAACCACATATGCATCTGCCCATGTAGCTAATGCAATATGCTCCACATCCCATTGATGTACTTGTTCAAACATGTCGATAGCTACAGGATGTCCACTAATTTCACCAAATGTAAGAGGTGAAGCTATATGAGTGGAGTTTTGAGTCATAACCACCTTCACTTCAGCACCTTTTTTACGAAGTCTGCTAACTACTTCAATTGCCTTATACGCAGCAATACCTGCAGATACAGCGACAATGATATGTTTTCCTCGCATTTTCTTCTCCTTTTAAAAATTCCTTGTATCAATGATACAAGGAATCGTTTTTCTTATTTAATGCCTTCTTTAGTGCGTTTATAAGTCACTTCACCTTCGGCAATTTCATAGAATGCCAAGGAAACAGGCTTGTCAGTTGCATGTGTAGATTCAGCTAAGCATGGTTCGCCATCTGTTAGTTCACGAGCACGTTTAGCTGCCAATGTTACCAAAGTATATTTACTATCTACTTGATTTTCCAATTTTTTCAATGGAGGTTTTACCATCATACTATCACTTCTCCTTAGACTCTTGATACTGTTTATAAATAAATTGAATTTGCTCTTTATTGCGACTAATCTTACAGGATTCAGCTCGTAAGATAGATGCAACCTTCTCAGATGCCTCTCCGAGATCATCATTTACAACTATATAGTCATATCGATGGGCTAATGCCAATTCAGAACAGGCTAATGACAACCGTTTATCAATAACTTCTTTCGCATCTGTACCGCGATTATGTAATCGCTCAGATAACTCAGTTAATGACGGTGGTACTATATAAATAAATACAGCATCACTAAAACGTTCTTTAACTTGCATAGCACCTTGAATATCAATTTCTAACAGTACACTTTTACCATCATCCAATAAATCTATTACATGTTGCTTCGGTGTACCGTAGTAATTATCATATACTTTTGCATATTCTAAAAATGCATCTTCACTTAATAGAGTTTCAAATTCTTGTTTCGAGCGAAAGAAGTAATTAACCCCTTCTACTTCACCAACACGAGGTGCCCGTGTGGTCATTGAAACAGAATATACTAAATTAGGCATTTCTTTTCGAATATTCGCACAAATCGTACCTTTACCTGCGCCAGATGGCCCGGATATAACGATTAATAATCCTCTGTCTGACATATGTACTCCTATGATTCTACTGTATCTTCGTCTACATCATATTGCACAAGTCGATGTGCTACGGTTTCTGGTTGAATTGCAGATAATACAATTTGACCACTATCCATAACTAATACAGCACGAGTCTTACGACCATATGTAGCATCAATGAGTAGGCCCTTGTCACGCGCATCTTGAACCATACGTTTTATCGGTGCAGATTCGGGACTAATAATAGCCATAACACGGTTAGCAGATACCATATTACCAAAGCCTATATTCAATAACTGAATACTCATTTATGGACCTCCTATTACTCTACATTCTGTACTTGTTCTCTAATTTTCTCTAACTCACATTTTAGCTGAACCACAAACTCTGTAATACTTGAATCCATAGCTTTGGAACCAATTGTATTCACTTCACGATTCATTTCTTGCAAAATAAAATCCACCTTACGACCGATGGAATTCTCATCTACAAGTGTGTTTTTTAATTGTACCACATGTGAGGTAAATCGGACAATCTCTTCCGTAATATCAGTCTTATCAGCCAATAAAGCAATTTCTTGCAAAAAACGATCTTCACTGATACTTGCCTCTAAAGACACTAAATATTCTTGAATTTTTCCCTTTATATGCTCACGATACGCATCTACAGCGCCGGCCTTATTCTCATCAATACTCTTGATTATATTTTCTAAAGTAGTGATACGAGACAATAAATCTTGTTCAATATGTTTACCTTCTACAGTACGCATTGTTATTAAGGCATCTAGTGCTTGGTTTGTAGATTCTTGTACTATTTCTGAAAGCACATCTTCTGCAATCGGAGTATCTTGTTGTTGTATCCATTCATTAGAAATGGAATTGACCGCTTGTAAAGGCACTTTTTTAGGGTCATCATAAAACTCTTCTTGAACAAGCAATTCTTGTATCTGCTTTCTCAATACACTATTTATTGTAAAAGTTTTAGGTCTTTCCCCTGCATCCTGAATAGAAACAGATACTTCAACTTTACCACGAGTAATCCGATCTTGTACTAATCCACGAATAATACTTTCAAAAGGGTTTATTTGCTTTGGACTACGTATAAATAAATCCAAAAATCGTGCATTTACAGTCTTAATTTCTACCGTACAGGTAATGCCATCTTTGGTTGCGGTACCAGAACCAAAACCGGTCATACTTTTCATATGATATCCTCCTTAGCAGTTTTTATTATTGTACCACGAATTATACATTCCGTGTTTAAATACTAAGAATTATATGTACATTATGTTATACTAAACTATACTTCTAAATAGAATTGAAAGGAGTACTATGAATTTAGACGGACTTACCATGTCTGTTCTCGCTAAAGAACTAAATGAGCGATTACAAACAGGTCAAATACAAAAATTATATCAAATAGATAAAACTACATTACTATTTAAAATTCGTGCACTTAACGAAGATCAAAGCCTAGTCATCACTGTTGGTGCAACCCCCGCAATGTATCTCAGCAAACCTCTTCAAGATTTACCAAAGGAACCTAGTTCACTATGTATGTTTCTTCGTAAACATATTGAGGGTAGCCGTATTGTAAAGGTTGAACAAATCAATGGTGATCGAATCATGTGTATCCAAACGGATAAGCTTGAAATGGATGGTTCTATTACGAGTACATTTATATATGTGGAACTAATGGGCAAGTATTCAAACTGTATCTTTGTTCAAGATGGAGTTATTCTAGAATCATTAATTCATGTATCGCCTTTAATGAATCGTGAACGTTCTATAAGTCCTAAACTACACTATGAATTACCACCTAATGCTAATCGTGTGAGTTTAATGGATTTTGATTATAATGAAATCAAAAATTTACTTACCTCCTTCGGTGATGGCACTGTACAACAATCTATACGTGCCATCTTTAACGGTTTTGGTAAACCTTTATTGGATGAAGTATTATTGACTTCAGATCTTAGTGGTAATGAAATCATAAGTGACTTAATTCCCACGCAAGTTGATGCCTTAGCTAAGGCGTTATATGAGTTAAAAATTAAGCTCAATGAAAGTAATGGTTTGCTTACTTTAATTAATGATAATAATAAAAAAGCACATGCCACTTTTATCCTACAAAATTATAAAGTCCTTAAAGAATATAGTACGATTTCAGAAGCCTTAGAAGAATCGATTCATAATACAAAATCCATTCACACTGCAGATAAAGAACTAGAAAAGATCTTAACAGCAGCCATAAAAAAAGAAGAAGTTCGTCATCAAAAGATTAAAGATGAATTAGATGACACCAATAAAATGGATACATATAAACTATATGGTGATATCTTAATGATTAATGCTCACTTACAAGTTCAATATGAACCTTCTATCCAATTACCAAATCTTCTTTCTGAAGATGGAGAATTATTAACAATTCCTCTAAAGCCAAATCTTACAATTGTAGAAAACGGTCAATGGTATTATAAGCTCTATACTAAATTAAAAAATCGTATGGTCAGTGGTGAATATCAACTTAATGCTAGTACTACAAAACTTGAATATCTCAAATCAATTTTATATAGTATTTCATTAGCCACTACCCGTGAAAGCTTAGAAGAAATTCGTAAAGAATGTATGGATGCAGGCATTATTAAAAAATCGAAGAAGCCATTATCATATAAATTAGGTAAATCAAATTACATTCATTTAACCATCGATGAAGGTGAAATATTTATTGGCCGTAACAATCAACAAAATGAATATTTGACTCATCGATTTGCCAAACCAACAGATATTTGGTTCCATACACAAGATATTCAAGGTTCCCATCTCATATTAAGACTTAATGTAGAGCCTGATGATATGATTCTATCTAAAGTCGCTCAATACGCAGCCTACTTTAGTAAGGCACGTAAAACCAGCAAAGTACCTGTAGATTATACATACATCAAAAATATAAAAAAGCCACCTGGGTCTCCACTTGGTTTTGTTATTTTTAGCACTCATCAAACAATGATCGTTGAGCCTAAAAAACCTGATAATTATAATGAATAAAAAAGAAGCGAAGGAAATCCTTCGCTTCTTTTCTTATAATATTATTGGTTTTCTTCTGTACGTTGTTCAGTTTGTTTCAAACTTTCACGATTTTGACGTAAGCTTTCCAATGTTTTTTCTAAATTGTTTTCCACATATTTAAGAACATCACCAGCATATTGAATGGAGCTGGATTTCAATTCCTCAGAGGATTGGTTAGCTGCATTGATAATTTGATTAGCTTGTTCTTGAGCTTGTTTAACTAGTTCACTTTCAGCAGTTAATTTAGCAATGTAGTCTTTAGCTTGATCAATCAAAGTTTCAGCTTGACGTTGAGCATCAGCTAGTACTTTATCTTTATCTGCTACAATACGACGAGACTCTTCAAGTTCCAATGGTAAAGACTCTTGAATAGAATCAATAATACGCATAATTTCGTCTTCCTCAACCATACGTTTTGTAGTCATAGGAATACGGCTGCTAGATTCAATAAGAACCTCTAAATCTTCTAATAATTTTTCTGTTTTCATACATTTCACCCCTATTTATTATGGACCGTATTAAAGCGTTCTTCAAGTTTTTCCTTAACATCATCCGGAACTAAACCATCTAGCTTACCGCCAAATTTTGCAAGTTCACGAATACCTGTGGAGCTGACGAAAGAGTATTTATTATTTGTCATAATAAATACAGTTTCAATATCATCATCCAAATATTTTGCAAACAACGCACGTTGAAATTCATATTCAAAGTCACTTAAAGCTCGCAATCCTCGAATGATTATAGTGGCATTCTTAGATTTAACATACTGGTTAAGTAGACCACCTGTACAATCAATTTCAACATTAGGAATATGTTTGACAGAATTTTGAATCATCTCAACCCGTTCTTCCATGGTAAATAAGGAATTTTTATTTGGGTTAGAGCTGACAGCAATGATTAATTTATCAACTAATCGACTGCCTCGTTCAAAAATATCAACATGTCCATTTGTTACTGGGTCAAAACTACCCGGACACACACCTATACGCACAGGTTTAGCTCCTTTCAGCAGTGTTTACAAAATAGGAAACCATCGTATAACCAAATTTCTGTTCTTTTATACATTTCCATGATTCAGGCAAGGTAAATGCCTCGTCCTTATGGTGCTCTAGTAATAAAACACCTTCAGGCTTTAATAAATCACAGTCTACAACCATATCTATGGTTTCTTGTATAAATCCATTTTCATATGGTGGATCAGAAAAAATATAATCGAACTGTCGTCCCATTATATAATTTTTTAATTGTGAAAGTTTCCTCGGAATGATTTCTAACCGATCTTCCACATGACAATGTTTGGCATTCTCCAAAATCAATTTTCCTGTTTTAAAGTCTACCGCTACTGCATGTGCTGCACCACGACTTAAGGCTTCAATAGCTACTGCACCTGTACCTGAAAATATATCTAATACATGAGTACCAAATATACCTCTATTAGATAATACATTAAACACACTTTCACGAACACGATCAAGTGTAGGTCTAGTATCTACCCCTTTAGGTGCTTTTATAGTATGTCCCTTTGCAGTTCCGCCAATAATTCGCATACAACCCTCACAAGATTATACTCATTAATTATAGTATATAAATAACCAAATTAAAAGTATCTTTTATTTATGATACTTCAATTTTAATATCTCGTCCCATCAATTCTGCTAATGCCAAAGCAGGAGATTTTTCTTCATATAAAACTTCATATAAAGCCTTTGTTATTGGCATTTCAATATGATGTTCACAAGCCATTTTATAAATAATGTCAGTAGCAAAGAAACCTTCTACAACCATATTCGTATGATTAATAATATAGTCCATCGTATTTCCATCTGCTAATTGTTGTCCAGCTGCCCGGTTGCGACCATGGGGACTCATACATGTGGCAATCAAATCTCCCATACCAGCTAGGCCGGCATAGGTTTCTTTTTGAGCACCTAAGGCTACACCAAAACGAGTCATCTCATGCAACCCACGTGTTAAGAGCAATGCTTTACAGTTATCCCCTAACTTTAGACCGTCTACAATACCAGCAGCGAGAGCAATAATATTCTTTGTAGCCCCCGCTAACTCAACACCAGTAATATCGGTATTTGCATAAATTCTAAAGTTTTGACTACATAATGCTTTCTGTAACATCGTGGCCACATCAAGATCTTCTGTACTTAAAACAGATGCAGCCGGTAAATCTCGTCCAATTTCTTCCGCATGGTTTGGACCAGATAAAACAGCGAGATTACATCCAACTGTTCCTAGAACCTCTCTCATAACTGTAGTCAGCAATTTGCCAGTAGTACGCTCTACACCTTTTGAACAAAGTATATACGATTGTTCTTTATGAGCATATGGTCTAATAGACTCTAAACTAGTACGTACATGTACAGATGGCGTAACCATGAGAATGATATCAGCCCCTTTAATACAGGTAGCAAGATCTGAACTATATACTAATTCATTTGGTAATGTTACGCCAGGTAAATACTCTTTATTCTCCAAATCTTTAGCTAATTGATCTGCAAATTCTGGGCGACGACAATATAAAGTTGTGGTATTTCCAGCTAATACGGATTTAATAGCAAGAGCAGTACCCCAGCTACCAGAGCCGACAACAACAACATTCATATATTAATCCTTTTTGATACGTTCTACTTTTAACTCATTACCTGCAAGTAAACGTTTGATATTATCCCAATGGCGAACAATGACAAATAAAGCAGCCAAAGCGCCAAAGCCAACGAACCAATAAGATTCGCCTGTAAAATACATTAAGATTGGTACCAAAGCGGCAGCTATAATTGATCCTAGTGATACGAGCTTAGTGAAATAGACAATAACGCCCCATACCAAGAAGGCAATCAAAGCAACTAATGGTGACAAAGCAATTAATACACCTAGTCCTGTAGCTACGCCACGACCACCTTTAAAGCCTAAGAATATAGACCAGTTATGGCCCATCATAGCAAGAATACCACCTAAGATCATATACATAGGTCCATAAGAGGATAATAATACTACCCCAGCCGCGCCTTTTAAGGCATCACAGAGAAATACAGGTAATGCAGCTTTGAGACCTATAACGCGATATGTGTTAGTGGCACCTATATTTTTAGAACCATATTGGCGGACATCTGTATTAAAGAAGGTTTTACCAATAATTAAACCACTAGGAATTGAACCAATAAGATATGCCAATATAGCATATACGATAACCATAATATCCATTAGTCTTCATCATCCCGTTTCTTACCACGCAACACTAAACGAATTGGTGTTCCTTCAAAGCCAAAGGACTCACGTAATCTATTTTCCAAGAAACGCATATACGAGAAGTGAATTAACTCTGGTTCATTTACAAACAAAATAAATGTAGGTGGTTTAACACTTGCTTGTGTCATATAGTAAATCTTTGGAATTCTGCCATTACGAGATGGGACCGGATTTACTGTTTGAGCATCTTGCAATAATTGATTTAATGTACCTGTAGATACACGGCGATACTGTTGTTCAGAAACGAATTTCAACATATCAGCTAAGCGATGAATACGTTGCTTAGTCAATGCAGATGCAAATAAAATCGGCGCAAACTGTAAGAACCCTAATTCATCATAAATATCTTCAGTAAAGCGCAGAGTTGTTTTATCATCTTTTTCAACAAGATCCCATTTGTTTACAACAATAATTACACCCTTGCCTGCTTCATAGGCATAACCAGCAATTTTCTTATCTTGTTCTGTAACACCATCTTGAGCATCAAGTACAAGAACAACAATATCCGAACGGTCTACGGAGCGTAAAGAACGCACAATACTATATCGTTCAACAGCTTCTTCGATTTTAGATTTACGTCGCATGCCTGCAGTATCGATAAGGACAAATTTTTGATCTCCATGGGTCCAATATGTATCGATGGAATCACGTGTTGTGCCTGCTACATCAGATACGATTACGCGGTCTTGCCCTAATAATGCATTAGTCAAAGAAGATTTACCTACATTAGGACGGCCAATAACCGCTACGTGAATAGTATCTTCATCATCAACATTTGTACCAACTGGAGGGAAATGTTTAACCGTATCGTCTAGCAAGTCACCTAAATTCATTAAATTCTTAGCAGAAATACCAATTGGATCACCTAAGCCAAGATTATAGAATTCATAAATATTAGGTTCTTGATTGACACTGTCAATTTTATTAACAACTAAAACTACAGGTTTACCGCTAGCACGTAATATATTTGCAACTTCTTCATCGGCAGGAACAATTCCTTGTTTACCATCAACAACAAATAAAATTACATCCGCTTCTTCAATTGCTAATTCAGCTTGTAAACGCATCATCTTAGGAATAACATGACTATTATCTGTTATGAATTCGATACCACCTGTATCTATCATTGTAAATTCACGATTTAACCACTCTGCGTCAAAGTAAATACGATCCCGTGTTACACCAGGAATATCTTCAACAATAGAGATTCGTTTATTAACAATGGCATTAAAAAGTGTAGATTTCCCTACATTTGGACGACCTACAACAGCCACTAATGGTTTTGCCATGGTTTCACCTCATTATCTAATCTAATACATTACTATATTTTATCATATTCTACGTAAAGTACGCAAAAAGGCTAACCAAGGAAACCTTGGTTAGCCTTTTATTAGACAATGAATTATTCAGCGTCTTCTGCAGTTTCTTTTGCTTCCATCAATTCAGTTAAAGCCAAACCCAATTTCTTTTCGTCTTTGTTTAGAGAAATGATTTTAACTTCTACTTCTTGACCGCGGTTTAAGTAATCTTCAACTTTCGCATTACGTTGTTTTGTAATTTGAGAAATGTGAAGTAAACCTTGAATGTCGTCGTTAACAGCTACGAATGCACCGTAAGCTACCAAACGAACAACTTTGCCGTTAATAACATCGCCAACATGCAATGTTTCTTCAGCTACGTCCCATGGGCTCTTAGTCAAAGCTTTTAAGGACAAGGATAATTTGTTGCTTTCAGCGTCGAAGGATTGTAATTTAACTTCGATTTCTTGACCAACGGAAAGAACATCTTCCACTTTTTTGATTTTTTGCCAAGAAATGTCGGAAATGTGAAGTAAACCTTCAATACCACCGATATCTACGAAAGCACCATAAGGCATGATTTTACGAACAATACCTTTATAGTTGTCGCCAACGTTGATGTTTTTCAATGCTTCAGCTAATTTAGCTTGACGTTCTACTTCCAATACTGCACGACGGGAAAGAACCAAACGGTTTTTCTTTTCTTCGATTTCAAGTACTTTAGCTTCGAATTCTGTACCAACCAAGTTGTCCAAGGATTTTACGAAATGAACATCACCTTGGGACAATGGAATGAAACCACGAAGGGATTTAACTGTTACTACCAAACCTGCTGGGATAGCATCAATACCTTTACATACGATAGCTTCATCTTTTTCTTGTGCTTCGATAACATATTGCCAATCTTCATCTTTAGCCAAGCGAGTCATGGAAAGATAAATAGGATTATCTTCTTTGATGTGGTTCATGATAACTGCTTTAATTTCATCACCATTTTTCAACACATCTTTGGCAGATTCTGGTGCTGGATAAGAAATTTCAGTTCTGTTCAAAATGGCTTCAGTTTTGTAGCCAAAAGATACATAAGCGCGTTCATCTTCAACTTGAACTACTGTACCTTCTACAACGTTCCCTTTCTTAAATTCTTCTTGACCTTCTGCTGCTAATAATTCTGCAAAATCTTTCATTGTCTCAATGACCTCCTTAATAATCCAGTCGGGAGTCGATGCTCCTGCTGTAACTCCTACCGTCTGTACTCGGTTAAACCATTCCAGTTGTAATTCAGTAGAAGTTTCAATGTGATAAGTTGTACATCCAACGTCACGACAAACCTCTGCCAATCGGTTTGTGTTTCCGCTATTCTTACCGCCTATCACTATCATAAGATCTACATTACGTGCTAAGTCAACGGCAGAGTTCTGTCGTTCTTGCGTTGCATTGCATATCGTTTTGAAAACCTTAAGATTCTTAGATTTTTTCTCTAATATCTCTATTATACTGTTAAATTTGAATTGTGAAAAGGTTGTTTGTACAACAACACCCATTTTTTCCACAATTTGTAGTTTTTGGGCGGATTCTTCATCTTCGATGATTATTCCTTTGTTATTTGCCCATAAATTGATACTTTTTACCTCAGGATGGTTTTTTTCGCCCAAAATCACCAAAGTCATTCCATCTTCTATGACAGACTTAGCATCTTGTTGCGCTTTTTTTACATGAGGACATGTAGCATCTAAAATATGTAATCCCTTTTCTTCAGCTTCTGCATAAATAGCAGGGCCTACACCATGAGATCGAATAATCATTGTCCCTTCGTCAATATCTGCTACCTCTTGAATAGGACTTACACCTTTACTTTCAAGGCGACCTACAACTTGAGGATTATGAATGATAGGACCTAATGTATAACTTTTACCCTTACCATCTGCAGCTTCATTAGCCATTTCAACGGCTCGCTTAACACCATAACAAAAGCCATGATTTTCAGCCAAAATTATTTCCATAAAGTCTCCTCTATACGATTTTCATGATACGAATCTATCATGCGTTGAATTTCACCTTTAACGCGGTCATTAACCTCTTTGATTGCTTCAGGTGTTGGTTTAGCTTTATTTACAGGAACTTGTTTACCAATAATACAAGCCACTTGATTTTTCTTCATATTATGAGATCCAATAATAGCAACTGGTGTTATACCAATGCCTGTACGCAATGCAATTGATGCTGCGCCATCATGAAATCTTCCAAGCTTACCGCTCTTTTGACGGTTTCCTTCAGCAAATATCCCTAGCACCTTATTGTCTTTCAATAATCCTAATGCATGACGTATAGCTACCTTGTCGATAGCACCGCGATTTAGTGGAAACGCACCAAGCCATGTACAGAAAAATCGAGAAATGGGATTCACAAATAACTCCTGTTTCGCCATGAAATGTACATGTCTAGGTAATGCATAGCCGCAGATAGGTGGATCATTGTTACTTAAATGATTGGGTACAACAATAACGGGACCTTCCATAGGAAAATTATCACGCCCATATACCTTTAGTCCATAGCCGACTTTATAGCGCAACCAAAAGGCAGTACGCCAAAGCCATGTAGAAAATTTATTCATCTTAGATTCGCTCCTGTACTAGATGTAATATATGTTCCACTGTTTCATCAAACGTCATGTTACTAGAATCAACAACAATAGCATCCTCAACGCACACCAGTGGAGATTCATCGCGATTTTTATCCATTTCATCGCGACTTTCAACATTATTTTTGATATCTTCTAATGATTGTTCATTAGAAGTACCTTGAACTTCAAGCCATCTACGTTTTGCTCGTGCATCTACAGATGCTGTTAAATATATCTTCAACTCAGCCTTTGGTAGTACAACAGAACCTATATCGCGACCATCTAAAATAACACCACCAACAGCAGCCATAGCTTGTTGTCGTTCAACTAAGTATTCACGAACACCTTTATAAGAGGCAATAGTTGATACATTCTCATTGATTTGTTGTTGTCGAATTAGATCTGTCACGTCTTGACCTTTTACAAATACTTTACAAGCATTTGCAGTAGGCTCTAATGTTAAATCTAATGAAGGGAGCAATGATTCTACATCTTTTTGATTTTTCACATCAACATGGCTATCGAGAACCGCCCATGTTACACCTCGATACATAGCGCCTGTATCGATATATAAATAACCCAATTCATTGGCCACTACTTTTGAAATACTACTTTTACCAGCCCCTGCAGGACCATCAATAGCAATGGCAATTTTTTTTGTATTCATAATAACCTCTATTCTTCATCACCATGTACAGCATGCATAGCCGCCACATAACCAGTAGAAAAAGCGGCTTGTAAATTATAGCCGCCCGTGAAGGCATCAATATCCAGAACCTCACCAGCACCATATAAGCCTTTCACCAATTTAGATTCCATGGTTTTGGGACTAAACTCTTTTAACGAAATACCACCGGCTGTAACAATTGCTTCTGCTACAGGGCGTAACTCCTTTACAGCTAATGTCATATGTTGTAATACATGACATAAACGCATACGTTCTTCTTTTGTAATTTGATTAATTGGTTTGCTTGGATCTAATTCAGCAAGCTTAATAACAATAGGAATGAGATTTACCGGCAATAAATCTTTCATACCATTAGCTAATTGTTTTTTTGAATATAAATCAAAATCCTTCTGTAAGCGTTTGTCTAAAACTTCTGCAGTTAATGCAGGCTTGAGATTTATTTCAATAGTGATTTGTGGATTTTTCTTACGTAACAATTTGCCTACTGTATGACTTAAAGACAAGATTGTAGGACCCGTAAGGCCGAAATGAGTAAACATCATTTCCCCAAATTGTTTTGCTTGTACCTTATTTTTAGAAATAACGGATACCTCAACATTACGAAGACTAAGCCCCATAATATCTTTTACCCAAGATTCCTCTGTTACAATTGGTACCAATGATGGTCTTATATCTGTAATGGTATGACCAACTTTTTTAGCTAAAGCATATCCATCACCAGTAGAACCAGTTAACGGATAAGAGGCACCACCTGTACAAATGATAGCGGCATCACAAGCATATTGTTCCTTATCTGTTGTAACCCCTACAACACGACCAGCCTCAACAGTAATAGATATAACAGGTTCATTTAAATGAACTTGCACTTTATACTTTTTAAGGATTTTCATAAATATATTGCGTACTTCTAAAGCAGAATCAGATTCTGGGAATACACGTCCTCCTCGTTCAACTTTAGTTTTTAAGCCCCAACTATGTAATAATTCAAGCAAGTCTTCATTACTAAAGCGTTCATAAGCGCCATATAGGAACTTACCATTACCAGGCGTATTTTTAATGAACTCGGCCATATCTGCACTATTTGTAATATTACAGCGACCTTTACCAGTAATGCCCATCTTCTTACCAACCATATTCATTTTTTCTAGTAAGATGACACGTGCCCCTTCACGACCAGCTATAACAGCTCCCATAAGACCTGCTGCACCACCGCCAATGACTACAATTTGTTTCATTTCTTACCTGCTCCTAACGCTTTTAGGGCTTTTACTTCACGAATTGTAAGCTGACGAGAACCACCACGTTTAACACCACCTAAGGTAAGCCCAGCATATGCAATTCGTTTTAAGTTATGAATACGGTACCCAAAGTGTTCAAACATACGACGAACTTGGCGATTACGACCTTCATGGATTGTAATTTCTACTTCATGAACACCATTATGATCATCAAAACCGAGATCTACAATTGTTGCAGGAGCTGTTATACCATCTTCCAGTGCTACACCATTGGCAATAACCTGTAAATCTTCATCACGAACACGGCCCTTAATACGTACTTCATATGTTTTTTCTACGCCCTTAGACGGATGAGTTAAGTTTTGAGCCAACTCACCATCATTGGTCAACAACAATAACCCTTCTGTATATAAGTCAAGGCGACCTATTGGATAGATTCGTTTTGATTCATTTTTAATATAATCTAAAACAGTTTCACGACCTTGAGGGTCGGACACAGATGTAATAACTCCCTTTGGTTTATTTAACAAGTAATAAACTAGTTTCTCTTGGGCTAATAATTGACCATTAACCTTAACTTTATCCTTTTGAGGATCAATTTTCACACCTAATTCAGTGACTCTACGACCATTAACCTGAACTTTTCCTTCTGTAATCAATTCTTCTGCCTTGCGTCGTGATGCTACACCACAACTAGCAATAAATTTTTGTAATCGTTCCATATTATCCTTCTGTTTCTGAAACTTCTTGATGTAAAGCTTCAATAGATTCTACGCCAGCACTCCTTAAAAACTCGTCAGTTGTTCCGTAAAGAATAGGTCTTCCTACAGTATCTTTATGACCTAGTTCCGCAATAAGAGATCGAGTGAGTAATTGTTTAATAATCTTATCACTATTTACACCGCGGATTTCTTCAATTTCAGCTTTAGTTATAGGTTGTTTATAGGCTATGACAGCTAATGTTTCCATCGCTGCATTAGATAATTTATCTTCTCTCTTACGGATATGACCTACATAGTCAGCACTGTCCATGGCACTAACTAACTCAATACCTGCTCCAGATACTCTCAAACGGATGCCGCGATTTTGCTCTTCTAGTTCCCGTTGTAATGTATCTATATAATCTTGTACTTCCTCTTTTGAAAGTTCAAATACTTCTTCAAGCATTTCTATTGATATAGGTTTTGCCGCTGAGAACAACACGGCCTCTAAATGCATTGTTGGTAAGCTCATATAGCCCCCTTTCTATACGGTACCTTCTAAGGGTGCAGTGAATATAATATCATCCTCTTCATAGCGCATTTCCATAACTTGTTGCTTCAATAATTCTAAAACAGCCATAAAGATTGTTACCATACCACTTTTTGTTTCAATTGCTATTAATAACTCTCTAAAATATAAACTTTCACCACGTCGTACTCGACTAGATAAAGACAAAATCATATCCTCTAGACTATAACTGTCTTTTTCAACCTTGACCTCGCGAATAGGCTCCTCTTCAGGTAATTCCTTAGCGCGTTTTATAGTCTGATAAAAAATCTCATATAATCGGGAAAGTTCTAAATTATATACATTATCTAACCCAAGTACGCTTGTTTCTTCAGGTCTACTAAATATATTGGCGGATACAGCCGTACGTTCCATCAGTATAGCTGTAAAATCTTTGATTTTTTTAAACTCTACTAATTTAGCTACCAATTCATCACGTGGATCTTCAGCATCCTCTGGCTCAGGTTCAGCTTTAGGTAATAGCATACGCGATTTAATCTGTAACAAAGTAGAAGCCATTACAAGAAACTCACTACTATAATGAATATCAAAGTGATTCCAATTATCTAAATATTCCAAGTATTGACTCGTAATTTCAACGATAGGAATATCGGTGATTTCTATTTTATGTTTTTCAATAAGATGTAAAAGCAAGTCCAAAGGACCTTCAAAGACATCCAACTTATAATTATAATCTCCCATAAACCCCAATCCTTAGAAAATATACTTAACCATATAATTATAAAGCATTTATAGTAGTACTTTCAAATAATTGTTTTTTTTACAGTCATCTGCTATCTTTATTATAGTAATTATTATATATTATAGAAAAAAATTTATTGTGTATTCCTTCAAGAGGGGATTTATTATGTCATCTAGTTTAAAGCAAATTGGGAGAAACCCCATCTTTCGCTTTGGTATCATTGGTATTGCTTTATATATAGCTCTATTTTTCATCTATGAACCTATTACACTAGGTCTAGATGTTGAAGATATAACGATTTTAGCAGTACCAACAATTGTAGGTACTTTTTTATTTCAATATTTTATGGGATGTACCGTTTTTCATAGACCATTTTTAGGATATGGCTTAGTCGGTATTCTTTGGGCCCTTACATTCCCACTTCTCTTCCACTGGTCCTATGTAAAACCTTTATATTTTTATGAATTTGCTAATGACTTTTTATTTGGCTTATTAATCTTTATGGGTTTATCGGGGATTCAATTTTTACTGAACCAAACGAATCGTCTCCATAAAACTACATCATTAATCATGGCAATTATTACCATGATATTGAGCCTTATCCCATTCTTACAAATAGGATACTATCTAACTACATGGCATTGTTTAACGCCAGCTAGTTTACTAGCAGTATACATGACAAATCCTGAAGAAGCATTTGGTTTCTTAAAAAATGCTGCTGGTATTCCTGGTCTTATCGCTGTCGGTATTGGCCTTGTAATATGGACCTATCTACTCTACTGGTCTAATCTAGGAATGAAAGCAGTAGTAAACTTAAATACTACACGACCTATGCGCTCCACATTGCTCATTGTATCCATAGTAGCATTCTTAGTATACGTACCATTCTTCTTATTCCCGAAAACATGTATTGTAGCAAACTGGATTGCAGCTGGCGACTATGTAAAACAAATGCAACAATATAATGATAACCATCATTTAGTATTCGATTCCTTCAATTTGGATACAAAGGAAACCTCTGCGAATAAAACACCAGGAACTATCATATTAGTTATCGGTGAATCTAGTTCTCGTGATTATATGAAGGTATATAATCCGAACTTCCCTTATGATGATACCCCATGGCAAGGAAAAATGCGTGCAGACAATAAAGATTTTGTATTCTTTGACAACGCCTATTCCTCTTATGTACAAACAGTACCAACTTTAGAGCGTGCTCTATCTGAACGAAATCAATATGACGATAAACCGTTCCTTGATTCTGCGAATATTTTAGATGTTGCTAAAAAAGCAGGATATACTACTTCTTGGTTTAGTAACCAAGGTGTATTTGGCGAATATGATACAGCTATTTCATTAATGGCAAAAACAGCAGATACCACTAAATGGTCACATGAATCCTATGCTTTCTCTGATCGCTATGATGAATCACTCTTACCTTTACTACAGTCTGTTGATCCAAGTAAAAATAACTTTATCGTTATTCATATTATGGGTAGTCATATTTATTACAATGACCGTTACCCTCATGAATTTAGTAAATGGAAACAAGGTCCGTATCCTGACGGCCAAGAAGCATATGCCAATAGTCAGTTATATACAGACTGGTTATTACAACAAATTTACACCTATGGTAAAGATAAATTGAATTTACAAGCTATGGTATACTTCTCCGATCACGGTGAAAGCTTAGATAAGTCTCACAATCCAGATACATTCGACTTTGTTATGACACATATTCCATTCTGGATATATTTATCCCCTCACTATCGTGCTGAGTATCCTCAAACAGCAGAAGAACTCTCTAAACACGAACATCAATACTTTACAAATGATTTACTATATGACACATTGATTGGTCTTATGCACGCACCTAATCAACGGTATGATGTAACAAGAGACTTTAGTAATGGTAAGTATAGATTCAATTTACATAACCTAACTACTTTACTAGGGGAACAACCATTAACTAATGATCCTGTAAACGCAGGAAAATAAGCTTTTAACATTTCTAGTAATATAAAAGCATTTTTATTATGTTAGTATAATGTAGTTTAGGTTTCACTAACACGAAAAAAGAGATGAATTAAAAACTCATCTCTTTTTTTGTTCCATTAATAAGTCAATTTCTTCTTCCGTATAAACCTCTATATTGTTCATTAATAAGGCCTCTACAGTACATCCGTGCCCCTCTCTCAGGGTTTTACTAAAGGTACCATCATAAATGCGCTTATAACCGCAACTAGGACTTTTTGCTTTCATTAGAGCCTGCTTACATCCCTGTTGAATTGCTATATGCAATGCAATTTGAGCTCCTTTATGGAATTCTGTGGTTACATCAGTTCCATTAGCTGTACATACACGTTTACCTTGTCGTTCCGCAGGATCTCGAGGTATGGTAAGCCCACCTAATACTTCTGGACATACGGTTACTAGATCAAAAGTATCCTTTAACAGTGGTAACTGTTCTATAAGATTATCTTTTCCATCATAACGACAGGATACGCCACATAAGCATTCACTAATTAATAATTTTGGTTTATTATTCATAACTTTATTAAACATATAGAATCATATTTAGAAATATGCCATTCTATTAACAAACTCACACTCATATTTTAGATTATACACATTTAAAATTTGTACTTACATAAGAAAAAAAGACTAACCGAAGTTAGTCTTAATTGGTGCCGAGGACCGGAATCGAACCGGTACGGTTGTTTCCAACCGACGGATTTTAAGTCCGTTGCGTCTGCCTGTTCCGCCACCCCGGCATGGGTAACGATTGTGGAGGCGGCACCCAGAATCGAACTGGGGAATAAAGGTTTTGCAGACCTCTGCCTTACCGCTTGGCTATGCCGCCATATAAAATTGGAGCGGGAAACGAGATTCGAACTCGCGACCCCCGCCTTGGCAAGGCGGTGCTCTACCGCTGAGCTATTCCCGCATGTACATGGTGCCTCAGGACAGAATCGAACTGTCGACACACGGATTTTCAGTCCGTTGCTCTACCAACTGAGCTACCGAGGCATGAATGGCGACCCCGATCAGATTTGAACTGACGATCTTCGCCGTGACAGGGCGACATGTTAACCGCTACACCACGGGGCCGTATCCAAAGTACTTGCTTAGTATATCGGTTATCAGGACTTTTGTCAACACTATCCTACAATATTTTTGATGAATTCTTCTTCATCTTTTAATGTTGTAGATTCTTTATGTCCTGGTTCGACAATTAAATCCTTTGACAACGTTAATATATGCTTCAAACTAATGATTAAATCATCCGGATTACTCTTATAATTGTCGGTATTTCCTACATTTTGTTTAAATAAAGTATCTCCAGAAAAAAGATGTCCACCAATCTCCAAACAAACTGAGCCAGCACTATGGCCTGGTGTATGATGTACGATTATTTTAAAAGGCCCTACCTCTAATTTACCGGCCACTAAATCTTTACAATTCGTGTACATCTTCTTTTTATATACACTAGGTCTACGTCGGATTAGTTGTAATAACTCTTGATCCAAAGGATGTAAATAAGCAGGAATATTATAATACTCACAAACCTCATCAAGAGCCGATACATGATCACAATGACCATGTGTTAATAATACTGCTATAGGCTCAGAATCTCCTACCATTTCAATTATATGCTTACTATGAAACCCGGGATCAATAATAAGAGATTTTCCATCTTTAATTAATACATAACAATTTGCTTTATAAAGCCCTAGAGGGCGTTTTATAATATTCATATTATTCGCCCTCCTATAGGATACGATACCGTTTAGCAGATTGTTTTTTTATAAAATACCCTTCCCAGAATTGAGGATGAAGCATAACAAGAATTGTAAATAATTCCAAACGACCTAATAACATGTCTGCCATTGCTACGCATTTAGCACTATCAGACATACTACCAAAGGCATCTGTAGGCCCAAAACCACCAAATCCAATGCCTACATTACTAAGAAAAGCTGTTATAATTTGCATCGCATCATAAGTAGACATTCCAGAACAAGTCATAAGGAAAACAGATATAACGTAAATCATTAAATATAAAAATAAAAATTGCTGTGACATCTGTATCCATTTAGTAGGCATCGGTTTACCATTAATGCGCACGACTTGTACCATTTCAGGATGAATTGATTTTCTTAAATAAATAATGCTGCTCTTAATTAGAATAATGAGGCGAATAATTTTTACGCCCCCTGTTGTAGAACCACTACAACCACCAAAAAATGATGAAATAAATAACATCATCTGTGCAGCGGCTGGCCATAAATCATAATCGCTTACAGCAAATCCACTACCAGTTTGAATCGATACATAATTAAAGGAAACATCTCTAAAGATTTGAATTGGATCATTAATATTTGATTGTACTGCCATCGAAATTGATATGATAGCAATTCCAATAAAAATAACTAGCCAATACATACGTGTTTCAAAATCATCAATCAAAACACGAATGCCTCTTTGCAGTGCATTATAATATACTGCAAAATTACCACCAGCAAGTATCATGAAAAATATAAATACAAAACAGATATAGTTGCTTTGTTCATAAATAAATGTACCTGCAGATGTAGGTGCAAAACCACCTGTAGCAATAATGGAAAATGCATAATTTAATGCATCAAAAGGCTCTATACCACCAGCCCATAGCATAACGAAACAAATGGCGGTAAAAGCAACATATAAACGCCAAAGTTTACTGGCCATTGATTGAATACGAGGCATAACAACACCAGGTTTTGGTACCGATGCTTCTGCATTAAACATATGAGCTGCATCTGCACCTAAGTTCTTTAAGAACGATAAAATAAGGACAATAATCCCCATCCCACCAATCCAGTGCATTAATCCACGCCATAAAACATATGTCTTAGGTAAATCATCTACGCTATTAATAATTGTAGCACCAGTTGCTGTAATCCCTGATGTAGCTTCAAATAGAGCATCAAATACATTGGTTAATATACCACTAAGAATAAATGGTAAGGAACCTAAGATAATAGTTAATATCCATGTAGATGATACAACTAAAAACCCATCACGAAGACTAAAGCTTTGAGTTTCATGACCATAATAAGATAAAAGTCCACCTAAGCCAAATGAAATACCAGTAGTAACCAAAAACGACCAATATGCAGTTTCAAATACAATGCTATATATAAAAGGAATTAATGAAAAAATCCCAAAGATATATAATAATCGCCCCACTAAGGACATGACAATTTGAATGCGCATAGTCCCTCCATACTAGGTAAGATATTTAAGTAATTTACTTACAGATTCAGGTAACGCAAATAGAACAATATGATCTCCATCTAAGATTTCAGTATTACCACGTGGTACGATAGCTTCATCTCCACGTAAAATTACACCAACTAACGCCTTCCCTGGTAAACGGATGTCCTTTAATTGTTTACCAGCCACAGGTGATTCACTTGTAATGGCAACCTCTATAGATTCCGCTTTTCCACCTTCAAAGGTCGAAATAGATAAAACACCTTCTCCACTACGCACGAAACGTAAAATTTGACTCGCTGTAAATAAACGTGGCGAGAATACCACATCAATCCCCACTTGTTCCATAAGCATAATGTATTCAGGTCGACCTACGCGCACAACTGTCTTTGGTATGCCCATATGCTTGCCTACAAGAGCAACGAGCAAGTTGAGCTTATCATCATCTGTAACAGCAATTATAACATCACTATCTGCAATTTCTTCTGCTTCTAAAAGGTCAAAGTCTGTAGCATCTCCATTGATAACCATAGACTTATCTACAAGATTAGCAAGTTTTTCACAGCGGTTAAAATCTTTTTCAATAACCTTAACAGAGAATCCAGCTTGTTCTAAAAGAACTGTTAGATTTCTACCTAATAGACCGGCCCCAATGATAACAGCCCGTTTATAAAATGTACTGTGATTATGGAACCAAAGATTTTCTACTTCTTCAACAGACTCTTTTAAGCCTAAGAAGAATACACTGTCATCAACTTGTAGAATACTTTCACCATGGGGAATAATCATTTCACCATAACGTAAAACCCCTACTAGTAAAACACCTTCAGGGAATTTAATTTCTTTTAAAGGTTGACCTATTAATGGAATATCATCTGTAATCTTAAATTCCATAAGGCGTACAGTACCTTGTCCAAATTCTTCTACATCAATAGCTGATGGAGTCTCTAGAATTTGTAAAAGCTCTTGAGCCGTAACCATTTCAGGATTGATAAATAAATCGACCCCTAATTTAGCACGCATCTCATCATCCATATGTTCTGCTACGGTATTATCTCGCACACGAGCAATCGTTGTAGGAACACCTGTAATTTTAGCTACAGAACAAGATAACATATTTACTTCATCAGAATCGGTAACAGCAATAAACATTCCTACATCATCCATACCGATTTCGTTGAGCAATTGTATATCACTGCCATTTCCTTGAACAAGGCTAACATCTAGTGTATTTTCAAGATTTTGTATACGTTCTGGAGAACGATCAATTACATATACATCATGATTATCTTGTATCAATCGTTGTGCCAAGGAATAGCCAACCTTACCAGCACCTACAATGACAATTTTCATCGCCTTTATTCCTCTTCTTGTGATTCATTACCAACAGGAGGTGTCCATTGACGTCCTGTTTCAGTTAACAATGTCCAACCATCATCTTGAACAATTTTCTTCTCTTTCATCAAATGCCCTAAAGCACGCTTAAAGGCAGCTTTACTGATATTAAATTTATCTTTAATCAACATCGCAGAAGATTCATCGCTATATGGCATTTTGCCTCCACGATTAAGAAGGTACTCCATTATAATGTCTCCATCAGAAATGAGTGCCTTTTCCTTAGTAGGACGCATCGATACGTTGACACGACCATCTTCACGTTTGAAAGTAATTCGACCTTCAACCATTTCTCCTACATTTAATTTTCTAGTCATCTCAGAACGATGTAAAAAGGCAATCCATCGTTCAGGAGTGATGAAGAATGCCCCATCACTAGTCAAGTTATAGATAGCGCCTTTAACAACTTGCCCTACTTTAGCATCTGTAGCAGCCTTAGATGCGCGACGCATTTCGTCATCAACATCCATAGATACCGCAAAACGACCAGATTTATCTGTATAGAGTCGAACCCAAACTTTTTCGCCCACTTGAGGACGACCACGCATCTCTGCGTGAGGCATGAAGATACCACGCTCAGTACCAACCTCTACGAAACAGCCGAAGTTTGTAGTATTGATTACTTCAACATACCCAATTTGGCCTACCTTCATCGCTGGTAAACGCATAGAAGCAGTCAAACGCCCCTTTGGATCGCGATATAAAAATACCTCTACTTCATCACCAATAGCAACAGGAGATGTTTGTTGATCCTTATGAAGCAAAATATCATCATTTGTATTGCCAGTTTGACCATCTAGAAAAGCCCCTTGATCACTAGTACGCAATACTTTTAATGTGGCAATTGTATTTTCCAACAATTCTGTAGCCATACTATACTCCTTCAAATGGAACTCGAACTGCATCATTCCATAATTCTTCTAAACCGTAGAATTCTCGCAGCTCATCACCACCAAAGACATGACAAATAATATCGCCAAAATCAAGTAAAATCCATTCACCTTCGCGATAACCTTCTCTATGATTTACTGTCATGCCCAATTCTGCTGCTTTATCTTCCATTTCATCAGCAATACTCTGAGATTGCTTAATATTATTTGCACTAGCAATTAGGAAGTAATCCCCTAACATAGATACACCTTCTAAATCGAGAATTTCAATATCTCTGCCTTTTTTATCAAAAGCAGCTTGTGCTAATTGTAATACGATTTGTTTAACTTCTTCTTTATTTTTCATACTATTCCCCTTTTAACGTTTATTAGTACTCTCATCACCCGGTTCTGATGGCTTTGTGATAGTACCGCCATTATGTTCTGATTCAGGTGCAACCTTAGCTGTGCTATTAGTTGGAGCTGTTACAAATTGTGTCATTTCATTGGCTGGTAGATTTCCCATCGTAATGCCTACTAATCGTTGTGCTTCCGTTGGATTTACCTTCCAATATGTCATATCGCCAACTAACTCTTTTTCACCAGGAAGAATATAGAAATGAATCTCTTCCTTATTAATTTTGCTAGCATTATACACAAGCTTAATGGCATCTAATGTAGAAATATTACTATCATAATGATCCCAAATTCTCCAAATATGCCATGCATTTGTTAAGAAAAATGAATTATGCTCTTCTTCTACCCAAAGTTTCAAAAATCTTTCTTGTCGTTGTACACGTGTAAATGTATCGTGTTTTGGATCAGAATACCGTAAATAGGATAAAGCCTTATCACTATCTAATGTTTGATATCCTCGTTGTAAATCAATATCTTTATTTCCCTCTGCATCCACATGTTCCATATTTTGTTCTACATAGATTTGTTGATTCCCTAATACATCGTTAGTCTTTTTGAAAGCATTTTGATTAACTACAACATAATACGGTATAGAAATATGGAACATATCTTCAATGACAGCCTTTGTTAGATCAATACCACCTTTTTCATAGATGCTATTGAGCATACTTGCATCTGTCTGATCTCTATTATCAATTTTACTATTACTAGGAATGCCAATAACATCCATTGTTTTTTGATCTAAATTAATGGATAACAAAAATAAACTATCACTTTGACTAGGATTATTATCATCAGTACCGACAACGAGAATGTATAATGGTTTATCTAACCCTTTTTGTTCTACAGATACAGTATTACCATCTTGTTTATTTCCATTATCTACAGCTGTATCAGTTATCTCAGTAGTACCTGTAATAGCTCTATACACATAAGATACTCCAGTATACAAACCATAGCCTATACCACCAAGTAAGGCAAGTACTACAATAACAGCTACTATAAATCTAGGCCATTTAACAGATGACTTTTGTTGACGCCTTCTTCTGCGACGGCGAGCTCTTGCTCGTTCACGTTCTTCCATATATAAACTCCATTATTTACAAGATTGTAACACATCATTACGACCAAGAATGGTCAACGGATAAATCGATAAATTTTGCTCTATAAGATGAATAATAGTATTGTCAAAACCAAGCAATACAGCCTTATCTAAATCTAGTTCTGAAACGTTACGCAACTCATCCACACCGGGAAAATCTCGATTAGGCTCAATATAGTCTGCTAAAAATATCACCTTATCTAGCTTAGACATATGTACCTTTCCAGTCGTATGAACTCGAATAGCTTCTAAAACCTCATCATCAGATATAGAAAACTCTTTTTTTGCTCGAATCATACCAGCTAAGCCATGTAAAAGATTGCCATTACTTAATAATTCTTGATCAGCATCATAAGATTCACTTTTCACAAGATCTTGCATATCCTGTAAAGTCAATTCTTTAGCGCAATCATGTAGTAATGCGGCTAATCTAGCCTTTTCAACATCAACACCATAAAGCTTAGCTAAATGAGTAGCCGATTCAACAACGCCAAGAGTGTGCTTAAATCGTTTTTTGCTCAACCATTGACTCACTCTAAGTTGTATTTCATCAAATGATAACATCCTCTATTCCTTCCCATAAATATGGTTTTCTTCTATATACTCCACCACACATTTTGGCAACATATACCGAACAGTTTTTCCAGCACGTAGCCGTTCTCGTAAATATGTAGCAGATAATTTCATCTCAGGAACCTCCATAAGATGTATTTTTTTTCGTGCTTTAGGACCTAAAATGTCTAATGTTTCGTCAATGGCACTGGATCCATCGGGCCTAGTAGCGCCAATAAAATGGACCTCATCTAATAATTCCTCAATAAATTTCCACGTTGGTAACGCCCTAATCGTATCTGTACCAGCTATAAAGTAAAATTCAACATTTTTTCCATATATTACCTTAAAATGTTGAATAGTATCAACCGTATACGAAGGACCTTCTCGGCACATCTCCACATCAGAAATTTCAAAATTTGGATTATCTGATACAGCAGCTGCAGTCATAGCATATCGATGATGACTATCTATTACATCATGTTGCTTATGAGGTGGTATCCGTGCTGGTACGAAAATAACCTTTTCAAGGTTAAAGCTTTCACAAGCTAGCTCAGCAATCATTAAATGCCCTAAATGGATAGGATTAAATGTTCCACCTATGATTCCTATACGACGTTTCTCTACCATAATAATGCCACACCCTTAATGACAATGACACAGATAACGATAAACAAGAGCAATGCCTTTCCATAGGATATCCATTCGTATCGACCTTTTGGTGTTTGAATATATCTGTAGTATGCTCTTATTAAGTAATATATGGTCTTCACTTTCGCACTTGGCCTTCTCCAAATACAAAGTATTTATAAGATGTTAAAGCTTGTAACCCCATTGGTCCACGAGCGTGAAGCTTCTGGGTACTAATACCAATTTCCGCACCAAAACCAAATTCAAAACCATCAGTAAAACGAGTTGATGCATTGTGATAAACTGTAGAACAATCTACTAAGTTCATAAATACTTTTGCACGCATTGGTTCATCTGTTACTATAGCTTCTGAATGATGTGTAGAATATAAATTCACATGATCGATTGCTTCCTCAAGAGTATCAACAATACGTACATTTAAATCCATATCATTATATTCTGTGCTAAAGGACGTCTCTGTTAAAGGAATTGTATTTTTCATATATTGAGCTACTGCTTCATCACCATGAATGCGAACGCCATATTCTTGCAATGCTTTATCAAGGCGAGGTAGAAATTCAGCAGCTACTGCTTGATGAACTAACAAAGTTTCCATAGCGTTGCATACCGATGGACGTTGCACCTTAGCATTAATAGCAATGTCTAATGCCATATCGAGATTAGCATATTCATCTACAAACGTATGACATACACCACTACCTGTTTCAATAACAGGAATACTACTTTCCTCTACAACACGGCGGATGAGTCCAGCCCCGCCACGAGGAATAATGACATCAATGTATTTACGTTGTTGTAACAGTACACCAACCATATCTCGATCAAGAACCTCGACCAATTGGATAGCATCCCCATTAATGCCCAAAGATTCTAGAGTATTACGCATGATAGACACGATGATTTGATTCGTATGGAATGCTTCTTTGCCACCACGTAAAATCGTAGCATTACCTGTTTTTAAGCAAAGAACACCAGCATCAATCGTTACATTTGGACGAGCTTCAAAAATAATACCAATAACACCAAAAGGTACTGCTCTTTTTTCTATAGTTAAGCCATTAGGACGTGTAATCCTTTCCATAACAGAACCCACAGGGCTTTCAAGAGCTCCGACTTGACGAACCCCTTCAGCCATTTGAGCAATTCGATTAGGTGTCAATGTTAATCGATCAATCATGGTTTGAGGTACATGATAGTCACCAGATTTATCTAAATCTTGCTTATTAGCGGCCATAATTTCATCAGTTTGTGCTTCCACAGCATCAGCGATTGCTAATAATGCAGCATCTAACGTACCTTGATCAAGTTGAGCCAATTCAAAAGCAGCTGCATTAGCTCTTAGCCCCATATCTTTACAAATTTCTTCATACTGGTTCATATAGTATCCTCAGTGTAATAAAACTAGATTATTACGATGTATAGCTTCATCATAAGTCGTATTAATACCTAAAATGTGAGCTATATCGTTAGTATTATGACCTTTAATAGCCTTCATATCATCAACGCTATAGTTGATAAGGCCACGTCCAATTTCTTTTCCATTATGATAAATAGAAATTGTATCACCAGGTCCAAATGTACCTTCCACATCAACAATGCCAGCAGGTAATATACTAGCCCCTTTATCTAATACAGCACGAGCACAACCATCATCAATAGTGATTGCTCCTTTTAATCGTTTACCAAAGGCAAGCCAGTGATGTTTTCCTGATAAGCCGGCATCATGTGCTTCAAATAGGGTACCAATATTTTCGCCCTTACATACGCGACGCACAGAGTCCTCTACTTCACCAGAAGTAATGACCATAGGTACGCCAGAATTAGTCGCCATGTGAGCTGCTTTAATTTTAGTATACATACCACCAGTACCCATGTTAGAACCAGCACCACCTGCAATAGCATACGTTTCATCTGTAATTTCAGAAACTGTTTCTATCAATGTTGCATCAGGATGAGTTGCTGGATTAGCTGTATATAATCCTTCAATATCGGATAAGATGATAAGCAAATCAGCATCTACAATGCCTGCAACTGTAGCAGATAAAGTATCATTATCACCAATTTTAAATTCCTCAATAGCAACTACGTCATTTTCATTGATAATAGGAATAACATTGAGTTGCAATAACGTATGTAGTGTATTGCGCAAGTTTAGATAACTATGGCGGCCTGTACTATCTTCTTTTGTTAAAAGAATTTGACCTACTGTACGACCGTATTCACGAAACATACGCTCATACATATGGATGAGGATACCTTGTCCTACTGCTGCAGCAGCTTGTTTCAAAACAAGGTCTCTAGGTTTTTCTTTAAATCCTAGAGGGGCAAGGCCAGCTCCCGTTGCACCAGAAGAAACAAGGATAACCTCTTTACCTTGATTAGCTAAATCTGATAATTGGCGTACTAATCTTTCTATGCGCTCTAAGTTTAAATGTCCATTAGCATAACATAGCGTACTACTGCCTACTTTAACTACTATTCTTTTTGCGTCGATGATAGCACTTCGCATAGATTAACCTCCTAGGCCAACAGGTTATGAACTTCCCACTTTAATAAAATTTAGTAATATGACGATTTACTAAGGTAGAATAATTTTAGGTTCTTTTTTAGCTTTATATAAAACACCATTAAAACCAATGACTTGGACTAATTCAGCACCTAACATATCGGCTAACTCTTGGAAAATCGTCTTATCTTCAGGGCTATTGTTGTGTAATTTCACCTTGATTAATTCACGAGCCATTAAGGCTGCGCGAGCACTATCAATAACACTATTTTCTAAACCATTTTTACCAATTTGAACTACTGGTGGCATTGTTGCTGCCAAAGAACGTAAATACCGTTTTTGTTTTCCTGTCATTATTACTCCTACTCTTGGAATGTAAAGCGTTGATCGCCAATCACAACTTCATCACCGTCTTTACAACCTTTTTCTTTTAATTTAGCATCGAGCTCCATAAAGCGCCAAATGCGTTGGAATCTTCGAAGAGATTGATCATCACTTAAATTTGTCATTGCTACTAAACGTTCAATACGTTTACCTGTAATATAGAATGCAGCATCGTCACCACGGGTAATAACAAATTCTACATCTGGTTTTGCTTCGTATACTACTGTATCATCAGTTGCTTCTGGTTCTGGCTCAAAGTTTTCTACATAGTAGTATGCTCGTTCCATAAGTTCTGGTAAACCTTCGCCACTTAATGCATTGATAAGGAATACTTCATAGCCTTTATCTTCAAAATATTTTTTTGTATCAGGAATTGTTGTATCATCAAAGACCATATCAATCTTATTGAGTGCAACAATCTGTTTTTTATTGGCTAATTTTTCAGAATATTTACGAAGCTCTTCATTAATTGCATCAAAATCAATCTTTGGATCGCGTCCTTCCATACCAGATACATCAAGGACGTGAATTAAAATATTAGTCCTTTCTACGTGACGCAAGAAGTTATGTCCGAGACCAACACCTTCGCTAGCACCTTCAATAAGGCCAGGAATATCAGCTAGTACAAAACTGCGGTCTCCAGAGATTGTTACTACCCCAAGTACAGGTGTCAATGTAGTAAAGTGATAAGCCGCTACCTCTGGTTGAGCTTTAGAAACTTTACGCAATATACTGGATTTACCAACAGATGGATAGCCTAATAGACCTACATCTGCTAATACTTTTAATTCTAATTGTAACCAAAACTCTTCGCCTGGTTCACCTTTCTCTGCAAATGTCGGTGCACGGTTAGCACTTGTTTGGAAACGTGCATTACCACGGCCTCCACGACCACCTTTAGCAATAACAAATGTATCACCATCATTAACGAGATCACAGAAAATTTTTCCCGTTTCTTCTTCTTTAATTACGGTGCCCAACGGAACTGGGATAATAAGTGGCTCAGAACCGCGACCATGCTTATTGGAGCTTTCCCCATTACCACCAGCAGGCGCCTTAAACTGACGTTTATATCTAAAGTCTACAAGAGTATTAATATTCTTATCCGCTTTAAAAATAACGTCTGCCCCTTTACCACCATCGCCGCCACTAGGGCCGCCATTTGGCACGTATTTCTCACGGCGGAAACTAGACATGCCGTCCCCACCATCACCGGCCTTAACAAAGACACGCGCTCTATCTATAAACATATTTTAACTCCTATGCATTATTGCTGTAATAACTCTAATGCCTTTTTAATTTGAATATCATCTAATGTACTAGATGGATTTACACCTTTTGGTAAATCAAGCTCTACATCTGGTTTAATACCAATGCCGTCAATAACACGATCATTTGGTGTATGGTACTTAGCAATAGTTACCTTAACGCCTTCATTATCAAGGCTAGGGTAAATAGTTTGAACTGTACCTTTACCATATGTATTAGTACCTAAAATAGTACCTAGTTTACGGTCTTGAATAGCACCAGCTATAATTTCAGATGCACTAGCAGATCCTTTATTAACAAGAACTACTAATGGCATAGCTACTTCTGGGCCATTCGACTTATAAACATCTTTTTTACCAGCTCGATTTTGCACCGTTACTAGTGTACCTGGAGGCATAATATAGTTGGAAATCTTTTCTGTTGTAGATAACAAACCACCAGGATTATCTCGGAGATCTAATACTAGTTCCTTCATACCTTGAGATTGCAATTCTTTAAACTGTGTTTCAAAATCATCAGCTGTATTTTCAGCGAATTGACTGATACGAATGTACCCCACTGTACTTGTAAGCATTTTACTTTTAACAGTTGGTAACACAATGGATTCACGAGTGATATCAAAGTGCAATGTTTCACCATTGCGCTCTATATCAAGGGCTACAACAGTACCTGCCTCACCGCGAATTCGAGAGGATGCATCTTCTACAGTTATATCACTTGTGGATTGACCATTGATAGCAATAATATGGTCTCCAGGTTTAATGCCCGCTTTGAAAGCTGGTTGATCTTCCATAATACTAACTGCATATAAACCTTTATCATCATGCCCAAGAACCATGCCTACACCAGCATAAGTACCAGATGTTTGCATTTTCATGGACTTAAATTCATCAGCATCTAAATAAACACTATGAGGCTCTCCCAAAGAGCCAATCAAACCTTTTAACATACCATCATAAAGGGTAGCTTTAGACATAGGTGTCATAAAGACTTGACTCGCAGCATAGTAGGCTACAAATAGTCTTGGTAACCCCCAGAATGAACCAGATAGATACCAAAACATGAGCCACATAATAACGATGCCAGAGCCTATATATTTCAATAGGCTCCATAACACCGTACGTGTATCAAATTTCATATTATAAATATCCCATAGGATCCACAGGATCCCCACTTATACGAACTTCAAAATGTACGTGTGGCCCAGTACTATTACCAGTGCTACCAGCATAGGCTATAACTTGACCTTTAGATACATCTTGTCCTTCAGAGACAGCAAGCTCAGAATTATGGCCATAAAGGGTAGACATGCCATTACCATGGTCGATAACTACGGCATAACCATAGCCGCCCATCCAACCAGACCAAACAACAGTACCACCATCAGCAGCATGAACAGGTGTACCTTCATCAACACCAATATCTATACCAGAATGGTAAATTGTTGTTCCCCAAATTGGATGTGTACGATAACCATATGGTGAAGTAATTTCACCACTTACAGGCCAACCCAGTTGACCAGAACCTTGCACCCAAGAGTAACTTGGTGCAGACTGTTGAGCTGCTGCTGCGGCCGCCGCTTCTGCAGCAGCACGAGCCGCTGCACGTTCCGCTTGACGTGCTTTTAATAGTGCAGTAATTTGAGCGGAAGAAGCATTGAGTTCTTCTACAGCTTGCATTGCAGTGGCACGATCATTTTGTGCTTTTTGAAGAACGACTTCCCGTTCTTTCTTCTTTTGTTCAATTTCAGCTTGTTTAGCTACTGCCGCCTTTTCAAGCTCCACTAATTTAGCTCGAGATTGCTCAAGAGCTTGCTTACGTGCAGCAATTTCAGCACGTTCTTTTTTGATTTCATCGATTAATTTAATGTCAGCATCAATAATGCGTTTTAAAATCTCTAGTCGATTTGCAAAATCACTAAAGTCTTTAGAACCAATAACAACATCTAAATAACTTAGACGACCATTGATATAAATATCACGTACACGCTTATAAAATACGGACTCACGTCCTTCTAAACGTTTTTGTGCTTCTGCTAGTAGCTTTTCATTAACAGTAATATCATTTTCAACGGCTACACGTTGTTGTTGAATAGACTCTAACTGTTGTTGAGCTTGACGCAATTGCTCTTCAATTTGACGCAACTGTTCAGATACGCTTACAATAACAGTTTCAGCATCAGCTTTAATAGAGTTTTGTTGATTAACTTGTTGTTGAATTGAATCTAATTGATTCGTTAAATCCTCATCTTCCGCAACAATGTATAGTGGTGTTCCCAGTACTACTATACCTGTTAATATTGTTGCCACAAGACGAGATTTGATTGTGTTGTATTTCATAAACATTACACCTTCATGTATTGTTTTAAAGAAATTGTACTACCAATAGCACCTACTATAATACCGCCAACTAAAATATAGATAGCCACATCATAGAAGAATGGGAACATTGGTACTAATGGGAAGAATGCTAAAGACTCAGAAACTTCCATAGTAATGAAATGGTAGAATTCACCTACACAAAGAACGGCAATAATAGCTCCAACTAAACCTAATAACATACCTTCTATCAAGAATGGCCAACGGATAAAGCCATTTGTTGCACCTACATATTTCATGATGGCAATTTCTTTACGACGAGCAAACACAGTCAAACGAATTGTATTAGAAATGATGAATAATGTAGCTGCTGCTAAGAATGCAATTAATACGATACCACCAATTCTGATAACTTGAGTTATACGGAAGAGTTCTTCCACAATATCTTGACCATAATGTGTACTTTCAACACCTTGGAATGTAGTAGCTAATTTAGCTGTAGCCTTAACATCACTAGGATTATCAAATGTTAATACATAAGAATTTGGCAATGGATTTACATCACCTAAGGCATTTACTAATTGTTGTTGATCACCAAGGCGAGCTTTGAATTCCTTCATGGCTTGCTCTTTATTAACAAACTCAAGCTTTTTAAGGTTTGGTATGGCCTTAATTTGCTTACCTACAGCCATAATTTGGTCAGTAGTTAAGCCGTCTTTTAAGTAAATGCTCAATTGAACTTGGTTTTCTAAGCTAGATGCCATGTTATTCAAATTGATAACACCGCAAAGGAATACACCAAGCATAAATAGAGATAAAGCCACTGTAGAAATAGATGCTAACGTCATAAGACCGTTACGCTTCATAGATTTGAGGGCTTCTTTAAAAAAGTATTTCAATGTTCTAGGCTTCATTAATTTCAGCACCTCTCATATTATCACTTTGAACGCGACCATCTTTAAGACGAATAACACGTTTATTTAAATACGAAACAAGATCCATATTATGGGTAACCATAATAACAGTTGTACCAAAATTATTGATATGCTTAAACAAATCTACAATACCTTTACTTGTATCAGGATCAAGATTACCAGTCGGTTCATCAGCAATGAGCACAGATGGTCGATTTACAATGGCACGGGCAATAGCAACACGTTGTTGTTCACCACCAGATAGATCCTCTGGTAAATCATTTGCCTTGTCAGTTAACCCAACAAGCTCTAGTACATGACTTACCTTTTCTTTAATTACTTTTGGTTTCTCTTCAATTACTTCAAGTGCAAAAGCAATATTTTCTGATACCGTTTTATTCGGTAATAACCGGAAATCTTGGAATACAACACCAAGTTTTCTACGTAATTTTGGAATTTTACTACGCTTCATACGCGTAACATCAAAATCATCAACTATAACAGTACCCGTGTCAGGTACTACTTCATGAGTTAATAATTTAAATAGAGTTGATTTCCCTGCACCGCTATGACCACAAATGAGGACAAATTCGCCGTCATTTATAGTTAAACACACATCGTCTAATGCAACAGAACCATTATCATAGACTTTACTAACATTCTTAAATTCAATCATGGGATCCCCTTTGATTATTTACGAGTGATTACACGTTTTACTGCTTCTACAATGTCTTTTGCTGTTAAGCCATATTTAGCCATTAATTCTTTTGGTGTACCACTCTCCCCAAATGTATCTTGAACACCAACGAATTCCATAGGAACAGGCTTATTAGCCACTACAACTTCAGACACAGCAGATCCGAGCCCGCCAATGATATTATGTTCTTCAGCAGTAACAATAGCACCTGTTTCAACAGCTGCTTTTACAATCGCTTCAGCATCAATAGGTTTAATGGATGCCATATTAATAACGCGAGCAGATACATTACTTTCGCTCAATACTTTAGCAGCTTCTACAGCAGGACCTACTAATGCGCCGCAAGCGATAATAGTAACGTCAGAACCATCTACTAAAGTAGTAGCTTTACCAGGCTTAAATGTATAACCTTCAGCAGTTACATCATCTACACCAGCACGGCCTAAACGAACATATACAGGCCCTTCATAAGATGCAGCCCATTCGACTACTGCTTCTGCTTCACGTTCATCTGCAGGTACTACTACAGTCATATTAGGTAATGTACGCATACAAGAAATATCTTCCAAGCTTTGATGGGTAGCACCATCTTCACCTACTGTAATCCCTGCATGTGTAGCACAAACTTTTACATTTAATTTTGGATAACATACAGCATTGCGAATTTGTTCAAATGCACGACCTGTTGCAAACATTGCAAAAGAAGAGACAAATGGAATTTTACCTGCTGCTGCAAGTCCTGCCCCCACAGAAATCAAGTTTTGTTCGGCAATACCTACATTAAAAAATCGCTCTGGACAAACATTTTTAAATGTATCAGTTTTCGTAGATTTAGATAAATCTGCATCTAATACGATAATATTTGTATTTTCTTTACCAATTCGAGCTAACGCATTACCATATGCTTCACGTGTTGCTTTACCCATTATTGTACCCCCATAATTTCATTAACAAAGGCTACACCTTGCTCTGCGCTTGGTGCTTTACCATGCCATCCTGCTTGACCTTCCATTTCTTCAACGCCCTTACCTTTTACAGTATGCATTACGATGCATGTAGGGCCTTCTGTGAAAGCTTTAGCAGCTTCAATAGCATTATGAAGTTCATCAATATCATGACCATTTACTTCAATAACATTCCAATTAAAAGCTTTGAACTTTTCAGGAATTGGCAATGGAGAAAGTACTTTTGTAATATCGCCGTCAATTTGAAGACCATTAAAGTCAACAAAAGCAGTTAAATTATTGAGTTTATAATGGCCTGCAAACATTGCTGCTTCCCACACTTGACCTTCTTCAAGTTCACCATCACCAAGAATGGAATACACTCGATAATCGGCATTATCAATTTTACCAGCTAGTGCCATACCACAAGCCGCAGAAATACCTTGACCTAATGAACCAGTAGACATATCAACACCAGGTGTATGTTTCATATCTGGATGACCTTGTAACATATGGTCAATTTTACGCAAGTTCAAAAGCTCTTCTTTTGGGAAATAGCCTTTTTCAGCTAATGTAGCGTATAGTGCAGGTGCAGCATGACCTTTAGAAAGGACAAAACGATCTCTATTAGGCGCTTTTGGATTTGCTGGATCTACATTCATTTCTACATAGTACAACAAGGCCATCACATCGGCGATAGATAAAGAACCTCCTGGGTGACCGGATTTCGCTGCCGTTACAGACTGAACAATACTAACGCGAATAGCTTTTGCCTTCTCTTGAACTAATTGTTTAACATCTTGTGTTAATGTAGCCATAGAGACCTCACTTTCTGGATCATATCCAATATATTAATAATCTTTAAGTAATGAAATAGCGATTTCTGCATTCCGTTGAGAGTTAACACGTAATGCTTCAATACGATCATAAGATGCTTGGTACTCTTCTCTTGAATTTAAGAGCTTATGACATCTCTGATATAAAGCCTCTTCTCTAAGATGGGTCATTGTACCGATTGGTTCTTGACCAATCATATGTAAAAAACTAGTGATTTTAGGATCGTAGGAAATGCCAATTACAGGTTTCTTCATTAAAGAACTAAATACTAATGCATGAAGACGTATGCCAATCATAAGGTCTACATTACCAGACAAGGATACTTGTTCCTCTGTAGAGAATGGTCCTTCAAGAACAATAGCTCCTTTTGGCATATAACTAGCAATAATTTTAGCTTCTTTTGTATCCTCTGGATGAGACATAGGTATAAATACAATCTCTACATTATCCTGTTCTTGCAGTCGACTTAACACATTGGCTAGTGATTCACGGTATTCTGTATCATCTTTCCAACTACGAACAGCTACTCCGATTCGTTTTGGAGCTTCTGTGGATATAGGTAGCTTTGATGTATAGCCGTCTAGAATGCGTTTTCCAATATACAAATCAGCTGGTTGCATAGCTAATACAGCATCAGCCGTAACCTCAACATCTTCAATTCCTAAGGAATCTAATTCAGATTTAGAAATAGAATCACGAACCGTTATAGTATCCACAAAACGTAAAACAAAGCTAACAGCTTTCCTTGTGGAAGGGCGATTTAAAGGTCCAATACCTTGTGAGTATAGCATCACCTTTTTACCCATCATTTTTGCTAAAGCCATAATACTTAAGTAGTAATATGTATTACGAATACTAGTAGCATCTTGTAACAGGCTGCCTCCACCACTGATAACTAAATCAGAATTTGAAATTGCCTTTAGAATACCGAATGCAGAAAAGGTTCCCACCGCATGAATATTGTGCTTTTTGCTCGTCTCTGTAGGATTACCAGAAATAACAGTAATATGCGCATCTGCTTCCTCTTTGCGAATGGCATCGATAATAGCACAAAGCATTGCTTCATCACCAGCATTACCAAAACCATAGTAGCCAGAGATAACAATATTACTCATGGTCAACCTCCCGAGCTTGGAACCATTGTGTTACGTACATCATGAAACGTACAGCAATGATAAGAAGCAAACCTAAGAGAGCACCAATTAATAAACCATCATATCCACGCATAATAGACATGAATACAGGAGTTCTAATATGACAGAATGTTTCAACCATAGACGCTATGCCAATAACACCCGCTATAGTTAATAAGAAATGAATCACTGTAGGCCATTTGCGTAAAAATGCAAAAGTAGCCAACATTAATGCAGGGTGACCAATAATAAACTCTTTTTCTCTAGGTCTTGCATACAGTGTATTTTCAAGGAAACGACGAAGCATGAGCTCAAAGCCTGGTACAGGAACACCTGCTGTATGACCACTGCGGCCAACAAACACCCATGCCACGCCACCAAGAGCAGCCATTACAAAGAATACGTAGAATTTAACATCCATTGTTAAGAATTCAACTACAAATTTCTTTGCTTCTTCTTTAGAGTTAATCATACGACCTTTCCACAATGGGAAACGTTGTAAATAAGCGATAATCACCAATAGAACTGGAAGTACAAATGTTAATTTAACACCTCTAAAGATAGCAAATTCCATGAAGAATTTTGTATTACCTAGTAAAGATGCAATATACATTCCTCCAATAGCTGCAAAGAGTGCAGCAATAACGAGATAGAATACTGCTAACACTGTTGATTTAATAGCACCTAATGGACGAGACCCATCATAACGACGCCATTCTTCCATCAAACGGATCATAGCACCTACAGGAGCCATAATAGCACTAGATAATGCCCAAATTTGAGTAATCAGTGTGCCACTTGTAATGATGAATAATACAATAGATAGTAATGAAATACCGAAAAATGCTACCAATTGTTTATGTTTACACATTGGAATTAACATTTGACCAACGTAAATGAAAAGTGCAATAGCACCTATCATAGTAATAACTACTAACAATGGATTAGGTGTATATGCTGGATAAATATCAGCAGGACCAAATTCATAACCTTTTGTAGATAATTTTTCAGTAGTCATACCAATATAGTTAATGGTAGTTTGTAATACTGTTTCATTATTTACACCAGTTTCATACATAGGGAATAAATTGAAACGAATATTTCGTTCAATATCACTAATATAGAAACGTTGTGCGGCTTCTTCAGGAGTAATTTTCTTTAATTCGTCCTTAGCAATTGTATATACACGACCAACGCTATAATTCTCTTTAGCAGCCATTTCTAAGAAACCTTGTTGTGGCTCATATTGAAGTTGGTTAACAGCTTCGATACCAACTAAAGGAATATGATTTTTATGTAATAATTCTAAGGTTTCATCAGTTAAGTTAGGCGCACCAAGAGCTTCTTTGCCAGCAAAAATCATACCAGTAACATGTGGAATTCCTTCAAGACGTTTAAATAGATATTGAAGATCTTCAGACGTTACATTTCTGTAATTTGTAGGTCGAACAATAACATTAAATCCACGATTAGCAACTTCTTGTGCTTGTAACTTGGAAATACCAAGGTTCATTTGTAAATAACTATCTGCAGTGGCACCATATAATTCAAGGACTGGACCAATACTAGTATTAAGTTCTTTTACCTTATCTTTACCTATACGATGATATAAATCCTCGCGAATTTCTTTATAATAGCCTTCTTTACCAGATACTAAGCCTACATAAAGTGCACCGTGTTTAACGGACGCACCATTGACCCGGACAGAGTCCATTTCTTCGGAGGTTAACACCTTAACTTGACCAGCATCTTTTGCTTTTTCTAAAGTACGATCATAAATAGCAAATGCTGTTACACCAGCATTGCGAAGTGCATCAAAAGCTTCTTGTTGGCTTCGCTTTTCAAAGGCATTTGCTCGTAGAACAGCATCATAATCTACGATATTTTCAATATGATTTTGAGATTTTTCAATCTGATGGCGTTCAAATACTAAGTATAAAGAGGATACAAGACCAACAATGATACATAATATAAGAATCCAAGAGTACTTACTTTTTTGGGTGTTCCGATGATTCACGACAAATCCTTTCTAGTTGAGCACTGGTTTAACTTTAATGTGAATTTCACCATTATCAACTGTCAAGCTTTCTGCTTTTACAGGAATTGGGAAGTTGTTGAAGTTATAGATTTCAGTAGCTTCTAATACATTAGATGTTAAACCTGGGATAGTAGCACCATTAATAGTGAATTTCTTAGGTGAAAATAGTAAAGTATTATTCTTTAATTCTAAATTACCATCTAATTTAACAGAGCCCTTAAATACTATACCTACATTCATATTGCCAGTTAAGCTTATGTTATCTTTGGTAATGTTTACTTGTACATCTTGAATTTCGCTACCCGCTTGAGTGCTTAAGAATTTAGCCAAGTCTTCATTAGAAACAGTACCATCAATACTGGAGCTACCTACACTGACAACATCAATTTCTTGGCTAGCTAATAAAGAAATTGGATTAACAAGAATTTGTGTGGCATCATATTTAAAGTTTGCAAAATTCAATTTACCAAGTTTCACATCATCTAAAGAACCATACACATGATCAGCTTCACCATATAATAGTTTAAATCCAGGTTGGGCCTCAACATTTACAGTTTGAGCAGATGGTTTTAACGAATCATTTAGCTGTTTTTCAATACGAGAATTAATATAAGAAGGTAATAAAAATTGAGTTGCTGCTGCCAAGGCAATAATCAGCACTAATAGGAATAGCAAAAACTTTTTCATAAATATCTCCTAAATTGTTAAATTTGCTTCTTTTTTCAAGAAACCTTCCATAAATTGATCTAAATTACCATCCATAACGGATTGTACATTCCCTGTTTCAACCCCTGTACGATGATCCTTAACGAGATTATATGGGTGGAATACGTAGGAGCGAATTTGACTGCCCCATTCAATGGCTTGGTATGTACCACCTATTTTCTCTTTAAGTTCTGCTTGTTTTTCTAATTCTAATTCAAATAATTTTGCTCGTAATAAGCGTAATGCTTGTTCCCTATTTTGCATTTGAGAACGTTGAGTTTGACATTGTACTACGATACCTGTTGGTCTATGCGTCATACGTACAGCCGAATCTGTTTTATTAATATGCTGACCACCAGCACCACTAGCTCGATATGTATCTACTTGTACATCCTTCATATCTATATTAATTTCTACTGTATCATCAATTTCTGGCATTACATCAACAGCAGCAAAGGATGTATGGCGACGTGCAGCAGCATCAAATGGAGAAATACGAACTAAACGATGAACACCTTTTTCAGATTTTAAATAGCCAAAGGCATTATCACCTTTAATTAAAAATGTAGCAGATTTAGTACCGGCCTCATCACCTGGTTGTTCATCCATCAGTTCAATTGAGAATCCTGCTTTTTCAGCCCAACGTAAATACATTCGAATCAACATGGAGCACCAATCTTGAGCTTCTGTACCACCTGCACCAGCATGGAATGTTAAAATCGCATTATTAGCATCATATTCACCACTAAGCAATAAAAGAACTTCTTGTTTTTCTACAGTTTCTTCTATTTGTTGAACATAATCCTTTATTTCTCCTTCTAGAGAACGATCATCTTCTTCTATTGCCATCTCAAGCATTACATTAGCATCTTCAATATCACTAACAAGTTGTTTATAGCTTTCCACAGCATTCTTTAATTGTGTGGCTTCTTGAGAAATCTCACGAGCTTTATCAGAGTCATCCCAAAATGTAGGATCGCTCATTTGCACATCTAATGTAAAGATTCTATCTTCTTTCTGAGCAATGTTAAAGTGAATCCCTCATTCCATAAATACGTTCTTCTAGATTAGAAATAATCGGTTTTAAATCTTCTAACAATTTATGTTCACCACCTTTAACTTATTAGCTTATTACATCGATAAACTATCACCTTAATAAAATAGAAAAATGGCCGTTGCCCAGAAGGAAATCCCCTTGAGCAACGTGCCATTCACAAATCTTAATCTATGTTTTGTGGCTCCAACACATCTTCATGATGGGGTTGTGCACCTTCTAAGTGGTCAACTGGTTCTTCAATTTCTTGAATCAATTGTGCACGAATTTTGTATAACGCCATGATTGTTTCATCTTGAATTGCAGCAATCATGTTTTGGAACATATCAAAGGCTTCAAATTTATATTCCACCAATGGATTTTTTTGGCCATATGCACGAAGACCAATACCTTCACGCAACATATCCATATTATCCAAATGTTCCATCCATTTGTTATCAACAACGCGCAACATAATAGCCTTTTCAAGTTGTCCAAACATAGCATCACCAAGCATATCAACGCGATCTTGATACTCAGCATGAGCAATTTCAAGTAAACGTTCTAACAATTCTTGACGGCTATACTCTTCCATATCTTGAGAGGACATAATCTCTTCTGTTAAGAAATATTGACTTAAATGCTTATAAAGACCTTCATAATCCCATTCTTCTGGATACAATTTTTCATCTGCATAAGCATCTACAGATTCAGTAACAAGTTTATCAATCATTTCATTGATTGTGTCACGTAAGGATTCGTTACGTAAAATACGACGACGTTGTTCGTATAATACTTCACGTTGTTGATTCATAACATCATCATACTCAAGAACATATTTACGAATATTATAGTTATGATCTTCTACTTTCTTTTGAGCACGTTCAATAGATTTAGTAATCAAAGAATGCTCAATAGGCTCATCCTCTTCCATGCCTAGTTTATCCATGATACCTGTAATATTATCAGCACCAAAGATACGCATTAAATCATCTTCTAAGGATAAGAAGAATTGAGAGGAACCTGGGTCACCTTGACGACCAGCACGACCACGCAACTGATTATCGATACGGCGACTTTCATGACGTTCAGTACCTAAGATAGCCAAACCGCCTAATTCAGGGACACCTTCACCAAGTGTGATATCAGTACCACGACCAGCCATGTTTGTAGCAATTGTTACCATACCCATTTGACCTGCATTTGCAACAATTTCCGCCTCTTTTTCATGGTGTTTAGCATTCAATACATTATGAGGAACCCCTGCACGTAATAACATATCTGAAAGTTCTTCAGATTGTGTAATAGATGTAGTACCAATCAAAATTGGTTGACCAGTTTGATGGCGTTCTACAGCATTACGTACTACGGCACGATATTTAGCTGCCTTTGATTTAAAGATTTGATCAGGCAAATCTACACGAGCCAATGGTTTATTTGGAGGAATAGGTAATACTTCCAAACCGTAAATATCGATAAACTCTTTTTCCTCTGTTTTGGCTGTACCAGTCATACCAGCAAGCTTTTTATACATACGGAAATAGTTTTGGAATGTAACAGAAGCTAATGTTTGGCTTTCACGTTCTACCTTCAAGCCTTCTTTAGCTTCGATTGCTTGGTGTAAACCATCGGAATAACGACGGCCAAACATCAAACGACCTGTGAATTCATCGACGATAACAACTTCACCATCTTTAACTACATAATCAGTATCGCGATGCATCATAGCATATGCACGAAGAGATGCACCAAGTAGATGATTTAACTCAATGTTTTCTGCATCATACAAGTTTTCAACACCAAGCATTTTTTCGACTTTAGCAATACCAGAATCTGTAGGTGCAATAGTTTTTTGTTTTTCATCAATTGTATAATCTTCATCTTTCACAAGATGAGGAACAATTTTAGCTAACTTATAGTAATTATCTGTGGAACGTTGACCAGGACCAGAAATAATTAGTGGAGTTCTCGCTTCATCGATAAGGATGGAGTCAACTTCATCGACAATTGCATAATTCAATGGACGTTGTACCATTTGTGATACATCAGATACCATGTTATCGCGCAAATAGTCAAAACCGAACTCATTATTTGTACCATATGTAATGTCGCATGCATATGCTTCTTTACGTTGGTTAAAATCGAGATTCGCTACAATAAGACCTGTAGAAAGACCTAAGAAGTTATATAAACGCCCCATTTGTTCGCTATCGCGAGTCGCTAAATAATCATTTACTGTAACAACATGCACCCCATTGCCTGTCAAAGCATTTAGATATACCGGTAATGTAGCAACTAATGTTTTACCTTCACCAGTACGCATTTCTGCGATATTACCTCTATGAAGGCAAATACCACCAATCAACTGTACATCAAAATGACGCATACCTAACACGCGTTTAGATGCTTCACGAACTACGGCAAATGCTTCTGGTAAAATGTCGTCTAACGTTTCCCCTTTTTGCAAACGACGTTTAAACTCATCGGTTTTTGCTACTAAGTTAGCATCACTTAATTTAACATAATTCGGTTCAATTTCATTAATATGATCAGCAATAGCACGCATTTTCTTGATTTCTTTTGCGTTATTATTGCCTAATAGCCTTTGTAAAAAGCTTAACAAACAAATCACTCCTCTATAGGACAGCTTACATTATTTTATCTAATTTATTATAACGAAAATGCCTTGAATAGTCAAAGAATTCAAGGCATTTCACGATTATTTATAGGTTTTTATAAAAAAGGTGGATGACTCAAAATGGTCATCCACCTTAGTATAATAATCGGCTGATTAAAAAAGTAGAAAGGAGTTAGGATTATTGTCAGCCGACATTATAGGTTATTGTAATTCTGGCTCGATCAAGCCATAGAATCCATCATGTCTACGATATACTACATTCATTGCTTCTGTTTCAGCATTGAAGAACATAAAGAAGTCATGACCAATAAGATTCATTTGTAAAATAGCTTCTTCTACATCCATAGGACGCACTGCAAAGCGTTTGCGTTTTACAACTTCGATAGCTTCTTCTTCTACAGGAGCCGCTAAAGCTTCTGGATGGAAAGCCTCTTGTTTTTTAAAGCGTTTAGCTAAACGAGTTTTATGTTTGTGAATTTGACGTACGATTTTGTCTATTACCAAATCAATAGCAGCATACATATCATCGTTTGTTTCTACACCACGAAGAACAATTTTATTAACGAAGCATGTAAGTTCAACAGTAGATTTATCTTTTACAACGGATAAAACCGCTTGTGCATCTAACTCATCATCGAAGTAACGAGTTAATTTGCTCAATCTCTTTTCGATGTATGCTCTTAAAGCATCTGTCACTTCAATGTTTTTACCTCTGATTGCTACTTTCATAAGTCAACACCCTTTCTAAAAATCATCCACGAGATACGAGTGTGTAGTATTTTTTACTTATCTCTCGTGTTATATTTAGTATTTCTACATTCACATATAAAACTCCTCTTTTTTTCAAAAAATTTTTATATTTTTTGTAGAATTATAAATATTACTTTCAGTAATAGCAAAAAAACTCTGATATCATGCGATATCAGAGTTTTATTATATGTTGCTTTTATGTATTTTTTGGTATGTTATTACGCTTTTACAACGTTAGCAGCTTGAGGGCCACGGTTACCATCAACGATATCAAACTCTACATTTTGACCTTCTGTCAAAGATTTGAAACCTTCGTCTTGGATCGCAGAGTAATGTACGAATACATCGCTACCGTCTTCGCGTTCAATAAAACCATAACCTTTTTCTGCGCTAAACCATTTTACTTTACCTAACATGGTAACATCCTCCTAAAAATATATATATATTGTCTTACTGTCTTGCACTACACTTGTATCATAACACAGCATGTATAAAATATCAAACAATAATATTAACACTTTTAATGAATATACAAAGATATCTTATTTGTATCCCACCCTACAAAAATCACATAAAACCATTGATTTATCAACGTTATAAATATTTACGAACAGCATATTAATTTATTGCATAATTTTATAATCATAAAATTATATGAATTAAAAATTATTGTCATAAGATATGTATGTATAAAATATTTATATATCACAAATATTTATAGCAATAATCGTATTTCATAGATTAATTAATACCTAGAATGGCTTATTTATAGAGGCTAATTGAATGAATTGACATCAAGTTATCAAATATATTAATAGATATAAATAGATTCATATATCATAAAATCTAATATGTACAAATTCAGTTAACTTTAAAAATAGTCAAAAAAGGAAGCAAACTCTGTAAACAGAATTTACTTCCTTTTATGTTAGAAATTATTATTATAAAATTTTCGATAAGAACAATTTTGTTCTATCATTTGTTGGTGCATCAAATACTTTTTCAGGAGTATCATCTTCAAGAATTAATCCACCATCTACAAATAATACTCGGTCTGCAACCTCTTTTGCAAAGCCCATTTCGTGAGTAACAATAACCATCGTCATGCCTTCTTCGGCTAGAGACTTCATTACATCCAGAACTTCGCGAACCATTTCTGGATCCAATGCAGAGGTAGGCTCATCAAAGAGCATAACCTTTGGTTTCATTGCTAAAGCACGAGCTATAGCAACACGTTGCTTTTGACCACCAGATAAAGAGTCAGGATAAGCATTTGCTTTATCTTTCAAACCTACTCGATCTAATAAAATTTGACCAATTTTTTTAGCCTCATCACTAGATGTTTTGCGGACCTTAGTTTGTGCTAAGGTCAGATTTTCCATTACAGTCATGTGTGGGAAAAGATTAAAGTTTTGGAATACCATTCCTACTTCCGTACGGACTTCATTAAGTTTAGATTTATCTGAAAGATCCATACCATCTACAATGACCTTACCAGATGTAGGCTCTTCTAAGTAATTCATAGTACGCAATACTGTACTTTTACCAGAACCTGATGGACCAATAATAACTACAACTTGACCTTTTTCGATATGTAAATCTATGCCCTTTAATACTTCATTTTTACCAAAGGATTTATGTACATTTTCTAACTTAATCATTTAATGCTATATTTCCTTTCAAGGTAACCAACCAATTGTGAAATTGTTACTGTCATAATAAGGTAGATAACAGCAACTGTCCCCCAAATTTCAAATGATGCATATGTTTTGGCAATGATTAGTTGACCACGGCGTGTCAATTCTTCGAAACCAATTACAGAAACCAATGAGGAGTCTTTCAACATAGCAATAAACTCATTACCCAATGGTGGAATAATTGCTTTGAAAGCTTGCGGCATGATGATATAACGCATAGTTTGGCCCCAAGTCAAACCAAGAGATCGACCCGCTTCCATTTGACCTTTATCAATAGACTGAATGCCAGCACGGAAGATTTCAGATACATAAGCACCAGAGTTAATACTACATGCAGTAACAGCAGCAATAAATGGATCAATACGTTGTCCAGTAATCATTGGCAATGCGAAGTAAATCAAGAAGATTTGTACCAATAGTGGTGTACCACGAATGATATCTACATAGCATTTTGCTAATAATCTAACTACAGTAAATTTAGATAAATTTGCTATGGCTACTAATAGACCGATAAAGAAACCACAGCCTACAGACATGGCTGTAATTTCAACGGTTACAAGTGCACCTTGTAATAAAAGCGGTAAATTATCCGCAATTAACCCCCAATTAAAACTCATGATCTCTCCTATTATTTAAATTCTAACACTACTGGCATATCAGCTGGTGCATCTACATTAAACCATTTTTTATATAATGTATTAAATTCACCATCGGCCTTCATATCGGCGATTGCTTTATTAATTTGTTCTTGCAAGTCTTTGTTGTCTTTATTGATTGCTAAGCCCAAATATTCTTTCGTATTTGGATATGCCATAAATTTAATATGTTGGTCTGGATGTTTAGTACTATAAAATTGAGCTACCGGCAAGTCAATTACAGTTGCATCAGCACCGCCATTTTGTAATTCTAACAAAGCTTCATTACTATGGTCAAACTCTTTTACAGTAGTACCTTCAATTTTATGAGCTAAATCAGCACCAGTTGTACCTAATTGAGCAGCAATCTTTTTACCTTTAAGATCATCAAGGGATGTAATATTGGCACCATCTTTATATACTACAGCAAGTGCATTTTCATAATATGGAGAAGAGAATAACACCTTTTCACTTCTAGCTTTTGTAATAGTCATACCAGATGCTGCTACATCAATATCATGTGTATTTAACGCTGGAATTAGAGCATCAAAGGCAACATTCTTAAGCTCTACATCTTTATTGATACGCTTACCGATGGCACGAATAAGATCAATATCAAAGCCTGTATAGTCTTGAGTTTTTTCATCTTTAAATTCAAATGGAACAAATGTGGCATTAGTACCAACGATTAATTTATTAGAAGTTGTTTGTGTAGAAGTTCCACAACCGCCAATTACAGTACCAGCCAATACTAACATACAACCACCAATGATTAATTTTTTTAACTTCCTATTTAACATCAAATCATCCTCGTTCACTAAACTAACTATTTTTATTACACTAGTATATCACTTAGTATAATTATGTCAACAATTTTGTATAGAAAATTCTCAGATATCAATAAATCACTATATTTGCATTTTATTTTTATGCACTCATTGTATAATTATGATATCAATGTATAATAACTTTCCCATAGGTAGTGGTTTTCTATAGATTTTTTAATATACAGATGTATAAAAAGAAAAAAGCACATGAGAAAAGCCTCATGTGCCCGTATACGGCTGACCTGGTCTTTGCCCCCACACTCGCCTGCTGGAAGGTTCGCTCATAAGTCCGAGACTCCCCACTACTACTCCTCTCGGTTTTACCGGCAGGACTTACACCTAAGCCGCACCATGCTCACAACCCCTTGGGTTGCTTATGTGGATCGTTTTGCCTGCGACTGGCATCGACTTTCAACCACAGACCCGTATAGACGTATTATAAAGAATAACATAATTCATGTCTAGATTTACGAAGACATATAATTTAATAAAATATACAAAACTTTTATCTTTATCGAACATATTAACGTTTATTTCTCATTGAAATGAGAACAAATTTTGCAACCCCTTTTTTCCGATGTATAGAAAATTGTAATAGAAAACCTAAAATATTCTTCATATTATTTTAATATTTATAAAATTAATATTTCAAGGTACTATATTTAGTGCATTCCTAAAATGTCAATTATTTTTAGTATGCTAAATATGAATACAACATGTATAACAGAACATACGTATCATACACAAAACATTATTTATGGTGTATAATTTGTATACTATTAAATAAGAACGGCCTAAAGTTGTACGATATGAACATAAGTACGAGGGGTTGTACCATATGTTCTACATGTTAGTTAAAGGGGTTTATTATGTTTATGTTATCATTAATGCAACCATCAGGGTTGTACGAACTGGAGAAGGACAGTTTAGAAGCCATTAGTGCTCAGCTCTTGCAAATGATACAAATGAAGAGCTATCATCTATACACTCATTCTATCCAAGTTTCAAACTATGCAGTTAGTATTGCTGCTAAGATGGGTTTACCATTAAATGAAATTGAGCAAATTCGCCACGCAGCTTTACTTCATGACGTAGGGCTTTTAATGGTACCTAATGCATTAATTCAAAAATCTCCATATCTTAACAAGCAAGAAATGTCCAAGTATAAACAACATGCTGCGAGTGGTGCCAATATGATTGAAAACTACCCATGTTGTCAACAAATCTTGCCTTATATTCGTTATCACCACGAAAAATGGGATGGCTCTGGTTATCCTAAACATTTACGTGGTGCTAATATCCCATTAGGAGCTAGAATTATCGCTGTAGCAGATTATTACGATACAACAGTGAATCCTTCTACTGAATTTTGGGCAAAAACTAAAGCTAAAGCTAAAGAAGAACTCTTTAGTGCATCTGGCTCCCTTTTCGATCCAGATGTAGTAAAAGCATTTATCGATGTTCTTGGTTAGTCTCATGATTAAGCGTTCACCATAAGGTGAACGCTTTTTTATATACTTAAAAACTACCGCTAGCTAATGTTAAAGCATCAATTTTACTAGGTTTATATGCTCTAATGACCTTTGCGACGGCTTCAATCGTAGCCCCTGTAGTATATATATCATCTACGATAAGTATTGTCTTATCCTTTAATTCAATATCTTTATAGTTAGCGCCAATGACAAAGGCCTCCTCAATATTTTGATGTCGTTCCTTATTCGTTAACGCCCACATATCATTAGAAGTATCAAATTTGTATATACAGTCTAACCAAGCAAAATATTTATTATCTATATTTTGTAGAGATTTAGCCCACTTGATAAAAAATAAATCAACTTGGTTATATCCTCTCTTAGCTTTTTTCCTTTCGCTAGACGGAACAGGAATAATATAATCATAAATAACAGGGCACTTACGATTAACAATATGAAACTCATCATATTTCATGTAAAGGTTGTACGATGCTAAAAAAGGAGCAGCCCCTTTGGACTGCTCCTTTTTTTCGTTAAATTTTACATCGTAAATTATAGACTTTAAACCACCACGGTATTCAGCCAATACACATACATCCTCTACGTAATGTAGAAATTTGTTTGGCACATGACGAATATGCAGTAGATCAGTAAAACAAGATTTACACCAATCCCCTTGTGTTGCTACAGAGGCCCCACAGTGAGGACATACAGGTGGAAATAGGAAATCCCAAAGACTCATTACGAATCACATCTCCCTTGTAGTCGTTCTTTAAACAATGTATATCGTTCATCACCGTTTACAGTACGTACAGCACGTTCTATAGCGCTCGTTGTACCAACGATAATTACCTTCCGTTTAGCTCGTGTAACAGCAGTGTACAACAAATTACGTTGCAACATACCACCATAACGTGGAACAAATGGAATGATAACCACACCATACTCGCTACCTTGGCTCTTATGAACCGTAATAGCATAAGCTGGCATAATCATATGTGCTTCGTCGATAGGTAGACGAACCTCTTTATGGATAAATCGGATGCAAATGTCTGTTCGTGTAATGGCATAAATTACACCAATTTCACCATTGAAGACTTCTAACTCATAATCATTGAGGATTTGGATAACTTTATCCCCTACACGGTATGTAATTCCATTAACGCGTGCTTCCCCTTTTAAACTATCTGGAGGATTAACTGCTTGTTGTACATACTGAGAAATGAGTGTACTTCCAGCTTCACCACGTCTCATAGGAGAAATAATTTGAATATCTAACTCATCCTCAATATGCTCCTGTTCTCGCTTATATACATCTATGATAGCTTTCATCATCATATCGTAAGACTTAACAGGTATAAAGGAAAACTCTTCACTTAGACTATCAAGTTTTGGCATTTCACCACGGTTAATAGCATAAGCGCTTTCTACAATAGTGTTACCAGAACTTTGCCGATAAATCTGATTAAGTCGTGTATAAGGAACACAATCACTATCGAGTAAGTCTTTTAATACAAAGCCTGCTCCAATAGGTGGCAATTGATCAACGTCACCTACGATAATAACATGAGCTTCCTTTGGAATAGCTGCCATTAACGAATAGAATAAACGTACATTGAGCATAGATGCTTCATCAATGATAATAACATCTATATCTAAAGGATCATCTTCATTCTTAGTAAAATCATAAGAATCACTGCCCTGAACAGGCACTAATAAGCGATGTATCGTTGTTGCTTCAAACTCAGTCGCCTCAGTAAGCCGTTTTGCAGCACGCCCCGTAGGTGCACATAGAATAATGCGCCCCAAGCCACCAAGTTGAAAGCCTTTTACTAGGGCCTTTATAATCGTCGTTTTACCCGTACCAGGACCACCGGTTATGAGGGAAAACTTTTCAAAGAAGGATAGCTGTATAGCCTCTTTTTGGGCATCACCAAATATAATGTGATTATCTGCTTCAAATTTCTCTATAAAACTTGGAATATCTAGAGAAATTGGATCTGCCTCTAATAAAAAATCCTTTGTATAATGAACGCTTTCTACTTCAGACACGTACATTTCTGGAGGGTAAATATATAAGATATCTTCATAATAAGTACTATATAAAGCACCTTGCTCCAAAAGACCTTCAATAAAGTTAGCAATATCATCTGCATCAGTTTGTAACAGATCATCTAAACGGCCAATAAGTTGATCTACGGGCAAACAAGTATGACCTTGATTATCTAAACTGCGTAAAATCCATTCTAAACCAGCCTCTAAACGGCGAGAGTCACTGCCAGTAATACCTAAATGTTCCGCCAGTGTATCAGCCGTACCAAAGAGCATATCTGGTGCAACACGTAACAAAGTATAAGGATTATCTTCAATAACAGCCACAGACTGAACACCATAATAAGTGTATACCGTTCGACTCCATTTAGATGAAATATGATGACTTTCAAAAAAGTGATTTAAATCGGACAAAATACCTTCACCAAGTAACGTATTAAATAGTTCATCCTTAACACTTTTTCGAAGACCAGGAACATGCTTAATTTCTTCAGGACGTTCCTGTCGTAAAATTTCTAATATACGAATACCAAAATAATCAAGTACCTTTTCTACGGACTTTTCACCAAAACCTTTAATCCCTAAGTGCAATAAGTAGGTCTTTGCAGCACCCATATTGTCAGGTTTTAACTTCTCTACACTAGTAGCATCAAATTGTCGACCATATTTTTCATGTTCTACATAACGGCCGCGAACTTCGATATCTTCCCCCTCTTTAGGAGACTCAAATTTACCAGTACAAGTAATGTATTCCTCATTATAATCCTTAAGGACAAACACGCAATACGTACGTTGTGTATTCTCATATATAGTTCGGTATACAAATCCTCGTATAGCGTCCATTATTTCTCCGTATTAGGTAGGGCTTCAATAATTTCTTGTACCGCATCGGTAATGCTACCTTCATTGCCAATCTTGATATGAGCCACTTCTTCGTATAAAGGGTATCGTTCTTCATATACATTAAAGATATACTCGATACTTTCTTTTACAAGTGGACGAATTTCAAGATCCAAATCATCTAGTATATGATTTACATCGCGGTTAACAAATACAACAAGACCATTATTGCGCATTAACTTTACTGTTTTGTCATAGGTAACAGTACCACCACCGGTAGCAATAACAGATGGCTTATTATGAATTAGTTCTTTAATTGTACTGTATTCATACTCGCTGAAAGCATCTTTACCATCATAAATATAAATATTTTGTACAGATTTCCCTACTTTATCTTGAATTGTTTGATCTAAGTCGTAAAAGTCTCGGCCCAATTCTTTGGCTAACATTTTACCAACTGTAGTCTTACCAGCTCCTGGCATACCGATGAGAAAAATATGCTTATGCATATGCTCTTTTAAAAACTCATTGCTCATAGAAACAACAGTCTTTATATAATTTTCAACATACGGTGATAACGTTTTATCTTTGCAATTTGCAGTATGCAATGCAACAATACTTTCATCACGCGCTTCATCTACTAAGGGTAAATGATGTTCATCTTTATATTTACCAATTTCTTTGATTAAAGATAGTCTTTTTTCAAATTCAGCGACTAATACAGCATCAATGCTATCTATTTGTTTACGAGCTTCTTTAATATCCATGAGAACCCCCTTATTATGCATTAGCCAAAATAGCTAAAGCCTGTTCTTCATCCACCTTCATTTGATCAATAAGATCTTGTAAGTTATTAAATTTAACTTCTCCTCTAATATAGGAAATAAATTGTACAAGGACTACTTTTCCATATATATATTGGTCAAAGTTAAACAGATGTACTTCGCATCTATGGTACTGATTTTTAAAGGTAGGATTATCCCCAATATTACCTACCCCATCATACCAAATGCCATCAATACACACGCGATTAGCATACACTCCATCTGGAGGTGTAGCCATTTCATTAGGAAGTAATAGATTTAAAGTAGGAAATCCTAATGTACGACCTCGTTGATCACCTTTTATAACAGTCCCTTTAAATTGAAATGGTCGACCAAGCCAATGAGTGGCATCTTCTAAACGCCCTTCTCGAATCGCTTTTCTGATTTCAGTACTTGAAATAGGTGTACTAAGACCATCACATGGCAATAAAGGCTGTACTAGGACTTGTATATGCTTATCAGCCAATGCTTGTTTCATATATGTAGGATTACCTAATCCTTTTGCACCGAATGTAAAATTCTCACCTATTACGATGGCTTGAACATTCATATCCGTACAAAGAGCATCTAAAAATTCATCAGCACTCATTTGAAGTAATTCTTCATTCATAGGTAATCGCAAAATATAATCTACATTCAAATCATCAAGAACGGTATCCATAACCTCTTCTTGAATAACCCTCTTAGGAACACGTTCTGGATGTAGAATTGTCAACGGATGATGTTCAAAGGTAATGATAATGCTAACACCATTAACTAGTGCAGCTTCTTCAACAGCCTTCCGTATAACTCGTTGATGACCTCGATGAATGCCGTCAAAGGTACCTAGGGCATATACTTTTGTATCTTTGATTTGACGTAGTTCATCAAACGAATGTAATTGCTTCATACTTATCCTTCAATAAAAATATTTTTTTCCACCTTTAATGTGTGGTTTGTTCGTTTCATAATACCAATGAATCCATTAGGACCATAGGCTCTATAATAATGATCTGGTTCGGTATAGGAAAATTCACTATCAATAGATAATTGTTTACCTTGAACCATCATCTTTAATTGTACACTATTTACCGTTACTTTTGAAAGATGTGAAACTGCTGTATCCGTTGGTAACAATAGGCTTTCACCATGAATCATCAGTTCCTCAGCCATTTTTGCAGAACCAATATCAAAGGGCCCTACTTGAGTACGCGCCAAAGATGTCATCGTTCCTGGTATACCTAATAAAACACATATATCACGTAATAATGAACGAATATAAGTGCCTCCAGAGCATGTTACACGAACTGTAAAATATGGAAAGCCATACGCTACAAGCTCAATATTTTTTATATGAATTTTCCGTAATGGCAATTCTACAGGAATACCTTTACGGGCATATTCATAAGCACGAATACCATTTACTTTAATAGCGGAATATTTTGATGGTTTCTGATTTTGAACTCCAGAGAACGTATTCAATGTATTGACTAATTCTTCAAAAGTTGGTTTTACTATAGCATCAGCAAGTTCTGAACTTTGAGTCGATTCATTTAATAGAACGCCATCTCGCAATACTATGTCATTATCAGGCAATACGGGTTGACCTGAACTATCTTCAGTATCTGTAAAAGTCCCGAATTTACATTCTGCCACATAGGTTTTATCAAAACCATCAGTGTATTCAATGAGTCGCGTAGCCTTACCAAGAAATACTGGCAATACACCATATGCCATAGGATCTAAAGTACCACTATGTCCTATGCGCTTCTCTTTTAAAATGCGGCGACAAATGGCAACAGCATCATGGCTTGTTATTCCAGGAGGTTTTAAAAATGGTAAAACGCCATCCATTATTTAATCACCTCAATAAGAGCTTGTTTTGCTTCCTGTAATGGTAAATTAATGGTACAACCGGAAGCTCGAATATGTCCGCCACCGCCAAAATTACTAGCTATAGCATTCACGTCGGTTCCTTTAGAACGCAAGCTTACTCGCGTTCTATCATCAGCTTCAGCTTTTAATAAAATAGCTATATCAACAGTATCGACGTTTCTAATAATATCTACAAAACCATCCGTATCATCCCCAAGAATTGTCATGGCTTCACGATTCAACTCGATTGTAGCCACTGTGTTATTCTTGTAAAACTCGATAGTTTGCATAACTTGTTTTGTTAATTCAAGACGACTGGCAGACACAGCTTCAATCGTTTCAGAAATAACATTAGGTCTAGCACCGGCTGCTACACATTTTGCAGCCATTTCTAAAGTATTGGCTGTGGTATTACTGAACTTAAAGAATCCACAGTCTGTAGCAATAGCCATATATAATGCAGTGCCCATAGACTCAGTGATAGGCCAATTCCATTTTGTACATAAATAGGTAATAATTTCACCAGTAGCAGCAAAATTAGGCTTTAAATATAGATGATCCGCAAACTCCGTATTAGAAATATGATGGTCTATATTAAAAATAGGTGCACTCCATAGTGCACCTACTTTGCCAATTCGCTCATACGTGCTAGCATCCAATACCATTAGCATATCAATATCAACAGGATTTGTTTCAAAATACGCTACATCATGGATGTGGTCCGTATATCGTAAGAATGAGTACTTTTCAGGAACTACATCATCCACTACCATATATACAGTTTTACCTTGCCCTACAAGGGCTTCGTAAAAGGCCACCATGGACCCGATAGCATCACCATCAGGTCTAACATGGACGGTTAGCATAATAGAATTAGCTTCACACAGAGCCACATGTAATTGATTAATAGTAATCTTACTCATGTTCTCTATCCTTTGTGTTAAATTTTTTCTTCGTCCTTTTTGATTTCATTCAAAAGGGATTCAATATGCATGCTATAGTCTAAAGACGTATCCTTATCAAATGTGATAGAAGGAATATGGCGCAACTTAAGCACTTTGCCAAGCTCAGTACGAATGTGGCCTGCTGCATGCTTTAAAGCGATAAGAGTATCTTCTTTTTCCTTATCGGAACCAAACAAGGAAACGTAAATTGTAGCCTCTCGTAAATCACCGGTTACATGAACATCGGTAATAGTAGTAAAGCCGATGCGAGGATCTTTCAATCCACGCATCAACATTTGACTTACCTCTTGTTTGATGAATTCTTGTAATTTTCTGACACGAACGTCACTCATATAAACCTCCTATATTTGAGGTGCAACTTCTTCCATCAAGTACGCTTCAATTACGTCGCCTTCCTTGATATCGCGGTAACCTTCTAAGGAGATACCACATTCGAAGGATGTTTTAACTTCTTTTACTTCGTCTTTGAATCGACGTAAAGAGTCAACCTTACCTTCAAATACAACAATACCATCACGGATCAAACGTACTTCAGAATCGTTAGTAATACGACCTTCTGTTACATAAGAACCGGCAACGATAGCTTTAGGTGTAGAAATAACTTGACGTACCTCTGCACGACCAACGACAACCTCTTTGAATTGAGGCGCCAACATACCACGCATCGCAGACTCAACGTCATTAATAGCATCGTAGATTACGCGATATGTACGAAGGTCAACTTTTTCATTCTCAGCAGCGCGACGTACATTAGCATCAGGACGTACATTGAAGCCCATAACGATGGCATTAGATGCAGAAGCCAACATGATATCGGATTCATTGATAGCACCTACTGCAGCATGAACGATAACGATACGTACTTCAGGATTTTTAATACCTTCCAAGGATTGACGTAATGCTTCTACAGAGCCTTGAACGTCTGCTTTAATGATGATATTAAGATCTTTTAACTCACCTTGTTGAATTTGGTTGAAGATATCATCCAATGTAACTTTGTGAGTAGCTTGCAATTCTTGAACGCGTTGTTTAGCAATACGTTTTTCTGCGATTGCACGTGCTTCGTTATCATCCATACCATTGATGATTTCACCAGCTTGTGGAACTTCTGAGAAGCCCAGGATTTCTACTGGCATAGAAGGACGAGCTACTTTTACCTTTTCGCCGCGTTCATTTGTCATGGCACGTACTTTACCATAAGCAGTACCAGCAAGTACAGTGTCACCTACGCGAAGGGACCCTTTTTGTACTAATACGGTACATACAGCACCACGACCTTTATCAAGTTGAGCCTCGATAACTACGCCGTAAGCTTTACGGTTAGGGTTTGCTTTTAATTCCATAACTTCTGCTACGAGCAAGATATTTTCGAGCAAGTCGTCGATACCTTGTTTTTGTTTAGCAGAAACTGGAACCATGATTACATCGCCGCCCCATTCTTCTGGTAAAAGGCCATGTTCAGACAATTGTTGTTTAACATGGTCTGGGTTAGCACCTGGTTTATCCATTTTGTTGATAGCAACAATAATTGGTACATCTGCAGATTTGGCATGGTTTATGGCTTCAATAGTTTGCGGCATTACACCATCATCAGCAGCTACAACGAGAACCGCGATATCTGTAGATTTAGCACCGCGTAGACGCATAGCTGTAAACGCTTCATGGCCAGGAGTATCAAGGAATGTAATTTTATTGTCGTTATAACGAACTTGGTAAGCACCGATATGTTGAGTAATACCACCTGCTTCTCCAGCTGTTACATTAGTTTGACGAATTACGTCCAACAAGGATGTTTTACCATGGTCAACGTGACCCATGATAGTAACAACTGGAGGTCGAGGTTTTAATGTTTCTGGTGCATCTTCAATTTCGATGATATCAGTAGGATCTTCTTCAGGTTCTACTTCTGTTACAGTTACACCAAATTCTTCAGCTACGATTGTAGCAGTATCAACGTCAACCTCTTGGTTAATGCTAGCCATAACACCTAAAAGCATCAACTTTTTGATGATTTCAGATACTTCGCGGCCCATTTTTTCAGCTAATTCTTTAACTGTTAAAGGACCGGACAATTCGATTTCCGTAGCAATCGCTGCTTCAGCCTTACGTTCAGCCTCAGCTTTTTGTTGTAAGTACTGTTCATTACGATGTTTTACGCGATTCTTTTTCTTTTGCATAGATGTAGATAACAAGGATTGAGGACGGTTGTTACCGCCTTTTTTATTTTTCTTGTTACGTCGATCATTGTTATTAGAATTGCGGTTATCATTGTTTCGATTATCGTTATTGCGATTATCATTATTACGCGCATCATTAGGACGACCATTGTTATTGCGGTTGTCATTATTGCGATTATTATTGTTAGGGCGGTTGTTAGCGCGGTCACCAGATTGTTGGTTACCTTCGGATTTACGTGTAGGTTCAGAGATTTGTACATGACGTACATTGCCCTTTTTATGGTCATTTTGTTTAGATTGATCGTCTTGTTTTTGACCACCTTGTTTGTAATTATCCTTTTTGTGTTCCTTAGAACGATTTGGATTTTGTTGTTTATGTGGTGCAGCTTCTTGTTTATGTGCTGCTGTCGGAGCAGATTTTTGTTCTACCTTTTGTGTAGATTTAGGTGCTTCAGATTTCTTACCTAATTGTTTTTTTACAATATCATAACCTGAATCATCTACAGAATTCACTGCTTTCGTAACATTAATATTATGTTGTTGCAAGATAGAAATGACCTGCTTACTTTCTACGCCGAACTCTTTGGCGATTTCATGGACGCGCTTTTTGGACATCTACATACCCCCTTATTATCGATCAATCTCTTTTACTATTGCCTTTGCAAACCCATCATCTAGTACGGCGACTACTACCCTAACTTCTTTACCAATAGCTGTTCCTAACACCTCTTTATTGGCAATACTATGAAGTGGAATCTGATGTGTTTCTGCTAATTGAGTATATTTCTTTTCATTGTTGGCTGCACAGTCACTAGCGAGAAGTACCAATTTTGGTTCCTTTCTCTTTATAGCCTTTTCTACGATAAAATCACCGGAAATAACCTTACCTGCTCGTTGTGCTAAACCTAAGAGATTCAAAATTTTATCTTCATTCATGTATATCAGTGATTACTCATGCTCTTGTAAATCACGTTGTAACGCTTCGTATATCTCTTTCGATACACTATGCTTTAATGACCGTTCTAATAGTTTTGCCTTATAGGCTTGTTCAAAGCACGACATGGATTCACATAGATAGGCTCCACGTCCTGGTGCTTTACCAGTGCGATCAATACTAATGTTACCGTCTGGGCTCAAGGCTACGCGAATCAATTCACGTTTTACCTTTGGCTCACCACATCCTACACAGGTGCGCATAGGTTGGGATTTCGGTTTCATGACTATTCTCCATCCTCAGCATTGCCAAAACCTGCAAAAGGTTCTTCAGCTGCTTGAGTTTCACTCTTAATATCGATTTTCCAGTTAGTTAATTTGGCTGCTAATCGAGCATTTTGACCAGCTTTACCAATTGCTAAAGATAATTGATAATCAGGAACTACAACGTAAGAGGATTTTTCTTCTTCACTTACATCAACAGATACAACCTTTGCTGGACTCAAAGAGTTTGCGATATAAATTGCTGGATCTTCATCCCATTTAACGATATCAATCTTTTCATCATGTAACTCATCAACGATATGTTGTACACGTTGACCTTTAGGACCTACGCAAGCACCTACTGGGTCAACATTTTCATCGCGGCTATAAACAGCAATCTTAGAACGCATACCTGGCTCACGAGCTACAGATTTAAGTTCTACCACACCTTCATAAATTTCTGGTACCTCTAATTCAAAGAGGCGTTTTAATAAACCAGGATGTGTGCGGGAAATCATGATTTGAGGCCCTTTCGTAGTTTTCTTAACCTCTACGATATAGCATTTAATACGATCTCCTTCGCGATATGTTTCTGTAGCAATTTGCTCTGTAGGAGGCAAGATTGCTTCTGTTTTACCTAAATCGATAAATACATTTTTACCTTCAACACGTGTAATAACGCCAGTAATGATATCGCCTTCACGGCTATAGTATTCTTCGTATACTACGCTTCGTTCAGCCTCTTTCAAACGTTGAATAAGCATTTGTTTTGCAGTATGGGCAGCACTACGGCCAAAGTTAGCTGGAGTAACATCTACTTCTACTACGTCGCCAATTTCAAAACGTTTGTCAATTTTGCGCGCTTCTAACAAGCTAATTTCTGTTTCTGGTAATTCCACAGTTTCCACTACTTGTTTTTTAGCCATTACTTTGTAAACGCCTGTTTCACGGTCAATCACAACGTACGCATCTGGATTAGATGTTGGTTCTTTGCGATATGCTTGCAACAATGCAGCCTCTAAGGATTCAAAAATAACCTCAGGAGCAAAACCTTTTTGCTTTGTAAGCACCATTACCGCTTGAATTAATTCTTGACTCACTCGTATGCCTCCATATATTAAAAATCAAGATGTAATCGAATTTGTGCAATGGCAGACCGTTCGAATGTCATGCTTTCACCATTGATAGTAAAATCGATAGTTGTGTCTGTAAAACCTTCTAATACACCAGTAAATTGCTTACTGCCATTAATCGGTTTAAATAGTTGGATATCAACATCACGACCATTATAGCGAACCAAATCCTTATCCTTCTTAAGAACTCGATCTAGGCCTGGAGAAGATACTTCCAATAAATAGTTTTCCGTAATTGGATCTTTTTCGTCGAGCACAGCACTTAGTTTTTCGCTAACCAACTGACAGTCATCCAAATCTACACCACCTGGTTTATCGAGATAGACACGTAAATACCAATCGCGTTCACGAACGTAATCTACATCGACCAGTTCCATGTCGGTGCCGGCTATAATACCTTCAACTACAGAGGATACAAATTCCTCTACTGCTTCTCTCTTCATAGCCATCGCCTCCTTTATTACTACATCTTGTATATATCTCTTGATTAGAAACACCTTAAAATTAGGCTAATCATAAATGAAAGAGTGGACATAAGCCCACTCTTTTAAAAGATTTATATAAAAGTCATATATAGTATATCACATTTACTGTGTATATACAAATTCTACGCTTTCTTATGGGCTTTAACCAAACATTCCCACTTAGATTATTTCATATAAATATAAAATAACTCAAAAAATAGCATAGTCACACTTAACAATTATTAGTCAACACGCTCATTTAACCCTTTTAATATAGGACCTAGGTGCTCACGAAGAACAGCGGTTAAATCAACTAAATTTTTAGCATCTAAATGATGATCTATTTCAGGATAGTTTTTATAACGAAGCTCTGCAAAGTACTCATCACGTAATTCGTTATAATATAGCAATAATCCAGTACATTCATCCATCTTACGATATTCACCGATAATAAAAGAACCATTAATCATCCGAATTCCGTGAGCTGGATCAACATCACATATAAAACCTTCCAATTCTTTAGGCATGACCTCGGAAAAATCCCATTCAGGTATTCCTCGGCGACGATACGTAAAGGTAAAGTTATTCGCTGGCTCGATTAACATATTAGTTAAACCTTTGACACATCGATCTTGTAACCCCTTCCAGAACGACTCTAAATCAGCCCGTACAAAGGAAATATCCACAAAAGAAAAGAGTGGCATTTCAATATGAACCGTATAGTCCTCTACCTCTTTATCATATAAGGCAGACCATCGCCACCCTAGATCATTTTGATAATGGAAAATAGGTACCTTTAATACCTCTTCACCTGCTGTAAGGCGTTCAAGTAGCGCAGTGTAATCAGATTCATTGGATGCTACTAAGTTAAATCCCTCAATCTGCTGAGGCAACCATGAATAATCTAATGCTTTACAAGCTTCAATAATCGTTTCCATATAATGCCTCATATTTCTGTTGATACTGTAAAACAGCTTTTACATAGCTACGTGTTTCTGGAAATGGTATAGTATCAACCATGCCATTCCATTTATTCTCATTAAGCCAGGATTCAACATGTCCACGTCCCGCATTATACGCCGCTAACGCCTGCACCTCATCGCCATTAAATTCTTTTAACAAATGGCCTAGATACCATGTTCCTAACTCAATATTTGTTTCAGGCTCTTTTAGCTGACGATCTGTATAATTACCATGACCAACTTGTTGAGCAACCCAACGTGCTGTATCTGGCATGAGTTGCATCAATCCAAGAGCACCTGTTTCAGACTCAGCAGTATTCTTATATTTACTTTCAGCTAAGATAACACTAGCCACCAAGGATGGTGGAACCTGTTCCTTCTCAGCTGCAGCCATCACTACATCTCTATAGTTAAAGGGGTACGCCACTTGACGCGCTAAAGGATCATCTAAATGAGTAAAATAAAACCACCCAAGTACGACGCACGATAACGCCGTTGCCGTTGCACGTTTCATAAATCCCCCTTTCCTTACACAATCTCTATACGATTTTAATATCGGTACAATATACTAATCTACAAAATATTAGGCTACTATTATACTAAATTTTATGGGCTTATTATACCATTTAATACTATTTTTTATATACTAAATTGGGTACATAACAGACTATTATTTTAATTCCCGTAAAATTGGCTCAATATGTTCTTCCCAAATACTATTTAAGCGTGCTAATAAATCATAAGGTGTACCATTATTATCAATAATTATATCTGCATAAGTGCGTTTATCGTCAAGACGCATTTGACTATTGATTCGAGCCAAAGCATCCTCTTTAGTATATCCATTGCGACTCATTAAGCGATCTATCTGAGTAGGCTCGTTTACATAAACAAGCCATACCTCATCCATTATGGTATACCATTCCCCCTCTATGAGTAATGGAATATCATAGATTAAAATCGGTGTATTAACCGATTCATATTGAGATGTTAGTTCCAAAATACGATTGCGAATATGTGTTTTTAGACATCCATTTAACAATTGTCGTTTTTCTTCATTGTGAAAGACAATAGCGCCTAATACTTCACGATTTAATGTACCATCATCATGCAATACAATAGAACCAAAGGCATCCACAATTGCTTTTAAACCTTCAGTACCAGGCTCTACTACCTCACGAGCGACAATATCTGCATCGATATAAGGTATTCCTTTGTCCTTAAAATAGGTAAGGACAGTACTCTTGCCTGATGCAATACCACCAGTTAATCCTATTTTAAACATATATATCTTCCAACATTTAATATTAATATGTAAACTATTTTACCAATGCCCAGTTCTCAGCATGGTGCACATCTACAATAAGAGGAACATGTAATTCCACAACGGATTGCATTGTCGTACGTAATAATTCTTCTACTGCTTCTAATTCAGAATTCACCACTTCTAATACAAGTTCGTCATGTACTTGTAATAAAAGTCTAGATTTAAAGTTTCCTTCCTCTAGCTTTTTCTCGACTTGGTTCATAGCCAACTTGATAATATCAGCAGCTGTGCCTTGAATTGGTGTATTCATGGCCGTACGTTCTGCAAAGGAGCGACGGTTAAAGTTACGGCTGTTAATATCAGGCAATTCACGTTGACGACCGAACATAGTACGAACCTTACCAGTTTCATGAGCCTCTTGCACCATGCGATCCATATATTCTTTAACCTTCGGATAGCGGCTAAAGTATAAATCAATATAGTTTTTAGCTTCACCACGTGTGATACCTAGGTCACGAGACAAGCCAAAGTCAGAAATACCGTAAATGATACCAAAGTTAATGGCCTTCGCATGGGAACGCTCTTCACTAGTGACGTCCTCTTGAGATTTGCCTAGTACCTCTGCCGCAGTAAAACGATGAATATCCTTACCATCAACGAAAGCTTTGATTAACGCTTCGTCGCCAGATAGATGCGCTAAAATGCGCAACTCAATTTGAGAGTAATCGGCACTAACTAATGTGTCGTACCCTGCACCTGGATAGAATAAGGCACGAATTTCACGGCCTTTTTCAGTACGAACAGGAATATTTTGTAAGTTAGGGTCAGAAGAACTGAGACGTCCTGTAGCTGTAACCATTTGATTAAACGTTGTATGAATGCGTTTAGTCTTATCATTAATAAGAACGGCCAAGCCTTCACAATAGGTAGATACTAGTTTGGCTACAGAACGGTACGCTAAGATTTTCTCTACAATAGGACTTTCATGACGAAGCATATCAAGTACTTCTGCATCAGTAGAATAGCCAGTCTTAGTTTTCTTAATGATTGGCAAGTTCATCTTTTCAAACAATATAACACCCAATTGTTTAGGTGAGTTAATGTTGAAAGTTTCCCCTGCGATATCGTAAATCTCTTGCTGTACTTGAGCTAATTCCTCTTTAAAACGAGCTGTAGTTTCAGCTAATTTTTCTGTATCAATATAGATACCATTTTTCTCCATTACCACTAAGGTATGAATCAATGGTAACTCAATTGTTTCATATAGAGACCAAAGCTCTTCACGGCGTGCAGATTCACAAGCTATTTCGTTCATGGCCAGTAAAGCTTTCACCATGGACACGCATTCTACATCTACGCTACCACTAGCAATGCTTGGTACGGAGAAACGTTCCGTTAAATATAGATAACCATAGTTAGTACGCGTAGGATCTAACAAGTACCCGAGAAGAGACATATCATGGACACGAGCTGTTTTATCATCGTTAAATAAAGAAATTTCAGCTGGTGCATCTTCACCAAAGGCTTCAATAATCTCTTTGGTTTGAGTCGTAACAATGGCCTTTGCACCTTGTAAAACAGCTAATACAGCTTTAGTATCGTCTGTTTTTACAATCGTATCACCATTAGATAAATAAGCATTCATTACTGTTCTAAAAGGAGTTTTACCATCTAGCACGATATGTACTGCCACCGTTTTATCTGTATAGAACTCAGAGGTTAAAGCCTTAGCATCTACTAAATCATCTAGAGAAATTTCCTCTTGTGGAGCAAATAAAGAACCAGGATCGCCAAAAGCGGATTCCTCTCCGCCCATCACTTGAACGATACGAGGCGTTAATTTAGTAAAACCTAATGTTTCAAATAAAGGCTGTACCTCAGAGGCATGGAAATTTTGTACAAAGTCTTCTGCTTTGAAAGATAAATCCATATCTGTTTTAATTGTAGCCAACTCACGAGATAAAAACGCTAAGTCTTTATTTTCTAAGAGTCGCTCTTTTAATTTCTTACCAGAAATATCTTCGATATGGTCATATACGGACTCAAGATTACCGTATTCTGTAATCAATTTAAGGGCCGTTTTTTCACCTACACCTGGTACGCCCGGAATATTATCAGAGGAGTCACCCATAAGGGCTTTCATTTCGATAACTTTATCAGGACCATAGCCATAGAGTTCTTCCATGTTATCAAGAGTTACTTCTAACATGTCAGAAATACCTTTTTTAGTTAAGAACACGTGACTATGCTCAGTAACGAGCTGCAGATTATCACGGTCACCAGTAATGATTTGAACAGCCATCTCAGGAGTGCCAAATTTCTTACTTAAAGATCCTAGGATATCGTCCCCTTCAAAACCTTCTTCTTCAATAACACAAATACCTAAGGCTTTTAATACATCTTGAATAAGACTAAACTGTGGACGTAAATCCTCTGGTGCATCTGGACGATTACCTTTATATTCGCTATACATTTCTGTACGGAACGTCTGACGACCTTTATCAAAAGCTACGGCAATATAATCAGGATTAATTTCTTCATACAATTTGATGAGCATTGTTAAAAAACCATACACTGCATTCGTGGGAGTACCCAAAGCAGATTTCAACGGTGGTAATGCAAAAAATGCACGGAATAACAAACTACTGCCATCTATAATCATTAATTTTTTCATAATACACCTCGCTTAATTCTATCCTTTATTATAACATAAGGGAGCTAACTAACTTTTAAAATCAAAATAATTACTAATTAAAATACTAGCAAATATATTAATAATCTTGATTTCATAAAATAGACTTATATGCTATAGTTAATAACAATAGAGAATGTTTTATACTTCATACTAACAAGGAAAATATTGGGCTGAAAAGTCCTTGCGTATCAATATGTGGTATGATATAATCATTCAGGTATAAGAAACGATTTTTAAGGAGGTGACTCAATTGCCAAACATTAAATCCAGTATTAGAAGCGTAAAAACGGATGCTGAACGTCGTGCGAAAAACGCCGCTGTAAAATCTCAAATCCGTACAGCAAGTCGTAAAACCGTAGAAGCTGTTCAAGCAGGCGCAGTAGAAGAAGCAAAACAAGCACTTGTTCATGCTACTAGCGTAATTGATAAAGCAGCCTCCAAAGGTGTACTTCATAAAAACACTGCAGCTCGCAAAAAATCCAACCTTGCAGCTAAAGTAAACGCTTTATAATTTTAAAAGCAAGTAAGACAGTCTCTCGGATTTCCGTTGAGGCTGTTTTTTTATGCCCTTTTTTATTTTTTATATAATACTTGTTTCGTTTTTTATACAGTTATATTTTATTACGCCCTATGGGCAGATTAGAGGACTATTACTATGAGAACACTTTTATTAATGCGTGGTGCTCCTGCTAGTGGTAAGTCTCAGTGGATTCGTGACAACAATCTTGAGGCTTACACCTTAGAAGCCGATCATTTCCGTATGCTATTACGCAGCCCTTCCCTTGGTGAAAGCGGTTGGTATATTTCACAAGAGGATAATGGTCCGGCCTGGGAACTCCTACTAGATTGCTTAGAGAAACGAATGAGCAATGGCGACTTTGTCGTTTTGGATGCTACCCACACTACATCTAAAGCTGTTAATGCATATAAAGAATTGCTTAACAAATATAAATATACTGTATATTACTACGAACCAGATACATCATTAGAAGAATGTTTAGCTCGTAATGCTACACGAACAGATTACAAACGAGTGCCTGAGCAAGTTATACACCGCATGCACAAGATGATTAAAACAACTACATTACCAAAGTTTTGTAGGAAAATAAATTCTATCGATGAAATCAACAATTACTTTACTGTAAATTTAACGAATCGATATGAACGAGTGCGTATCATCGGTGATATTCACGGCTGTTACACAGCATTGCAACAAGCTATCACTCCATGGGATGAAAAAACACTTTATATCTTTTGTGGCGACTATTTGGAGCGCGGTATTGAAAATAAAGAAATGATATATGAAATGATGCGCCTCAGTACATTACCTAATACGATTATGTTAGAAGGCAATCACGAACGACATATTGCAAACTTTGCATTCAATACAAACTTAGATCATTCCAAACGATTTATGAAAGAAGTAGTAGCACCTATCATAAAAGATATGACGAAAAAAGATGTAGAATCACTTCAACGAGAATTACGCCTCTTTTATAAATCACTTCGTCAATGCTATCCTTTCAGCTTTCATGGCAAAAAATATTTAGTATCCCATGGTGGTCTTTCCTATGTACCTAACATGACCTTTATAGCTACCTCTACCTTTATCAATGGTTTTGGAGCATATGAAACAGATATCGCAAAGATATATGACACTAACTATGAGCATGGAATGTGTCAAGACTTCATTCAAATTCATGGTCATCGCGGTGTTCCAGATGGTAAATATTCCTTCTGTTTAGAAGGAGAAGTAGAATTTGGGGGCGAGCTCAAATACATTGATATTACTGCAGCTGCTTTTACTAAAAATGGTATTAAAAACGATGTGTACGATAAAGAGTACATGCGCCATGAATACCAAAGCATGATACAACATGTTATCTTCACACAAAACGAAGATATTAATATTTTAGGTAATTCTAAATTAGTAAAAGTAAAAAAATGCTCCCCTAACCTATATTCCTTAAACTTCACCTCACGTGTATTCCACAAACGATTATGGAATGAAAATACAGTACAAGCTCGAGGGTTATTTGTGGATCGTATGACAGGAGATGTGAAATTACGTAGTTATAATAAATTCTTTAATCTCAACGAACGACCAGAAACTGAGTTAAATAATTTAGCTAACACACTCTCCTTCCCTGTAGAAATTCGAACTAAAGAAAATGGATACCTCGCTATTCTAGGTGTCATTAATGATGAATTAGTCTTTGCTTCTAAATCTACTACAGAAGGTATGCACGTAGATTTGTTTAAAAATTTATTCCAAAAATTACCTACAAGTTTACAAGAAGAAATTAAAGAATTATTAAAACGTAATAGCTGTTCTATGATGTTTGAAGTCATTAGCCAAGAAGATACACATATTATAAAATATAACCAAGATCATCTCTATGTACTTGATATGATTCAAAATACGTTAGATGTAAATGGTAAACATATTGATGTATCTTTCTCTAGGGAGAGACTAGCAGAACTAGACTCCATCCTTAAAAAATATGACACTCAGTTAATATCTATTGTAAAAACAATTCAACAAGTTAATACGATGGACGAACTAAAAGATATCATAAATAAGGAACTTAATTCACATCATGAGTCTGAAGGCTTTGTAATAGTCGATAGTAATGGCTTTATGACAAAATTTAAAGGTCCTTATTATAATACTTGGAAGTACCGACGAAATCGGATTCTAGAACCATATAAAAAAAATGGTAAGATCCCTTATGAAAACTGTAAAAACGAAGATGATAGAAAATTTGCAGATTTCTTAAGTACACTAGAATATGATGTAGTTTGTAAATCCACCTTACTAAATATAAAAGAAATGATGGATAATAAAGGCTTACTATAATTAAATAAGCATATCATTTTAAAATATGTAGCTCCAATATGAAAAGACCAACTTATGATATACATAAGTTGGTCTTTCATTATGATTTAACTATCTATTTTAAAGATACTACCAGTTAAAACTATTTATTTTTAACTGGTAGTATCTCATATATAGCATATTATCTTTGTTATTTTGAAATTATATCAGTGTCGTACATAGGTAGTAATATAGATTCTGAACCTAAAAATACGAAAATATATTAGAAAATTATTTACTAAGTTTCTCTAAGAACGATGTTCCAATATTCCATTGTTCAAGGCCAAAGTTTTCTAATATAGTTTCCCCAATATCAGCAAAGCTTTTTCTATCTCCAAGGTCAATAGCACCTTTAAGACGTGGACTATAACCAAGAATTGGTACTAATTCACGAGTATGATCTGTGCCCTCCCAAGTTGGGTCATTACCATGGTCAGCAGTGATGAGTAGCAAATCGTCATCATTCAGTAATGGCAATAAGCCACCTAATTGGTAGTCAAAATCTTCAATAGCACGTTTGTATCCTTCTACATTTCTGCGATGACCATATAGGCTATCAAATTCAACGAGGTTAACCATCATTAGACCACTTTTAAAGGAGGAGCCAAGTAAGTATGGAACCATATTCATGCCATGGGAATTAGTCTTTGTTGGATAGCTTTCATCCCATCCTACATGGGCATAAATATCGCCAATTTTACCAACTGCTACTGTTGGCACACCAGCATCTTGTAACTCTTGTTGTACCATCTTTTTCTCTGGCATACGACTATAATCATGACGATTTGAGGTACGTACAAAACTACCTAGTTCACCTACAAAAGGACGTGCGATGATACGGCCTACATAGTAATCGCCAACGCAAACCTTATCACGTGTAATTTGGCATATACGATATAGTTCCTCTAGAGGGATAACATCCTCATGGGCGGCTATTTGGAATACAGAATCTGCCGAGGTATATACAATAGGCTTACCTGTTTTGATGTGCTCAGCCCCAAGACGTTCAATGATCTCAGTACCAGATGCTACTTCGTTACCTAAATAACCATATCCCGTTTCTTTTGTGAAAGTATCCATCAACTCTTTTGGAAAACCTTCATAAAAGGTTGGGAATGGAAAGGTAACGGGATGCCCCATCATCTCCCAATGGCCACTCGTTGTATCTTTGCCAGTACTGAGCTCTGCCATGCGGCCAAAAGCACCTTTGATGCTTTCACCAGTATCAGAAATATCAGCAATACGACCTAAGCCAATAGACTTTAAATGAGGACAATAAATCTGGCCTGCCGTTGATTCAATATGGCCTAATGTATTAGAACCTTCATCACCAAACTTCGCAGCATCAGCGGCATGACCGATACCGACAGAATCCATAACTAATACAATAATTCTTTTATACATAAGTACTCCTATTGTAATACTCAAGCAGAATAATCCATGCTATATAATAATAAAAACGCCTAACGTATGAGGTATCCTACCACCTCAACACGTTAGGCATCATCAAATTTCCCTATTTTAGATGAGCCTAACGCTAGTAGCACGTTATTTGGCTCTCTTTATGTGTTAATTATACTATATGTAATTATGAAAATAAAGTACTACTTAAGATAAGGCATAGCTAACATTAGAGCTGCTAAGGATTTACTATCCTTAATTTGCTCACCCTTAATTGCCTCTAATAATTCAGGTAAAGTAAAATACTCAAGCTCAACGTATTCATCTGGATCCCAATTAGTTTCACCCATAGTGAGATCTTTCGCTAAATATAAATGTAGTACTTCATTACAAAAACCAGGACTTGTTGCAATAGTACCTAATGGAATCCACTCGTTAGCACGATATCCTGTCTCCTCTGCTAACTCGCGTTTAGCACAAGTTAGAGGCTCTTCATTGGGATCCAATTTACCTGCTGGAATTTCAAGCAAAGGCTGTTTCAAAGCATAACGGAATTGGCGCTCCATTACAATTTTATTATCTTCCGTAACAACTACAATTGCAGTAGCACCAGGATGATGAACTACCTCTCGCCACGCTTCATTACCATTTACATCTGCAATATCATAGGTTACTTTGATTAACTTGCCGTCAAATTTCATTTCACTAGACTTTTGAATTTCTTTGCTAATTGCCATATATAATTCCTCGTATATAAAATGATTGTTACCTTATAAAACCTACTCTTCATTATAGCACAAATTATGTACACAAAAATAAGGTCCTACTAGTCAGAATCTGACTAATAAGAACCTTAAATAATAAGATTATATATAATTTATGCTACATTTACATAATCTTGTAGTACTGTATCTACAATACTACACTTTGCATCAAGCTCAACTTTGAGTGCCATTTCAGGATCGAGTTCTCTAGATACTACCATATCTACGATGGATTTAGAGAATCCAGATACGAGAATAATACCGCTTGGATGCATTTGTACAGGAATTGTATTATGTGCGTACATAGATACATTCCAGAAAATGAGCCGTGGCATAGTATACCCAAGGGCCTCAAATTTCTTACGACAAGATTCAATAACAGTTGTGTTATCGTCATGCTTTGTTGCCTGGTCAAACTGCATATCAGAAATAACGAGACACACTGAAGGTAACTCATCTTGACGCAGATGATTTTTTACGGCTGTATCTAGAATTAAGTCAAAAGTTGCCTCTATATCTGTATTGCTGTAATCGTCAAAGCGATGTAAGCGTCTCAACTTATCTCGCAAAGTTTCACACATCGAAATGTCTACCATCTGAGGGCGATTACTAAAGGTAATAAATCGATTTTTAAAGGATTCATTCTTGTTATGCTGTGCACAATACAATGCAATTGAATCTGCTACGCTAAGTGCGGTAACGGAACTATTACTAGATAGTTGTTGCCCCATAGATCCAGACCCGTCGCGTATAACTAAGATATCGTCATAATCCTTAGGAGATTCTTGGGCATTCCATAATTGTTCTAGCGTTTCATCATATGGATTTAGACTACTATTCCAGCAACTATCCGCCTTTACATAGGCTTGCACGATATCATACAAGAACATAGAATCCGCATTAATCTTAACTAAATTGTCTCCCCGTTGTAATGATGCAAGATACGCCTTACGACGTTCTTCATCATGTTTTAAAAAGGCATTACGATATTTAAGATTCGCTTTAGAGGGCACATGATTATAATTAATATCATTCCATTGGTTGAGAGAAGCCTTTCGATCTACTATAACTAAATGTTCACGTAACCTAGATAAGGTTTTACGATACTCTCGTGCACTTAGATGTAACAAGGATTGTAAAATAACTGCTTCAGAACGTTTTTGCTTAGACGATGTATTATTGGACGGCATCCATTTAGCTAATAAACTAATAGAATCGCCAAGCCCACACGCCATTACATCGCGTCTAAACTGATTAGCTATTAACGCCCCTAGTCCGTCGTGTAAGATACCACTTGTAGTATCAAAAAAGATGCGTAACACATCATCCCAACGGCCATAGTTCCATAACTCGGTGCCGATGATGAACTGCAATGCCATCTCTGGATACAAGTCACCAATTTTAGTGAGCATCATGCGAAATACATCACGCTCGCCAAGGCCTAGCTTAATATGGCGAGCATACATAAGCCATTTCATGGTATACAGAGGATCTTCATCGTAGGATGTAATAAATAAGCGCAATGCTTCCACAGCATCCATAGTGCGATGTGCACCATAGAAATATCGGTCATGTTTACTTTTACCATAAAAATTAACCGCAACTTGACGCAATGCAGGCACAGAGAAATTAAGGTCCACAAGAGGACTGCCACTCGTATGATACGCAGTACCATCATTGGCTGTATAGGATTTTTCATTGTTTGTTAAAGCGTTCATAAATGTATCCATAGTTCATATCTCCTTGGCATATAAAAAACCGCTGCGGATTATCACAACGTAAATTTTGAAAGCAAAATAAACAAGACAACCATGAGCGGTTACAATACAAAGTTCAAGACAATTACTAACCTCACTGAGGCTAAGGATAACTAGACACGATACTCTAGACCAAATGGTCTCCAAAATCACTTTTTCTGGTTAAATCATCGAAGATTGCTGCTTGTGTCTAACCTTATGAATCGTTTATGAACGATAACTATGAAATTATACTAGATTCTATACTCATCTTAATCAAGCTATGTATGTGATAGGATTGCTGTTAGAATCTAAGTCTTTCTGTTCTAATTGTTGATGATTTCTTTCACCTTATGATGTAATTATAATACACGTATCCGTGTGTGTCAATAATTACTTTTAAAATATTTTGCTTTTGTGAAAGTTAGAACTAGCAACACATGTTTTACTGCATTGCTAGTCCCTGATAGTTACTACTAATACTCTGCCTCAACACGCCAAATTTCATTAGCTAACCATTTCAATGGTCCGCGTGATGGTCGTAAAAATCTTGCTAACATGCCTTCTATACTAAGTTGTGTAGATTCTAGTTGATCTGTTTTACACCAAATAGCAAAGTGTTCACAGTTATGGCCAAACAAGTTATAGTCACCTTTACCAATCATAGATCTTGCACGTTGTACAGTTTTTCGAGGCCCATAAAAAGTAGAGGCCAAATCTGCATCTTGGAAAATAGATAATAAACTATCGTCCTCGGCAATATATAAGGTATCTCCGTCACAAAATTTTTCAATACTAGTCTCTGCAATTCGTCCATCTAGTGGAGAATCCCCCTTTATATAGTGGATAATTTTATGATATCCAGCATATACGCCATAATGTTGATATACATCACCAAAGAAAAAGTTACTTCGTTGGCAAAATACGATATCTCCTAATTTTAACTTTCTTGACCCCATTATTCCTCTCCCATACAACGCATTATTTAAGATTATTCATATACTTGATAATATCATCTAAGGAAATATCTTGATTCTTTCCTCGTAATAATTTCCATATTCGTCTAACAAACTTGTAAAACATATACAAACCTGCCAATGGTAAAAATATACCGAATGGATTTTTCTCTAATGGATTTTGTGGAAATGGAAAGGGTCCAGGTCTAGGCCCTATAATATTAGGCCATCTATGCTCTTGATACACACCTTTCGGATGAACACCAGTTTTATTTCTATTAGAAGAAACATACTCTACTACATCCTGGTATAACTTAGGATCTTCCTTTTGAACTTTTTCAATAGCTTCTTTAATAACATCTGTTTTCATACAATACACCTCAATACTACAAAACAACATTAGAATAACTAACTGATTACATGTATATTGTACAAAAGTGTATGCGAAAAAAATAACGCATCAAAATATTATTTTAATAAATCGAGACCAAAAGTTTCTAACAAAGCTTCTTTATTAGTTCCATTGATTTCATTTACACCTAAATGATTTAGAATGAACTTATAATCTTCATTAGGTACATTATCATAGAATGCTAATTGTAAATATGTATTTGCCCGAGATGAACCTACATAAACCAAACGTTTATGTAATTCATAAGTAAGACGATTAACTAAAATATCAATTAATAAAACCGCTTTAGCTTCTAAACCTTTAAATTTACGAACAGATGTGAACAATATATTATTTTTCTTTGGCTCAGTAGAGATAGATACTCCGTTTATAGCAGAAATATTTTTTAACATACTATTAGGAACACTACTTGTAGTAAGAATAACAATGTCATCAGGTTTAACCTTATCTTGAATCATTTTTGTAACAAATTTAGTAACAATATTACGTAATTCATTTTCATTTTTATAGAATGATCCAAGTGGTTTTATTCCTGATAGCTCATTTATGTAAGCATCTTTCTTAATATCACTTAATGTTGTTCCTACAGTCTTAGCTATTTCAGCGGTATTGCGGCAATTTTTATACAATACAAGACGACAGTCCCCATAAGTATCTAACCAATGCGTCGACTTATGCATCATTATATACTGATTTTTATCATAGAATACGTAATAATGACCTCCTAACATATCTACTAACATAGAGATATGCTCTAGTATATGCTCATCAATATCTTGTCCTTCATCAATAACTACATTTTCATAAGACCACTCTAAATCATCGTATTCATTTTGAAAGTACTCTATAAACTGAGGAATAATTTCTGAAATAGAATACTCAGTGTTAGGCATCATCTCTTCAGCTAATGATCTAACATTATGAAAGATTATATTCTCACAAACATAATGCTCTTTCACATAAGATAATAAGAACTCATTAAAGCATAAATATAATACTTTTTTACCTTCAGCAGCTAACATTTTAGCCTTTTCAATAGCAATCATAGTTTTACCTGTCCCTGCTGGTCCATGTATAACAGCCGTTGGCTGCTCCCGTAAAAAATGCAATATAGATGCTTGCTGTTTAGTCATCTGAATATAACTTTTTGTTGATGCAAGAGCTGTACTTGCAACAGATTCTACAATATTAAATGTAGGCATGAGAATCTTAATCATATTCTGAAAATCATTTACTGATTGCTCAGAATCTTTAAATCCTAAGTTAGATCTCCAATAGCTAAAAGCTTTATCCATAGATTCCTGTGGATTAAGTAAGGAATCTACATCAAACACAATATCTCTATTTACTTCTAGTGGTAATGAGATCTTATTATGAATAGCCACAGACGGAAACCATACTGCACGACCAATAACAGGCATTTGACCATTATAATGTTTACGTAAATAATTTTGAATCCTAAATTGACTCTCCGCAGCTTGCCCCAAAGGATCTATTATTTTTTCTTCTTTTGTATTTCGATTCGTTTGAATCCAGTTTCCATCACGATAGGAAATCCCACCAGCCTTTACCTCTATAGATAAAATACCTTTTTTAGGATGTAAAATAACGAAGTCTGCCTCACCTTCACTCCTGCGTTGGTTTAATTCACCTAACCATCTATAAGAATGAAAAATTACATATTCATTATTTAATTTAGAGAGCGCCTCATATACGAGACGCTCTCCTTCACTACCATGGAAACTATTTATTATTGTTGGATAGAATTTTGCCATAATATATTTTTATCTTTCAACGACAGAAATAACTTCTATTCCATGTAAACTATTAGCATAACGTGCTTTTACTTGATTACGTGCATCACACATATTAGAAGCAGTAACCATGGTTGCATTTACCCCATTTCGAGATGTTGATTTAGGGTCAGATTTAATTCTAAATTTTACTTGAAAACGTTTTGACATGATATATTCTCCATTAATTCAATTTTAAAGAATAAATTTTAAGTGGCTCAAATGATGGACTTTCCATATCTTCAGTTAGTGCCACAGTATATTCAATAGTATCTGGAGCTATTTTTCTAATAAAGAAATAACCATCTTCATTTACATATTCATCATCTATATACATAATTTCATAATTAGATTCTGACACAGGCATATTATGTGATTGTGCTCTAGCTTCCTTGGTATAATACAATTCCAACTCATTACCTATACACGGAAGAAATCTAGCCCATATACCATATCCAACATTTTCACCAATTAAAACATCAACGCAAGAATTACGATCCTCACAACCTAGTAAATAGGGAAATAAAATTTCGCTATCTTTAGTCATTGCTGCATTTAAAATATGAACATCTCTACCACTTTCACGGCTTCTTATTAGGCCAAATGCTACACCAGTTTTACCGGTTTTAATACGATCCATCGATATTAGTTTTTCCATTTACTAACCTTTAATCCTATAAAGTACAAAATTCTTAACTATAAAAAAGATCAACTATAAATATATTAATTTTATTTACTCTAGGAATAATAATTTTTCTAAATCAAATGGTGAATTCTTAACCACATCCAATTTCTTTAGAGCTTCAATATTAAACTTAGTGCCTAGAGGTGGGTATAATTTAAATATTGGTTTTAAATTATCTTTTTTACCATTTATCTTCTTCAGATCATTCAATTCAACTATTATTCGTGAAACAAATTCTTCTTGTAAAATTCTTGATTTACAAGAGTTACCCGCTAAAAGTATATGCAAAGGTGCCTTCATTTTATCCTGGTATTGTTTTGCTACACGTAAATATGTATTAAAAAAGTTATCAATTCCATCTCTTATATGGTTACGTATTATATCCTGTAATTCATCAAGATTTACACGTAAATTAACCGTTTTCTCTTCACCATTTACTGAAAATAATTTAATAGTTATTGTATCTTCATTATATTTAGCTTCATAATCATTAGTTTCTTCCCATAAGTCACGTAATTCATATGCAATAAGTTTTAAATTTAAATATGAAGACTGATCAGCATTCTCTTCATTTTTTATTAAAACTTCAGAGCCAGAAAAAGCTTGAGATTTTGGAGGAATAACTATAGGGATTGCTTCTTTCCTTAATACATCCAAATTATCTTTATAAACTTCAAATGCTAAGACATTTAATAAGTTTTCCCCACCTAAATAAACATCTCCACCATTTCCTAATTGTTCTATTTCAAATTTATACTTTATACTATCTGGAATATATTCAATACCGAAATCAAAATCGGTAGTGCCGCCACCAAAATCAAAAACTCCATACGAAACTACTTTTGACGTTTCTTCTTTTAAAGGTTCCACACCAAATGAGTTTAGTGCAGTAATAGCATAACTAGCAGGCTCACTCCCTCCTATAGATACTTTGAATCGTTTCATGACATCAGCGTCATTAAGCACAGTATTAGGGAGTGATTTTTTTAATCCTCTTTCAAAACTTTCAATAATTTTATTTCTAACAGCCAATTCATAATTCACAGGAAAAGATAATAGATACTTTATATATATTCCTGTATGCATATTATTAATATTAATTCCCAAAAAGTATGCATAAATTTCTATTGGATCAAAATCATCTTTTTCTAGTGACAAATATGGCTTTAAATTAATAAATTTTCCATTATAATCCTGAAGAATCTGATTTCTATACTTTGAATTCGCCCACTGTTTTAATTCACTAAATACGGAGTAAAACCGTGTCTTATCAAAATTTGTTTTATATATCTCTTTTGCAGCATCATGAGAAACTTGTAAATCTTTATACTCAGTATTAGGTCTGCCTTTGGACGACTTATAATTACTAATAAACTGCTCATAGTCAATAATATGAATAACAGTAGGATTCTCATAATCTTCTACCCTTGGTTCTTCTAGAAAATTACTAGCACCAACACGTAAAAGTTTATCATCCTTATCGTGACATACAACAACAGTACTTTTAGTACCAAAATCAATACCACAAACAGCTTTCATGTTGACATCTCGTAATGGATTTCTAGCTACTAATACTTTATTTTTTGGCACCTTACATAGATATGTATTTGCATTATACTCATCAGCAAATGATTCATAAACATTCCAATGTCCATTATTTATATCTTCCAACATATCATCAGTATATGGTGAAATATTAGCACGCTTTAAGTCACAATTTTTTAATTCATTAATATATAACTCGTATATATCATTGACACTAAAACCACCTAAATACTTTTTATAGTCTTCTATTTTCTTAACATTGTTTAATTCTTTTCTGTAATGATTAAGTATACCATCTACTATTATATCGATATTATCAAAAACATTTTTAATCTTATTATCTAAAACATACAATTTAAGTTTATCAAAATATTTATTATCATATTTTGATAACTTAACATGATTAGGCTCACACAAATTCTTTATGATATATTTAAAAAGATCATTAAAGGTTTTAGCATGTATTCTTCTGGAAAAAACAATAGTAAAATTGTTATTAGCAGTTATTGATTTCTTAGTTCCAATAGCAATATACTTATTTTTTAGTTCTAATAATCTTATAACTGATGATTTTAATGATTCTGTTAACAATTGATTATTCAATAAACTATCTAACCAATTTGGAATTATAATATTATTATTTTTATAATAGTTTAAAACTGGATTAAAATCTATTTTTTTTAATAATATGGATAACTTATCTTCTACAGTAGTATATTCATTGATAAATTTTTTAATTCTATAATGAATTTATCTGTACCCTTATCAGCAACCCCAATTCGGTATTCAGTATAACGTGAAAAATTTTTACGATTCGAATCTATAAACAGAATTTTATCAGAATTAGATTCTAATGGTACGATTCTTTTCTCATTACCAAAATAAGCAATACCACAATCCTTGAATATCAAATATGGTTCATCTAATATTGCCCTTAAATCACACATATACTCATAAATTTCATTTTTTATTTTTTCTATCACGATATTATTTAATACCGATTTAGAAACACAAAAGTAATCAACTGCTATAGAATCATTGCTCAGTACTTTTACCTGCTGAGTTTTCCATAATTCAATTGATGATTTATCTTGTCCACAGTTTTTATTCATTTTATTATTTTTATTTGAATTATTCATTTATTTAAATTCGCAAAATTCTATCTTGGCTCACTAACTTCAAAATTCATATTTTTAGTTTTTTCTTCTAAGTACTCAGCACGCGGATCCTTTAAATTTAATTTTTCCAAAGAACTAGAATGTTTAACTATATTTTTATCAGCATTTTTTTTATACTTAGTTTTTTTATATGTTTTTTTACTTAATGAGGTCTTAGGAAAAACTACTTTTGCAGACGTTTGGGCTTCTTTTGTATGAAGATTGATTGAATCTGTTTTCATATCAATAAAATGATATTCAACGCAGTTTGTTGTAACAATATTATACTTAGTGCTCTCAATAACCACATAGTTTTGACCAAATTTACTGTGACCTAAATTGAGATTCTTACTATTAAAAAAAAGCTCGCTAAGAGATTTATTAGTCCATTGAATTGACTTTTTTAATCCGTTACTATTAGCAACAACATTATGAGATTCAACTAATTCATTTAACACTTTAAATATAAATCTTGCATTCTCAGATTCTAACTCATATAGATACAATGCAGCAATATAGGTAGAAGACATATATCCAGCAGATTCACATAAATCTTGCCATACCTCTTCTTTAAAGTCTTGTTCACGATTAATATACATAGATATATCAACTTTATAGGAACCTTTTATAGTTTGTAATTCTAAACCTTTATTTGGTCTTGGAGCATCAACAAAAAAATATAATTTTGTATCTGATATTACACATAGCAATCTATTCACTATATTATTTACTCCTTTTCAATCCATTTACTTCGTAAAGTCTTATCAATTTCTTCTAATTCAGATAATTTTAATGATAAGTTTTTTATATTTTCCAACCTAATATTTATTTTCCTTAAATAATTCTCTTTTAGAGCATTAGAATTCAATAAATTATTACTTTGTTTGATAAACGGAGGCTCAAAAGAGTCTCCGTTGGCCACATTATTAATTGTTTCTAATTCTATATGCTTTTTTATTGATGAAAGTCTAAAAACACTATTTTTAATTATCTTTGTAATTTCAGCATCATCAATATCGACTTTAGGCCCATTATCTAAATAAACATCTTCATTTATATTGAAATCTTTATTATATTGATTCAGACTTCGTGATACAAATTTCTGTCCATTTTCAACATAAAAATGACCCTCACCAATATCTTTTTTTACATTGCTTAAATTGTAACTATGTTGTTCATGGTTTTCTTTAAAATTACTACAACTGATCCACTCAGCTTTTAATGATTTCTTCTTCATATCTTCATATCTTCATATCTTCATATCAAATATTATCAATCTATATAAAAATATACTTACATCATATTTTTATATTCGTTTTCCAAAGAATTCTTATTAAATAATCTTTCTCCTAAAGCTGCATATAGATCAAATTTATCTTTTAGTGGTTCCATAAACTTTATTTCTTCAACAGAAGTCTTCATATTAGCTAACTCATTTATAGCTTCATCATCAGTTATAGTTATTCCCTTATTTTCATAAATTTCTTTTAATTGTGATACAATAGTCAAATTATATTTTTTTGTAATATCTGGATCTAATTTACCATTACGTAAATCCGAAAACTTAACTGCAGAAAATCCCATTTCTTTGGACGCATTAATTATTGCTTGCACTCGTTCGGGTGTAAAAGCTTTTAATGCAGAAAAAATTAGGAAATCTTGAGAAATAGTAATTTCTTCTCTTTTTTCTAATCGCTCCCAAAGCTCTGACATTGCTATGGTTCTACGTTTCATAGACTCAACAGACAATCTTTCTACAGGCTTAATTTCAATATTCTCTTCTTTAGCCTTAGATTTTAGATACTCATAGTGTTCATTAACAGTATCAAATTTATCTCCATCATCCCAATTATTTTTTTCAGACTGTTCAAGAAGTGCACCATATTCTTCGATTTGTTCATTATCAAGTGGGTTCTCATTAATAGGAGTTAATAGGCTCATAAATATATTATTTATAACATCCATAATTATACTTGTAACTACTGGTGCCAAAAAAGGCCCAAGCACAGGTGTTAATAATTTAGTTACAGCTTGACTAATTTCATGCAAAAAATTTGCGCCTTTAGGACAGATATCTCTCAAAGTCTTGATAGTCGTAGTTACTAATTTGCCCAATGTAGATATACCACTTTTTATAATTTCCCCTACTCTATCAATAGCAGCGGATAAACCAGAACTTATACTACTAACAACATTACTAATTCCACTGGCAATACTACCAACAGCGCTACCAATCCAACTAAAAAATTCCATAATATTAAACCTCCTTATTATATATACTTCTTATTCTATTAAAAATTGATTTATACCCATCTTCAAATTCCATTTTCTCTAAACCAGAACTAATTGATGATAGTGTAGTGTACTTACCAATATACATTAAAACATAACTTATCAATTCATTAATACAACTATGTATATCTGAACATATACTAATACCTGATCGACCAAGAAGCCAATAGATATATTGATTCATAAGTCCTTTATTATTAATATCATTTAATGTTATAGATGCTTTTTCAATTTTTTTAATTAATCGTTTTTGAAAATCTTCAAGTTCTTTAGAACCAACAATTTCAGCGATATTATCATAATCTTTATAATAGTTAATTATCTTAGATAACTCATTATTGTTAATTCCTAACATGGAGCAAAATGTAAAATACAATTCTATATCATTCAGTGAAATATTATCAGAAAAGTATTGTATACCCGGCAATACACCATTTTTATAATTTTCTATATAATACTCAATAGCTCTCTGTTTTATAAGATTTTCTGAAATATCAGGTACACAAGTCGTATTACTTAGTAAATCTATCTGAACTTGAACTGGCTTTTTCCAACCATCTGTAATAACAACAGCACGACCTTTCTCTAAATACGACAAAAAGTTTTTCTGTTCATCATTGAGCGCCAATGTGTTCCCTATGGCATCCTTATCATCTTGTGCAAATATTTTATGTACAATTTTTGTATTTGTATTTTTTAATACTTCTGGAGTCATTTTATTAGGAATTTGATCAACTATAATTAATGATTCCCCATATTTTCTGACTTCTGCTAACATATCAGCAAATACTTCTACACCTCGTTTTTTATTAGAACTATCACCTGGTTCATATTTGCTTAGCAACCGATGAGCCTCTTCAACCAATGTAATATGTTGAAACTTTGAATTTTGTTTATATTGATATTTTACAGCCTCCAATAAATTAGTAATGATAAACCCCATTATTAATGATTTTTCACTTCCATCTTTAATATCCTCTAATTCAAGAACTACTTTCTGCTTAACTAAATTCTTAAAGTCTATACTCCTAGGAGTATTAAGCATCAAGCCTTTTGCTCCCACTAATAAAGCTTGTAAACGTGCTTTCAATGAGCCTAAATATTCAGCTTCCATTTTATCCCCAAATTTCTGCTCTTTAGTGACAAATTCGATAGAATTGATATAATCGTTCAAAGTAGGAAATGCAAAACTATCTGCTTTAAAAGGGTCATCTATTTCATTTGTATCAGGATTTATCCATGTTGAATTATTTATATTCCAACCTTTGCGTTTATATACATCATATGCTGCCGCTTCTATTAACTGTGGCATTGCAGCCTCCATATCAAAAGCTGACTGCATAGTAGCCTTAATCATATCTACCCGGCTTGTAATGGACTCACCTTCAAAAATTTCAAAAGGATTTATATAAAATGGGGCAACATTCTGATTTCCTAATGTAAAATAATAAATCTTTTCCTTATCTAATTTATTAGCTAATGTTCTATATTCTGTTTTAGCAGGCTCAATTACTAAGAATGGTAAATCCGATTGTAATAGTATATTTTGACATGTCGTAGTCTTACCAGATCCTGTCACTCCACAAATAAATGTATGTGTTTTTAAAATTTCTTTTTTTAAATGTATAGGTGTATTCTTGATATCACCATGATGAATTAATCTTCCAATTTTAATATATTCATTAGTACTATCTTCTTCAGGTAAATCTACATTTAATCCATATTCTACTTCATCTCTTGTAGATACTCCTAGAACTTCCTTTCTAGGCATTCCCATAAGAAGTCCTAATTCGTCTGTATTCAGCCAAGTTCCATAACATTCTTTTCCTAGTGCAGTATAGGTAATTTTAGAAAAAATTGATTTCCAAATAGGAGTAGATGAATCTAATAATGGAACTTGTAAATTGGATAAACATAATTTAATATTATTCAATTCTTCCGATTGTTGTTTTTGAAATTCTATAAACTGTAATGGGTTTATATTTCCTTTATCACCACCATAGAGTCCCAAAATAGAGTTTGCCAATCTAAATAAAGTTGTTCTAGTCTTATCAGCAAATAAATAACTAACAACAGAATAGGCGCCTTTACCTCTAGAGGCATCAACTCGCAACAATAGCTCATCATCGATATATTTAAGCCAATTTAAAACTGATTTTTTATCTAGCTCAATAGACCTTGAAAATTGAGTTGAATTACTATCATGTTTACTTTTACGTTCAGAATATGAAAGATTATCATTAATTGAAGTACTCTTTTGAATAGAATTTTGTATTGTATCAATCGTATTATTAGACTCTGAATTATTTTCACTAACAGATTCGGAAACGGTAACAGAAGATTGTTCCGAATCATTAAAGCTATCTGATTCATTATATTGATAAGATGTACTATCATCATTACTATAACTAAAAGTATTAGTCTTATTGGTTGAGTTATTACTATTTTGATTCTTAACATTATTTTCAGAATTATTTTTAGAATCTGTATAGGTTGATGATTTAGCAATATTTTCAGATTTCTGAAAAACTTTCGTTTGATGTTTACTTGAATTATTTTGTGTATTATTATCAGTCCGATGATCATGACCAGTCAGTTTACTATTAGAGTGTATAGATATAGAATCCTTATTAGTACATAATCCAATCGCTCTACTATTAGTAGAGTTTTCTTCAGTTCCTTCTTGACTTTGAGTTGATTCAGATGACTGAATTAAATATTTAGAAAGTGGGCTTAATGTATCATGTAGTTGTATAATATTACGATTAAACTGAATTATATCAATATCCTTACATGGAGTTGCAATAACAACTAATCCAAATTCATTGCCTACCATGGTATCTACAAGACGCTCAACACCTTGAAAATCACTTTTTTCACCATTATTTTCATCTATAAAACCAGGGATACCATTAATAAGTCCAGAGTAATTACCATTTTGTATTCTTTGTAATATTCGTTCCTTTTCTGTAGGCTCTATTTTCGTAATTGTACTACCAACAAAGTTACCCTTTATACTAGGTTGTAGGATATCATCAGCATAATCTTTTAATGCAAGACCAGTAGAAGAACTATAGTCTTGTAAATGCAAATTTTTAGAAACGCCAATATAAAAATTTACTTTATCTTTATCACCTAAAATCATGTAAATCAAATTAACATCTTGATAATTTCTAAAAGAAGATAAGACATTTTCCATTGCCTCTCGACGTGGTCCATCTTTCTTTGAAAACACAATTTCATCAATTCGATATAAAAAGAAATTACGAAGATCTAATTGTTCGCCATCTAAATATTCATCAATATCTGAATTTATATACTCATCATCTGAACATAAATTTAATACATTTTGTTCATCATATTGACTAATTAAATCCAGATATGAGCGACCTTTTTCTATAATATTATCAATTTTTTCTTTCATTGTTTATCCTAGTATCACATTACTATATACATGAAGATTGGTAGTATCACCATTAAAATCTGAATCTGCTATAACATACTCAATTATATTAATTCCGGCTTTTCTGATAAAAATCTTATGATCTTCATTAATATCAGATTTATCAATCTTACATACTTTTAATGATGTCTCACTAATTGGCAAAGTGTTATCATATAACGCTCTATTATCAACTGTATAATACAATTCAAACCTTTTTTCATCCGCCCAGTCAAAAGGCGCCCATGTATTATAAGGGACATCAATAGAAATTACCGTTTTAAACATACGATTATCACCTTCTACACCAAGATAGAATGGAAATTTAATTTCATCAATATCTGTAAGATTTTCATTAATAATACGGACGTCTTTTCCCCCTTTACGACTACGCAATAATCCAAAAACTACTCCTGTCTTACCAGTTCTTTTTTGATCAGAAGGAATATCTCTATCAGATTCTTCAATATTAGTTGAAACTACTAATAATTGATTTAATATAGTTAAATCATCATCGTGAAATAATTTCTTTATACTACTAATATCAAACTGTATTCCTAAAGGTGGATATAGTTTATATAATTCTAATTTTTCAACATCAGGTTGTTCATCATGAGTAGTAATAAATTCTTTAATAGATTTAACTAAAGAATCTATGAATATTTCTTGTAGTATTGTGGATTTACATGAATTTCCTGCTAAGAAAATATGAATTGGATATGTTTTCAGATTTTTCTTTTTAAACACAGCATGCATTTGACTAATAAAGTTTTGAACACCAATCGATATATGTTCTTTTAGCAAACTTTTTAAATCATCAATATTAATTTTTAAAGTGATATCAATACCCTTCATGTCACTTGTATCACTGGAAAATAATCTTACTACTTTAGATTCCTCATTAAATTCTTCTTCTGCACCTTTTGCTTCTTCCCAGATAGGTCTTAATAAATGCATTAATACTCTCATATTCGAATAAGCTTCTTTAGTAGCAATATCATGATCCATTACTAATACTTCAAAACCAGGAATTCTACTTGCTTTCTGTGGAAGAACAATAGGTATACGATTCTTAAGCATTTCAAGTTTATTTTCACAATAGACCTTATAAGCCATCAATTGTAATAGGTTTTCACCACCTAAATATGGATCTCCTCCCTTTCCAAATTGAGTTAATTCAAACTTACGTCTACCATCTGAAGGCTTTTTTTCGATGCCGAAATCATAATCAGTTGTACCACCACCAAAATCAAATACGCCATATGCAACTTCATCATCATTACTAGGTTCCAATGAATATTTTTCTAAAGCCGTAATGGCATAAGCCGCTGGTTCACTGGCCCCTGCATATACATCAAAATCTTCCATGATTTCATCCTTAGATAATATACTTGAGGGTAATGATTTTTTTAAGCCTTTTGTAAAACTGTTTAATAATCTATCTTGAACTTCTTTACCATAGTTAACAGGAAAAGAAAGAACATAATTAAGATATATTCCATTATTCATATTATTAATATATAAACCCAAATAATAAGCATATAACTCTATCGGGTCAAACTTATTATCAGTTCCAAGATTTTTATATGGTACTAACTTAATTTCTTTTCCTTTTCGATCTCTAATAATCTGATAACGAAGTGGATCATTAGCCCATTGCTTTAACTCATTAAATGTAGCATAAAAGTTATCCTCATTTGTTATATCATTATAAAATCGTTGTTCAGCTTCATGTGATATTTTCAAATCTTTCCATAATGTAAACGGACGACCTGCTCTAGCTTCATATGCATTTATGAAATTTAAAAAGTCATCAAAATAAATTGTAGTTGGATTTTCATAATCAGTTTTACGAACCTCTGAATAGTAATCGCCTGTGCCAATTCTAACTAAACGTTCTTCTTGATCTCGGATTGCTACTACTGTACTTTTAGTACCAAAATCTATAGCACAAACAGATCCATCTTTTATATCTAATAATGGATTACGAGCATAAAACCCATTATCTTCAGTAGTATCTTCGCTAAAAGAATGGTCAATAGAATCTTCAAAAACTTCCCAATGACCTCTGTTAGGATCATATAATACAGTTTGATTCTCCCCCTGCATGTTTGATCGATCTCTATCTATATTTAAATAAATATTTTCTATAGATTCTCTTGACATATCAATTAAATCATTAATATTTAAATCATATTTATTAAGAATATCTATAACATCAAACTTTATGGTATCTAATTCAGAACGATTTAATAATTCAACGAGAGATTTTCCAGAGATATTACCATTAATCCAATGTTCACCAACTAATTTAAGATTAACTATAAAAATATTACTATTAAATAGTATTTCTTCTTGATACCATGACTTTGGAATATTATCATCTAGTAATGTATCGAGAAATCTATAATCAGAATTATCAAACTTATAATCAATAAGATATGTTTTAATTATGTCAGTATCAGTATAATCCAAGGTATATAGCATATTACTATCTTTATCATACACCGTCATCATAAGTCTTTTAAACTCAACAAACTCTTTATCAGTTAATGCTATTGGCTGGCATATTTCAAAATATCTATAAATATTTTGAAATAAAGCGTCTCTAGTATATATTAAAGAGGAAGCAGAATTATCTTCAAAGTAATTTTTAACTGTTCTTCCAAGTCCATCTTTGATACTACTAATTCTAAATACATCTTTTTCTTGTTTATTCTTAATATCTACAAACTCATGATAAAAATCCGATTCACTACTTTTATTCTCTTTTCTATAAATGTCTAATTTATTGATTAGATATTTATAGCGTTCAACAATAGAACAAGCGTTTTCAAATTCGACCTTAGGAATTAAAACTAAATCTTGAAATTCTAACTCTTCATCATTTTGATCTTCTTTTAATAACTCAGATTTTAATTTTTGAACTTTTTTATATTCAAAAATATTATTATTATTATTTTTACTAAAACTAGTAAGTAGATGAAAAAATGATTCACTTTGTGATATTTTGGGAATTTCAATTTCAATTGATTTATTAAATACTGTAGTAATTATCTCCTTCATTACATTATCAATATCATTTGTTTTAGTATTACCATAATGATTTTTAATATCACAAAATGCAACTTTAAAAGGTCTAACTATCATAAAAATTACCCTTTCACCAAAACATAGGATTTTTCTATTTTTTTACCTTGTAATTTATTAGTAAATCCCAAAATATATATTTTAGATACATGACCAAATGAGATAGTTTCATCTTTACTTTCATGATCATGTACGGAATACTTGTCTCCTATATTAACCGTATCAATAGAAAAAATTTCTTCTCCTTTAAATTTATTATGAAGTTTAACCATTTCTTCAAAATACTTCCATAAAATCTCATAAGCAGATATATCATTAGACTTTATAGCAATTTTTGCAACAGACCATATTCTACGTAACGCATCACCACTAGAAACACTACTTATTAAAAAAGTCTCAAAATCATCTAAATTAATTGGTTTCACTAATTCATCAAGATATTTAGTGTCTAAATCCATAACTTTACCATATATTTCTCTAATATTCTTAAACAAACTGTTCAATTTATCTGATAATGAAACAATAGATTCATTTAGAATCTTTACTTCATTTTCATATTGTTTTTTTAAGGCGTTACTATTGCTCTCACAGCAAATAATATCATTTTCCAGTTCATTTTTTTCTTTTTCTAAATTATAAATGTCTTTATTTTGTTTACTTAGTTTAAACTCTGTATCTTTTTTATATTGTTCAAAATCAGCATGTAATTGATTTTTCTCTTCTAATAAAGTTTTATACTTAGTTCGTTCATCAGTAATACGTTTATTTAACTTTTCTATTTCTACGTTTTTTTCTTCTATAATATGTTTATTATCTAAAACTTCATGTAATTCTATTTCATTATTATTATCAATAAAATCAGGATTATTAATTTGATTTTCAACCAAATCGCCCAATATACAAATCTGTAAATTTTTATGATTTCTAAAAAAATCTGTATTTACAGTAGTTTCCCAAATAATATTTTTTCTATTCATACACTCCACCATATATAACTCTTATTGAATTTTTTTCACTTGACAACGCGAACTAGAAAACAAATAGTAGATATACTCATTCTTTTTTCATTGATTATGAGTATATTTCCTACCATATTTTACCAATAAAATATTATTATATATTCAATATTTCATAAACTCTTCATAAACTAATTCATTTTGTACTCATAAATCAAAGTCATAAAAGGCTACATAAATTCAAATGTAGCCTTTCTTCTCTCTATCGCAAACAACTAACTAATTTTTTGTAGAAAATCATAATAAGTCTTATAAATTGCTTGCTTAACTTTTCCTTATTGTAATTCTGCCCAGGTTTCATTGATATAATTTGGACAGTAAGATATATAGCAATCTAATGAATTATTAGGTATAAAAGATAACAGTTTTTGAATTGCTAAGTACTCATCATAATAGATTTTTTCTAAATTTGATTTCATATGCCAATAGTATGTCAATGGTTTTGCATTGCAATACCATTCTGGATCTTGTAGGTTTTCCTCAAGTATTACATATGCTTTCATAAAGATTGTTATTAATTTGTTAGTTAAAGAACTAGGTTTATAAGTTTTTCCTTTTAGATAAGCTATTATCTCAAATAAATTTTCACTCCAGGCAAGATTAGGTACTATAAACTTGTCAAATAAATAAGGAAGTTCATTATCATGATTATTAAGCCTTGTATGTAACAAATCTTTAACTTGTTTTTTACTTTCATTATGAGGTCCACTTTTAACACACGGGATAATCATAGGTCGCCCCATACCATGAAAACCTTCTAGCAATTCCTCCATTCGGATTTTTATTTCATTTAAATGAGAAGCTCAAAATTTTCTTTAGATTCATAGTTTGATTCAATGTATGTATCAAATGAATCTAAATGCTTAAATGCCTCTATAATTTCAGCTCTGTATGGTTTTAACCCTTTTGCATCCAATCATCCTGTTGGATTTCTGCTTCTTTCATTTTTACATTCAATGTTTTTTAAATAAATCTAAAACAGATTCTTTTGATTCTTCATTAACTAACATACTTCTCATATACAAACACTCCATAGCTCATATAAATAATCTATACTACTATTGATGCAAAGAATTATATAACTCTTTGCATTTTTCTTTGAAAGTATTTACATGCTTATTCTTGATATTACAATTAATTGACTTCGCATAATACATCACATCACATTCATAAGGACTACCAGGTAATATAGCTAATAGTTCTTCTACAGGATTTAAATCATCTAAATACAAATACTCGCATTCATCTTCTAAATCTACATAATACTCGAAGGAATGAGCATCACTGTAGTCAACTTTTTCTGGCAAGTTTCGATCTAACAATGTAAACACATTTGTATAAATTAGTTTTAATTCGTCTGTAAAGGAGCCTTTCATATAGAAGTCATTAGTTAAAAAGGCTTTCATCACAAGTAATTCTTCACACCATTTTAAAAGTGGTACTACTTCTACATCATAGATGTTAAGAATTCTTTGGTCATGTTCTTCTAAAGCTTCTTCTAGGTTACGTTTTACCTTTTCTTCAGCTTCATCTCTTGGGCCACTTTCAGAGGAGACAAAAATTTTCATCAATGCAGCACATTCGGATGCTTCTCGAGTAATTTCAATCTCACGAAGTTTTAGCTCCTCGTTAATAACGGCAATATAAGTTTCTATATCTCCCCAGATATCAATTACCCAATCTTTGAAAGTTTCCTTATTAGTATGAGCATCATTGATTTCCTTACGATATTTTTTTAAGCCTTTTACCTCCCATTCAGCATGCAAACGATCATAGCGATCATCAAAATCTTCATCTTCTCTTGGTACTTCTAGTTTTGCTTTTTCAATTTCTTCTTTGATGTCTTCAACAGTAATAATGTTTTCTTTTAAAGTTTCCATAGTTAAACTCCTATACAACATAATACAAACAATAAGCTTTGGGATTGACTATAGTATATCTAATACAATACGTATTTTTTTACACATAAAAAAACCGCCCAACCTTAGTTGAGCGGCTTTCACCATTCTGTTCAGAATTGTATTTAGTTTACATAGTCCCAGTGCTACCAATACCACCTGTACGAATGCCTGTAGCATCGTCATCGTTAGTGATAAGGTATTTAGAGAAAATACCTTGAGCTACGCGTTCACCTTTTTCAAGGGAAACTGTTTCTTTACCATAATTGAGTAGAGCGATCATGATATGACCTTCATTGTCCTCATTATTATAGTAATCACTGTCGATGATACCTGTGCTATTTACAAGTGCTAGATGGCGTTTAATGGCCATGCTAGAACGAATGTGAATGGCAAGGTATTCATCGTATGCCATGAAAGCTTTAATGCCTGTTGGCACTAATACGACTTGGCCTGGTTCTAATGTAACAGCTTCAGCGCATTCAATGTCATAGCCTGCGCTTTCTGTTGTTTTACGTGTCGGTAAATTGATATCTTGTTCTTCAAAAGCAGAAACTACTTCAAAGCCACGAATATCCATGTAACACCTCTTATTTTAAACAATCTTTACGGGACAAGTTGATACGGCCTTGTTTATCGATTTCGATAACTTTTACCATAATCTCATCGCCTACATTTACTACATCTTCTACATTTTCAACGCGTTCTTTCGCAAGTTTGGAAATGTGTACAAGACCTTCTTTACCTGGTAATACTTCTACGAAAGCACCGAAGGCCATCAAACGAGTTACTTTACCAAGGTATACTTCCCCTACTTCAACCTCTTTAGTAAGGTTTTCGATAATTTGTTGAGCTTTTGCAGCGCCTTCTTGCTCTACAGAAGCGATGAATACTGTACCATCATCTTCGATATCGATTTTAGCGCCAGTTTCTTCGATAATACCACGAATTACTTTGCCGCCAGAACCAATTACGTCACGGATTTTGTCTGGATCAATTTTCATTGTAATGATACGTGGCGCATATTGAGACATTTGTTGACGTGGTTCAGCAATTGTATCAAGCATAATCCCCATGATATGCATACGCCCTTTATGAGCTTGTTCTAATGCTTCATGAAGAATTTCACGGGACAAGCCGGAAATTTTGATATCCATTTGAATTGCTGTTACACCTTTTGCTGTACCAGCCACTTTAAAGTCCATGTCGCCAAGAGCATCTTCCATGCCTTGAATATCTGTTAAGATTGTGTAGTGTTCACCTTGCGTTACGAGACCCATAGCGATACCAGCAACAGGAGCTTTAATAGGTACACCAGCATCCATCAAGGATAATGTGGAACCACATACAGATGCCATGGAGCTAGAACCATTAGATTCCAACACTTCAGATACAAGACGCAATGCATATGGGAATTCTTCTTCACTAGGAATAACAGGTACTAATGCACGTTCAGCCAACGCACCATGACCAATTTCACGACGACCAGGTCCACGGGAAGAACGAGTTTCACCTACGGAGAAGGATGGGAAATTATAGTGGTGAATATAACGTTTTTCTGTTTCTAAACCAATGCCATCAATTGTTTGAGTTTCAGACAATGGTGCTACAGTAGCAACGTTCAATACTTGAGTTTGACCACGTGTAAATAAGCCAGAACCATGTGTACGAGGTAATACACCTGTGCGACAAGAGATAGGACGCACTTCATCAAGTTTACGGCCGTCTGGACGAATTTTTTCTACAGTAATCATATGACGTACGATTTCTTTTGTCATTGCATCAAATGCTTTATTTACATCAGCCAAGTTATCTGGATAGATCTCTTCAAAGTGTGCTAATACATCTGCACGCACTTCACTTTCTTGTGCATCACGTTGTTGTTTATCTGCACAACGTACTGCTGCATCAAGTTTATCATGACCATATACACGAACTGCATCCGCAATTTCAGAAGGTACGTCTTTGCTTTCAAATACGCGTTTTTCCTTGCCTACTTTAGCTTTCATGTCTTCTTGGAAAGCTACAATTTTTTTGATTTCTTCATGAGCTGCCATGATGACTTCAAGAATAGTTTCTTCTGGAACCTCTTGAGCACCACCTTCAACCATGAGGATAGCATCTTTTGTACCGGCTACAACGATATTAAGATCTGTTGCTTCCAATTGTTCTTTTGTTGGGTTTACAACAAATTCACCATTGATGCGACCCATGCGAACGCCTGCAATAGGACCATTCCAAGGAATATCAGAAATAGATAATGCAGCGGAAGCGCCAATCATACCACAGATTGCAGGATCACAATCTTGGTCAACAGACATAACAGTTGCCACTACGTGTACTTCATTACGTACACCTTTATCGAATAATGGACGAATAGGACGGTCAATCAAACGGCTATTCAAGATGGCAGACTCAGGTGGACGTGCTTCACGTTTAATAAAGCCCCCTGGTAGACGGCCAACAGCGTACATTTTTTCTTCATAGTCTACTGTAAGTGGGAAGAAATCGATATCCTTCGCCTCTTTAGAACCTGTAGCGGTAACGAGTACACGAGTATCGCCATAACCAACCATTACGGCACCGCCAGCTTGTTTTGCAAGTTCCCCAGTCTCAATCGTAAGCATACGACCAGCTAGGTCCATTTGGAATTGTTCCATTCCTATTCCTCCTAAAAATCTTCTTATATGTATACCTTCTTATTATATATCATCTATTTAAATTAAGCTATTTTTTCACATCATAAAAAGCAACTAGCACAAATAAAAAAGGACAGAGTAGCCGCTCTGTCCTTTTTTTGTGTTGCCACAATTGAATATCGGCATTCGTTTCCCTTTGCCTAAAGTTATTATAACATAGAGAAATAAAATAAAAAAGCCGTCCTATAGGACGGCTAGTTTTATTATTTACGAAGACCAAGACGTTCGATAAGGGAACGGTAACGTTCGATATCTTTACGACGAAGGTAGTCAAGCATGTTACGGCGTTGACCAACCAATTTCAACAAACCACGACGGGAATGATGGTCTTTTTTGTGTTCTTTCAAGTGATCTGTTAAGTATTGGATGCGGCTTGTTAAAATCGCAACTTGTACTTCTGGAGAACCAGTGTCACCTTCATGAGTAGCGTATTCTTTAATTACTGCTAATTTAGCTTCTGTAGTTAACATTAATGTTACCTCCTAAAAAATAAATAATCCCGATAAGCTTAAGTAACCGTTGGAGATTCGAATACTTCGCTTACGATATGTCTTACGACCTTATTTAGTATACAGTATCTACCTTATCTTGTAAAGAATAAATACAGTAAATAAACAAAAGAGGGCTTATGCCCTCTTCTATTATTTTGCACCAAGCACCATGCGGTCGCTCAATGCATTTTCTCCAGCTACTTCGAATTTTTGTAATAAATCGGCAACTGTTAATTTTTTCTTTTCTTCCCCTTTTACATCATAGATAATGCGACCAGCATCCATCATGATGAGGCGATTACCGAAACGCAATGCATCACGCATATTATGGGTAATCATGAGAGTCGTTAAGTTATGTTCAGCAACTAGTTTATCAGTCAATTGCAAAACATTTTCTGCTGTCTTAGGGTCAAGAGCCGCTGTATGTTCATCAAGTAATAAAAGTTCAGGACGAAGCATAGTAGCCATCAACAATGTAATGGATTGGCGTTGACCACCAGATAACAAGCCCATTCGAGCAGATAAGCGGTCTTCAAGGCCTAAACCTAATAGTGCAAGGCGTTCTTTAAAGTAAGCTTGTTCGCTATCTTTGAAAGCCCATTTAAGACCTAAGTTTTTACCACGGCGCATAGCAAGGATCAAATTTTCCTCAATTTGCATATTACCTGCCGTACCAACCATAGGGTCTTGGAATACACGGCCAATGTATTTAGCACGTTTGTATTCCGGCATTTTAGTGACATCAATATCATTGATTGTAATGGAGCCTTCATCTACAGGGAATACACCAGCGATGGAGTTTAGCAACGTACTTTTACCAGCACCATTACCACCGATTACAGTACAAAAATCGCCTTCTTCTAAACGAAGATCAATACCTTGAAGAGCAGTTTTTTCATTGATTGTGCCCTTAAAGAAGGTTTTTACCATATTTTTTACTTCTAACATAGTGTCCTCCTTAACGAGCCAACCATTTTGCTTTCAATGTAGGCAAGGAAAGCGCGATGGCAACTAGAATTGCAGTGAATAATTTCAAGTCGTTTGGTGGCATACCCATGTAGAGTACAGCAGCAATAACAATACGATATACGATAGAACCAAGTACTACAGCGATGAGGCTACGTACGAAGGATTTTGTACCAAAAACTACCTCACCGATAATTACGGAAGCCAAACCGATTACAATAGTACCAATACCCATACCTACATCAGCAAAGCCTTGGAATTGACCTATTAAAGCTCCAGACATACCAACAAAACCATTGGAAATCAAAAGACCAAGAACGATCATATTGTCAGTGTTTACGCCTTGAGCACGAATCATTTGTGGGTTAACACCTGTTGCACGTAATGCTGTACCAATTTCAGTACCGAAGAACCAGAATAAAAATAAGCATACGACAACAGCTACAATCACACCTACGATAGCTGCAGACCACATATTTGGTGTGTGAAGTACGCTACCGATAATTGTATAAATTGTATCCATACGAAGCAAGGATACATTAGCTTTCCCCATAATATGAAGATTAATGGAGTATAAAGCAATCATTGTTAAGATACCAGCGAGTAACGCAGGAATCTTTAATTTTGTATGAATCCAACCTGTTACGGCACCTGCGGCCATACCGCCAATGCCGGCAATCAAGATAGATAAGATCGGGTTCATACCACTAGTAATTAAAATTGCAGAAATGGCCGCCCCCATTGGAAACGTACCTTCTACAGTTAAGTCAGCCACATCTAATACACGGAAGGTGATAAATACACCAACCGCTAACAAAGACCATAAAAGGCCAGTTGTTATGGTGCCTACCACTAAATCTAACATCAAAATCTCCTCTATTATTTCATATCTTTACGAAGTGCTTCAGGAATTGTAATACCTAATTTTTTAGCACGTTCTTCATTCACAGTTAACTTAATATCTTTTTGTGTTTCAATGGCTAAATCAGAAATTTTAGCTTCACCAGAAAGCACTTTTGCCGCCATTAAACCAGTTTGATAGCCTAATTTATAGTAGTCAACAGAATATGTTGCTACACCACCAGTCATTGTCATACCTTCATCGGCAGCAAATACTGGGATTTTAGCAGCATCAGTAATTTGAGCTAAGTTAGCCATAGCAGATGCCAACACATTATCAGTTGGTGTATAAATAGCTTGTACATCTTGGTTCACAAGATTTGTAGCCGCTTGTTGGATATCATTTACGTTGGAAACAGTTGCTTCTACAACAGTGATACCTTTTGTGGCAGCATAAGCTTTCATTTTTTCAACTTGAAGTTGGGAGTTGATTTCAGAAGATGTGTAAATAGCACCAATGCGTTTTACATTTGGTACTAACGCAATAATAAGATCAACCTCTTTTTCTACAGGTGTCATATCAGACGTACCAGATACATTACCACCTGGATGTTCGTTAGATTGAACGAGTTTCGCTGTAACGTAGTCTGTAATAGCAGTACCCATGATAGGAATATCATGAGAAGCATTTGCCATGGTTTGTGCTGCAGGAGTTGCAATGGCTAATACTAAATCCTTTTTATCAGATACAAAGCGTTGAGCAATACTATTCAAATTAGATTGGTCAGCTTGAGCATTTTGTTGGTCTAATTTGATGTTTTCCCCATCTTTATAGCCTTTAGATGCAAGGCCATCAACAAAACCTTTATTCGCAGCATCAAGGGATGGATGTTCTACTAATTGAATAACGCCAATTTTCTTTTGGTCATTAGTTGCTGTATTGGAACCACAACCAGCAACCATTGCCATAATAGTGACGGCACTCAGTGCCACTGCAATACTTTTTTTCCAATTCATATGTAACTCCTTACCAGTTTTTATTAAATCATAGTTGCTTTGTTCATCAATTCTTCTGGTAATGTGATGCCCAATTTTTGTAATTTATCTTTATTAACAACTAATTTAAATTCTTTTTGCATTTCAATAGGCATATCTTCAATTTTAGCTTCACCAGTTAAAATTTTAGCTGCCATTAAACCTGTTTGGTATCCAAGTTTGTAGTAATCTACGGATAAGGACATTACGGCACCACCTTTTACATGGTTATCTTCACCGCCAAATACAGGAATTTTTGCTGGGTCGGTAATTGCTACAAGATTACTCATAGCAGAAGCTACTACATTATCTGTTGGTACATATATGGCATCTACATGTTGAGAAACAAGATTTTGTGCTGCTTGTTGAATATCGTTTACGTTGGAAACCGTAACCTCTTCAACCTTAATGCCTTTTGTTGCTGCGTAAGCTTTCATCTTCTCTACTTGAATTTGAGAGTTTACTTCGCTAGAACTATAAATCGTACCGATTGTTTTTGCATTAGGCAATACTTGTAAAATCAAATCTACTTGTTGTTCTACTGGGTTCATGTCGGATGTACCAGAAACATTACCGCCTGGATGTTCATTAGATTTAACAAGTTTAGCAGCTTCATAATCAGTGATTGCAGTGCCCAAAATAGGAATATCATGAGTTGCATTCGCCATAGATTGCGCTGCTGGAGTAGCAATGGCTAAAATCAAGTTTTTACGATCAGATACGAATCGCTGAGCAATACTATTCAAATTAGATTGATCAGCTTGTGCATTTTGTTGGTCAAAAGTGATTTTATCAGCTAGCCCCTTTTCTTTAAGAGCATCAACAAAACCTTTATTTGCCGCATCTAGTGCAGGATGTTCAACAAGTTGTACTACGCCAACTTTGTATTCACCATTCGATGTAGTTCCATTTGAGCCACAGCCAGTAAAAGCTAATAAAGCTGCCGCCGTGAGCGCTAGGGCAATACCTTTTTTCAAGTTCATGGGGATTTCCTTCCTATATGCAATGACTATAATACATCTATTATAAACAAATTTATCCACTACATCAATGTAGCAGAGTAAAGTATTTTACATTTTTATTATTTGTAAAATACAATAAAGACAAGAAATCCAACTATTTTTCTAAAGACGCTAGCATATCTTCTGTCAAATCATTTGCTGCTAAAATGTAGTCTTTAAGGGTCCCCTTATCAAGTGCTACCTTCATAACAGGTACTTCAAATGGATCGAGAATGACACACATTAAAATTTCACCCGTTACATAATAACCAACTACAGCTTCCCCTTCATCAGGATCTAAAGTTTCACGCTTTACCGTTACACAGTATGGTTTCATGACCTGTGCTGCAGCTTCTGCTACTTCTTCACGATTAGCAATATATTCTTCAGCCTTTGTTTCAGGAATATCAAAGATATCGACCTTTACAGTCTTAACCTCTGTTGCCTCTCCCTTCGCTGCCTCTATGGCTACGCCTAAATCTGTTTGATTCATATATACCTCACATAGAATGGACTTTCACCATTGGTGAAAGCCCCATAATTTTAGATTGACTCATCAGCTGCATTTAAAAATGCCACATAGCATTGTTTTGCTTCGTAAATATCCGCCTTAGATGTAACCTCCCATGGAGCATGCATACTAAGCACAGCCACACCACAGTCGATAACATTCATACCGTATAAGGCCATGATATAAGCAATGGTACCACCACCGCCGAGATCAACCTTGCCAAGCTCTGCAGTTTGATATGTTACATTGTTAGATTCCATGACACGACGAATAAAGCCCATATATTCAGCATTCGCATCATTAGAACCAGCTTTACCACGAGAGCCTGTAAATTTATTAAATACAACCCCCATACCTAAGTAAGATGCATTTTTCTTTTCGAATGCAGATGCATATAAAGGATCATAGCCAGCGCTAACATCGGAAGATAACATACGAGAATTTTCCAATGTGCGTCGTACACTTACAGAATTAGGTTTACCCATAAGTGTGAGAACTTCTGCTACTGCATTTTCAAAGAAACGAGATTGCATACCAGTGGCGCCTACAGAACCGATTTCTTCTTTATCTACAAGCAAGCAACAAGTACTACGTTTAACATTGTCTACTTCAAGCATAGCTACTAAGGATGTGTACGCGCATACGCGATCGTCTTGACCATAGGCCATAACCATGGAGCGGTCAAAGCCCATATCACGAGCCTTACCTGCTGGTACAATTTCGAGCTCTGCAGATAATAAATCACGTTCTACAAAGCCATATTCTTTTTCAAGAAGGTTGTTAATAAATTTAGTAACCCCTTCTTTTTCTTCATCTTTTACAGGACGACTGCCTATGAGTAAATCAAGAGCTTCCCCTTCAATTACCTTAGCTGCATTCTTTTGCATTTGCTCTTGTCCCAAATGCGGTAACAAATCTGTAATGCAGAATACAGGATCATTTTCGTTATCCCCAATATTGATGTTGATACGAGTACCATCTGTTTTTACTACAACGCCATGAATAGCAAGAGGCATAGCAACCCAATGGTATTTTTTAATGCCTCCATAGTAATGAGTATCCCAAAACACAAGATTGCTATCTTCATATTGTGGGTTTTGTTTTACATCGATACGTGGAGAGTCAATATGAGCACCTAAGATATTCATACCCAATTCAATATCATCAGTACCAATATTAAATAAAGCAATGGATTTATCCATATGTGTGTAATAAAGCTTGTCCCCAGCTTTGATTGGTGTATTGGATTTAATAATATCTTTTAAATTTACATATCCTTTTGCTTCTGCAAATTCAACGGCCTGTACAACACATTCACGTTCTGTTTTACCATTATCTAAAAATTGACGATATGTATCACTTAAGGCATATACCTTTTCCATAGTGGCATCGTCGTAATTATGCCATGCATATTTGCGTTCCATAATCTATCCTTTCTAAATGCTCACAAGCTAATAATTAAGAAACTATAGATGTGAACAGGAATTAATAAAATTATTTTTGGCGGTCCTTTTCTAGTTCCGCCCGGCGAAATTCCAAATATTTTCGCTCTTTCTCTCGATTAATTTCAGACTTCTGAGTATATAGAGAACGAATTTCGTCCGTACAATGCGTTAATACCTTTGTAACGTAGAATTTAGTACTACCGGACTTAATCGTATATTTTCCAACTTTAAGTTGCACTGCAAAATCGCCATGTTTAGGACAAACGCCTATAGCGAGATGCTTATCACCTTGCAATCGTTCTGGCCGCGTCATTTCCAAGCGGGTCTGACAATACGGGCAGAATGATAATCGAACCCTTCTATCATGAACAATGCGCTTCTTTTCAGGAAAGTTCTCATACATAAAGAACGTTAAAATTGGTGGATATAAGAAAGGATTACTACTTTCCTTTCGAATTAGATCATAATGTAAAATACCTTGTTGTATATCTAGCTTTTGACATATATGAGCCGTAAATACAGCATCATGTAATGCATTATGAGCAGATAAATGCTCCGTAGATATATTCAGGTCCTCCATGGCATGAGCCACAGAATACTGTTGACTCGTACCATATCGCTGATAAGCATAAATCATCTGCGCATCAACCCATTGATCATAGGATAAAGCTTTCATCCTATGAAGCATTAGATTTTCACGCAATATGAGAATGTCATCAGACCCCCAAGATAACAACATATACTCATCACCACACCAGTTTTGAAAGTGCTGCATAGCCGTCTTAAAGGGCACACCATGATCGAGTTCTCGTGATGTAATACCTGTCAATTCACGGACATGTTTATGCATCCGTGGCAGGTATTGTGGTTTGATGAACATTGTAAAATGATCTACAATGTCCATCTTTTCATTCAGTTTTACCGCTCCGATTTGAATGATTTCCCCAGTTAGTGGCATTTTTGTGCGCTTCATAAAGCTAATGTCATTGCTATAGGGTTGATTCCACTCTAAATCAAATACAATATAGTTCATATGTTTATTTCGATTCTGAAAGCAACGTTTCCGCTGCTTTAATAACCTGTTCTTCAGAAATTACGGACAAACCTTTATAATTTCCTTCTTTAATAATCTTCTTCATGCTTTTACCAACCTCATAGGAGTCCATCGTTTCTAGAACGATAGCATGAGCTTGGTACGGACCATAAAAGAATGGGTTTGATGGACCGTAAAGCGCCACAATTGGCACCTTTTGGCTGATGGCCACATGCATAGGACCAGAGTCATTTGTAATCAATAGATTACAGCGGCTCATTGCCGCTGCCAACGGTCCTAACTGGAATTTTCCGGTAGCCACAATCGGTTTCGTTTCCATTTGTTCTACTACAGGTTGCACCATTTCGAGATCCATAGGGCCGCCAAAGAATACTGTTTTATACCCTAAATGACCCAAATAATCAGCTACATGGGCAAATCGTTCAGCAGGCCAGCGTTTCTCAGGAACAGCACTACCAATATTAAAACCGATGAGCGTATCACTATCTGTTAAACCATGACTAGCATAGAACTCCTGAGCCTCACGGCGCCATGCCTCACAAGTTTCAATATGTAAACCAGAGTTAGAAATATCCGTTACACCTAATTGTTCTAGTACATTGATGTACATATCTGCAGCGTGGCGAGTTTTACGGTCTAGACGGGTATACTTTGTCATAAACGGTCTAAATAAAAAATGACTCATACCAGTCGTAATGGGCGCATGAATCTTCCAGGCTAAATAGGAAGTACGTTCATTAGGATGTAAATTGATAACGATATCAGGTTTACCCTTTGCATTAATCTCTCGAGCTATCTCATTGAGCCCAGAAATACTATTATGACGCCCCTTTTTATCTACAACGATAAGTTCATCAATATTTGGATTATATTGCATCACTTGTTGCAGTTTTTCATCTATTACATATGTAATATGACTATGTGGAGCCGCTTTACGTAGCACCTCTAAGAATGGAGTCGTTAATATAACATCTCCTAAATGCATAAGAAAGGTCACCACAATGCGTTTATAATCAAGTTCCATTACAGTTCCTTTCCAAGTACTTGTTCATATACAGACCACACTGCATCCACTGGAATTTGAGCCATACACTCTGGATCATCTACGAGAGGCTGTTCTGGTGTAGCCTTTGAAGTCGGTGAAATAATAAGATGTACGTGGCTACCGCCATACGGCCCAGTTCGTTTTGGAGATGTGGTTCCAAATAAAGCAATCAAAGGACGCTTAAGGGCATTAGCAATATGTAGAGGACCCGTATCAGCACTGATGAATATTTCGCAATGTCGAATCAACTCAATGAGCTCTGGCATGGACGTAGATCCTACCAAATTGATGAGATTCTTATTTTTTACATAGTTTTCTATGAAAGCTCCTTTTTCTTCATCAACAGGGGCACCAGCAATAACGACTTTTTTGCCAGATTCACATAAACGAATACATAGTTCTCCAAAATTAAGAAGAGGCCATTCCTTAACAATCCAACGAGCGCCAGGGACAACAACAACATAATCTTCGTCAACGCCATGACATGCTAACTTATGTTTAATTGACTTCTCAGAATCTACATAGGCCGGCATAGGAAACTCTATACTGTCTACATAACCGCCTAGTGCTCGAACAGTATCTAAATAGCGTTCAATGACATGGTCGTATTTATGGTCACCTACTAAAGCTTTATTAACTAAATTACTACCTTCACGAAGCTCCCAGTAGCCATATTTTTCAGGCGCACCAGATAATAAAGATACAATGGCGCTCTTCGCAATACATTGTAAATCCAATGTCATATCAAAGTGACGACTATGTAAATCTTTACGTAATTGCCATAAATAGGCAGGCTTTTTAAGTTGTTTCTTATCGATAATGATGACATCATCTACCCATGGTTTACCAGGTAGGAGGCTCGCGAATTGCTCATGAATAGCCCACGTAATATGTGCATTAGGCCAGTTTTTACGCACTGCATACAAGGTAGGCAATGCATGAATCACATCACCTAAAGAACTCATCTTAATGATGAGTATATTCTTGTAATCTTTCATATAGCCTCCCCAATTACAACACCATACCTAAACAACGTTATCTCACCTTAAAACAGACATAAGTTAAAAATATAACAAAGTAATGGTAATAATTAACTAAATAATAGTCTTAATAAAATCTAACAGATTTGTACCTGTAAATAGATAACCTTTTACGCCAGCTGCTTCTGCTGCGTCAACGTCGCGCTGACTATCACCGATAAGAAAACTATCTTTAGGATCTACATTATAATCCTTAATAGCTTGATTAATCATACCAGGCTTTGGCTTTCTACATTCACAATCAACGGCATAAAGAGGTACAGAGCCTTCTTTATGGTGAGGGCAATAATAAAAATGTAAAATTGGTGCCCCACTACGATCTAGTTCTTGAGCCATGTGATCATGTAAAATCTGAACATCAGATTCCTTATAATAACCTCTAGCTACTCCACTTTGATTAGTCACTACAATGAGATCATAGCCCTTGCTATACGCATAAGCCAATGCCGCTTTAGCTCCATCTACCCATTCTAAATCGCTAATTTTGTATAGATAGCTAACATCTTTATTGATAACACCATCGCGATCTAAAAATAATACCTTGCGCATTAACGTAAATATCCTTCGTTATTATCAAGTAATTCACAATATTCTTTAACAGCATCTTCCATTTTATGGAACCCTTTATCATAACCAGCAGCCAACAATTTAGTAGTATCAGCCTCTGTAAAGCTTTGGTATTTGCCTTTTAATACCTCTGGGAATGGAATGTATTCAATTTTGCCTTTACCGTTGTAATCGATAACAGCTTGCATAAACTGGTTAAAGCTATGAGCATTACCTGTACCACAGTTGAAAGTACCAGAAATTTCAGGGTGTTCCCAGAAATAGAAGTTTACATTAACTACGTCTTTAACATAAATAAAGTCACGTGTTTGACCACCATCTTCGTAGCCATCTGTACCTTCAAATAGATTGATAATACCAGTTTCTTTATTTTTGTAGAACATTTGGCGAACTAAGGAAGCCATTTTATCTTTATGAGCTTCATTAGGACCATATACATTGAAGTAACGTAAACCTACAACTTGCGCTGTATACTCACCTTCATATTTACGCACATAACGGTCGAATAACAATTTAGAGTACGCATATGGATTGAGGGCTTCTTCAGCTTCTGGTTTTTCTACGAAACCATTAGTACCATTGCCATAAGTAGATGCAGAGGATGCATAGATAAATGGAATACGACGGTCTTGGCAATAGTGGAATAGATTTTTAGAACCTTCATAATTGTTCTTCATCATGTATTTGCCATTATATTCCATTGTATCCGCACAAGCACCCTCGTGGAATATAACTTCGATAGGACCTACATCAAATGTACCATCAGCAATAGCACAATCAAAATCATCACAATCGATATAATCCAAGAATTCTAAATTTTGAATATTTCGGATTTTACGACCATCTGTAAGGTCATCAACAATAAGAATATCTGTACGACCGCGGTCATTTAACGCTTTCACAATATTACTGCCAATAAAACCAGCACCGCCTGTTACGATAATCATAATTTACCCTCCTTAGCCATAGTAGCTATTTTCCCTACAATATCTGATGTAGAATAACCTTCTTTAAATGAAAGCACCTCTACATGATCTACGGACTCACGCCCAATAATGTCTTCTATTTTATAATCGCCGCCCTTAACAAGCGTATTAGGACGTAAATAAGCTAATAGTTCAGCTGGTGTATCCTCTTCGAATAACACCACACCATCGATACAACGCAATGCGCTTAATAATGCTGCTCTATCCTCTTCACGTACGATGGGACGCGTTTCCCCTTTTAGGCGTCTAACAGAAGCATCGGAATTTAATCCAATAATTAAATGATCCCCTAACTGAGCCGCCTCTTGTAAATATGTAATATGTCCGCGATGAAGAATATCAAAACAACCATTAGTAAACACAACAGTTTCACCTTTGTTTTGCCATTGTGCAATAAGCTGCTTCATCTCTTCTTTTGTGTATAAAGGTTTAGATTGAACACTATGCTTATAAGAATGCCATAAATCCAATAGTTCAGATCGGTGGATTGGATATGTGCCAACCTTAGATACGACAATGCCAGCAGCACCATTTGCGATATGTAATGCCAAACGCATAGATAGACCGCTAGCAAGGCTTGTCATCATCATAGATACAACCGTATCGCCTGCACCACTTACATCGAATACCTCTTGTTGTGTAGCCGGATTATGCCATGTGCGTCCATCCTTTGCAATAACAGTAATCCCTTTTGCAGACCGTGTAGCCACAATGTACTCTAAATCAACATTAGCCAATACTGACTTCGCAGCCTCAACAATCGTGGCATCATCATTTTCTAATTTACGGCCCACACATTCACTAAGCTCTTTTACATTCGGTGTAATACAGGTGGCACCATTATATTTAGACCAGTCTGAACCTTTAGGATCTACAATCGTTTGTACGCCATACTGCTTAGCTAAACTAAAGATTTTTTTTAGCAATGTTGGTGTACAAACACCTTTACCATAATCAGAAACAACAATACCGTCGATACCGGCTTTGCAGAGATTTTCTAACCATGTAGAGAGTTTCTGTTCCTCATGAGCCGTCAAATCTGTAATCGTTTCAAAATCAAGACGCATCATTTGTTGACGGTCACCTAAGATACGCATCTTGGTAATGGTAGAACGATCGTCGCTCGTTAATAAACCTGTTGTATCAATCTTGTCTGTCTCAAGTAACTGTTGTAATAAGCGACCATGGTCATCATTACCAGCAATAGCACCGAGATATACTGTACAATCTAAATTTGATAAGTTCGACGCAACATTACCAGCACCGCCAAGTACTTCTTTCATCTTTACCACACGGTTAACAGGAACCGGTGCTTCTGGAGAAATACGACTTACATCACCAAAAACATAACGATCTACCATAACATCACCTATAACGGCAATCTTTAGATTTGGTAGCTGCTTTGTTAAAAATTGATTAATGGTAGCATTTATCATAATCCACCTATTCCTTACCACAATATACATGCATAACGACTTACATAAAATACTTGGCATCAAACATGTATCTATTTATAAATAAGACCGTAACGGTTAGTAATCTTCTTCAATAATCTCACACATGATATGTCCAGCCAATATATGCATTTCTTGAATACGAGCTGTCACATTACTTGGAATAGCCAACGTAATGTCGCATAATTCAGCTAGTTTCCCACCGCCTTCACCGGTGAAAGCAATGGTATGCATACCAATAGAACGAGCCATTTCTGCAGCTTTCACAACATTCTTGGAGTTCCCAGATGTAGAAATACCGATGAGAACATCACCTGTACGGCCTAAGCCCTCTACTTGACGTGCAAAAACAGATTCAAAATCATAGTCATTTGCAATAGCTGTTAATGCAGATGTATCAGTAGTCAATGCAATACCCGCTAGAGAGCGTCGCTCCTTTTTAAAACGACAAATCAATTCTGCTGCTAAATGTTGAGAGTCCGCAGCAGAGCCACCATTACCACAGAACAAAATTTTATTGCCATTTTCTAAAGCCGCCTTACAGCGATAGGCAATCTCTTGAATGGTATCCATATGCTCCATCGTTTTACCAAAAACTTCAAGATGCTCTGTAAAACGATCTGCAATGATTGGATTTAAATCAGTCATTATAAAATCTCCTTTAATAGTCTATCTGCATTTTTCCAGAACAATTTTTCACATTGCTCCACAGACAAACCTGCCTCTTTAAATGCATCATATAATCGATACATTTCAGAAGCATCTTTAATTTCTGTATCTGGCTTAATACCATCAAAGTCGGTTCCTAATGCCACCACATCTTCTCCGCCTTTATTGATGAGATATAAGCCATGCTTTACTATATCTTCAATCCGGCTTATTGGTGATGTCCCCAAAAATGATTGAGCGAAATTAAGGCCTATAACGCCACCCTTATTAGCAATAAGCTTAATTAAATTATCCGGTAAGTTTCTTGTATGGGCAGTAACTTCGCGCGCATTGGAGTGTGATGCTACAAATGGTACATCTAATACATCACCTAGTTGCTCTGTACCAGCATCGTTAAGATGGGAGCAATCCACAATTATTCCTAAGTCTTGCATAGCCTCCACAAATTCAACACCTTTCGGTGTTAATTTTTTATGCTGCTCACCACAATGTGGCTCACCTAGTCCATTTGAATAATTCCAAGTAAGCGTAATAAGTCGAACCCCATCTTGATAAGCTTGTTTTAGTTTATCTAAATCGCCGCCTAGTACACCGCCCTCTTCAATAGACATGAGAGCTCCAATCTTGCCAGACTCATACACAGACTCTACATCTTGATAAGAGAGCACATGTTGTATGTGCTCTCCATAGTGATGAATTTGTGATGTACATAAATTACGCATCGCTTCATAACGACCATAAGGATCATTTGTCTCACCAAGATTGATAAAAAGTGCAAAATCCTGCACCTTGCTGTGAGCTTTTTGTAATTTTTCTATATCGATTTTCCAAGTATTACGATACAAATCTCCACAATCAGGATAATCTATTAATTTCATTATCGTATCGCAGTGTAAATCTATCATAAAGCCTCACATATAGTATTAGTAATTAATTGCGTTTTGGTTTTTTAGAATCAAGTTTCTTTAATGCTTTCAATTCTTCCATAAAGCTATCAATATTATCAAACTTACGATATACGCTGGCAAAACGAACATATGCAACTTGGTCGATATCTTTTAATTGTTGCAATACAAGTTCACCAATGCGATCCGTAGTTACCTCTTGATTGATTTCATTTCGAATATCACGCTCTACATCGTTAACCACTTGTTCCATCACAGACATTGGTACGGTACGTTTATCACAAGATCGCAATAGACCATTTAATAATTTACCACGATCAAATAATTCACGACGTCCGTTTTTCTTTAATACCATCAGTGGTACTTCTTCTATAATTTCATAGGTAGTAAAGCGACGGCCACAATTGATACATTCGCGGCGACGGCGAATACTATTACCTTCATCAGTCGTTCTAGAGTCTGTTACCTTCGTGTCTGTGTGTTGGCAATAAGGACATCTCATCTGTTACTACTCCTTTTTCTAATAATCACTCTAAAATAGTGCATAATACGCCCATTTTCTCTACTATATATAGTACCATGAAACCCCTTAAAATACAAAGAATCCCTAGGATTTCCTAGGGATTCTTCCATTATTCTAGAGCATTTTATGTTATGAAATACTTTAGAAATAATATTTTTAATTTTATGTACTATTCTAACTATCGTTTAGGAGCATCTTCAACGCGAAGCAAGCAGTCGCCAGATTCAATGCGGCTACCTTCACGAACTAGGATTTCTTCTACGATACCATCGATAGGAGCAGTAATTGTAGTTTCCATCTTCATCGCTTCTGTAACGATCAATGGCTCACCTTTAGCTACAGATTGACCATTTTTAACGAGAATCTTAACAACGGAACCGGACAATGTAGCACCAATTTCACCAGGGTTAGATTCATCCGCTTTACGACGAACAACGCCAGTAGTCTTAGCATGTTTATCATGAACTTTAATACCACGAGGTTGACCATTGAACTCGAACAATACGATACGGTTACCATCTTCATCTGGTTCAGATAAGCCGTTCATTTTGATGATAAGTGTTTTACCTTTTTCGATAGTTACTTGAATTTCTTCGCCCCGTTTCATACCGAAGAAGAATGTTGGAGTATCAAGTACAGATACATTACCAAAGTCTTTTTTAAATTTATTGTAATCTTGGTAAACCTTAGGGTACAAGCAGTATGCACTGATATCTTCATCAGTTGTTTGAGCACCCATTTCACTCAATTCATTGCGAACATGTTCAAAGTCTGTTGGAGGCAATACTGCACCTGGACGAACTGTGATTGGTTTTGCACCTTTCAAGATAATTTTTTGTAACTCTTCAGGGAATCCTTGGTATGGAGTGCCAAGACGACCTTCAAAGAATTCAACTACGGATTGAGGGAAGTCTAATACATCGCCTTTTTCGTAAATATCTTTTTCAGTCAAGTTATTTTGTACCATGTACAATGTCATATCACCTACAACTTTAGAGGATGGCGTTACTTTGATGATATCACCAAACATCATGTTTACTTGGTGGTACATTTTCTTAATATCAGCCCAACGATCACCAAGTCCTACCATCTTAGCTTGTTGTTGCAAGTTGGAATATTGACCACCTGGCATTTCATGTTGATATACTTCAGTGTTAGGATATGCTTCTGCTTTATCTACACCTTTGTAGTAAGGACGAATGCTGCCAAAGTAATGCGACATTTCTTCCATGTAATCAATGTTCATTTCAGGTTGACGGTCATGTCCACTCAATGCATAGTACATGGAGTTCATGCTAGGTTGAGATGTACCATTAGCAAATGCAGAGTATGCTAAGTCGATAACGTCTACACCAGCATCTACAGCGCGACCATAGGAATAGATAGCATTGCCAGAACCTTCATGTGTATGTAAATGAATCGGTACAGTAACAGCATCTTTTAAGGCAGATACAAGATTATAAGCAGCTTGAGGTTTCAATAAACCAGCCATATCTTTGATAGCAATAATATTAGCACCCGCTTTTTCAAGCTCTTTAGCCATATTTACATAGTAGTCTAAATTGTATTTAGGACGGTTGCTATCAAGAATATCTCCTGTATAGCACAATGCTACTTCAGCAATTTTGTTTTGTGCACGAACTTCATCAATAGCTACATGCATATTATCAAGGCTATTTAAGCTATCGAATACACGGAATACATCAATACCATTAGCAGCAGCACGTTGGATAAATTGACGAACTACATTATCTGGATAAGATGTGTAACCTACAGCATTAGCGCCACGAATAAGCATTTGAAGTAATGTATTAGGCACTTCGCGACGGAACATACGTAAGCGTTCCCATGGATCTTCATGTAAGAAACGATAGGATACGTCGAATGTAGCACCGCCCCAACATTCCAAGGAGAATAAGTTAGGAACACCTTTTGCAGCACGACCAGCTACGCGTGCCATATCAATGGTACGTAAACGTGTAGCAAATAAGGATTGGTGAGCATCACGCCATGTTGTATCTGTAAAGAATACTTGTTTTTGATCAGATAACCATTTACTGAAGCCTTCTGGTCCTAATTCATCAAATTTTTGTTTTGTACCAGCTGCTGGAGATACATCTAAATCAGATGGCATTTGAATTGGTTCAAAATCAGGTACCACTTGAGGACCTGCACCAGAGTAGCCATTGATTGTTACGTCAGCAATGTAACGTAATAATTTAGTACCACGATCGCGGTCTGGTTTTAATTCAAACAATTCTGGATGGTCTTCAATGAAGTTAACAGTGTAGTTACCGCTTTGGAATTCAGGATTTTCAAGAACGTTAATCAAGAAGTGAATATTAGTTTTAACGCCACGAATACGGAATTCTTTTAAACAACGAAGCATTTTACGAATAGTTTCTTCGTTGTTAGGACCGAATGCAGTCGCTTTTACAAGCAAGGAATCATAGTAAGGTGTTACTACGGCACCTGTGAAAGCATTACCAGAGTCTAAGCGGATACCAAAGCCACCGGAGCTACGATATGCCAAGATTTTACCTGTATCAGGCATGAAGTTATTTTTAGGGTCTTCTGTAGTGATACGACATTGGATTGCAGTACCTTTACAAGGAACTTCATCTTGTGCTGGAATACCTACTTCTGGGCTATGTAAGTCATAACCTTCAGCAATACGGATTTGAGAATGAACGATATCAATATCTGTAATCATTTCTGTTACAGTATGTTCTACTTGGATACGAGGGTTAACTTCGATGAAATAGAAGGAGCCATCAGCAGTTACCAAGAATTCTACAGTACCCGCATTAACGTAGCCAACATTTTTCATGATTTTTACAGCTGCATCACATACGGCTTTACGAGTTTCCAATGGCAATGCAAAAGCTGGAGCCATTTCAACAACCTTTTGGTGACGACGTTGTACAGAGCAATCACGTTCATGTAAATGAACTACATTACCATGTTCATCACCTAAGATTTGTACTTCAATATGTTTAGGTTCAACAATAAGTTTTTCTACATATACATCATCATCGCCAAAGGCAGCTTTCGCTTCAGATTTAGCACGATCATATGCATCACGAAGATCTTCTTTACGATGAACCTCACGCATACCACGGCCGCCGCCGCCATTTACGGCTTTGATCATCAATGGGAAACCATGAGTATTTGCAAATTCTTCTAATTGTTCAAAATCACGCAATGCCCCATCAGAACCTGGAATCATTGGGATATCTGCCAATTTAGCTTGTGCACGAGCATTAACCTTATCGCCGAACATATTTAAATGTTCTACATGAGGTCCGATAAAGATGATACCTTCTTCACCGCAACGACGAGCGAACTCTTCGTTTTCAGACAAGAAACCATAACCTGGATGGATAGCATCAATATCATGTTCTTTTGCAATACGGATAATATCTTCAATATCAAGATATGCTTCAACAGGTTTTTTACCTTCCCCTACGAGATAGGCTTCGTCAGCTTGGTTACGGTGCAAGGATAATGTATCCTCTTTGGAGTAAATGGCTACAGTTTTGATACCCATTTCATTACATGCACGGAACACGCGGATTGCAATTTCACCACGGTTGGCAACCAATACGGATTTAATTTTTCTCATGTATTGCCTCCTACTAGCTTCCACTAATGTGAACTATCAGCTTTCATTTTTATTAATATATGAATATTTCCTATACTTATAGACAAAACAATATATTTGGACAGCTCATCAAAATTTATGATAAGCATAATATTCATAATTACATATAACTATTATACAATATTTTCCACATATTTAAAGGATTATATTAATTATGAAATCATAAAATACATTATTTGCTGTACATGAGAAAAACTCATATGTCTTTTATCGATGTACATCGAACTAGTTCTATATACTATATAATTAATCACCTAAGAAATGATTCATTAATCGGTTCAGTTGTTCTTGGTCATTGGCCCCCATCAACTCACGTGCAGAATGCATTGCCAATAATGGTAACCCCACATCCATGGTTCTCATCGGCAACATAGCAGATGAAATAGACCCTACAGTAGAGCCCCCTGGTATATCAGAACGATTTACATAAATTTGGTAGTTTGCCTCAGCTTCATCACACAAACCTTTAACGATGGCAATAGCTCTGGCATCACCGGCATAAGATTGGCTACATGCTATTTTTAGGGCTACCCCTTTATTAAGTGTAGGAATATTAGTGATATCGTTTTTCTCAGGATAATTTGGATGTAAACCATGGGCTACATCAGAGGAAACCATAAATCCTTTTGAAATGAAACTTTCCATCTCTTGATTGGAATATCCCAATGCATCATATACACGTTTAACAAGGTTTGGTAAAAGCATGCCTGCCCCACCCTGTTTTGTACGGCTTCCTACCTCTTCATTATCGAAGAGAATAGCACAGCGTACACCATTAGCATTATGTTTACGTGCTTGAATAATCCCTGAAAGGACACCAAAGCAAGATGTTAAATTATCAAGGCGAGGGGCGCTAATGAAATCACCTTCTGTGCCAAGTACACAGCCTTGTTCTGTTGGGTATAATGTCATTTCATAAGACAAAATTTCAGATGGATCACAATTTACCTCTTCAGCTATGAACGTAGTCCACTCATCATATTGAATGTCAGATTCTGGGAATAAACTTGGATTACTTCTATCAGTTAAAGATTTTGAAGAATTTTCCTTATTTTTACGATCCATCATTAATATAGGAAGCATTTCCTTTTGGCGATTTAATTTAACGCCATCATTAACGGAACGATTCATATGTATAGCTAAGTTTGGAACGATTGCGATAGGACGTTTTGTATCAACCAATACAGAGTCTACATCAAAAGCATTATCACCTTTTAATACGACTGTACCCGCAGCCCCTAAAGGACGATCAAGCCATGTATTTTCAATGAGACCACCGTACATTTCCACATTTAACTTGGTATAACCTTTTACTGATGTAATAGGATTTGGTTTAACCCGAATTGCAGGAAAGTCCGTATGCGCTGAAGCAATACGTAATGTGTGTTCTGGTTTCTTTCCTATATGAAAAGCAAACAAAGTAGTACCAAATACATTAACTACATAAGAACCAGAGTCTAATTGCCACTCATCATCTAAATTAAGTTCTGTGAAACCTGAATCCAATAACATTTGTAAACTTGTATCTACTGTATGATACGGAGATGTACAAGCACCAATATATTTCAATAACTGTTCATTATCAAATTTCATAGATTCCTCCTATGTAAAATAATGATGCTATTCGTATATTCACCATGAATAGTTCATTTACGTATAATTTTACAACATATACATTAATAATATATTAACTGCTCTTATTTTATCACAAAAAAGCCGCCCCAAGTGGGACGGCTTTTCGTATATTTTGTAACCACACTATAATCAAACTATGACATATATAGTTTTTAATGTATTACAAGTATATAAAATTCTGGATATCTGGTCTTACCACATACCGATTGCTTTCATCCATACGGAACCAAGGCCCATAAAGATAATTAAGTTGATTACGGATGCGAAGAAACCTAGTTTCCACCATGTATTTTGAGGAACATAACCAGTATTGAAGATTACAGGAGATGGACCTGCAGCATAGTGAGTCAAAGACATACACAAGTTAGATGTGAATGCAATCATCAACAATGTCAACATTGGTGGTGCACCTGCAGAGATAGCAATTGCAGAGAACGCTACGAACATTGCAGAAATATGTGCAGTTAAAGATGCGAATACATAGTGGGAATATGTATTAATAAGTACAGCTATAACGAAGGCAATAATCCAAGATCCTTCTGGAATATAACCGCCTACAAGTACTGTTGCCCATTTGATGAAGCCCAATTTGGACAAGAAACCGGCAAAGCCCATTAATGTACCCATCCAAACTAATGTATCCCAAGCACCTTTTTCACTTTTAACATCGTCCCATACAAGAACACTTGTAGCAAGCAAAATAGAAATACCTAAGAATGCAACAGTTGTAGCATCAATTTTTGTGAATTGAGAAGTAGCCCATAAAACTAAAGCCAAAACAAATACGCCTAGCATAACCCATTCTTGGAAAGACATTTTACCAAGGCCTTTTAACTCTTCTTTAATCATTTGTTGTGCTTCGCGAGCATCTGTAATTTCAGGTGGATATACTTTGTAAATAAAGTACGGCATAATGATCAATGCAATAATACCTGGCACGATGGCAGCCATAGCCCAATCACCCCATGTGATACCAATACCAAAAGATTGAAGCGCCAATGCTGCAACCAATGTGTTACCAGCCATGGATGTTTGGAACATAGCAGATGTAATTGTATTAACTTGATAAATAGATTGCATCAAGAAGGAACCAATTTTACGAGGACCATCTTGAGGTTCAGAACCGAACGCTTTTGCCAAGCTTGTAGTAATTGGCATGATAACACCACCTACACGAGCTGTATTAGATGGAGTTGCTGGAGCCAAAATTAAATCAGATAATGCTAATGCATAAGCCAAACGTAAGGAGCTACTACCAAAAGCAGCAATCAAATTATACGCAATACGTTTCCCCAAACCAGTTTTAATAAAGCCACGAGAGAATAAGAACGCACCTACGATTAACCAAATAGCAGAGTTAGCAAAACCAGAGATAGCTTCGCCGATTTTCAAAGTACCAGTCAAAGCCGCCACAGTAATTACAATGATAGATACGCCACCAATCGGTAATGGCTGAGTAATAAAGCCTACGATAGTAGCAACAAAGATGGCGAATAAATGCCAAGATTGAGGTGTTAAACCCTCAGGCGTTGGAATAAACCATAGGCCTATACCAAAGACCGCTGGAATAATCCAATTTAACAGTTTTTTCATACACATACCTCCTACATAGGAAAAAACTAAAATATATAACTGCTGAAATATCAAGGCATCGCAAGGTGACTATAAAACACATACTAAGCCCCCTATCATACGGTGTCTTCAGTATATATCAGTAGTATTTGAAATTAGAAATATATTTATATCTTCTTATGATAAATATAATATATTACAACATAAAAAGAAATGAGAAAAAGCTGTGCATCACTAGGTATGCACAGCTTTCATCATCATATAAATCCTATTCAGGTAGAGATACGTTCTCTAAGTTTGTTTTTTCGATAGACTCAATATCACCTTGGTCGCAAAGATTTGCAATAGTTGGATCAATTGGCAAACGATTCAACAATAATAGACCGTATTTTTGAAGGATTTCTTCAATGTGGCTTTCACCAAAGATTTGGTAATCCTTACCGTTATCTGGGCAATGGAAGTAAGAGTAGTTTTCCACTACACCAATAATAGGCACTTGCATTAAATCAGCCATCTTAACTGCTTTTTCAACAATCATGGATACCAAGTCTTGAGGAGATGTAACAATGATAATACCATCCAATTTCAAGGATTGGTAAACTGTAATCGCTACGTCACCTGTTCCTGGTGGCATATCAACGAATAAATAATCGATGTCTTTCCAAATAACATCTGTATAGAATTGTTTTACAACATTGCCCAAAATAGGACCACGCCATAAAACTGGATCTGTATCGTTTTCCAAAAGGAGGTTAACAGACATAACGTCAATACCACCTTTGGATTTTACAGGATACATACCAATTTCGTCAGCATATGCTTTTTCCTTGATGCCGAACATTTTAGGAATGGAAGGACCTGTAATATCCGCATCGAGGATACCTACTTTGTAACCTTTACGCGCCATAGTAATAGCCATTAAGCTTGTAACGGAGGATTTACCTACGCCACCTTTACCAGATACTACGCCGATTACATGTTTAACAGAACTAAGCTCGTGTAATGGAGCTGTAAGATCTTGAGGTTGTTGAGGAGCGCCGCCACCGCAACCAGAGGATTGAGATGGGCATCCGCCACAATCACTGCTGCTACCGCAACCCATAGTAAACACCTACTTTCTTTGAGGAACTACCTCACATCTATATGTAAAACCTTTTGTTTATATGGTAAATACAATGTATCTACTGTTACATTGTATCATGTCATATCAAACTTTATCAATATATTACTCACCACAGAATTCTTTAGTTAAAGCTCCAAGAATTTCCATGCCCTTTGTAATTTCTTCTACTGTTGGTACTGTATAGCTCAAACGGAATGCATGTCCTTCCCCTGCTCCATCAGCTGCAAAGGCACCACACTTAATAATCCCTATATTTCTGTCCATACATGCTTCGAAGAATTCATCACAATTTACATCCTCAGGCATCGTCATCCATGCGAACATACCACCAGTAGGCTGTGTTAACTTAACCTTAGAGCTTGCATACTTGTTAAAAGCATTTAACAAGGCATCACATTTTGTTTTATAAACTTTACGTACATTTTCTAAATGTGCGTCGTAATCGATTGTATCGAGCACTTTAGCTACCACTTTTTGCGTAACTAATGGCATTTGCCCTGCCGTATTATTTTTTAATGCTTGAATAGCTTCAATAACTTTAGCTGGGCCAAATAAGAAACCTACACGCAAACCAGCAGATAATGTCTTTGAATACGAACCTGCATAGAGAACACGATTTTCTGTATCAAAGGATTTAAATGTTGGAATGTACTCACCAGCAAAGCGAATCTCACCGTATGGATCATCTTCATAGATAAACAAATCATATTTAGACGCAATAGCGTAAATTTCTTTACGGCGTTCCAACGGCATTGTAATACCTGTTGGATTTTGGAAGTTAGGAATGAGATAAATATATTTACCTTTACCAGATTGAGCCGCTTTTTCTAATTCACTAGGAATCATGCCATACTCATCAGTCTTAATACCTAATGCTTTACCACCCATATTGCGTACAGAATTAATGGCACTGGTAAAAGTGAATTCATCCATGTATACTTCATCGCCAGGTTCTAATACAGTAATCGGTACAAGACCTAAGAGTTGCCCCGCCCCATTAGAGATAATAAGACCTTGTCCTTCTGGATTCATCTTATGCGTTTTTACAAGACGATCTAATGTCAATTCTGCTAATCGTGCATCACCTTGCATTGGTCCATATTGTAAAAGACTCATTGGATTAGAGTGAACTACTTCATCAAAAGCCTTTTCGATGATTTCCACAGGAATCGCTTCTGGCGCTGGATTGCCAATACCAAAGCTGATAAAACCTTCTACGCCTACACCACGTTCAAATACTTCGCGAATAAAATTTGGACCTTTTAAAGTGACACGTTCAGGAAGAGAAAAACTCATACAATCGCCTCTTTCATATATACTAAGTTAAAAATATTACTACGTTAAAAAATTACGCATTAGGATCATGTTCTTGTTCAGCATTCTTCTTATTAATATAGTTCTTATATACTTTCCAAAGAATGAAGTATACAACACCTGCAACAAGAACAATAATTCCTAATCGCCCCATATTTTCTTGGAAATTTACAATATCTGTACCGATAGCAACTTCAAGAGCTGTAGATGGGAATTTACCAATTAAATTTGCTAAGATGTAGTCTCTCGGTTTAATTTTACTAATAGCACCTAGTGCCGTAATAACACCAGATGGGAAGTATGGTAAGGATCGTGCAAATAACATAACCACAAAACCATTTTTACCAGAGAAATCATCTACTTTCATCAATACCGTACTCTTAGCAATGAGCTTATCCGCTGTATCACGTAAGAAGTAACGCATAATATAAAAGCTAATGACTACGCCAATTGTTTCTGCAAGCCAAGAAATAATTATGCCTGGCCACATACCAAACACTAGACCGTTTGCGGTAGATATAAAGATAGATGGTAAGAAACCAACAGCATTAACAAAAATATCAAGAAGCATACTAACGACCATGGCCATAGGACCAAAGCCTTGAATATACTCTGCTATTTCATCCATGGATCCACTAGTCGCTAAATGCCACATAGTTGGATAAAATGTAGGATCTACTATATGGATGGCAATTAATAGAATGACAAAACCAATGCCTGCTATTAACTGTACCCAACCTTCACCAGAAGGCTTTAATTTTCTTGTACTCATATATACCTCGTTTTATAAAAAACTAGTTCCATTATATCACGGATTCTATAGAACTGTTATATATAGTTCCCCCTTCTTTAATTCTATTCTAATTAACAATCTGTCTATATTCGATAATAAACCTATATATTCCATTTTTTCGATTACTACCAGTTAAAAATATTATTATTAGAACTTATATGGGTTACTTTTATAGATACTACCAGTTAAAAGTAATTATTTTTAACTGGTAGTATCTATAAATATGTATTATTACATTAGCATAAAAATTATAGAAAGATGTATAATACTATTATAACGAGAATTTTCTTAATGAAAGAAGGTATATTATGGTATCAGCAGGTCAAACAGCTACGGCAACTGTAACAGTTACAGAATCCAATATTGCAAAAACAATGAAGTCCGGTTCTTTAGAGGTCTTTGCCACTCCAGCCATGTGCGCTTTGATGGAAGAAGCAGCACAAGCAGCAGTACAACCATATTTAGAAGAAGGTGAAGGCACTGTAGGTATTGCTTTATCCATCACTCATGAAGCACCTACTCCACTTGGTGCAACAGTAACTGCTAAAGCTACAGTTAGCGCTATAGAAGGGCGTAAAATAACTTTTGATATTGAAGCATCTGATGGTGTCGGTATCATTGGTCGCGGAACTCATGAACGATTTGTTATTAATAACGAAAAATTTATGGCCAAAGTGGCAAGTAGAGCAAAATCTAACTAATAGTTTACTATTTTACCAATAGATTTATGACTAATAAATTTATTACTATTAGATTTATTGCTAATATCTTACTTACTTTATTAAAATAATAAAATACATAGAAAAAACGGCATCTATCAAACGATAGATGCCGTTTCTATTATTGTCTTTAGACTGGTTCGCGACGTAGTCGCGAATCATTAAACCACCCGCTATGCGGGTGCGGCAACGAAAGTTATACAAAAAAATCACCTTGCTTAAGTATAATGTAGGTGTTCAAGCCGCATTATATGCAAAAGAAAGGTGATTTTATATGGCAACAAAGACACAGAGCCTTGCGCACACAAAATGGTTATGCAAATACCACATAGTATTTACACCTAAGTATAGACGTAAAGTTATATATAATCAATACAGAAATAGTTTACGTGAAATA
>NZ_PPDD01000008.1 GCF_002959895.1 Veillonella infantium | reverse complement strand
ACCATTACCTATCTTGTATAAAGCCTCAATATTACGAAAAAGCGAAAACTAGGACTTGGACCAAGGATATTAGCAAAGCTCGTAATATGGAGTATATACCTGAAGAAGATGCATTTATCTGTGCAAAAAGACGTAAATTAAAATATGCCTTCACGCGTAAGGCGGAAAACAAAACAGGATTTGTATCTGAGCGAAAGGTATATATTTGTGAGTCTTGTAACCGATGTGGATACAAAAAGGAATGCCAACGGTATGTAAAAGCAACGACAAAAAATCCAGTAAAAAGAATTGAGATTACACCTGAGTATGATACCGTATTGGCAGAGAACCAAGATAGGCTACTCAGTGATACAGGCATTCAATTACGAATGAACCGTTCCATTCAAGTGGAAGGCGCATTTGGTGTGTTAAAACAAGATCTTGGATTTAGACGATTTTTACACCGTGGCAGTGGAAACGTGCATAAGATGCTATATCTCTTGTCCATGGGATTTAATTTAGCCAAGTTACATAACAGAATACAAGCAGGACGAGTTAATACAACATTATTTACTGCAAAACAAACTGCGTAAACCAAGAGATTTTTAAATAGGCCTAAAGGCCTATTTAAGTGCGTCTAAAAACACGAAACACCAAGAAAACATACGATTTTACAAATCTAATTTTCTTGGTGTTTCTTATATTTTAAAGGGGCTGCAACTAGAATGCGGTAAAACCGCATTCTGTTACAGCCTCTTTTTTATTATTACCAGTTCTTAGAAGAAGAAGTGGTGAATTTCATGGATGAAATGTTGACCGAAGAAGGAGATACAACCATGCATAACGATGAAGATCAAGAAGTATTTAAATGCGCTGTTCATGATAACGCTAGCTTCGATTTCATGTTCTAAGTTGTGAGCTTCTTCCGCGTTAATTTCTTTGTGGTTTTCTAGGTATGCTTTCAAAGCAGGACCTACGGCGCCAATAGAAATCGCGATGGATTGTGGGGACAACATTTTGCCGATACCAGCTGCACCGGAGTTAACTGCTGCCAACCAGAAGCCAAGATCTTCAAAGTTTGTAGGATCTAAACCTTGAGCTGCAGCGATTTGAAGTGGGCCAAACAATACGTTGGAGTTTGTACCGGAACCTGTTAAGAAGGCACCCAACGCACCTACGATAGGAGCGAATAGAGGGTACAAGGAACCTGTACCAGCAACCATTGCTTTTGCAATGTCTGCAGTCATACCAGAGTAAGTCATCAATTTAGCTGTCATAACAACTGTGATGATTGTAAGGTATGTGAACTTCAAGTTTTTAACTGTACTACCCAATGTACCGAAGATTTCGCCAGCTTTTGCTTTTTGGATAAAACCACCAACGATACCAGCGATGAAGATCATGATACCAGGAGTTGCAATCCATACGAATGTATAAGGTTTAGCACCTTGACCTGTATAGATTGGTACAGAAGTTTTAATAGATGCCAAAGGACCGTTGATTGCAGGGAATAATTTAGAAGTTAATAACAATAATACGAAGATCAAGATGAATGGCATTGCAGCTACAAGGCCTTCACCACTGGAAACTTTAGGAACTTCACCAGTTTGCTTAACTGCGTATTCAGGATCATTAGGAGGCATGATTTTCGCACAGATAATGATAACTGCCATGATAACGATGGATGCAGAGATTACGGATAATTCTGGACCCATTACTGCGTTGATTATAGTTTCAGGAATAGCTAATGCTAAACCGGAAAGTAATGTTACAAGGAATACGCCTTTTAACGCTTTAATACCGCCACCAATGATCATAACAACGAAGAATGGTGCGATAAGGTTAAGTAAGAATAATTGTACAGAAATGAATGTACCTAAGTGACTTGGATCAAGGTTTGTTAAGGATGCCAATGTAGTAGTTGGAATACCGATGGAGCCGAATGTTGTAGGTACGGAGTTTGCAACGAGACATGCGATGATAGATTTTAGTGGGTCAAAACCTACGGCAACCATCATAGCAGCTGGAATTGCAACGGCAGTACCAAAGCCAGCCATACCTTCCATGAAGGCACCAAAGCCCCATGCAAGTAACAATGCGAGTACACGAGTATCAGATGTTACAGAAGAAAGCATTGTTTTAATAGTTTCCATTGCTTTCGTATGTACTACCAAGTTATAAACGAAGATAGCAGCTGTAATAACTAGTAGGATTGGCCAAAGTGCCAATGCGGCGCCTTCGAGGGCGCCTGTCGCCATATGGAGTGGATTAGCTTGGAATGCTGTAATGGCGATGATGAAAGAACCAATTGCGGCAACAGTGGTTGCTTTCCATGCCGGTAATTTCAAGATGGATAATGCTACGATTAACCAAATGATAGGCGCTAACGCTAATAAAACGGTGATAGCACTCATTTCTAAAATCATCCTTTCAAGAAAAATAAAAATATATGCTTAACAGGACGATGTAGCTTAATCAATTTAATTGATGAGTAAATAACTATTGTATTAAGTTGTAAAAGTTCAGTTAAAATAAAAGATTACAATAAAATAACAGATATACTTATCATAAAAAATGATATATTCCTTAAAAATTTTTAACCTCATACATTATGAGGTTAAAAATATAAGAGAGGGGACATAAACAGTGTTTATGTCCCCTTCTTTACTGACTACATGTCCGTGTTAGGGCCTTTGTAAGGTCTTAGGTATTAGTAGTTACCTTTGAACATTGTAGCAGGAGCTTCTGGTACATAATCGCCGAAGTAGGATTTGAAGTCTAGACCCAATTCGTTGCAAAGATCTTGAACTTCTAGCATTGTACCGTTAAGTACAGGGATGCCTTCAGCTTTAACTTTTTCAACGGATTCATGTTCTTTTTCACCATGAGTGTAGATGCGGTCTTGACCAGCAGCTTTAGGAGCTTCACGTAATTCTTGTAAGAATTGGGAGAAGTGTTTTTTGATTTCAGCTGGGTCACCGAAGAATTCAGGGTTGATAGCCATGAAGCCGTGGCAGATATTGGATTTACCGCCAACCATACATTTGTTGGAAGTACCGCCTTGAGACAAGATGGAGGAGAATAATTCAGCAATCATGCCGTTACCATAACCTTTGTGGCCGCCAAGAACTTCTGTAGCACCACCTAAAGGAAGGATACCGCCGCCTTCATGACGGGAGATGTTGCCCAATACTTCAGCTGCATCAGTGGAAGGAACGCCGTCTTTATTAACAGCCCAACCATCTGGAGTAGCTTTGCCCATTTTGTTGTACATTTCAAGTTTACCACGAGTTACTACTGTAGTGGAGCAATCGAAGAAGAAGTCAACAGGATCAGCAGGTACAGTCCAAGCGATAGGGTTAGAACCAAGCATAGCTTTACGAGCATATACAGGAACCATGATTGCTTCGGAGTTTGTACAAGAGAAACCGATTAAGCCTTGGTCGGATGCCATTTTAGCATAGTAACCAGCGATACCATAGTGGTTGGAGTTACGTACGGATACAATACCAACACCGGATTTTTTAGCTTTTTCGATAGCCATTTCCATAGCCATGTGGCCCAAGATTTGGCCCATGCCGTCATGACCGTCGATAACTGCGGAAATTGGAGTTTCTTTTACGATTTCAGGTTTTGCGTCGATTTTGATCAAGCCATTAGTGATACCTTTGTGGTAACGAACCATACGTTGCATACCATGGCTTTGAATACCGAACAAGTCGGAAGTCAAAAGTACGTCTTGGATGATGTCAGCTTCTTTTTCGGAGAAACCGAATTTTTGGAAAGCGTCCATGCTTAATTTTTTCAATGTTTCATAAGGGAATAACACAGTGTTTTTTGCGTCTGCCATCGTTAAAACCTCTTTTCAGAAAATATGTACCTGATATAGTAACGTCACTCTAAAATATCATGAAGTTTAAATGATATCTGGTGAGCTCTATATCCTCTCAAATGACAATGTCAGTATAGCACAGAAAGAAGTGAGATTGAATAGTCTTACAGTCTGAAACACATTACTAAATACGCATACGTACCGGTGATGTTTGTCACATATTCCAAGGTCGATTACTGAAACATCCGATTATACCTAAAACTATATGGTTATGACTTTTAGTTATGATTGCATGTTTTTTTTATAGATTTTCAGTATTTTTATAGAGCTTATTAGTATATCTGTTTAGGCTTTGAGCAAGAATGAGAACAGATAAACATCGATAAAACTTGAAATGTTCAATAACATATATAAAATTTTTTGATGTGTATAGCAACGTATTGTGATAACTGAATGTATTGATATGCATGATATGCAATGATTTTAATCTCTGTGAAGATAGAAAATGTGTTAAAGGTTACACTTATACAGATGATGCTGTAATATAATATAAATATACATCCTATAGTTTATATAATTTATAAGCGAGGTGCTTATTTTGAAAGAATACAAATCAGTATGTCCTTATGATTGCCCAGATGCATGTGGTCTAATCGTATCGGTAGAGAACAATAGAGTAGTATCTGTTCGTGGTAATAGAGATCATGCTTTTACAAGAGGTACATTATGCCCTAAAATGGCGCATTACGAACATGTGGTTCATTCTCCATTGCGTTTACAGTACCCAATGAAACGGATTGGTAAAAAAGGAATCGGTGAAGACCAATATATACGTATCAGTTGGGATGAGGCATTAGATACCATTGTTAATAATTTTAAAGAAACTATTAGTACTCATGGCAGTGAAAGTATTTTGCGCTACTCCTATGCAGGTACGATGGGGGTAATTCAAAGCCCAGCAGCAGATTATTTCTTCCGCCGTATTGGGGCAACAGACCAAGATCGTGGTATTTGCTCCCCTGCAAAACAGGCAGGATTTCGCTCTGTTTATGGTGATACACTAGCCATTAAACCGCAAGAGGCACAGCATAGTGATTTAATTGTTTTGTGGGGCGTTAATGCCACTGCTACCGATGTCCATATTTTACATGATGTAAACGTGGCAAAAAAGAATGGCGCTCGTGTTTGGATTATTGATACTCATAAAACCTATACTTTTAATCAAGCTCATGAACATATTTACGTAAAACCAGGTAGTGATGGCGCCTTAGCGCTAGGTATGCTTCATATTATTCATCGAGACGGTTTAGCAGATATAGATTTTATTAAGAAACATGTACAAGGTTATGATGAACTCGTAAACGATGTGTTGCTTGATTTTACACCGGAAAAAGCAGCTGAACTTTGTGGCGTTTCCGTAGAGCGTATGATTGAGTTTGCCCATGCATATGCTAAAGCTAAGGCTCCATTTATACGCCTTGGCAGTGGGTTATCACGCTATGGGAATGGTGCTATGAACTGTCGTGCTATTAATGCATTACCTGCTGTAGTTGGAGCTTGGCAACATTTAGGCGGTGGCTTATTATCGAGTGCTAGTGGTAGTAAGTTTGTGGGCAAAGAAGTGATGCAACAGGCTCATGTGGATGCACCAGCAAAACGATTGATGCCTATGATTAAACTAGGTGAAATGCTTACAAAACCATCAGGTACAGCTGTGCACAGTCTCTATGTATTCTCTAGTAATCCGGCTATAACAGCACCTGATCAAAATGTGGTGCGAAGAGGCTTGATGAGAGATGATTTATTTACTGTTGTTCATGAACGCTTCTTCACCGACACATGTAAATATGCAGATATTGTATTGCCCGCCACAACATCAGTAGAACATGATGATATATATAACTCCTATGGGCACTATACAATTGGAACGGGTTATAAATTAATCGATCCTATTGGCGAATCACGCTCTAACTGGCAAGTGATTTCTGAATTAGCTAAACGTATGGGACTTACAGATGAATTCTTTAATCATAGTGAACGAGAGTTAATAGACCAAATTGTAAGTACGTCGCACCGTATTTCTAAGGATGATCAAAATTTAATTCTCCAAGGTGAACCAGTAGAAATGACATTGCCTGAAAATTATAAATTAGATTTTAAAACGCCATCTGGAAAGATTGAGTTATATAATCCTCAAGATGTAGAACCGTTAATTCGCTATTTGCCGCCATATGGAGATGGGGCACCATTCTGGCTTATTATCGGCAATGATATTCGTATTTTAGATTCTAGCTTCTGTGAGTTAGAGTTTGATGATCCTGAATTGATGAAACTACGCATCAATCCTGAAGATGCAAAAGTATATAATATTAATGATGGCGACGAAGTAGAAATCTATAATCAACGTGGTAGTGTAAGAATTAAAGGTTACTACGATGAAGATGTGCAACGAGGTACGTTGGTAACCCTTGGCGTATGGTGGCAATCACAATCTAGTGATCCTAATGTAGGTATTAATGTACTTACAGCAGACAGACCTACGGATCAAGGTTGGGGTAGTACATTCTATGATGTGCAAGTTCACATCAAAAAGGCGGATGTTTAATTTCCTTTACTTATAGGAATAACGTTATGCCGATATATCATAACAAGGATATTTTTATTGCATACATATCCTCGTTAGGATTATAATAGTAATATTATTTCTATATATAACCTAAAGGGGGTTACGTTTATGAATGGTAATGATAAATTATCTGCTCGTGCCTATTGGGCTATAGGCATGATGTTATTCGCCCTATTCTTTGGGGCAGGGAACTTGATCTTCCCAGCGGCCTTAGGTCAACATTCTGGTGATAACGTGGGTTGGGCTTTGTTCGGCTTTGTATTAACCGGTGTAGGCCTTCCACTATTAGGTGTTGTAGCTATGGGCTACTCGTCTTGTAAAGATGTTGAAGAGTTAGCGAGTCGTGTTCATCCAATTTATGGCTTAATATACACTATCGCACTTTACTTGAGTATTGGGCCTATGTTTGCCACACCGCGTACTGGTACAGTAGCTTATGAAATTGCGATTAAGCCATTTGCTGAAGGCTTGCATATGAATATGGAACCCATATTCCTCGCCATATTCTTTGGTGTATCTTTATGGTTATCCATTAGCCCTCACAAGCTTGTAAATCGCATTGGTAACATTTTAACTCCAGCTTTATTATTAGTTATCTTGTTACTTATTGTTAAATCCTTTATTACGCCAATTGGTGGTTATGCATTGCCACAACCAGCGTATGGAGATGCACCTACTGCTGTGTTACAAGGATTCTTAGATGGCTATAATACAATGGATGCGTTAGCTTCTGTAGTATTTGCTATTCTTGTTATCGACTTTGTTCGACTTAGTGGCGCTACAAATCATGAAGTAATTACTAAAACCGTGATGGAAGTTGGTGCTATTGCCGTAGGTCTTCTCGGTATTGTGTATGTATTTATCGCTAACATTGGTGCTACTAGTGTTGAACGCTTCGGTCTATTTGATACAGGTGCGCCTGTACTGTCTACTAGTGCTAGTTATTTATTTGGTGATTTTGGTCAAATTATCTTGGCAATTATTGTTCTCTTAGCTTGTTTGTCTACAAGTATTGGTTTAATTACTTCTTGTGGTACATACTTCCATAAGTTGACACCAAAGATTAGCTACAAGTTATATGTAGTTATTTTCTCTGTTGCAGCTTTTGGTCTTAGTATGTTTGGCCTAAAGACAATCATCAGTGCTGCCATTCCTGTGTTAATGTTGTTGTATCCGTTGACAATTGTAATTATTTTACTCGCATTAATTAACGATGTATTTGGCGGTCGTCGATGTATATATGCATGGACAATTGGTCTTACAATGATCTCTGCACTTATGACTGGCTTAGAAACCGCTGGTATTGCACCAGATGCTTTAGAGGGGTTATTTACTCAATATATTCCATTCCAAGCGGCAGGTATGGGATGGGTGAGCTTTGCAATACTCGGTTTTATTGTAGGTCTTATTCATAAAGGTCTTGTTTCTAATAATAAATAATAAAACTAAAGGTTCTATGCTTTCATTTTTGTGAAAGTATAGAACCTTTTTGTGTTTTATGTGTTGTCATATAAAATTGATTTTGTAAGTAGAAGTTTCTATAATAAGGATATACATGATAGAGGAAGGAAGGAAAATTTTATGCGTAGTACTCATTGTTTACCTAGTTATAGTTTTGGCGGTCATGATGTGTTTGACAGTATTCCCAAATTTACAAAATTATATGGCAAGTCTGTAGCCATCATCGGTGGTGAAACAGCTCTTTCTAAAGCTTTGCCACACATTCGTCCAGTGCTTGATAAAGCAGGGATTAAAGTGCTAGATATTATTCACTTTGGTGGAGAGTGTACTTTCGCTCGAGGTAAGGAAATTGCACAAATGGCTTCTGTAAAAGATGCGGACTTTATGTTTGCTGTTGGTGGCGGTAAGGCCATGGATACGGTAAAAGTAGTAGCTCTAGAGTTAGATGATAAACCATTCTTTACAATTCCGACCATTGCCTCTACTTGTGCTGCAACGTCAGAAGTAGCAGCTGTATACACTGCAGATCATACTTTTGATGACGTAGCCTTTGTAAATCATCCTCCTGTGCACTGCTTTATTGATGCTGATATTCTCGTAGAAGCACCAAGCCGTTACTTGTGGGCGGGAATGGGAGATACTATTGCAAAACACTATGAAACTCATCTTTCTGCTCGCAATCGTGAGCAAGACTATAATACTCAGTTAGGCCTTACTCTAGCTTCTATGTGTAGTGAACCAATTTTAGCATATGGTATACAAGCCTATAAAGACAGTCAAGCTAAAAAACGTAGTGATGCATTTGATACCATTGCTATGACTGTTATCTTTACTACCGGTATTGTATCGGGTTGTGTTCCTATGGCATATAATAGTAATATGGCTCATGCTGTATGTTATGGCTGTGTTACTAATAAAGAAACAGAAGAAAACCATTTGCATGGTGAAATGGTAGCATATGGCTTACTTATTTTGTTAACCGTTGACCAACAAATGGATGAATTACAACGGTGGTTGCCAATATACCGCGAATTAGGTTGGCCTACTAAACTTTCACAATTAGGTCTTACTGCATCGCATATTCCTCAAATTGTTGAAAAGGCTACATCTGTTCATGATATTGATGTATCTCCGTACAAAATTACAGCAGATATGTTAACTAAGGCTATTCAATACATGGAATCTCTTGATTAATATAATTTGTAACCGTTTGTGTATGTTATGTGATGAGGTTATAAATGCGAAAAATTGTAAAGGGTGGCTTATATCGTCATTTTAAAGGCATGTACTATTATGTGTTAGATGTTGCAACTCATTCGGAAACGAGTGAACAGTTCGTAGTGTATCAAAAATTATATGATCAACGTGACTTATATGTACGACCACTAGATATGTTTTTGAGTGATGTGGATCAAGAAAAATATCCAGATGTAAAACAAAAAGAGCGGTTTAAGTTAATGAGTGGACGCGATTAGGAGGGCCTGTGGAGCAGAAGTTTTTCTTTTTTGATATTGACAATACCCTAGCTGTATGGCCTGAAGGGAAGATTCCTGATAGTGCACAATACTGTTTAGATGAGCTGAAACGTCGCGGACACCGTGTAGCCTTGGCTACTGGACGTATTCAAGTGGATGCTAAACGCTTTGCGGATCAAGCGGGGCTTACTGACTTTGTAGCTGATGGTGGTCACAGTATTACTGTAAATAATGAGCTAGTGTCTATGATTGGCATGGATCGCGATGCATGTATTAAATATTTAGAGTATTTAGAGTCTCATCATATTCCTTGGGCTGTAACAGATCAGAATAAATTAGGCCGAATTACGCCGTATAAGGAAATATTAGATTGGCATCCGAATTGGGATGTTTTTAAAACGACAGTAGATCCTAATTTTGACTTTCATAATGTAGAAGAGTTTTATAAGATTTATGTGTTCTTTAAAGAAGGGGAAGAAGAGGAAAAAGAAATTGAGCATATGACGCATAAGCTCATTCGTTATGGCGATGGCTGTGTTTTATATGAACCAATGGAAAAAGCTTTGGGTATTCGCAATATGCTTGATTATTTTGGTATGAAACCTAATCAAGCCGTAGTATTTGGTGATGGATATAATGATTTATCTATGTTTAGGCCAGAATGGCTTAATATTGCCATGGGGAATGCACGTACTGAATTGAAAGAAAAAGCCGATTATATCACTACCGACTGTGATAAGGATGGCATTTATAATGCGTGTAAGCATTTCAAGTGGATTGATTAGTTTAGTTAAATTCATACCTATAACAGTACGAACCCAGAACAATTTGATGGTAAATAATAGCTAATATATAACTGAAAGTATAAGGTTATATAAATTGGTAAATTTAATAATTATTTAAACCAAATTTTCTCTAAAACATGATATACTAAAAAAGAGCCGCTCACGGGTTGAGCGGCTTTTCTATGTGAATTTTACATACATGTTAGTATATACGATACATTTTGGGGGGAACTATGAACTGGAAACGCTTGGCTTTATGCGCAATGTTAGGGATTACAATGCTTGGGACAGCAGCTTGTGGTACAAAAAGTGGGGAACAACCACAAGGGAATACTGTAAAGGCAGAGTCTGTAACCATGCCCAATTTCTCTAATGCGCCAATCGCTGATGAGTATGCTATTTTTGATACAAATTATGGTCAATTCAAAGTTCGTTTGCTAGGATCTAAAGCGCCTATTACCGTAAAAAACTTTGATTACCTAGTGAAAAAAGGTTTCTATAATGGTGTTACATTCCACCGCGTTATCGAAGGCTTTATGATTCAAGGTGGGGATCCAGATGGTACAGGTGCTGGTGGTCCAGGCTATACAATTCCTGATGAATTCTCTAATGATTTACATTTTAACAAAATGGGCGTTCTCGCTATGGCAAATCGTGGCCCTAATACAGGCGGCTCTCAGTTCTTTATTACATTGGGACCTACAGATTGGTTAGATAATAAACACACTATCTTTGGTACTGTAGTACAAGGCATGGATGTAGTTGAAAAAATCGGCAAAGTGAAAACGGGTCGCAATGATAAGCCTGTAGAACCAGTAATCATTAATACCATTACATTGGAACCGATTACTGATGATGCGAAAAATGGTAAATAAGGAGGCTAAGCCTGAAGAACGACACTATGTGTATTTAGTGCGTTGTTCTGATGATTCCTTGTACTGTGGATGGACTACAGATCTTGAGCGTCGTATGGAGGCTCATAATGGCCATATCCCAGGTGGTGCTAAGTATACGAGGGGGCGACGTCCTGTTGAATTGGTATATTCTGAAAGCTTTCACAATAAACAGGATGCACAACGTAGAGAGTATGCCATTAAACAGATGACAAAGACTAAGAAGTTGAGGCTCATTAAGGGTGCAAAATAGTCCTTAGTTATGGTATAATATGATGATTAATTACTACCATGGAGGTTGAAAAATGAAGCGGGTTCTAGTGTCCGTAAAAAGTGTACAACGAGATATGGACGGCAAGGATACCGTAGTGGAACTGATTTCCCCGGGTACATCACATGAAAAGGGTAATACACAGTATGTGCGTTACGAAGAATCTAGTGTGACTGGCTTAGATGGGGTAAAGACGACCATTAAAATCCATGATGACTCTATTGTATTGCTCCGAACAGGGGCTGTTAATATGCGTCATCAATATGTCCGTGGTGAAGAGCGCGAGTCCGTGTATGAAACACCGTATGGTGATTTACACATGGCCGTGAACACTCATGAATTAACAGTAGACTTTCACGAAGGCGTAGGTCATGTTCATTTAGGATATGACATTTCCGTAGAAGGTGAATGGCAATTTTATAATCAGTTAGATATAGACGTGCGGGAGGATACAGAGCATGGAAATGAAGGAAATCCTGAAATCGGGGATTGAACAGGCATTACAAGATACGATTAACAGCGGTGGTTTACCAGCTGGGGAATATCCAGAAATCGTTCTCGAAGTGCCACCTCAAAAAGAATTCGGTGATTTTTCTACAAATATCGCTATGCAATCCGCTCGTATAGCTCGTCAAAACCCGCGTGCTATTGCAGAGGCTTTGATTAGCCATATGAATTTTGATTGGCTCGAACGTGCTGAGGTTGCTGGTGCAGGTTTCATCAACTTCTTCTTGAAATCTGATATGGTGTACGATACGTTGAAAGCCATTTTAAATGCTGGTGAACAGTATGGTGTTCAACCATTGCGTGCGCGCGATACGATTCAAGTAGAGTACGTAAGTGCGAACCCAACAGGTCCGTTGCATGTCGGTCATGGTCGTGGTGCTGCATATGGTAGTGCACTTGTAAACTTGTTGCGTGCAGCAGGTTACAATGTACAATCTGAGTATTACATCAATGATGCAGGTAACCAAATCGATAATATGGCTATCTCCATTGAGTACCGTTTCCAAGAGTTGCAAGGTGCTACATTAGTGTTCCCACCTAAGCGCAACGAAGACGGTTCCATGCCTGAATTCGATATTCCAGAAGGGGCTCTCGTATTCCCTGAAAATGGCTACCGTGGTCCTGATATTATCGAGACTGCAAAAGCTATTGCAGAACGCGAAGGCTTTGATAAATTAAATGCTATGAACGAAGCAGATCGTATTGCCTTGTTCAAAGAGGAAGGTCTTAAAGAAAAGCTAGCTCGCCTAGAGGAGACATTGAGAAACTTCCGTGTTACTTTCGATAATTGGTTCTCTGAACGTACTGTTCATGAAACTGAGGAAATTCATCACTCCGTAGAGGCGTTAAAGGCTCTTGGCAAAGTATACGAAAAAGACGGCGCTTTGTGGTTGAAATCCACTGATTATGGTGACGATAAAGACCGCGTTGTTATTCGTGATAATGGTGTTCCTACATACTTAGCGGCAGATATTGCATACCACCGCAGCAAATATGATCGTGGATTCAAAGAAATGATTGATATTTGGGGTGCTGACCATCATGGTTATGTATGCCGTGTAAAAGCTGCTATGGCTGCTTTTGGTTATGATCCAGACCAATTAACTGTATTGTTATTGCAAATGGTAGCATTGTTCCGGGATGGGGAACTCGTTAAATTATCTAAACGTAGCGGCGATAGCATTACCTTAGATGAGTTGATTGATGAAGTAGGCGTAGATGCATCTCGTTACTTCTTCTTGATGCGCTCCTTAGATAGCCAACTTGATTTTGATATTAACTTGGCGAAATCTCGTAGCAATGATAACCCAGTGTATTATATCCAATATGCTCATGCTCGTATTCACAGCATTTACAACCAAGTGCGTGAAGCTGGCATCGCATTTGGCGATTATAGTGAAACTGATTTCACAACGCTTACAAGCGAAATGGAATTAGAATTAATTAAGAAATTAGCTGAATATCCAGAAGAGGTAGTTCAATCTGCTGAACATCGTGCACCTCATCGTATTGCTCGTTACTTATACGATTTAGCAAGCATGTTCCACTCCTTCTATCGTCAAGGTCGTATCATTGGCGTAGATCCAGCATTGCAACAAGCTCGTCTAGGATTAATCACAGCGATTGCCCTCGTTCTTCGTCAAGGCTTGGGTATTTTAGGTATTTCCGCTCCGGAAAAAATGTAATAGGTGGGAGGCATCATGGCAACTAAGTATATTTTCGTAACTGGCGGCGTTGTTTCTTCTCTTGGTAAAGGGATTACTGCAGCATCTTTGGGTCGCTTGCTTAAAAACCGCGGTTTCAATGTAACGATTCAAAAATTTGATCCATATATTAATATTGACCCTGGTACGATGAGCCCTTACCAACATGGTGAAGTATTCGTAACAGATGATGGCGCTGAAACTGACCTTGATTTAGGCCATTATGAACGCTTTATCGATATTAACCTTAGTAAACGTTCCAACATCACAGCAGGTAAAGTGTACTGGTCTGTAATCAATAAAGAACGTAAAGGTGACTACTTGGGCAGCACTGTACAAGTAATTCCACATATTACAAATGAAATTAAAGAAAATGTATACCGCGTAGGTAAAGAGGATAATGCTGATGTAGTTATCACTGAAATCGGTGGTACTGTAGGTGATATTGAAAGCTTGCCATTCATGGAAGCTATCCGCCAAGTGAAAAAAGAAGTAGGCCGTAATGATGTACTTTACATTCACGTAACATTGGTGCCTTACATTAATGCAGCAGGCGAATTGAAAACTAAACCTACACAACATAGCGTAAAAGAATTGCGCAGCATCGGTATTCAACCAGATATTTTGGTATGCCGCAGCGAAAAACACATTTCCGATGAAATGAAAGAAAAACTTGCTTTGTTCTGCGACGTAGAACCAGAAGCAGTTATTGAAAATCAAACTTGTAGTTCCATCTATGAAGTACCGTTGATGATGCAAGACCAAGGCCTTGATGATATTGTTATTAAAAAATTAGGCCTTGAAGAACGCCCTTGCGATATGACTGAGTGGAAAGAAATGGTTCATAAAATCTTGAACCCAAGCAAAGATATTACCGTGGCTATCGTTGGTAAATATGTAGCATTACATGATGCGTATCTATCCGTAGTTGAAGCATTAGATCATGCTGGCATCGCTACAGGTACTAAAGTTAACCTTCGTTGGATTGACTCTGAAGAACTAGATGATACAGCTGTAGATCCTAAAGAAGTGTATGAAGGTGTTGATGGTATCATTGTACCAGGTGGTTTTGGTTCCCGTGGTGTAGAAGGTAAAATCCGCACAATTCAATACGCTCGTGAAAACAATATTCCATTCCTTGGCTTATGTCTTGGCATGCAATCTGCAGTAATGGAATTTGCTCGTAACGTATGTGGTATGGAAGGTGCTACATCTAGTGAATTCGACGAAAACGCTAAATATAAAGTTATCGACTTGATGAGTGATCAAGTTGATGTAGATAAAAAAGGCGGCACAATGCGTCTTGGTATCTATCCATGTAAAGTGGAAGCAGGTACAAAAACTCATGAAGCCTATGGTGAAGATTTGATTTATGAACGTCATCGTCATCGTTATGAGTTTAACAATGAATATCGTCAACAATTGACTGATGCTGGCTTAGTTATCTCTGGTACATCTCCAGATGGTCGCCTTGTGGAAAGTATTGAAGTGAAAAACCACCCATTCTTCATTGGTACACAAGCTCATCCAGAGCTTAAATCTCGTCCAAACAATGCTCATCCATTATTCCGTGGCTTCGTAGATGCGATCTTAGAACTTAAAAAATAAAGTAAAAAATGGGATCTATTTTATCTATTATAGGTTTATTTATATTAGCTGCACTCAAACTAGAGCAGTTTGTATATGGTAAATCAGGAAAAGAACAATCTACAACTGGTCATATAGCACGGAGAGGGCTTGCTAATATAGCGGGTTTAATCGCTTTTGATCATGCTACTGTGAACAGTAAGTCTGTTGTAGTACGTAAAAAGAAGAAAGATGCTCAGAAATGAGCATCTTTCTTCTTTTTTATTTACATCGAACAATATTGGAAAAATATATCGATAAATTTAAAAATAACACTTGCAATCTTGAATGATATTTGTTATTATATAGACAAAGATAGATATAGATATAGATTTGGTGATAAGTACACCGATAATAATATAATTGTTACATTAGAACTCAATTAAGGAGGACATAACATGTCTATTATTGGTAAACAACTTCCTGAATTTACTCTAGATGCTTTCAAAAAACCTGAATTAGTAAAAGTTAGTACTGCCGATGTGTTGGGCAAATGGTCCATCTTCGTATTCTATCCAGCAGACTTCACATTTGTTTGCCCTACAGAATTAGAAGACGTACAAAACTCTTATGCAGAATTGAAAGAACTAGGTTGCGAAGTTTACTCCGTATCTTGTGACTCTGAATTCGTTCACAAAGCATGGTCTGATGCTTCTCCAAGCATTAATAAAATCGAGTACTACATGTTAGCTGATAAAAAACATGAATTAGCTGATTTCTTCGACGTATTCCAAGAAGAATCTGCTATGGCTTACCGTGGTACATTCGTAGTAGATCCAGAAGGTTTCGTTCGTACAGCTGAAATCCATGATATGGGTATCGGCCGTTCTGCTGAAGAATTGGTTCGTAAAGTACAAGCGGCTCAATTCGTAGCAAAACATGGTGATCAAGTATGTCCTGCACGTTGGAAACCAGGTAAAGACACATTGAAACCAGGTCTTGACCTAGTAGGTAAAATCTAATTTAGAAATAACCTAAACGCTAGAATAATCTAGACAACTCCTCAAATGACAAAACGGGCGCGCATCGTTTTCCTGACGATACGGTAAGTCCCAATACCAGATGAACCCTCTCCAATTCATCATGGTAAACCTCATATAACAAACTACAAACTATACGCAAAAGGACTGGCCTTCGGGCTGGTCCTTTTGTGTTATGTAAAATTGTTAATGTATCAATAGGTGTGATTGCAAGTCTAATAATAGAATAAAATAAATCAATAATATAGGTTTAGGCCAATAAATATAAGGGCTTTAAATACCCCCTTGTAAAAGTAGGAAATAAGTTCTTGCATTTTTAGATTTAGTGGTCTATAATGAAATTAATTCCTAGTGATACACAAGGTTTTATAAATGAAGTAGGATAAGTGCTTTATAACATGGGGTGTGTTAGCACTAACTTTTACAAAGAGAGGCAAGATATATGAGGATTTCCACAAAAGGTCGCTATGCATTGATGGTTCTCATCGATTTAGCAGAGCAAGGTCAGGATAAACCGGTTTCCTTGCGATCCGTTGCAGAACGACAAGGTATATCTGAGAAATACCTTGAGGGTATTGTGGCTCGTTTGGGTGCCGCTAACCTAGTGGATAGTATTCGTGGTAAATACGGAGGCTATCGCTTATCTAAAAGCCCTAAAGAGTACACTATTATTGAAATTTTGCTTGCCACGGAAGAATCCATGGCTATCATCTCCACTCTTGATGAAGGGGTGAGTACTGATACAGTAATCAATGAAAGAACTGTTGGTTTCTGGGCAGGATTACAAAACTATATTCATGATTATCTAGAAAACGTAACTCTTCAAGATGTAATTGATGGAACTTACGCTAAACTTGATACAAAATATGACAATTGGGATGGTTCTATTTAATAAGGAGTGACTATTATGTCTAATATTGCAAAATCTTTCGTTGAATTAATTGGTAAAACACCTTTATTGGCTGCTACACGTTTTGGTAAAAAATATGGAGCAGATGCTAATATTTTAGCTAAATTGGAATACTTCAATCCAGGTGGCTCTGTAAAAGATCGTATCGCTGCAGCAATTATTCAAGCAGCTGTTGAATCTGGTGAATTACAACCAGGCGGTACAATTGTAGAAGCAACATCTGGTAATACAGGTATCGGTTTATCTGCTGTTGGTGCTGCTCTTGGCTATAAAGTAGTTATTGTAATGCCTGAAACAATGTCTATCGAACGTCGTAAATTGATGCTCGGTTATGGTGCTCAACTTGTTTTAACTGATGGTGCTCTTGGTATGAAAGGGGCCATTGCTAAAGCTAAAGAAATCGTAACAGCTACTGCTGGTGCTATCGAAGCAGGTCAATTCGTAAATCAAGCAAATCCAGCAATTCATTACAAAACAACTGGTCCTGAAATCTGGCAAGATACTGATGGTGCTGTAGATATCTATGTGGCTGGTGTTGGTACAGGCGGTACTTTAACAGGTGCAGGTCGTTATTTAAAAGAACAAAACCCTGGCGTAAAAGTTGTAGCTGTTGAACCAACTGATTCCCCAGTATTGTCTAATGGCAAACCAGGCCCTCATAAAATTCAAGGCTTAGGCGCTGGTTTCATTCCTGATACTTTGGATACTAATATTTACGATGAAGTAATCCAAGTAACTAATGATGATGCATTTGCTACATCTCAAGCATTTGGTCATACAGAAGGTATCCTAGTTGGTATCTCCTCTGGTGCTGCTCTTTGGGCTGCTCAAGAATTGGCTAAACGCCCTGAAAATAAAGGCAAAAACATCGTAGTCATTCTTCCTGATACAGGCGAACGCTACTTGTCTACTGCATTATTCCCAGAAGTATAATAGAATATGATTAGTGAAAGCAATAATCTGACTTTCCTGATATAGTAAAGCCCCTCGGTAGAGGGGCTTTGTTTTTGGTTAACACAACAGGACTTTATTTTAGGGATACTTAATTTGGTATAAAGAAAATTGGCATAATGTAAAAGGAGCTACTAGGTAGCTCCTTTTATGTTATGGTATGTATTTAGTTGTTATTATCTACCGTTTTTAACGATATTGTCCATCCAGTTGAATAATTCATCTAGATCGTAGTCACCAGAATGGTCTACACCAAATGGTGTTGCCATATCTACTTTATACCCAAGGTTTTGAGCACGGGTACCAACGATCAATGGAATTGCTACAGATGTATTGCTATCAGCTGTACCGTAGCGGATACGATAGAACTGTGCATTTGTCGCTGCTGGGGAACCTAGATAGTTCATTGGGTTCATCATAGTAACAATTTTAGCATTTTCTACGTATACATTTTGGTTAGATGTTGTATCGTGTAATGCAGCAGTAATTGTAAAGTGATTGTTATCTGTTGTACTTGTACCAAATAAGTTGTTCTCGCCAGAGTCATTAGAACGGGAGTCGAATGCACCTGGTGCTTTAGAACGGCTTACAAATTGGTTGTAAGCTTCCCAGTTAATATCTTTAATAGCTCCGGTTTTATTATCTCGTACAAGGTATGTATGTTTAGATAAATCAGTACCTTTAGCTTGTGCTTTATTAGCTGCATCAATAATAAACGCTTTCACATAATTTTTGAAAGTACCATTACCATTCTTATCTAATTTTAAGACACGCCCCATGGAGTCATGTAATTGTAAATTATTTACGTATTCAGGGAAGTGTTCACTTAGTAAGTTGGAGTATGCTACATCATTAGCATTCAAGTTTACACGTTGTATTGTGCGTTGCGGTGGAGCAGCGTTACCACCTACATTAGCTTGAGGCAATTCGCCTTGACCCATCGTTACTTTGTTGAAGGAGGTAATACCTTTATAGCTCCATTCATAAGCCATATCTGCCGCATCAAGGTTAGTGATAGGGCAGTACGCAGAAACTGCGTATACATTCGTTGCCGCTGTAGCTGCGCCTAATGCTTGTAAATACGGTTGGAAGTCGGAACTGTTACCCGCAGCGCCTTGTAACAAGGATACGGCACCGCCAGCGCTTGTACCATTTGTGATAATGCGGTTTGCATTACCAGGCATAGTGGAGTCATTAGCATGTAAGTATGCTGTAGCAGCTTGTAAGTCAACAATAACTGCTGGAGCCTTACCAATGAAGTTGCCATCGGATGCTTTATTGGTACGACCGCGTGTAGCAGGAGAAGCAACTACGTAGCCACGAGATAATGCATAAAGAACACTGTTAGGTTTGCCATTCTCAACTTTTGGTGTCATAGCTTGGCTAGGCATGTAACCACCTACTGCATTTGGCATGAAAATAGGAGCTGTTTGCGTATTGTAACCATTTACAGTGCCATTGTTGAAGTATTCTTCTGGTACATAAATGTTCATGTACTGTTGATCGATATCGATTGGATTAGCCACGTAAGGGATATATTCGAAGGCGCGATATTTGATTTCCTTATTATCTACTGTGGTAGACATGGATTCGTAATTTTTCACGTCGAAAGCAAGGCTAATCTTAGCAGATGTATCGGCTTGCAATGGTGGTTCTATTGGTTGAGAAAGAATATTTTTCTCTTCTGTTACACCAGCACCTTTTGTGGAAGCTTCATTACGAGCATCTACATAAGATTGAGGCAATTTATTTTCTTGAGCTTTAGCTTGTGCCTCAGCTTCGGCTTTAGCTTTAGCTTCAGCTTGTGCTTTAGCTTCTGCTTCAGCTTGGGCTTTAGCTTCAGCTTCAGCTTTAGCTTTTGCTTCTGCCTCAGCCTGAGCTTTAGCGGTAGCTTCGGCTTTAGCTTTTGCTTCTGCCTCAGCTTGAGCTTTAGCAGCAGATTCAGCTTCTTCTTTTGCTAATTGCTCAGCAGCTAAACGTTCCTGCTCTTCTTTGATTGCAGCTTGTCTAGCCATTTCTGCTTGTTGTGCTGCAATGCGATCTTGTTCAGCTTTGAGTGCCGCTTCACGTTCAGCTTTAGCTTGTTCGGCAGCAACACGGTCTTGTTCAGCTTTGATTGCCGCTTGGCGTTGAGCCTCAGCTTGCTCTGCTGCGATACGCTCTTGTTCAGCTTTTATAGCCGCTTGACGTTCTGCCTCAGCTTTAGCAGCAGCTTCTGCACGTTGGCGAGCAGCTTGTTCAGCAGCGATACGTTGTTGTTCAGCTTGTAAAGCTGCTTGACGTTGAGCTTCAGCTTGCTCGGCAGCGATACGTTGTTGCTCTGCTTGTTGAGCTGCAATACGATCTTGCTCCGCTTTTAGAGCCGCTTGACGTTGCGCTTCAGCTTGTTCGGCAGCGATACGTTGTTGCTCTGCTTGTTGAGCTACAATACGTTCTTGCTCAGCTTTTAGAGCCGCTTGGCGTTGAGCTTCAGCTTGTTCGGCAGCGATACGTTCTTGCTCAGCTTTTAGAGCCGCTTGGCGTTGCGCTTCAGCTTGTTGAGCAGCAATACGTTCTTGTTCAGCTTGCAAAGCCGCTTGACGTTGCGCTTTAGCTTGCTCAGCCGCGATACGACGTTGCTCTTCTTGGATACGAAGGCGTTCTTGCTCAGCAGCTTGACGTTGTGCTTCCGCAATACGTGCTTGCTCCGCTTGTTGAGCTGCGATACGCTCTTGCTCGGCTCTTAGTGCAGCTTGACGTTGAGCCTCAGCTTGTTGTTGGGATATACGTTGCTGTTCTGCTTGCAAAGCCGCTTGACGTTGGGCTTCAGCTTGTTGCTGTTCCGCTTGTATAGCCATTTGACGTTGTTGTTCTGCTAGAATTGCAGATTGACGCTGAGCTTCAGCTTGTTTTTGAGCAACCATTTGCTGATCAACTTGGTTTGTACCTGCTTGCTGTGCGGCTTCTTCTGCTGCTAATTGAGCTAATCTTTCACGTTCTGCACGTTGAATATCTCGAATAGTTAATTTTTGTTTTGCTACAACGGCTTTAGTAGTTGTTGTATTAGCCACTGTTAATGGCATAGTAGATTGCTCTTGTACAACTACAGGAGTACGTTGTACTTGTGTAGTTTGAATTTGTTGCTTGCCATCAACTTGTTTTTGTACTGTAACAGGTTCAGTTTTTCGTTGTACGTTCATCAAGCTATGCATAGCCAATGTAGGTTCCATGACAGCATTAGTTTGTTTGTTAACAACATATTGTGGCTGTGAAACGGCCCGTTGTTGATCTGATAAAGCTTTTGCAATATCGTTTACTGGTACTGGACGTACACGCGGTATTAATGGTGTTACCTTTGGAACTGATTGTGTAGTTACAGGGGTAGGCTGAGTTGCCATAGGTCGTACGACTGGAGTAGCAAAATTAGTATTGCCTTGAGTCGTTGATTCAGTGGTAGTGCTCGAACCTACCAAATCATTCATGTTGAGGGTAGGGGCTGCGTGGGCAACACCACCCAACGCTGCAGCTGCAAAAAATGCAGCGGTAACCTTACGTTTCCTAGATGATTTCATGAATTACTCTCCGAACTAGAATTGAAATAATAATTTATAATTTTAAAATTTATTTATATTTATATAGTTTAACATAAATCGATATATTTGTACAACTTATAGAAGAATAGATGAATACTGGATGAGTACGAAGAAAATAAACTTAGAAAAATATAAATAAATTTAAAGCACATGGAATATTAAACTTTGGTTTTAATAATTAGAAGAGGCGTTTTCTTATGTATACATCTTTCCATAAAATATGATATGCTTTTGATAATTTAGCTGAGTTTTTGATAATAAAGGAGAGAATATGTTTAGAAAATTCTTATTAGCCTGTATGGTGCTGAGTGCTTTTACCATACAGACACAAGCTATATCGATTAATGAGTTAAATAGTTCGCCTCAGTTTAAAAAAGTATATCAAAAAACCGATTCCTATCAAGGTACTTACCCAAAGGATCGGTTAATAAACTATTTAAACACTTACTCTGTAGAAGCACTAGAATACGCAGCGCCACATTATAAATTAAAAGGTACTTTTTATACCGTTTATACATATACTCGTGGTACATTTATTACTGAATATGAAGTAACGGCCACATATAATACTAATTATTCACTAGGTTCTTTAATACATGCTAGTCAAGTGGTACAGCCATCCCCATCTATGTATGCGGTTATAAAGGCAGCACAAGATGATTCTGGCATACAAATTGACTTACGAGAGGTGAAGCGATTTAATGGGGATGGTACTGAGGTTAGTAGTACAGTTCCTTTAGTGCACCAATTACGACCTTTAGATCGTAGTCGTTCCGATCAAAATCTCTTTGCTATAGCAGATGCCATGTTTGTCGTTGCATATCAGCAGCATTTCGATGATATTGTGGTGAAATGAGGTTCATTATGAAACGTTTTTTTGTTGTAATGGCTATCTTATGCATATGGTGTGTTTCTGTTAATTCTGTGAAAGCAGTTTCTAATGCTGAATTACAAGATACTAGCCGTTTCGAACATATTATATCTAAAGGTGATACAGGAGGTGGGGATGGCAAATATATTGAGCTAAGTACTCTCAAAGATGTATCTACAAGTGCTAGTACAAAAAGCATAGAAGCCAAGATATACGTTATATTACCGTCTTCTGATTTGATTCGAGAATATACAATTCGGTATGACTATAATCTAATGTATTCCTTTGCTAATTTAGTAGCAAGAATGCCGGAGTTTAAACAACGATTTCCTGAGTTTAGTTTAAATGATATATGGAATCTCAAACTGGATGATTCTGGTATTGTAGGTACTGTTAAGGCACAACAGGATTATACCCTTAAGGGTGAAAGCAAACCTACGCAACCCGGTTATAAAGGGTATGAGCATGTTACCTTCTTAACACCAACGGATTTTGATTTTGAAAGCTATCACGTTGCAAACCGAGTTTTTAAGAAAGTATTTGGCATATTTTATGATGATGTAAGTCGATAGTTTACATAAGAAAAGGACTAGAACATTTTGTTCTAGTCCTTTTGCTATATGTACTTATTTAGCATATGTACGTTTTTGATATATGTACTAGTATTAACTAGCTTTTACAATTATTTTTTCAAGCTTGGTTTTACAAGGGCCAAGATGAAGCAAGCCACAACGGAACCGATTGCAATGGATGCAAGGTAAAGAAGTGGGTTACCGATTGTTGGTACTACGAAGATACCGCCATGTGGAGCGCGTAATGTACATTCGAAGAACATGGACAATGCACCAGCTGTACCAGCACCGATGATGCAAGCTGGCAATACGCGAACTGGATCGGCCGCTGCAAATGGGATAGCGCCTTCTGTGATGAAGGAAAGGCCCATGATGTAGTTTGTGATACCAGATTTACGTTCAGCCTCTGTGAAGCGGCTAGGGAAGAATGTTGTACAAAGAGCGATTGCCAATGGAGGAACCATACCGCCTGCCATAACAGCAGCCATGATGCCATATTCACCAGTCGCAAGTGCGCCAGTACCGATAACGTAAGCTGCCTTATTTACAGGGCCGCCCATATCAACGGACATCATAGCACCAAAGATAAGACCTAACAATACACGGCTAGTAGTGCCCATGGATTGCAAGGAGTCCATCAACCAGTGGTTAAGGGCAGATACAGGTGGGTTGATTACGAAGGTAATAGCTAAACCTATGAATAATACACCTAGTACAGGGTAGAAGAGGACTGGTTTTGTACCTTCTAATGCTTGAGGCAAACCAGATACTAATTTTTTAACTAATAATACTAAATAACCTGCAGCAAAGCCCGCAATTAATGCGCCAAGGAAACCAGAGCCGCCTTGGTTAGCCAATAAGCCACCAACAAAACCAGCTACAAGACCTGGACGGTCAGCAATACTCATAGCGATGTAACCAGCTAATACTGGCAACATGAAGCCAAAGGATGCACCACCAATTTGCATTAAGAATGCAGAAAGAGGATTGCCGGATCCAAAGTTTTTAGGATTCGTAGGATCTAATGTGTCGAACAAGAAGGCGAGGGCAATCAAGATACCGCCACCAATAACGAATGGCAACATGTGAGATACGCCGTTCATCAAGTGTTTGTAGATTTGACGACCAACGCTGTCGGATGCGCTAGCAGCGATTTCAGCGGCTTCGCGGTCTGCTGCGGATGCTTGGTATACAGCTGCTGTACCAGCCATTGCTTCTGTTAGCAGTTCTTCTGCTTTATTGATACCGTTAGCAACCTTAGTTTGAATCATAGGTTTGCCATTAAAGCGTGCCATTTCTACTTGACGGTCAGAAGCGACGATGATGCATTTAGCGTGAGCGATTTCTTCTGCTGTAAGAGCATCTTTAACACCAGAAGCACCGTTTTTCTCAACCTTTAAGGAAATGCCCATTTCTTTCGCTTTACGCTCTAAAGATTCTGCAGCCATGTAGGTATGAGCAATACCAGTAGGGCAGCCAGTTACAGCCAATACATCGTAATGTGGGTGGTCTACAGAAATCTTAGGAGCCACTTTTTCGATAGCTTCCGTAGCTTTAGCTTCGATAGCATCGGTAATACTTGGAGTCTCTTGAGATTCTGGCTGTTTGATATATCCTTCAACAGATGGATCAAAGTTACCTTGTTCTTTAGCTGTTACGAGTTCCAAGAAACGTTCTACTGTTGGAGCAGCGATAAGGGCTTCTTTGAAATCAGGGTCAATAACCATCATAGCTAATTGGCTCAATACCTCTACATGAGTATCAGCTGCGCCTTCTGGAGCAGCGATCATGAAGAATAAACGAGATGGTTGACCGTCGAGTGCTTCGAAGTCTACGCCGTGAGGCACAACCATAGCGGCTAGGCCTGCTTCTTTTACGCCTCCGGATTTAGCATGTGGTGTAGCGATGCCATCGCCAAGGCCGGTAGAGCCAGATTCTTCACGAGCGAAAACGGCTGCTAAGTACTCACCTTTGTCGATGAGGTGGCCGCCTTTTTCCATTAACTCGCCTAAGGTATAAATGGCGTCAGCCTTTGTCACAGGGTCTGCATTTAGCAGGACGGATTGAGGTTTTAATAAATCAGTGATTTGCATATATGTACTCCTTGATGCAAATAAAATGTAAAACTAGTTAACTCGTACTTGTGAAAGTAATGATTCTACTTCAGCCAGTGTAGCGAGGTTTTCAGAGTAAGCGGAGGCAGAGCCACTAGAGATACCCCAGTAAAGAGCCTCTTGTAAATCGCCTGTCTTTTCAAAGCCTGTAATAAATCCTGCTACCATGGAATCGCCAGCGCCTACAGAATTTACGAGTATTCCTTTAGGGGCAGGGCTCGTATATACAGTGCCATCAGCTGCGACCAAGATAGCTCCATCACCAGCCATAGAGATAAGTACATGCTGTGCGCCTTTCTCTTGCAATGCTTTAGCAGCTTCTACGAGGTCCTCCTTGGTAGAAAGGATGCGACCAAAGATTTCGCTAAGTTCATGATTGTTAGGTTTGATCAAGAACGGTTTATATGGCAATACTCGTGTAAGTAAATCCTTTGTAGCATCTACGACAATGCGAATGTTTTTGTGTTGTAAGCGCTCCATAATGAGCTCGTACATATCGCTAGGTAAGCTAGAAGGAATGCTGCCTGCAAGGATTAGTGTATCTTGCTCAGTCAATGCGTCGAGCTGTTTGTAGAGGGCTTCTAATTCGTCGCTTGCGATAATTGGGCCACGGCCGTTGATCTCTGTCTCCTCATCAGAGGCTTTCACCTTAACATTGATGCGGGTTAATCCTTCGCGGAGGCGAATGAAATCTTCTTTTACGCCAAAGCTGTTGAGCTGCGTAACGATTTCTTCACCTGTAAAGCCGGCGATGAAACCGAGTGCCGTTGTATCCATGCCCAAGTTGTTGAGCACGATAGATACGTTGATGCCTTTGCCGCCACCAAGCACGTATTCTTGAGTTGTACGATTAATAGTGCCCGTCTTGAGGTGGTCAAGGCGCACGATATAATCGAGGGCTGGGTTAAAGGTAATGGTGTAAATCATACAAATTCCCCTTGATAAGATAAATTGATTAGCCTATGATTGGCTGATCTTGTAATTAGCCTATAATCAGTTGATCTTGTAATTAGCTTATAATCAGCTGATTTTGTAATTAGCCTATGATTGGTTGATCTTGCTTCCGTAATCGTAACCAATATATAATCGGCACGAGATATAGGAAGAAGGCGAATGGTACAAAGCCTGCTATGCTAGTACCCATCATAACTACAGGTACGTAAGCCGCGATGTTCCATGGGAGTAAGGGGGCAATGACAATGCCGCTATTTTCAAAGTCGAGCATCACATCTTCATCTTGAATACCCCGTTGCGCGTAGGTAATGCGCATAATGGAATGTGTCATCACTACAGCGATAGCTTGACTACAACCTACAGCGCCGGTTAAGAGTGCGAGACCTACATTGGCAGCAAATATATCGCTCCGTGTTTTAGCTCGTTCTAATAGTTGTCTAACATCGTTCCAAAAACCAACCCCTTCGAGCATGCCAGAAATGGCAGTGGCCATAAAGATGGATAATGTAGGGATGAACATAGTTTGTAATCCACCGCCGTGAATGATATCTGCTAGTGGATTATAATGTGGTAGTTCAAAGCCTGTTAAGGTATACCATCCCAATTCGGAAAGGGTAGCTCCTTGATTTGTATAAGCTAGAATTGCCGCCGCTAATGCACTGACGCCGATAGGCCATCGGATGGATACTTTCAAAGGCAACAGACCGATGACGATAATCACGGGAATCCATAAGGTCCAATCAATATTAAACACAAAGTGGATTGTATCGGACAATAAGCTATTAGTATAGTTGAGTGGAAACCACTGAGATAGTAATAGATACAGCACTGTGGAAATCACAAGTGCTGGTAGACCATCCTTAAACATAATAGGAATATTGGTTGGTACCTTTGTATGCGTTAAAGCCGCTACGAGAGAGGCACTCGATGATAAAGGACCATTGCGATCGCCAAAGTACGCACCTGCAATAATGGCACCTGCTACGATATCCTCTGGGATATTGCCTGCCCTTGCCATCGTGATGAGCACGATACCCATGGTACCCACAGTTCCTAGTGCTGTGCCTAAAAGCATGCTTACTAGGGCGGTTAATAAGAAGGCGGAGGCAATGAAGATAGACGGGCTAATTAAATCGATGCCCGTAGCGATAATCATAGGGATAACGCCTGCAGCCTGCCACATGGCGATGAGCCAACCGATAAGAAGGAAGATTTGCATCACTACGATGGACGTTTTAGCACCTGTCCACGATAGGTTTAACAGCTCCCTTGGTTGATATCCTTTGCGATAAAATACAAAGGCCATAATGCACCATACCACTATCAAGGCGTAACCAATAGCAATACCATTAGCTACGGCGAGGATAATGACGAGGATAGATATGAGTAAACCTATGAGCGATTCTGTATTTTTCGGCATTAGAGAACGGCCTTGTTGATACTTTAGAAACGCATTTAATATGAGTTGTAACCACTTCATCTTAATCGATAGGAAGTTCTGTTTCGAAGACTTCCTCGGCCGGGCCAGTCATGAGCACCGTGCCATCCTCCAAGTATGAAATATGTAAGGTTCCTAAATAGAGCTCTACATCAACTTCGCGGCCTGTTAATCCTTTTTCAAAGGACATAACCGCAGAGGCGCAAGAGCCTGTACCACATGCTAATGTAGCACCGGCACCGCGTTCCCAAGTGCGCACCTTGATATGCTTGTCGTTTACTACCTCGATGTAGTTAACATTTGTATTGGCTGGGAATACATCGTGTTTTTCAAGGATAGGCCCTTGTGTTGTGACAGGTGCTTTTGTAATATCATCGATGTATACCTCTGTGTGCGGTACACCGAGCAATACGGAGCTGACCGTTACGGTTTCGCCGTTTACATTGAGGTCTACGTCGATAACCTTATCCATATCTACATTCATAGGAATGTCTTGAGATTTAAAGAATGGTTTGCCCATGTCTACTGTAACTTTTGTTACGATGCCATTCTCAATGGTCAAGGTAGGTTTCATTACACCTGCCAAGGTTTCGATGGTGAAAGTCTCTTTCGTAGTTTCACCGTGTTCGTAAGCGTATTTGGCAAAGCAACGAATAGCGTTGCCGCACATTTCTGCTTCACTACCATCAGAGTTGATGATGCGCATGCGCACATCACAGGTTTTTGAAGGAACTAGAATGGCAAGACCGTCAGCGCCAATACCTGTGCGGCGATCGCAAAGGTGAATAGCGAGGTCTGTGTAATCTTTTTCAGTCCCTTTTGGGTCAGCAAAGAGGATAAAATCATTGCCGAGACCATGCATTTTAGTTAATTTCATAAAGTCTCCTATCAATAAGTAAGACTTTCACCATGAAGCCCGTGAAAGTCTCAGATGTATATAATTATATATTCTATATTATAACATAAATGGCACTTGGTTATGAGAAAAAATCTTATAAAATTATGGCGAAATAGAGGAAAACGTAACCTACTTTTAGTGCCTAGCTAAATTGATTGATGCGTCATAAATAACCCATATGGGATGGCGTTTAAGACGGATAGATATTGTCTAATTACTTTATTGTTTAACGGAGAAATGATAAAATAGAGAGTAATGTAGTTTATCGTAATAGAAAGAGGAACACATATGCGAATTCAAGGGATTTCTGGATCTCGTGGCGTTGCAGTAGGCAATGTATATAGATATATTCAAGAGGAAATTGTCATTCCTGATTACACCGTGGCTGAGGACAAGGTAGAAGCGGAAATTGGTAAGTTCGCTTCTGCTATGGCAGCTACCTTAAAGCAATTAGATACAATTCGTCAAAAGGCGTTGAAAGACATGGGCCCTGAAGAGGCGGCTATTTTCGAAGCGCATATGCAAATTGCTCAAGACCCATCCTTGTCTGATGGTATTAAATCCCTCGTTGAGTCTAGCCATACTAATGTGGTAGCGGCTACAGCTCAAACCATTGAAACCTTTGCTAACATCTTTCTCGGTATGGACGATCCATATATGCGCGAACGCGGTGCAGATATCAAAGATATTGGTGATCGTTTGATGCGCAATATGTTAGGTATGAACCCTCGTGGTTTATCCCATATTTCTGGGGAGGTTATTTTGGTGGCTCATGATTTGGCGCCATCTGATACAGCTTCTCTTGATAAAAATGTGGTAAAAGGCATCGTGACAGCGGCTGGTGGCCCTACATCTCATGCAGCTATCATGGCGCGCACCTTGGAAATTCCTGCCGTTATGGGCGTTGGTGATATTGAAGGCTTCGTAGATGGCGAGAAAGCAGTTGTACTTGGTACAGATGGTATTGTGGAAACAAATCCATCTGATGCGGATTGGACTGAATATACAAATCAAGCGGCTGCATACCAAGAGGAATTGAAACGCTTGCGCGAATCTGCCAATCTTGAAGCTACAACAACTGATGGTCATCATGTAGAATTATTCGGTAATATCGGTAAGTCTAAAGATGCTAAACACGCTCTTACAATGGGCGCACAAGGTATTGGCTTATATCGTACAGAATTCTTGTACATGGAAAACGACGAGTTGCCAACAGAAGATGTACAGTTTGAAGAATATAAAAAGGTTGCAGAAGATATGCAGGGTCAACCTGTTATTATCCGTACCATGGATATCGGTGGCGATAAAGAATTGAAATGCCTTGATTTGCCAAGTGAAATGAATCCATTCCTTGGGTATCGTGCGATTCGTATTTCCTTGAACCGTCCGGATATCTTTAAAGTACAATTACGTGCGTTATTGCGTGCTAGTTCCTTTGGCGATATTCACATCATGTACCCAATGATTGCTTCCGTAGAAGAAGTAAAACAAGCGAATGCTATGCTCGAAGAATGTAAGGCAGAACTTACAGCTGAAGGCAAAGAGTTCAATAAGGATATCAAGGTTGGTATTATGATCGAAGTGCCTGCAGCTGCTGTTATTTCTCCAATTTTGGCTAAATACGTAGACTTCTTCAGTATCGGTACAAATGATTTATGCCAATATACCTTGGCGGTAGACCGTATGAATGAGTCTATTGGTTCTCTATATCAACCATTGCATCCAGGTGTATTACGTCTTATCAAGCATGTTATCGATGCGAGCCATGAACAAGGTAAATTTACAGGCATGTGCGGTGAACTAGCTAGTGATCCTGTAGCTACTATGATTCTATTAGGTCTTGGCCTTGATGAATTCTCTATGACAGCGTCATCTATACCACTTATTAAGAAAATCTTGCGTTCCGTTTCTAAAGCAGAATGTGAAGAGGTGGCTAATAAAGCACTTTCCATGGATACAGCTGAAGAAATTACAGAATATGCTAAATCTGTACTAGCCGAAAAAGGCTTATTATAATTCTGTATAACTCTAAGAAAAGTGTTAAGCTCATCAGTATATAGCAAAGAACTTTTTATATACTTGAATTAAAATGCTTGAAATTGATACAATATATCTATTAGAACGTATGGGATAGGTACTACCTATCGAGATAGAAAGAGGTTATCATGAAAGAATTAACAGTAGAAATTACTAACGAATCTGGTTTACATGCTCGTCCTGCTACAGCTTTCACACAATTGGCTGCTAAATACGCTTCCAAAGTGACAATCGCTGCTAACGGTAAAACAGCTGATGCTAAATCCATTTTAACTGTATTGACTTTGGGCGCTACAAAAGGCACATCTGTTACATTGACAGCTGACGGTGCTGACGAAGATGACGCACTCGCTGCATTGAGCGAATTCTTAACAACTAACCACGACTAATACTTTGTGGTAATATAAAGGACTCTACGAATGTAGAGTCCTTTTTTCTTGAGTTATATATGATGGATGCTTTAATCAGATTTGATTTTTATTTGCTTTTTCGGGGGATCTTCGAGATTTAGTAGAGCCTTGTTTTGGGTAAAAAAAGAAGAGGCCTCTTAGCCTCTTCTTTATTTTCCCATGTTTGCAAAACGCTCTACAGCTTTTGTAAAGTCGCTAATGGTTTTTTCTACGTCACCGTGTTCGATACCATCTCGTACGCAGTGGTTGATATGTCCTTCAAGAACTACTTGACCTACTTTATGTAGTGCAGATTTAGCTGCATTAATTTGGCTCAACACATCTTCGCATGGAATGTCTTCTTCAATCATTCGATCAATAGCTTGCACTTGACCAAGGATTTTACGCAATCGACGATGTAGATTTTCTGAATCCATACATTGTTTCATAATACTCCTCCAATGGGCATGTTTTTATCATCTTTACTATTATACTCCATGTAAAGTTTATAATACAACTTTATAAGTATACCTAATATGAATAAAATCTGTATATGTAGATATACGCTTGGTTATAAATATTAAGATTCTCTCTTTTATATTGTTAGAATTCTTTTCCTAACAGCTATAATAGCAAGGTCTATCCATATCTTCTTCTTGATTGATGTGATACAATACATTTAATACACATTATAGTAGTATATGTATATAAGGCGTTGTAGATACTGTTAGTTAATAACTGTATGTATACTAAGGTCCTTTATGAAATAGGTGAAAGCAATGAAAGTGTTTCGCTACCTTCGGAATCTAGTGGTGTTCGTGGTGGTCATCATATTGGCCATGTTTATATATGACGGATACCATAGCTTTCAAGGTACAGATCGTGAAAGTAAGGCTCACACAACTGTTGAAAAACGCATAGAACAAGGTGAAGATACCCTCAGCCGTACAGATCGTATCATACGAATATTTACATTTAAAGAAAAGGTAGAGGCGGCCCTTAATCAACGTGTTTCTAAAGAACACTGGGTGAAGGGGGATGTCATTCCAGAATATACAAAGAATGCACTTATCGCCATTGAGGATAAGCGGTACTATAAACATGGAGCTATTGATGTGCTCGGTATTATTCGCGCCTTTTATACCAATACTATAGCAGGTGAAACTGTAGAGGGTGGGAGTACTATTACACAACAAGTAGTAAAAAATCTCTTTCTTTCATCAAAACGCATCATGAGTCGTAAGGTAGAGGAAGCAATCCTTGCTAGTGAAATGGAACATTACTACTCGAAAGAAGAAATCCTCACCATGTATTTAAATACAGTATATTATGGTCATAATTATTACGGCATTTACGAAGCTGCGCATGGCTACTTTGGAACGAGCCCAAGCCGATTGACACTAGGCCAAAGTGCACTCCTTGCAGCACTACCTAATGCACCATCTTATTTGGATCCCTATACGAACTATAAAGGGGCTAAGGCTAGACAAAAACTGGTGCTTGAACAAATGGTAGACCAAGGTATGATTACACAAGCAGAAGCGGACTATGCATACCAACAAGACTTGGGCCTTGTGGATGAATAATTGAATATATTTTATAATCTCTGTTTGCTAATGAATAATTAATTGGCGAACAGAGATTTTTTTGCGAAGATTGTTACATTCCGAAATATATTACTAAATTGAATAAAAATAATGCTTGCATTTATAATTATACAGGTGTATACTATTTTTTGTCAGAAAGAGGGAATGACCGTTGAGCTAGATGCCACGGTGCTTTCACAATTATCTGATATAATATTGATTATATGAGTTTAAATACATAGTAAGTTTTTTATGAGGTGTTATCATGGGTAAAGCAAATAAAGTAGTACTCGCATATTCTGGCGGTTTGGACACATCTGTTATCATTCCTTGGTTAAAAGAAAATTATGGCGCTGAAGTTATCGCCGTATGCGTAGACTTGGGCCAACCTGAGGATTATGATGCAGTTGAGAAAAAAGCAATCAAATCTGGTGCTTCTAAAGCGTACATCGTTGATGCTAAAGAAGAGTTCGTAAAAGATTATGTATGGCCAACAGTAAAAGCTGGTGCAGTTTATGAAGGTAAATATTTATTAGGTACATCCTTCGCTAGACCTTTAATCGGTAAAATCCTTGTAGATATTGCTAAAAAAGAAGGCGCTGATGCTATCGCTCACGGTGCGACTGGTAAAGGTAATGACCAAGTTCGTTTCGAACTCGCTATCAAAGCATTGGCTCCTAATATGAAAATTATTGCTCCTTGGAGAGAATGGGATTTGAAATCCAGAACAGACTGCATGGAATATGCAGCTAAACATGATATTCCAGTTGTAGCTACTAAATCCCATCCATATTCCATGGACCAAAACGTATGGCATTTGTCCCATGAAGGCGGCGATCTTGAAAATCCAGCAAATGCTCCTAAAGATGATGTGTACTTGGTAACACATACTCCTGAACAAGCTCCAGATGAAGCTGGTTATGTAACTGTATCCTTCAAAGATGGCGTACCTGTAGCAGTAGATGGCCAAGAAGGTACTCCATTACAATTGTTAGAAAAACTCAACGAAATCGGTGCACACTATGGCGTAGGCGTTGTAGATATCGTTGAAAATAGATTGGTAGGCATGAAATCCCGTGGCGTTTATGAAAACCCAGGTGGATCCATCATCATGTATGCTCACAGAGAACTTGAATACCTTTGCCTCGACAGAGCTACATACCACTACAAAGAACTTATTGCTAACAAATACGCTGAACTTGTATACGATGGCATGTGGTTCGCACCGTTGATGAACGCTTTGCAAGCATTCGTTGATGAAACTCAAAAAACTGTAACTGGTGAAGTAAAACTTAAATTGTACAAAGGCAACATTATCTCTGCTGGTGCAACTTCTCCATACTCCTTGTACAGCGAAGATTTCGTAACATTCGAAGAAGATGATGTATACAACCAAGCTGATGCGGCGGGCTTCATCAACTTGTTCGGTTTACCTCTTAAAATTAATGCATTAATGAAAGAAAAGGCAGGTAAATAATGGCTAAATTGTGGGGCGGGCGTTTCACAAAAGGCACTGATAAAGCGGTAGAGGATTTTACATCCTCTATCGCTTTTGATGCGCGGATGTACGCCGAAGATATTGCAGGTAGTAAAGCACATGCTACAATGCTGGCAAAACAAAATATTATCTCCGACGCAGATCGAGATGCTATTGTTGAGGGCTTAACAAAGATTAAAGGCCAAATCGATAAAGGTGAGTTCCCATTCTCCGTGGCTCTTGAAGATATTCATATGAATATTGAAAAGCGCCTAACAGATGATATTGGTGAAGCAGGTGGCCGTTTACATACAGGCCGTAGCCGTAATGACCAATGTGCAGTAGATTTGCACATGTACGTGCGTAAAGCCGTAATAGAAATGGGCGAGCTTATCGTAGATATGCAAAAAGCCCTCATCGAAACAGCTGAAAAATACAGCGATGTTATCATGCCTGGCTATACGCATTTACAACGGGCACAGCCTGTATTATTTGGTCATCATATGATGGCATACTTCTCCATGCTAGAACGCGATTTTGACCGTTTGTTGATGGTCTTCAAACATGCAGATATCATGCCACTTGGTGCAGGGGCCTTAGCTGGTTCTACATACGGTATTGATCAAACCTATACGCAAAAGCTACTCGGCTTCTCCCGTATTTACGAAAATAGTATGGATGCCGTATCCGACCGTGATTACGTGGTTGAATTCCTGTCCTTTGCATCTCTCGTGATGATGCACTTGAGCCGCCTTAGCGAAGAATTGATTTTGTGGTCTACCAATGAGTTTAACTTCATTGAACTTGATGATGCTCATTGCACAGGCTCTAGCATTATGCCACAAAAGAAAAATCCTGATGTATGTGAACTTGTTCGTGGTAAAACAGGTCGTACCTATGGCCACTTGTTAGGTTTATTAACTACATTAAAAGGTTTGCCACTTACATATAATAAAGATATGCAAGAGGATAAAGAGGGCATTTTTGATGCTATCGATACAGTGCACTTTGCATTGTCCATTAATGCGGCAATGATTCGCGGCATGAAGGTCAATGGGGCGCATATGAAAGCTGTCCTCGATGATGACTTCTCTAATGCTACAGATATGGCCGATTACCTTGCGAAAAAAGGTGTTCCATTCCGTGAAGCTCACGAAATCGTAGGTAATGCTGTACATCATTGCATTGAAAAAGGTTGCGTATTGCTTGATTTATCCGTTGAGGATTTTAAAGCTATATCCGACCATTTTGATGCAGATATCCTTGATGCCATTTCCATCGAAGCTTGCATAGCTGGCCGTAATAACTATTCTGGTACTGCTCCAGAATGTGTGGAAAGACAACGGAACAATGGTAAGGCTATTATTGCTACAGAAGAAAAACAAATTGCTCAGTGGAAAGCAATTGTTGAGTCTGTGCAAGCATAACTGCTTTAGTAAGCCTAATGTTTTGATTTAAGGCCACATCCTGTACAAGAGTAACATTCAGAGTAACAGTTACTTGTGATATTAAAATTTTAAGATCGATATACATATAAGTCTTATATTAAAGCGCTTTATATTAACCTTTAAGCTTATGTGTATATCGATTTTTTATTTATATGATAGATAACACCTAAAAAGAGCGCTATTCTAATTGATAAATTACTATTAAAATGGTGTAAATTTATGTACGCATACAGTGGACTGTGCGAAAACAATAGTCTTGTACTACGACACTATAACCATGATAGATAGTAAAAATCACATATATAAACAGTATAAAATGGGGTAAAAATATACTCTGTCATTGTTAAAATGAGTTCTGTTCGTTTTAGATGATAAATTAACTATAATTTATTCAATTCGTGTAATAATGCTTGTCCGCCAATAAAGTACTTTCATTTTGAGTTCATAGGTGTTATTATTTAATTCGTAATAAGAATAACAACGGTAAATTCACATTCAAGCCCATCACAGCACGAACTGAATTTACTTAGCGGTATATTATATTTAAGTGAATTATGGACGAGAAAAAATTCACCTTTTGAAAGGGGATTGATACATGAAAACCACCGCTAAAAAAATGTCTGTATTCCAGCTAACCACAATGGTAGCAGCCAATATGCTAGGAGCTGGGATCATTATGTTACCAACTAATTTGGCTCAAGTTGGTACTATTTCAGTTTTATCTTGGCTCGTAACAGCTGTGGGTGCGCTTTTGTTAGCGTATATTTTTGCTCAAGCGGGTATGTTCTCCCAGATTAAGGGGGGCATGGGCGGTTATGCAGAACACCGCTTCGGTAAAACTGGACATTTTATGGCGAGCTATGCTTACAGCATATCTCTCATCATTGCTAATATCGCCATCGCGGTATCTGCCGTAGGTTATGGCGCAGCTTTCTTTGGTGTTGACCTCAATGCGACACAAACAAGCCAAGTAACAATTGTGCTTTTGTGGTTTGCAGCGATTTTGAACTTCCGTGGTAATCGCTTCACAGGTCGACTCAGCAACATGACTATTTGGGGCTCTATTGTGCCGGTTTTATTAATTGGTACAATCGGCTGGTATTGGTTTGACCCATCTATTTATTGGGCAGCGTGGAACCCAAATGATCTTCCGTTTTTTGATGCAATAAAACAATCTATTTCCCTTACTTTATGGGGCTTCCTAGGATTTGAGTCCGCAGCGGCTAATGCTGATGCTGTTGAGAATCCAAAGAAAAACGTACCTATCGCAACTGTGGCGGGTACATTAGCAGTGGCAGTGGTTTACATCTTGTCCACAAATGTTATGGCCGGTATCGTGCCTAACATCGACTTGTTAAATTCTAATGCACCATTTGGTTTGACATTCGTATACATGTTCAATGATACAATTGCAAACATCGTGATGGCTGCAATGGTTATTTCTTGCTTTGGCGCTTTACTTTGCTGGCAATTCACATTGTCTCGCGTATTTAAAAGCGCAGCGGAACATGGTTACTTCCCTAAAGTATTCGCTCGTGTAAATAGTAATGATGCTCCTGTTCGTGGCGTATTCATTCTACTCGCTGTTGAAACATTACTTACATTGTTCACTGCAAGTGATTCTTTGCGTGAGCAATTTGAAGTATTGGTCAACTTGGCGGTTGTAACTAACGTAGTACCATATGTATTGTGCATCTTAGCAGTACCTACAATGATGCGTATGGCTGGCGTAGCTGAAAGCCGCATTAAACGCTTTAACTACGTATTTGGTGCTGGCGTTATCTACTGCTTATATGCTATTTACGCATGTGGCTTTGATGCTATGGTTGGTAGTGCCGTGGCAGTAAGCATTGGTCTTGTGATCTATGTTTTGCGTAAAGCGTGGGCTACACGCAAAGCGCACCGCTTACAACAAAGTATCGATTAATTAAATAACTCTCGTCTTAAAAGAGGCTGTTACCTAGTAACAGCCTCTTTTTGATGTTGTACGTAAGAGTGAGGCAACTATGGTAAGACTGTATTAATTTTACTTGCGCATATATTAGGTGTTTTGGGGGTTCAAGAGGTACAGATAACATATATATTAGCTATGCATATTAATCAATGTTCCATTAATTACAAATAAATGGTAGTTGATAAAAAGATTAAAAGTTTTTTGGCAGATATAAAAATAATTATGAAAAAATTGCTATTATCATAATAATTAATATATATACAGTTGTATACAGTTAATATAGTAAAAAATCATATATATAAAATAATTCGTATAAGTTTATACATGAATGTGACCTTAATTACTAATTAATAATTTTTATTAGTATAAAAATTATATTGAGAATTCACGATATACACATACCCCTAAGGGGTATGTGTATTGTAAACAGAATATTAATATAGTATATTAATAATCGATAAAAGTGAATGAACTAGTGAGTGTCGGTGTTCACCGAGCGTAAAAGAGGAAAATGGGTGAAAATCCCATACTATGCAAATAGCTGTAATGAGGAGCAAGGTTTCATTATAGGGTCACTGGGAAACTGGGAAGGCTGAAATATTGCGATGAGTCTGAGTCAGAAAGCCTGCTCTAAATGTATGGTATTGCATATACCGTACTTAATTTAGGTTAGTCAGGTGGACTAACCTTTTTTTGGTCCTCAGAGAGCTATATTTTTCCTTGATTTCGGCTCTTACTACTGCGTTGCGCGGATAGTAACATTAGTTTTCATTTGATTTGTTGTTAGTGTTTAGAGAGTTTAGGAGGCGCCTATGGGTAAACGATTTGCTAAACATTTGGGACAATTTATTGTAACCTTGTTTGGCATTACTTTTTTAACATTTTGTCTCACTTATTTAGCACCAGGCGATCCAGTAACGATGCTACTAGAAACGGCCGATACTATCGTGTCTCAGGAGCTCATTGATGAGACTCGAGCTCAGCTTGGGCTAGATAAACCGTTTATAGTGCAATATGCGAACTGGGTTGTAAATGCTGCACACGGTGATTTGGGCATGAGTTACTCTGCTAAAAAGCCTGTTGTAGATCGTATGTTAGAGGCTTTGCCAGGAACAGTTATGTTAGCGGGTACAGCATTAGTATTTACATTGCTCTATGCATTGCCGGCAGGGATTATAAGCGCCTTAAATCGAAACAAATGGATCGACTATCTGTTGCGCACTGCTTCCTTTGTAGGCGTGTCTATGCCATCATTCTGGTTAGGCCTTGTATTGATTTATATCTTTGGTCTTAAATTAGGGCTCGTTCCTATTGCGTCCTCTCGTGTAACTCCAATCGGTGTAATTCTACCAGCCGCTACATTAGCTGTTGTAGTTGGGTCCAAGTACATGCGCCAAGTTCGTCTTGTTATTCTTGAAGAAATGCAAAAGGATTATGTCATCGGCGCACGTGCTCGTGGTGTGAGTGAGATGAAAATTTTATTCGGTCATATTTTGCCTAATGCAGTATTACCACTCATCACTATATTAGGTGTTCTCATCGGTTGGCTATTAGGCGGTGTTGCAGTTGTTGAAATGGTATTCTCCTGGCCTGGCCTTGGGAATATGGCGGTATATGCCATTACCATGCGCGACTATCCATTGATCGAAGGTTTTGTGTTATGGGTTGCCTTAGCATATATGTGTGTCAATGCTCTAGTTGATGCATCCTATGTTCTGTTGGACCCTAGATTGAAAAGGGAGAGAGCATAATGAAAGAATTTATTCAGAAACATAAATTGTTCTCTTTCTACACTGCATTGATGCTTGTCATCGTATTCATTGCTATCTTTGCACCATGGCTTGCGCCGGGAGATGCTTTCACATCGGATATGTCTAAAGCATTACAAGCCCCTAGTGCTCAGCATTGGTTTGGCACCGACAAACTGGGGCGTGACGTATTGTCTCGTATCATTTATGGTACTCAATTATCCTTGTTCATGGGTGTATCCATCGTAGTGATTATGGTAAGCATTGGTACTATTATCGGTGCCATAGCCGGTTATTTCGGCGGGAAAATCGAAATGGTCCTCATGCGTTTTGCGGACATTATGCTATCCTTCCCGGGTGTAGTATTAGCCATTGCCATTGCAGGTATTTTGGGTGGTAGTATTATGAATACGATTTTGGCATTATCTGTAGTAGGTTGGGCAAAATATGCTCGTTTGGTACGATCTATGACATTGAAAGTTCGTGGCGAAGAGTATGTAACGGCTGCTGTCATGATGGGGGCATCTACATCAACTATTATTAGACGTCATATCATTCCTAATATTATGCCTCTTGTTGTTACAACAGGTGCACTAGATATTGGGGCTATTATGATTGAGGTTGCTGGTCTTTCCTTCCTTGGATTTGGTGCTCAACCACCAACACCAGAATGGGGCCTTATGCTTAACGAAGGTCGTCAATATTTACAAACCAGTCCATGGCTGATGGCCTTCCCTGGTATGTCCATCCTTATTGTAGTTGCTATCTTTAACCTTTGGTCTGATTCCTTGCGCGATGTAGTGGATCCTAAAAATCAAGGTTAGTTACGTGTGATGCTTATTTATGGATAGCTTTGTGAAAGTTGTTGGATAAATAAATAAGCAATAATGTGGTTTTTCCATTATGACTATTATGGTTTGTAGTAGTTATGATGTGTATGTTTTATGTTTATATGTAATTGTACAAGGAGATTTTATATGAAAAAATCTTGGAAAAAAGCCCTTTTAGCAGGCCTTAGCATTGTGATGATGGGTTCTTTCATCGCTGGTTGTGGTTCCAATAATAATGGCGCTGCTAACAAGGATGTGTTAAAGGTTGGTGTAACTAACTTCGCATCTACATTAGAACCTACAGAAAACTTCTTCGCATGGGTTGTAATGCGTTATGGTGTAGGTGAAACATTGGCTAAGTTTGATGAAAAAATGAAGCCACAACCTTGGATTGCTTCTAAATGGGAAGTATCCCCAGATCATAAAACTTGGACGTTTACTATCAATGACAAAGTAAAATTCTCCAACGGTAAAAAGGTTGATGCTGCAGCTGTTAAAGCATCTATCGAACGTGCTTTTGAAAAATCCAATCGTGCAAAAACGTTCTTTGAATATGATTCCATCGAAGCAAATGGTCAACAATTGGTAATTCATACGACGAAAGAATATCCTAATATGCCTGGTCTTTTGGCCGATCCATTATTCTTAATTGTTGATGTCCAATCTGAAAAAGATGGCCGCAACTTTGCCAAGGAAGGTCCTATCGGTACAGGCCCATACGTAGTTAAATCTTTCACAAAAGAACGTGCTGAAATGGCGGCCAACGAAAATTACTGGGATGGTACAGTACCTTTCAAAACTGTAGAAATTCCTTCTATCGACGATCCTAATACGCGTGCTATGAGCTTGCAATCTGGCGATGTTGATATGGCGGTTAATATCGGTCCTGGTGAAATCGGCTTATTCCAAAATAACGATAAGTTTAAGGTTGATGAAATTGCATCCCTTCGTGTAGTATTGGCACGTATCAACGAAAAAGGCGTTCTTGGTGATGACAAAGTTCGTGCAGCTGTTATTTCTGCCACAGACCGCAAAAACTATGCAGATGTATTGTTAAAAGGTACATTCATTCCTGGTTCTGCTCCAATTCCACCATCCATGGACTATGGATTCAATGAATTGAAAGATCCTAATGCATATAATCCTGAACGCTCTAAACAATTGTTAGCGGAAGACGGTTGGAAAGATACTGATGGCGACGGCATCCTTGATAAAGATGGTAAACCATTAACATTCAACTTCGTAGTATATAATTCTCGTGCTGAATTGCCACTTTATGCAGAAGCTGTTCAAGCTGACCTCAAAAAAGTGGGTATCGACATGAAAATTAAAACAGTTGACTATAACTTGATCGATAAAATGGGTCAAGATGGCGACTATGATATGCTTATTTCCAATATCGTAACAGCTAATACAGGCGATCCAATCTGGTTCTTGGCTAACTACTGGCATACAAATGACAATGGTTCCAACCCTCAAAACGGTTCTGGTTACTCCAATCCACAAGTTGACCAATTGTTAGATGCTGCTGAAACTGAATTCGATCCTGCAAAACGTCGTGACTATGCAATTCAAATTCAACAATTATTGATGAATGATGGTGCTGCATTGTTCTTAGGTTACCCTAAAACTAATATCGTTACTGGTTCTTACTTGAAAGGTGCTGTCATGTACCCAAGTGACTACTACTGGATTACTAATAAAATTACAAAATAATAAGGAGCTATAATGGCAGAAAACATACTAACTGTAGAGAACCTTAACATCGCGTACCAAGGTGTGCCTGCTGTTATGGATGTAAACTTTACCTTGGAACGCGGTAAGGTATTGACCATTGTAGGGGAATCTGGATCCGGTAAAACTACCGTGATCCGTGCCCTCATGGGTTTGTTGCCTATAGGTGGTGAGGTCACAGATGGTACCATGATCTTTAATGGTCAAGATCTTCGCACCCTATCTAAGTCAGAATGGAGAGCTATACGTGGTAAAGATATGGCCATGATTTTCCAAGATAGTGGTAGTGCTTTAGACCCAATAGTTCGCATTGGTAAACAGTTTAGAGAATTATTTAAATCTCATGTGGAAATTACCAATGATGAATGTGATCGACGAGCAATTGAGTTATTAGAATCTGTTTCTCTTCCTAATGGGGCAGATATATTACGTCGTTATCCTCACGAATTATCTGGTGGTCAACGCCAACGTGTGGGCATTGCTATGGCATTAGCGATGGATCCTGCGTTATTGATTGGTGATGAACCTACATCTGCTTTAGATGTAACAACACAATCACAAGTTGTTATGCAAATGCTAGAACTTGCTAAAGAGCATAATTCTGCTATCGTAATGGTTACGCATAACCTTGGTGTAGCGGCCTATATGTCCGACTATATTATCGTTATGAAAAAAGGTCGTGTCGTAGATGCTGGTACGCCTCAAGACATTTTGGAACATCCATCTAATGAATATACGAAACAATTAAAAGATGCGGTACCAACATTGGGAGGAGGTCGTTACATTGACTAACTACGCTGTAGAATTAAAAAATGTATGTAAACGATTCCCACTTCCTACTGGTGGTGAGCTCGAAGCATGTAAGGATATCAATATTACCTTAGAAAAAGGCCAGTCCCTTGGGATTGTAGGTGAGTCTGGCTCTGGTAAAACGACTTTGGTTCGTATGATCATGAAGATGCTGCCTATTACAGAAGGCGAGATTTATGTAGATGGTGTAGAGATTCAACATATGAACTCTGAGCAAACAAAAGAATACCGCAAGAAAATTCAAATGGTATTCCAAGATCCATCTGCAGCTTTCAATCCGCGTATGAAGGTAAAAGATATTATTCTTGAACCGTTATACAACTTTGGTCTTCTAGAAAAAGGAAAAGAAGAACAGATTGCTGGTGATTATCTTGAAATGGTAGATTTACCTCGTGAGTTCATGCATCGTTATCCTCATGAAATGTCTGGTGGACAACGTCAACGTGTTGCCATTGCTCGTGCTATCGTATTAGAGCCTGAAATTCTCGTATTAGACGAGGCTACTAGTGCTCTAGACGTATCCGTACAAGACTCCATTGCCTATTTATTGGCGCGTTTACAAAAAAAGAAGAATTTAACATACCTATTTATCGCTCATGATATTGCGTTCATTCGTACTATGTGCCACAAGGTGGTCGTAATGCACAAAGGCACTATTGTTGAAGAGCTAGATGCATTTCACTTAGCTGATGCGAAGCATCCTTATACAAAAGTTCTATTGAGCTCCATCTTTGAAATTGGCCAAGATCATAAGCCACTTACTTTAGAAGAAGCGGCTGTAGAAGCATAGGACTTTGGCACAACGTATCCGACTTCTCATTGTAGCGATCGCCTAGTGTATTCGACTAGAGGATTCGCCTACTAATATGGGTAAAATATAATAGGTACATATATAATAGCAGTTAGCTTTAGAGCTAACTGCTATTTTTGTATGTTACGTATCTATACAGATTTTCTCATATATATAATTATATCGAAAATTTTCTTAGAGATGATTGTATTAACACTAAATATATAGTATAGTTGACTAAGTAACATACCCCCATGGGTATAATTGAAATATGCTCATATGAAGTGATATAGAGAAAGGTTAGGTGTGTGAATGAAAGGATTACGTAAGGCGTTACTGATTAGCATGATGCTGGGTGTTACGGTCCTTGGTACTGTAGGCTGCATAAATCAATCCTTCGATTCATCTAATGATGTATTAAAGGTAGGGGCAATTAGCTTTGCTGGTACCTTGGAACCAACAGAAAACTATTTTAGCTGGGCTGTTGTACGGTACGGTGTTGGCGAAACACTCACCAAGTTTGATGATCACATGAATGCTAAACCATGGTTAGCATCATCTTGGAAACAAAGTGATGACAAGCTGACCTGGACTTTTACCATTAACGATAAGGTTAAGTTCTCTAATGGTAATGCCCTTACTGCTGAGGCCGTAAAGGCGTCTTTGGAACGAACCTTTGCGAAGAGTAAACGGGCAAAAACATTCTTTAATTACACAGAAATGACGGCTAATGGTCAAGAGCTTACAATCAAGACAGATAAGCCTTATTATAATTTGCCAAATTTGTTGGGAGATCCATTGTTCTTAATTATGGATGTGACTGCAGAAGCAAATGGTCGTGATATTGCGAAGGAAGGTCCTATTGGGACTGGGCCTTATGTAGTGACATCATTTACAAAAGAGCGTGCTGAGCTAGCACGGAATGATAACTACTGGGATGGCAAGCCAGGCTTCGGTAAGATTGAAATTCCATCTATTAACGATGCCAATACACGAGCTATGGCATTGCAAGCGGGTGATGTAGATATGGCCGTTAGCATTGGACCTGGCGAATATGGTATCTTCCAAAACGATAAGAAATTTACTATTTATGAAGAATCATCCTTACGTGATGTATTCGTTCGGATGAGCCAAAAAGGCAAGCTTAAGAATGCTAATCTTCGAGCGGCTCTCATTGCCGGAGCAGATCGTGAGTCCTATGCAAAGAATCTTATGAAGGATACCTTTGTTGCCGGTAAGGCTCCATTGCCACCGTCCATTGATTATGGATTCAATCAATTGCGGGACCCTAATAAATATAATATTGAACGTGCTAAAGAATTACTTAAACGTGAAGGTTATATTGATACAAATGGAGATGGCATTGTAGATAAAGATGGTGAAAACCTAGTACTTGATTTCTATGCCTATACATCTCGCCCTGAATTGCCATTATATGCAGAGGCATTACAAGCGGACTATAAGAAAATTGGTGTAGATTTACAAATTAAAATCGTAGACTATGCTGTGATCGATACATTGGCGCAATCTGGAGATTACGATATGCTCATCTCTAGTGTAGTTACTGCTAATACTGGCCAACCTGTATGGTTCTTGAAACAATACTGGGGGACAGGTAGTGATACAAACGGCTCTGGATTCTCTAATCCACGTTTCGATGAATTGTTAGCTCTTGGTGAAAGCGCTAACGATCCACTGGTGCGTCGTAATGCGGTGATCAATGCACAACAATTGATGCTAGATGATTCGATAGCACTCTTCCTTGGATATCCTAAGATTAATATTGTAGGGAATAACCATATTGATGGTATTAAGATAACTCCATCTGAATACTATATTATTACGAAAGACTTAAAACGGAAATAATTTTATTATATAAACCTATAGTAATGAAACTTGTTAATATAATTTAAAGTAGTTGTAGACATATCAAAAGAGGACTAGCCATGGCTAGTCCTCTTTGTGTAGTTAGTTATTTTTTCTTTTGCTCTGTTGCATCAAGTTCTGCCATATTTACGACATTTGCTTTACCAACCATTTTGTTATATTTTATAAAAAGTTGTGTATATGCTTCGCCGTAGGAAGAATTGATGATGATATAGTTGCGAGCCTCTGCGACAAATTCTTTTACGGAGTCTTGATACTCGCGAACCGCATTTTGTGTTTCTGATGTTGTACCAGGTTGTAATTTGTTGATGCGTTGCGTGATTTGTTGCAAGTTTGCTTCAACCTTTTGGGTATCCGTATTTCCATCTGGATCGATAAGGTCGATTGTTTGGGCAGTCATGAGATTTAACTCGATAAAGTTAACTGCATTTTCACGTTTTTCACCTTGATATTCAGTCATGCGTTCTGTATAGAGCTCATTATTACGATTATCTAAGGCTAAATCTAAAGCGTTGTATGTAGCGTAGAATTGTTCAGCTAGAGGTACATACTGTGCTGCTAACTCATCGCTACCTTTGAAATTATCTTTTTCAAAACGACGTTCTACATAGTAGGCTTGCAATTGATCCGCAACAGGAATCAATTGATCTAGCACTGCTAATACATCATTAGTTGATTGATTTACATCTTCGTATGGAGTAGGGCTATCTTGCTTTGCAGCCTCTAACGCTGTTTTAAGATCTTTGTATTTAGGTAATGTAATCGTCGTGTTATGGGACCCATTACGTAACTCTTCAAGAGTTGGTTGTAATTGATTTGCATAGGCTACACTGTACGCGTTATATGAGTCTAATGCGACGATATAAGGTCGGATAGCGTTGATCTTGTCGTCAACGGTTGATCGATATAAAATTGTCGTTGTATTGGATGACAAGAGTGTATACACCCCGTAGATCCCACCACCGATAATAGCGATGCCAAGTATAACGGCTGCTATTAACTTGATGTACCCCTTTTTCAACTGCGCACGCTCCTTGAAAACACACTAACCCTTTTTGGATCCGTTTGGGCGGACTACGCCCCTAAGAGTCATTAGTTATATTATATCATAAACTTAGGTCCCAAAAAAGACGTATAGAGCGGAGAATCATAAGGAATAGATGAAATTATGTTATGTGAACATGTATTAATATTTGTAATTAGTGATTTGTAGAGGGATAGCCTTAAAAGGCTTTCACATAAATAAGCTATTCTGCATAAAAATATATTTCTCTAGACGCTGCAGCTGCGGCTGGTATAATAGCAAGTATAGTATTCATTATATGGGGAGTTTTTTATGTCAGAATCGAATCGTTTGCTCAACTTTGCTACATCTTCAGAACTCATAGCAAATGGGGAAGGGCGCAATGTGCTATCTGCTATAGAAGATGGCTTGCGTAATTGTGATGAGTTTTTAATATCTGTAGCATTTATAACACCAGAAGGATTACTAACATTAAAGCCAATACTTAAAGAGTTAGAAAATCAAGGCGTACATGGTCGCATATTAACAACAGATTATCTTGGTTTTAATAGTCCACAAGTTCTAGAAGATTTAGGTAATCTAAAGAATATTGATTTGAAGGTATATTGTACTACTCAAGGTAGTGGACATGGTTTTCACACAAAGGGATATATTTTTAGGAAAGATGAATCCTATCAAATTATAATAGGTAGTTCTAATTTAACTATTAATGCGCTAAAGAGCAATAGAGAGTGGAATACTCGCTCTGAAGTACATGGTAGCGATACTTATGCTCGAGAGATTAATGAGGAATTTGAACTGTATTGGAATTCAAAATTTGCCATTCCTTATGAAGAGTTTATACCTTGGTATAAGCCTAGATGGGTTCGTCCAGAGCGTTTTTCACAAAGGTCTGTAGCGGAACAATTTAAGAAGGTAGATTTACCGGCCTTAGAACCTAATATGATGCAACAGCAGTTTATTGCCAACTTTAATGAATTAAGAGCGAATCATGCTAAACGAGGACTTCTAATTTCTGCTACGGGGACGGGGAAAACCTATGCAGCGGCTTTTGCGATGCGCGAAATGAATCCGAAAAGAATATTATTTATAGTGCATCGAGAACAAATAGCAAAACAAGCAATGGCAAGTTTTTCACGGGTTTATAATGATCCATCTATAACGTTTGGGTTAGTATCTGGTAATGTTAAAAAATATGATGCTACCCATGTATTTTCTACAATGCAAATGATGGGGCGTTATGATGTAATGAAACAATACGATCCAAAAACTTTTGATTGTATTATTATTGACGAAGTACATCGTGCAGGCTCTGAAAGTTATCAACGTATTATCGACTATTTTAAACCACAGTTTCTATTAGGTATGACTGCAAGTCCGGAGCGGACTGATGGTTATGATTTATATGAGCTCTTTGATCATAATATTATTTATGAAATTCGATTACAACAGGCTCTAGAGGAAGATTTATTATGTCCATTCCACTATTTTGGTATTAGTGACTTATGGGTTGATACAGACGAACCGATTGGTGATATGGAGGTTACTTTTTCTAATTTATCAACAAAGGAGCGTGTAGATAAAATTATTGAAAAGATTCGCTACTTTGGACATAGTGGTAGTCGAGTAAAAGGCCTGGTATTCTGCAGTAATCGCGTTGAAGCAAAGGCTTTATCTGACGCTTTTAATGAGCGGGGGATTTATCGCACGGTAAGCTTGACGGGTGAGGATAGCCAAGAAATTAGAGAGAAAACGATCGCTCGATTAACAGGAACTGGGGAGTATCAAGGTAGACTTGATGAGCAGTTAGATTATATCTTTACTGTAGATATATTTAATGAAGGCGTTGATATACCTGAAATCAATCAAGTTATTATGTTACGTCAAACTGAAAGCCCAATAATTTTTATTCAACAGTTAGGGCGTGGACTTCGTAAGTTTGAAGATAAGGAATATGTAGTTATCCTTGATTTTATTGGGAACTATACAAATAACTTTATGATTCCCTTGGCACTATCTGGTGATAGAAGTTATAACAAAGATACATTGCGTCGATATGTACAAGCCGGTAATCGTATTATCCCTGGTAGCTCAACAGTACATTTTGATAAAATTGCGAAACAACGTATTTACGAATCTATTGATACAGCAAAGTTTTCTGATATGAAATTAATAAAAGAAGCCTATTTTAATTTGCGCTTTAAATTAGGCCGTATTCCTAGAATTTCTGATTTTGCAGAACATGGCTCTATTGATGTAAGTCGGATTTTTTATAAATTTAAGTCTTATCATAATTTCTTGATAAAGATTAAAGATAAGGATTATGTTGTATCATTCACACCTGCTCAGGAACGGATGTTACATTTTATATCTCAAAAACTAACAACAGGAATACGTGTACGAGAGCTATTAGTATTACAAGCATTATTAGAAGAAAAGCAGGATGTTATTACATATGTATCTAATGAGCTTTTAAATACATATAATGTAGAATTATCTGAGCATGGGCGAATTAATCTCATTAATGTTATGACAAATCAATTCGGTGTGAAAGCGGCACAAAAAACATTTGAAGATAGTGTATTTATTGAATTATCTAATGGTCGTTATGGAATATCTCAAGCATTTAAAGATGCATTAGAAAATAGTAATTTTAAAGAACAAGTGCAAGAACTTGTCGCCTATGGTTTGAAACAGTTTGATGATAAATATAAAGGTAAGATTTATCCGAATACTCCTTTTGCTTTATATGAAAAGTATACCTATGAACAAGTGTGCCAATTATTAGAATGGCCTCAAAATGAAGTACCATTGAATATTGGGGGATATAAATTCCATAAGGAAACAAAGACATATCCTGTATTCATCAATTATCATAAAGCAGATGATATTCAAGATACTATTAAGTATGAAGATAGATTTGAAAATCCAGGATTATTGAAAGCTATTTCTAAAAATAAACGATCATTTTCTTCTGATGATGTGCAGACTGCATTTTATGCTGATGCCTTAGGTGTTTCTATGCACTTATTTATGAGAAAGAATAAGGACGATGAAGAGTCTAAAGAGTTTTACTATTTGGGTCCTATTCATTCTACAGGACGAGAACGAGCTAAAGAAATCTTTATGGCAAATGGTACTATGGCAGTAGAGCTAGAGTATCAACTTGAAGTGCCTGTACGGGATGATATTTATGATTATATTATTAATGGGTAAGGATATATGAGTGAAGAACGAAAACATATTGAAGTTGTAGCAGCAATTATCAAAAAAGATAATACTATATTAGCTACTCAACGTGGTTATGGTGATCTAAAAGATGGTTGGGAGTTTCCAGGTGGTAAGGTTGAGCCTGGCGAAGCTCACGAGGTTGCACTCAAAAGAGAAATACATGAAGAACTAGAAGCCGAGATTACCGTTCTGGAACATATTATTACTATTGAATATACAGGGTATGAGAAGTTTGATTTAACAATGCATTGTTATTTATGTTCTTTAGTAAATGACTCTGATATTACTCTATTAGAACATGAAGCGGCAAAATGGCTTTCAAAAGAGAATTTATACTCAGTAGATTGGTTACCTGCTGATATTGATGCAGTAGATGCGATCTCTAAACGTTTATAATTATTAGTGCCAGTATAAACTCTAGTTTTATTATGTGATGAGCTTCAAAAGATTGATGCTATCTAAAAAAGAGCTCTCATATAGAGCTCTTTTCTTTTAGTATTTTAGAAAGGTTAAGTTATGTTGTTACGTTTTATTAGACTATTTACTTTAACAGTTACTTTTATTTGTATTTCTAGTGCAACATTTGCCATTTCTTTAGGTGAATTACAAAACTCACCACAGTTTTGGCGTGAACGCCATGATAGTAGTAGGGATATTTATCTAGATTTGAATTCTGTACAGAATGTTATTTATGAACCGCCCCAATATACCCTAAAATTCAAGGTGTATGCAGTTGATAAAAAAGAAAACTTTATTGCTGAAGGCGAGGCTATAGCTGATTACGATTATAATAAGTCCATAGAGGGTATAATAAAAAGGAATAATTTATCAAAAGTGCCATATACTTCAGAAAAGGTTAAGTCTACAGTAAAAAAAGCAAAGTTAAAAGATTCAGGAGTTGTAAGTGGGCTAAAATTTAGTGCTGTTTATGACTTTAATGGTAATGTAATATATTCTGGAGATTCAATTGTGGCATTTAAAAAAGAAAAAGTTGATGCAACTTCAAGTGGATATGTTATTTCAGTAAAAGCATTTAAAAAATATTATAATGTGAAATTTTAATTGTGAAAGTCTCTATCTATGATAGAGGCTTTTTTAGCCTTAAAAATATTGTGACTCTCATTACTTTCTCATTAATTATAAGTAGGATATAAACGATTATAATAATTTGAGATACAATAGGAGAGAGAATTATGAGCGAGAATGCATACGTATGTCCATATTGCCAGTCGGAAAATATCCAAAGTTATAATATTGCTTATGCAGGTGGTTTTTCTAATGTAAATGGGGTAACTACAGGTGTAGGTATAGGTGCTGGTGGTCGAGTAGGTGTTGGTATTGGCAATACAGTAGGTACGCAACAAACAGCACTTTCTATGATGGCAAAACCTCCAATGAAAAAATCAATTGCTACATATGTTTTAAAGTGGTGGATTGCGATTCAATTTGGTCTTGTATTATTGCTTTGGATTTCCGGTCTAAGTAAACATGAGTCTTCACTAATTATTTATTTTGGTGCATATGCGTTATTAATCTACAAAACATATCAACGTTATGTATGGAATAGAGACACATATCCAGGATTACGTCGCGACTGGGAGCATACATATGTATGTTTACGTTGTGGGAATTCTTTTCTTTTATAATTGAAATACAACCATACAATATAAAGGTACGCCTATAATACTATATAGGTGTACCTTTTATTTGTATGGATAGGATATTTGTAATGTGAAAGAGCTATTAGAACATATTGGCGTATTGCTTAAATTATATTTTGATATTCATTGTCCATACTTTCATATCGTTATATAATAATATTATCAGATTTGTATTTTTCGATATAATTATATGAAAGGAGTACAATATGTCAAATTTTATCACTCCTAAAGAATTATTAGCTTGTCTCGATGAGGTCATCATTTTAGATGCTCGTGGTTATCAAGATTATAAACAAGGCCATATTAAGGGGGCTTTTCCTGTAGATTTAAATAAGGATTTAACAGGTCCTGTAGGTGAGCATGGCGGTCGTCATCCATTACCAGATATGGAGCAGTTGGCTCATACGTTCGAGTCTTATGGTATTACTCGCAATTCCAAGGTCGTTGTGTATGATTCTTGGCTCTTTTTGGCGGGCCGCCTGTGGTGGACTTTGCGCTATATGGGGTTATCTGATGTGCGGGTATTGTCGGGCGGTATTGAACGTTGGGTTAAAGAAGGTCATGTTCTTACTAAAGATCCTACTCCGTTGCCTACAGAACGAACAGTTTTTAATTATGAATTGCAAACCCATATGGTTATGAGTCGTGATGAGGTTCTCAAGGCTAGTGAAAGCGGGGATCATGTTATCATTGATGCTCGTGCGCCGTTCCGCTACGATGGGTCTCAAGTAGATACGATGGATGGCATGACTGGTCACATTCCTGGTGCTGTTAATCATTTTTATGAAAGTGGTTATACCGTAGATGGGCCTAAGTCTGTAAAAGATTTAGAAGCCGAGTACTATAATGAAATCTATCAAAATAGACCTGTTGTGACTTACTGTGGCTCAGGGGTAACCGCTTGTAATGCACTGTTAACTATGAGCGAAGTAGGGCTTGAATCGGCTTTATATGTTGGTAGCTCTAGTGATTGGGTAACCTATGACGGTTTCCCACTTAAGACTGGTGTAGAAACATTACGATAAAACAGGAGGGCAAATGAAAATATTAAAACATCTACTAACCCTTGTTGCGTTTGGTTATTTGTGTTATCACATCTATACCTTCGGGCCCGGCATGTTTAATGTTACGGTGTTGGTAATTCTTGTTTTATCTTCCATAGCTAATTATTTCCGTGAAAAACGTGAAAGTGATCTTAAAGCAAACGAAAACGCTCGAAAGGCTCGTGCGGAAGCAAGACATGCAAAGAAACACAAACAATAGTAATGTACAACTTTCTGGCTGAACTGTATAACATACTATAATTGCTAGTATAAATAAGAATATTTTTGAAATATAAGGAAAATGTTGAAATAGAGGCTTTCACAAACTATATTAGTATGTAAAAGCACTATTAGAATAAGGAGTAAGCATTGAAATTAATTTCTTGGAATGTAAACGGCCTTCGTGCCGCTGTAACAAAAGGATTTATGGAATCCTTTAACGAACTAGATGCGGATATTTTCTGTTTACAAGAAACAAAATTGCAACCTGATCAAATTTCTTTGGAATTGCCAGGCTATGAGCAATACTGGAATAGCGCTGTGAAAAAAGGCTATAGTGGTACGGCTGTATTCACGCGTATTAAACCGTTGTCCGTAACTAACGGTATTGGCATTGAAGAACACGATCAAGAGGGCCGTGTTATTACTGCTGAATATGATAATTTCTATTTAGTATGCTGTTATACGCCAAATAGCCAACGTGAATTGGCTCGTCTTGAGTACCGTATGACTTGGGAAGATGCATTCCGTAACTATTTGCTTGAATTAGATAAGAAAAAACCAGTTATTCTCTGTGGTGACCTTAACGTAGCCCATCAAGAAATAGACCTTAAAAATCCTAAGACAAACCGTAAAAATGCAGGCTTCTCCGACGAAGAACGTGCAAAAATGACAGAGCTCTTAGGTGCTGGTTTCACAGATACATTCCGTCACCTCTATCCAGATGCTATTGAAGAATACAGTTGGTGGTCGTATATGGGCAAAGCTCGTGAACGAAATACAGGATGGAGAATTGACTATTTTATTACGTCTAAACGCCTTGATGATAAAATTCAAGAAGCTAAGATTCATCAACAAATCTTTGGCTCTGATCACTGCCCAGTAGAATTAGATATCGATTTATAATATATTGAAAGTATAATCTACAGCCTCATCTTAGGATGGGGCTGTTATAATAGGTGAAAGGAGACCTTATGGCTCAAAAACAAAAGGCTGTTGTCTTATTCAGCGGTGGGGTAGATAGTACTACATGTTTAGCGCTAGCTATTGAAAGATTTGGCAAAGACAATGTAGTGCCGTTATCCATTCAATATGGTCAAAAACATAGTAAAGAACTAGAGGCTGCTGCATCTATTCTCGCTTATTATGGAATTGAAGGTAAAACGATGGATGTCACTAAATTGTTTGCCTTCAGCAATTGCTCTTTATTGACCCAATCCACAGAGGCAATACCTCAAGGTTCATACAAGGAACAACAAGAAACAGAAGGGGAAGGTACGGTTAGCACCTATGTGCCATTTAGAAATGGTCTATTCCTATCTGCGGCGGCTTCCTTAGCCTTATCTCTAGACTGCGGCTATATCTACTACGGTGCCCATAGCGATGATGCGGCTGGTAATGCATACCCAGACTGTACAGAACACTTCTATAAATCCATGGGCGATGCTATCTTCGAAGGATCCGGCAAAGAATGCTCCTTAGAAGCACCATTCATCAACCATAACAAAGCAGACGTCGTAAAAGAAGGCCTACGACTCGGCGTACCATACCACCTAACATGGTCCTGCTACGAAGGCGGCGACAAACCATGCGGCCACTGCGGTACCTGCATCGACAGACAAGCCGCCTTCCACGCCAACGGCGTCGAAGACCCAGCCCTATAATACCCGTAATCTGGATTAAATTAGTAGCCGCCATTTAGGCGGCTATTAATTTATATATTCTAATAGATTAATAGCATATTTGAGAACTGGCGGACTTATATGTCACTAACTCTCCTCAACTGGCTTAGATTAGTTGAGGCGCTTTGATGAGTAATATACTTCAGATTATTTATCATTTTGATGGTGCTGAGTTAAAGCGGCCTTTAGCATTACTAATATCCGTAACGTTGATTTGCTAAATTCGCAGTGGTAGGAGATACCTTTTCAAAGAGCGACTTTGGCAGGTCGAGGCCCTCGGCCGATGATCGGTTCGCCAGTGGAGCGATGAGGAAAGGTATCTCCTGCCACCCCGTCCTTGCCAATATTACACCGATAGTAGTTACTGTAATAGGCCGCTTTCAACGTTCCTCGACTTGAAAATATTGAAAATATATGATATTATAAGCGCACAACTAAATAAGACAGTTTGAAACCATCCTGTCTCTAAACAAAACTACGGAAATTCATAAGCATTTATAGCATGGTAGTTTTGCCATGCTTTTTTTTATTTGAGGAGGTGAGTGTTATGATTACTACACGTAAATTGACTATTTCTGCCATGGTTGTGGCATTGTACATCGTTGTACTATATTTAACGCAAAGCATTTCTTTCGGAGCGTACCAAATTCGTATAGCAACATCATTATATGCACTTGCTTATGCCTTTCCGTTTTTGGTAATTCCAATGGGGATTGGTAACCTCATTTCTAACTTCCTATTCGGTGGTCTTGGTATCCTCGATATGATGGGAGGCTTTGGCGTTGGTATTTTAACAACAGGTATAATCGTAGGTATGCGTAAGCTTGGCCTTAGTGCTTGGTGGGCGATTCTACCGATTATCTTTGTTCCAGCATTATGTGTACCGTTATGGCTCAGCCCATTACTTGGCCTTCCATACTGGCCATTGGTATTGAACCTCATCGTAGGTCAAACAATTCCAGCAGTGCTTGGCTCTGTTTTGGTGAAAGCATTGATCAGCCGTCCTAGCATGGCTGCTTTATTAGGTGCTTTCAAATAAAAAGTACATAGGTAAATAAAAAGGCGTAAGCTCGATGTGAGCTTACGCCTTTTTTATGGCTAAATGTTATGGAGGTTGAAAGTATTAGCAGTTGTAGCCGCGCCATTTAGTTTCTACTACGAGACGTTCAAGGGCAACCATGTACGCTGCTTGACGAGGAGGTACATTGTATTTATGTTGCATTTCCCAAACTGCTTCAAAGCTATTTTGCATATTTTTAGTTAACCGTTCATTAACTTCTTCTTCAGTCCAGTAGAAGCTAGCTTTGTTTTGGACCCATTCATAGTAGGATACAACTACGCCGCCGCCGTTAGCAAGAACGTCAGGGATGATGTCGATACCTTTTTCATAGAAGTATTTATCTGCATCATTAGTGGTAGGGCCATTAGCACCTTCCAAGATGATTTTAGCTTGGATGTTTTCCATGTTGTCTTTGTTCAATTGGTTTTCAAGAGCTGCCATGTACAATACGTCAACTGGTTGAGCCAATAATTCTTGAGCGCCAATTGTAGTCATACCTGGTTCGCTGTAACCTTCAAGGGAACGACCATGGGAGTTAGCATATTCGTATGCTTTTTCCACATCAATACCGTTAGGGTTGTAGATGTTAACACTTACGTCGCCGATAGCAACAACTTTAGCGCCTGCTTGAGCCATAAGGCGAGCACCTACGGAGCCTACGTTACCGAAGCCTTGAACTGCTACAGTAAGGTTTTTGATGTCTAAGTTTTTCTTAGCTAAGTAACTTTGTAAAGCGATGAGACAGCCGCGACCAGTTGCTTCGTTACGACCTAAGGAGCCGCCTACTTCGATAGGTTTACCAGTAACGATACCAGGGCTCCATTCGCCTTTTAATGTGCTGTATTCGTCAGCAATCCAGCTCATGATTTGGGCGTTTGTATTTACGTCTGGTGCAGGCACGTCAGTATTTACGCCAATGATAGGAGCAATACGACGTACAAAGTTACGAGTTAAGCGTTCTAATTCGCGAGGATTCAAAGTTTTAGGATCAACTTTGATACCACCTTTACCGCCACCGTAAGGAATGTTAGCGATAGCGTTTTTGATAGTCATCCAAGCTGCCAGTGCACGAACTTCGTTTTCATCGGAGTCCGGATGGAAGCGAAGACCACCTTTAGCACTGCCGCGTAATGTGGAGTGTTGGCAACGGTAACCTTCGTATACGCGAACTTCACCATTGTCTAGTTGAAGAGGTACTGCTACCTTTAATTCGCGTTCTGGATGACGCAATACTTCGTATTCGCTACGAGTATAGCCAAGTTTTTCTGCGGCTACGTCTAATGTGTTTAACATGTTTTCGTATGGGTTATATGTGCTCATAATTACCTCCTGAATATCAGAGTACATAAAATGTTGTTAGTTTTACACATATTGTATTCGACGTTGTATACAGAATACCCTCTATGATTTTATAACTATATTCTATAGTTTTTAATGCTTGAAAAGTGTATAGAATATAGATATTTACTGTGATAATAGTCACTTCTGGAGTTAGAGGTAAATCGTAGTTTTTACAGTATAAATGGATACTTTTACAAAAAATAAAAAGAGACCGATGAAAGATACTTTCACCGATCTCATAAGAGAATATATTTTATTTTTCCATTGTATCTTCCACTGGAGTAGGAGGTACAGAAGAGTCTGTAGTTTGACCGTCACCCCACCATACGATACCGTATGTATGATTAAGAACAGAACGGTTAAATACAGGTGTTTCGATGCCTGCCTTGCGTTGTTTGATATAGTCATCAAGAGCAAGACCTGCAGTACGTCCCATACGTACGATGGAACTAATATTAGTTAATACTAAGAAGGCCATGAATAAATCGGCTAAATTCCATACTAGATCAAGAGAGGCGATAGAGCCTACAAATGTCATGATGATTACACCGATACGGAATAAATGAAGATAGAATCTCTTTTCTGTTAAGTGGCTAATGTTGATTTCACCATAGTAATAGTTACCAATTAAGGAACTGAAGGAGAACATTACGATAAAGATTGCCACCGCTGTTGGTGCCCAAGAACCAAGTTGTTGTTCTAGATTATGTTGTACTAGCGCAACACCAGTTAAACCTGTTGTACTATAGTCGCCAACCATGAGTACAATGAATGCTGAAGCTGTACAAATGATGAAAGTATCAAGGAATACACCAAATGCTTGTACAAGACCTTGTTCAACAGGATGGCTAACAGCCGCAGTAGCCGCTGCATTAGGCACAGAACCTTCACCGGCTTCGTTGGAGAATAGACCACGTTTAATACCATTCATTACAGTGGCACCTAATAAGCCACCACCTGCTGCTACTGGTTCAAAGGCTGAGCTAATAATAGTATAAATAACATGTGGGAATTGAGTGATGTTCATAATGACTACGAATAATGCAGTAGCAATATATAGTACAGCCATGATAGGAACGATGATTTCAGATGCTTTTGCAACGCGATGAATACCACCAAAAATAATGAGGCCAAGAAGTATTGCTACAACGGCACCAGTGTAGGATACATCAAAGTTAAATACTTGAAGAGAGGCAGCTAATGTGTTTGCTTGTACTGAGTTATAAATCCAACCGTATGTAATACTGATTAGAATAGCAAATAAAACGGATAATGCTTTGTTGTTTAAACCATAGCGAATGTAGTATGCTGGGCCGCCGTAAAAGCCACCTTTAGCAACAGGTTCTTTGTAGATTTGTGCCAATGTAGATTCGATGAAACCTGTAGCAGCACCAATAAGAGCGATAACCCACATCCAGAAAATAGCACCAGGACCACCGAGTACAACAGCAATCGCAATACCTGCGATGTTACCAACACCTACACGAGATGCGGTACTAACACAGAACGCTTGGAATGAGGATACATGATTTTTTTCTGTAGAACTACCTGCACCATTGATTACGAGGCGAATCATTTCTTTGATCATACGAATTTGTACAAAATTCGTTGTCATCGTAAAGAAGAGACCTGCGCCGATGAGGATAAAGATGATGAAATAACTCCATAAATAGCCATTAATGGTAGAAATAGCATCATTGAGCATTGCTTCCATAAAAACGCTCCTTTCTCATAAAAAGAATTCTTATAATTATTAATAATATTGTATCAATTTCTATAGACTATGTAAAACAAAATCCCTCACAAGAGTGAAGGATTTTATTAATAGTTTATTATTGTATAGCAACTAAGATGTTTCTTTAAGCTTTAGTGAATTCCGGTGATTCTTCCATACCTTGTAGTAAGGTTTGTTCAGAATGTTCCATATGAATTCTAGCAAGTTTTCGAGCTTGTGTAGCGTTATGTGAAGCGATAGCCTCTACCAATTGGCGATGTTCTTCCCATGTCTTTCTAAGGCGGCCCGGTTGATTCATGGAGAAGCTACGGAATCGATAGGTTTGCTCCCGCAAGTTGTGTACGATATCTGCTAAACGTTCGTTACGAGATGCACGATATAGTACTTCATGGAATTCTACGTCTGCTGTTACGACGGACTCCATATCTTTATTCTCCATATGATCGCCAATCTCTACGAGCATTCGTTCTAGTGTTTCGATTTCCTCTTCGGTTATGCGTTCGGCAGCAAGGCCTGCTGCGAGTTCTTCCAGAGCAGATCGAATTTCGAATACTTGAGTAATATCCTTTAACGATATATTGGCTACATATGTACCACGGCGAGGAACCATGACAACAAAACCTTCGAGCTCAAGCTTACGAATGGCTTCGCGAATTGGGGTGCGGCTCACACCAAGTTCTTCAGCTAGAGGAATTTCCATAAGGCGTTCGCCCGGTTTTAACACGCCGTCTTGAATGGCTTGACGCAATGTTTCACTTACGACTTCGCGTAGAGGTTTATACGCATCTAAGCGTATTGGTTGTAACCGTTTTGTCATGGTAAGTCCTCCTGTGTACATGTTTTTGTAATGAGCGATAGCCAATCATGGCCGGCTGCTTTGATTTCTTCTTGCAGTTGTAATGCTTCCATTGGTTTATCCAGCAATACCACCATTGTAGGGCCACTACCAGTCATAATCGTTGGATATCCACGACTAGTGAAGAATTCTTTACAAATGACAAGTTCTTCATGGTCAGGGAAGAGTAGTTCTTCAAATGTATTAGCACTAGTAAGGAATGCTGATTTTAAGTCATTGTTTTCTAGGTGTTGTTGGACTGTATCGATGGTTTGTTTTGTTGCTACGGACGTATTCGTGAAGCGACCATAAGCAGCTGCAGTTGATACAGAAACCTTTGGCTTTACTAGCAATAACCAATGTGGATCTGGAGATTTTCCGTACGTTAATATTTCACCACGTCCCGTGCCACGTGCTGTACCACCTTGCAATAGGAATGGCACATCGGATCCAAGAGTAGCACCGATTTGTAAAAGTTCCTCTTGGGTGAGTCGTAAGTCCCAGAATCGATTGAGACCTACTAACATAGCTGCCGCATCAGCACTACCACCGCCAAGACCGGCTTGAATAGGTACCCGTTTTAATAGATGGATGGCTGCGCCTGCCTTGCAGCCGGTATATTCTTGGACTGCCCGTAATGCTTTGAGGGCAAGATTTTCTTCCCCGTAAGTAACTAATTTTTGCATATACTCAGGTAATTCTGGAGCGCCACCGGAGAAAACTACGGAATGATGCTTCGCAAAATAAATGGAGTCGCTAAGGCGAATGGATTGGAAGATAGAGTCGATATCGTGATATCCATCTTCACGCTTGCTCGTAATAGCAAGTCCAATATTGATTTTACTGCAACCGAGTTGCTCAAAACTTTTACTCATAATAGCCTCGTTTGTAACATACAGAATATATGCAATTTATATGTTTATTTTATACTCTTATAAAGTGATTGAAAATAACCATTAAGTGGTTTATGATGAATTTGTATACGCATATTGTTTTATTACTAAATGTATTGTAAATAGCGTATGTTTTAGTTAGTTCATTATAGAATATTTATAGTGAAATGGCAATTTGGAGGAAGCTATGTTCGCTAAGTATAAAAGTGTTATCTATGAAAGCCTTATGGTCATTCTTGGATGTGCCATATTTGGTGCCGGCCTTGATGCCTTTGTATTGCCACACAAATTGGTGAGTACTGGTATTAGTGGGGTAGGCTTGATTTTGTATTATGTAACGGGCTTATCCGTTGGTTCTTGGAATATGATTTTAAATATTCCTATATTCTGGGCTGCTTGGAAGTGGCTAGGCACCCGTGTTGTTATCAAAACCTTGTATGGCACATTGATGCTGTCTTGGATGGTTGATTTATTTAACTTCTTGCAATATGACATGATTATTAAGGATCCTTTGTTGAGTTCCATGATGGCTGGTATTACTACTGGTGTAGGTCTTGGCATTGTATACCGCGTAGGCGGTAACACAGGTGGGCTTGATCCTATTGCACTCATTGTACGCAAATATTATGGACTTCAAATGGGGTCCATTAATAGTGCCATAAACTGTGCTATCCTTGTTGCCGCAATTGGTGTTGTTGGCCTTGAAGCCGTAGCGGTCACACTTATTAGTGTCTATGTGTATACCATCATTACGAATAAGGTGGTTATCGGGTTTAATCAACGAAAGGTAGCTTTCATCATTACCTATCGTACTGATGAGGTCTGCGATTGCATCATCAAAAAGGTTGGCCGTGGAGCCACTATTATTAATGGTGTGGGTGCCTATACACGGACGCCGAAGCAAATCGTTATGGTAGCCGTTAATCTCTTGCAAGTAAATAAATTAAAAGAGGTTATTCAAGAGGCGGATCCAAATGTATTTATTTTGATAACCGATGCACAAGAGGTTATTGGTCAAGGCTTTACACAGCCTATTATACCGACTGAAGTATGTGAACAGTTGAAAGATAAGAGTACTACACAAGAGGACAATACAGAGACTATACACAATCAATAAGTGCGTATTTGTCATCTCATCTTAATCATGTGTAAATATAATATTTTATGAATGATATATACAGTTGAGATTAGGAGGTTCCTATGGCTCATAAATTAGCAGGTATGCCTGTACAAGAACAAGATATTATTGATGTGCAAATATTGGTGGATGCATATTTTGATAATGCACCGGATGTAACGGATCCGACACAACTCGTATCCTTTGGTACATCTGGTCATCGTGGTACCTCTTTGAATGGTACCTTTACAGATTTACATGTAGCAGCTATTACGCAGGCTATCTGTGATGGTCGTGGACAGTTTGGTGCGACAGGTCCTATTTTTGTGGGCCAAGATACACATGCTTTATCTCAGCCTGCATTAGTAACCGTGCTTGAGGTCCTTGCCGGTAATGGCGTGGTTGCAATGGTTGATGCGGATATGGACTTTGTGCCTACACCGTCAGTGTCTCGTGCTATCATTCGGTATAATGAAAGTCATTTTGATAAGGCGGATGGTATTGTTATTACCCCATCTCATAACCCACCAGATAATGGGGGTATTAAGTATAATGCTACCAATGGTGGCCCTGCGGATACGTTGATAACGAAATGGATTGAAACCCGTGCTAATGAGTACGTTCGTGCTTATTGTGAATTAGAAGGGTTCAAACGTATTAGTGTTGATAATATTGAACCAGATCAACAAGTTCCGTATGACTACAAGGGTTTATATGTTGAAGAGTTATCTTCTATCATCAATATGGAGGCTCTTCAAAGTGCTAAGCCTAAGGTTCTTGTCAATGCATTAGGTGGTAGTGGCCTCGGTTATTGGCGGGCTATTAAAGAACGATATAATCTCAATATGGATATCATCAATGATGAGTACGATCCAACCTTTAGCTTTATGACTTATGACCATGATGGTAAGGTGCGTATGGATTGTTCCTCTGAATATGCGATGGCGGATGTAATTAAACAAATTGGCAATTATGATCTCGCTGTTGGCAATGATCCTGATTATGATCGCTATGGTATCGTTACTACAGAGGGTCTTGCTTCTCCAAATGCGTTCCTTACGGTTGCTGCAGATTATTTGTTTACGACCCGTGGTTGGACTGATAAAGGGGTAGGGAAAACAGTAGTTTGTACTACGATGATTGATAAATGGGCAGCTCTTAAAGAGATACCTGTTTATGAGGTTCCAGTAGGTTTTAAATATTTTAGCTCCTTATTATTTGATGGTGAGATTGGTATCGGTGGGGAGGAATCTGCTGGTGCATCGTTCCTCAAAAAGGATGGTACCGTATGGACTACTGATAAAGACGGCATGGTAATGGCTTTATTGGCGATGGAAATATATGCCGTAATGGGAGCCACTGTTGATAGGCTGTATAATAACATTGTTGAAGGTTGTGGAGATCCTCGCTTTGGTCGTATTGATGCGGCGTGCACAAAGGCGGCAAAGGCTAAGTTGAAGCAGTTGAATGCAAGCTCCATTACCGCTACTGAGGTAGACGGAGATCCTATTACTAATATACGTACTACTTCCTTGTATAAGGATATGCCAATCGATGGTGTTCGTGTAGAAACTGAAACAGGCTGGTTTGTAGCACGTCCGTCTGGCACGGAAGATTTGTATAAAATCTATGGTGAAAGCTATAAAGGGGATAAAGGTTTAGTGGCGTTATTGACAGCAGGAGAGGCTATTGTAACGGCTGCATTATCCGACGAAGTATAAAATACTGTTTTCGGGTGAAAACTCATGAAGATTTCACCGTAGAAAAGTAATAAATATGATATAATATATTAATATAGTTTATTGAATACCCTATAGGGGCTAAATAGTTTGTAGTGCTCAGAAAAGGTGATGTTATGAAATTAGTTGTTACCGTTGTCGGCGTTGACCGCGTTGGTATCATTGCTGGGGTTAGTACGGTACTTGCTAATCACGGTGTAAATATTATGTCTATTAATCAAACCATTCTTGACGGCGTTTTCAATATGATTATGATGTGTGAAACAAAGTCTGAAGATATAAAAGATTTGACCTCCATTCAAGAGGCTTTAACTACACTCGGTAAAGAACTTGGTGTTGAAATCCGTGCACAACATGCTGATATTTTCTTAAGCATGCACCGTGTAGGATAGGAGGCACTATGTTATCTATCGACAATATTTTAGAAACGAATCAGATGATTCATGACAACAAGCTTGATGTTCGTACTATTACGATGGGCATTAGCTTGCTAGAATGCGCATCTAGTTCTGGTAAAGAACTATGTGATCGCATTTATGATCGCATTACAAAAGAAGCTGAGCATCTTGTGTCTACTGGTGAGGATATTGAGCGTGAGTTTGGTATTCCTATCATTAATAAACGCATCTCTGTAACTCCTATCTCTCTTGTTGCAGGTGGTAGTGATTTAACATCCTATGTACCAATTGCAGAAGCGATGGACCGCGCTGCTAAAACAGTAGGTGTTAACTTTATCGGTGGTTACTCCGCTCTTGTAACAAAAGGTGCTACACGAGCTGATCGCATCTTGATTGATTCTATCCCAGAAGCATTGGCAATTACAGATATCGTATGTAGCTCTGTAGGTGTTGGTTCTACTAAAACTGGTATCAACATGGACGCAGTTCGCGACATGGGGATTATCGTTAAGAAAACGGCAGAACTTACAAAGGATAATGATGCTCTTGGTTGTGCTAAGCTCGTTATTTTCTGTAATCCTGTAGAGGATAATCCATTCATGGCAGGTGCATTCTTTGGCGTCACTGAAGGTGATAGTGCTATTTCTGTAGGCGTATCTGGCCCAGGCGTTGTAAAACACGCACTTGAGTCTGTGCGTGGTCAGTCCTTTGACGTTGTAGCAGAAACGATTAAACGCACTGCTTTTAAAATTACTCGTGTAGGCCAATTAGTAGCACAAGAGGCATCTCGTCGTCTTGGTAAACCATTCGGCATTATCGATTTGTCCTTGGCGCCAACACCAGCGGTAGGCGATTCTGTTGCTCACGTTCTCGAAGAAATGGGTTTATCATCTTGTGGTTGTCATGGTACGACTGCGGCACTTGCATTACTTAATGATGCGGTGAAAAAAGGTGGTCTTATGGCATCCTCTCACGTAGGTGGTCTCAGTGGTGCATTCATTCCAGTATCTGAAGATGCTGGTATGATTGATGCCGTATCTTGTGGCAGTTTATCCCTCGATAAATTAGAGGCTATGACATGCGTATGTTCTGTTGGCCTTGACATGATTGCTATTCCTGGAGACACAACAGCGGATACAATTTCTGCAATTATTGCTGATGAATCTGCTATTGGTATGATTAATAATAAGACAACTGCGGTTCGTGTAATTCCTGTACCTGGCAAAACCGTAGGTGAGGTTGTTGAATTTGGTGGCCTTTTAGGTTACGCTCCAATTATTGAAGTGAGTCCATATAGTGCAGCTGAGTTCATCGCCCGTGGTGGTCGTATTCCAGCACCTATTCGTAGCTTAACTAATTAATTGTGTTTATAACCCAGTTGTTGGAGGTGTCTTATGAGTGATTATGTGCTCGATTATGTGTGGGCCTTTGCTCTGGCGCTCATCATAACCTTTGCACTAACCCCTTTGGTAAAACGCTTTGCCGTTGCTGTAGGGGCAATAGATAAACCTGATGCCCGAAAGGTGCATCATGGTGCTATTCCACGACTTGGTGGGTTAGCAATCTTTCTCGGTTATGTAGGATCGGTCCTCTTTAATGGCTCTATCCCACATGACCATAAACTATTTGGCTTGGTACTTGGTACAGTTATTCTTGTGCTCGTTGGCATTTGGGATGATATTAAACAGATTGAGCCAAAGACTAAGTTAATGGGCCAAATCATAGCAGCTGCAATTTTGGTGGCTTATGATATTCGGGTGGACTTTATCAACCTTCCTTGGGGTGGTGTAGTGTACCTTAAATATTGGGCTGCTCCATTGACTATTTTCTGGATCGTAGGATTTACGAATATCGTAAATCTTATCGATGGCCTTGATGGCTTGGCAGCAGGGATTTCCTTCATTGCTTGTATTGCTGTTTGCGCTATGACATTACAACTTGGCCAAACTGACTTAGCATGTATATCTCTTGCACTGGCAGGTGCAACAGTAGGGTTCTTGCGGTATAACTTTAACCCAGCGAAAATTTTTATGGGTGATACGGGTTCTATGCTCCTCGGTTATACTTTAGCAGCTATTTCTGTAATGGGTGCTGTTAAAACGGCAGCTACTATTGCATTGGTAGTTCCTGCAATCGTACTTGGCTTACCAATTCTGGATACATTATTTGCTATCGTACGCCGTAAAATTAGCGGTCGTCCAATTTTTAAGCCTGATAAAGGCCATGTGCATCATCGTTTGTTAGCTCAAGGTTTATCTCAAAAACAAGCGGTGCTAATGATGTATGCCGTAACAGCTCTGTTTGGTGGCGTGTCTGTCATCGTAGCAGAGGTCAATGCTTGGATTGGTATTGCATTGGTACTCGTTATCTTCTTAGGCAGTATTTTTGTGGCTCGTCGCCTTGGTGTTATTACCCATAGTGATGCGGCGGGACATCCATTACCACGTCCTACAATTGAACGCAGCGATTCAGATGAAACTATTTCTTTTGATCGTGAAGAATTGGCAAAAGCTTTAGAGGAATCTGACGATTCCCATAAGAAATAACCATATGTGGGGCGCTTGGCGCCCCATTTTTTCTATCCTACTATGTTGGAGGCAACTATGTTAAAAGTTATGACAATCTTTGGTACAAGACCTGAAGCTATCAAGATGGCTCCTCTTGTAAAAGCACTAGAAGCAGCACCAGATATGGAGCCGATTGTAACCGTTACGGCACAACATCGCGATATGCTCGATCAAGTACTAAACTTGTTTAATATTACCCCTGATTACGACTTAAATATTATGAGTCAAGGTCAAACATTGTACGATGTAACAAACCGTGCATTGATGGGCCTTAAAGATGTGTTAGAAGAAGCTAAACCTGATGTAGTTCTTGTACATGGTGATACAACAACAACCTTTGCAGGTGCTTTGGCGTCCTTCTATCAAGAAATTCCTGTAGGTCACGTAGAGGCAGGTCTTCGTACTGGAGATATTTATTCTCCGTTCCCAGAGGAAATGAATCGTAAATTGACTGGCTCTATTGCAACCTATCATTTTGCACCAACAGCTAGTTCTGAAAGCAATCTTAAGAAAGAAAATATCAATACAGATCATCTATATGTAACAGGTAATACTGTTATCGATGCCCTTGATACAACAGTGCAAGATAATTATGTTTTTGATGATGCTGCTATCAATGCATTGGATCCTGAAAAACGTACAGTTCTTGTTACTACACATCGACGTGAAAACTTGGGTGAACCTATGCGCCACGTGTACCAAGCTATTCGCGATTTAATTAATGAATTTGAAGATATTCAAGTGGTCTTCCCTGTACATAAGAATCCTAAGGTTCGCCAAGTTGTACAAGAGGAACTTGGTTCTGTAGAACGTGTTACCTTAATTGATCCGCTTGATTATGAACCATTTGCGAACTTAATGGCTAAATCTTATTTGATTCTTACTGACTCTGGTGGGATTCAAGAGGAAGCGCCAGCCCTTGGCAAACCAGTTCTCGTATTGCGCGATACCACAGAACGCCCTGAAGCGGTTGAAGCTGGTACGGTTCGTCTAGTAGGTACTGATAAAGATGCAGTACACGCAGCGGCTCATGAATTGTTGAGCAATGCAGCAGCTTATAAATTGATGTCTAACTCCGTTAACCCTTATGGTGACGGCAAAGCATCTGAACGCATTATTCAAGCGTTACGCCATGAGTTCTTAGGCGATTCTAATCGTCCTGAACGGTTTGGTAAATAATATGGATAAGGACCTTGTGAAAGCCCTCGCCATGGCAACATCGGCGGGGCTCACACTCGTTTTCTGTATAGGTGGTTTCATTTGGATTGGATATACACTGGATGGTTGGTTTAGAACTGAACCGTTATGTATGATTATATTTGGTCTTATTGGAGCTATAACAGGTTTTTATATGTTATATAAACAAGTTAAGTAGTGAGGTATATATGAATCAATATATTAAATTCATAGTGCGCGTGCTACTAACTTGTTTTTTTATTGCCTTTTTAGGCGGTATAATACAAGTTTTATGTGGCCTAGAACAGTATCTATGGGGATGGTTTTGGGGGATTTTTATAATGGTACTCTACTTGCTAAGTTTAGCTTTGCATGGTCAATCCATTGTATCAGGGGATCCTTACAAAGCCGTTCGTAAAGCTCGTAGACAGATGATATGGCGTCTTATGTTAGTAGGTTCCTTAGTAGTCTTAGGATTAAAGATTCCCGGCATAGAGGCTATTAGCATGTTTGTTGGCGTCGCACTTATTCAGCCCGCATTATATGTTGTTTACTGGTGGCTTAGTCGACATTTCTAATCTTATGATGTGTTAAATTATAGATATATTCCAATAATGCATTATACACAATACATTCATGAGAAATTAGAATTGTTTACCTTTCAAGTGTTGATTATATATCTATAACGATGTATGATGATACATATATATTATATTTATATTTATTGTAAGTATATTAGTTTTTTATTATGTCTATGGAAGGGGTTGAGAACGTGGAATTACATGCGGGACACCATGAAGTCGTGCAGTGGTTAGGGTTGACATTTAATTTGGATACTCTAATTGCTACATGGGTTACTATGGCTATTGTAATACTGATAACAGTACTAGCCACCCGGGGACGAAAATTGGTGCCTGTAGGCTTGCAAAATATAGTTGAATCTATATTGGAAGGCTTAGAGGGGCAATTAGCTCCGAACTTAGGTCGTCATTGGCCGATGGTGAGTTCCTTGTTATTTACGTTTTTCTTATTTATTTTTGTAGGAAATGAATTAGGTTTAATGCCTACGCTTAAGGCTTTAACATCACCAACATCCGATATTAATACTACTGTTGCATTAGCTTTATGTAGTACATTGGTAGTATGGGTTATGGGGATTAAAGTTAAAGGCTTATCCTATTTCAAGCATTTCGTACGACCTTATAAGGCTTTGCTAATACTGAATATTTTTGAAGAGATTGCTAGACCTGTTACACTTGCCTTCCGTCTATTTGGTAATATCGTAGCTGGTGAAATTCTGTTAGAAGTATTGTACAATTTGCCTTGGTTTGTACCGGTACCATGGGTATGGATTGCTTTTAGTTTATTTATTGGTATTATTCAAGCCTTTATTTTTACCGTTCTTACTGCCTCCTACTTGGGGATGGCTCTTAGTGAGGAACATTAATTTTTTACGGAGGATATATTATGGAAGCTCAAGGTTTATTCGCATTAGCAGCAGCAATCGCAGTAGGTTGTGGTGCCATTGGTGCAGGTATCGGTGACGGTCTTGTATCTAGCAAAGTAATTGAAGGTATTACGCGTCAACCTGAATTGCGTGGTCAATTGATGTCTACTATGTTCGTAGCGATTGGCTTGATCGAAGCGATGCCTATCATCGGTGTAGTAGTAGCATTTATTTTGTTATTCAGATAATAACGAGGAGGAATAACCTTGGTTGACTTAAGCCTTGGAACGATTCTTGCTCAAATGTTGAACTTTTTTATATTAGTTTGGCTATTGGCTCGTTTTGCATATAAACCATTATTGGCTATGATGACAGAACGTAAAGAACGAATTGCTAAAGACTTAGAAGCTGCAGAAAAAGCTCGTGCAGAAGCAGAAGAATTTAAAGCTGATTATGCAGCTCAAATTTCTAATGCTCGTGTAGAGGCACAAAAAATTGTTGAAAAAGCAATTCAAGAAGCAGAAAATACAACACGCGAACAATTAGCAACAGCTCGCGAGCAAATTGAACAAGAAAAAAATCGTGCTCGTCAAGATATTGCCATTGAACGTGATCGTGCTATGAACAGCTTGCGCAATGAAGTTGTTTCTTTATCTGTAGCTATGGCTGGTAAAGTTGTTGCTAAAGATATGAACAGCGAAACTAATACGAAATTGATCGAAGACGCTATTCGTCAACTTGATAGTAAAACGATAGGGTTGTGATACGATGAGCATAGAAATTGTAGCAGATAAATATAGTTCGGCTATGTTTGAATTAGCTCAAGAACAAAATAAGTTGGAACTCATGGAGGAGCAATTAGGTTATGTAGCATCCGTAATGGTTGATCAACCTGAGTTGCGTTCATTTCTAGAGAATCCAATCGTTACAGAAGATGCAAAGATTAAGCTTATTGGTAAAATTTTTGACTCTAGTATCGATAAAGTTGCTCTACACTTTATTTATGTGATGATTAAGCGCGGTCGTTATCGCTATATAGCATCGACTATCGAAGCGTTTATTAAGAAATCACGTGCAGCACGTGGTATTTTGGAAGCTACTGTAACAGTAGCTGAACCAATTACAGCTGATGTAGAAGCATCTGTACAAGCTAAACTAAGAGAAGTAACAGGAAAAGATGTCATCTTATCCGTGCGTCAAGATCCATCCATTATGGGTGGTATCGTTATCCAAGTAGGGGATAAACGCATCGATGGCTCTGTAGCTCGCCGTTTAGAGGAATTAGAAAAATCTTTATTAAGAACGAACTCTATTAGATAGGGGTGAATGGGTATATATGAAAATGAAGCCTGAAGAAATCACTGCTATAATTAAACAGCAGATTCAGGACTATGATGTTGACCTCAATGTCGATGACGTGGGTACTGTTCTTGACGTAGGGGATGGCATCGCCCATATTTATGGTCTTGAAAGAGCCATGGCTGGTGAGTTGTTAGAGTTACCACACGGCGTATATGGCTTGGTTTTGAACTTAGAATTAGATAATGTTGGTGCCGTACTATTAGGTGACGACTTCTTAATTAAAGAAGGCGATGAAGTACGCCGTACTGGCAAAATTATGGACGTACCAGTAGGGGATGCTCTTATTGGTCGTGTAGTAAATCCATTGGGGCAGCCTATCGATGGCAAGGGTGCTATTCAAGCGACTGAACGTCGTCCTGTAGAACATCCAGCACCTGGTATTGCGGATCGTCAATCTGTAAACGAACCATTGCAAACAGGTTTGAAAGCTATCGATGCGATGGTACCAATTGGCCGTGGCCAACGTGAGCTTATCATTGGTGACCGTGGTACAGGTAAAACTGCAATTGCTCTTGATACAATTATCAATCAAAAAGGTAAAGATGTAATTTGTATCTATGTAGCAATTGGTCAAAAAGAATCTACCGTAGCTCGTGTAGTACAAAAATTGGAAGAAACAGGTGCGTTGGAGTATACAATCGTCGTTTCTGCTAGTGCTTCTACAGGGGCTCCATTACAATACATCGCTCCGTACGCAGGTGTTGCTATGGGTGAATACTTCATGTACAAAGGCAAACATGTACTTTGTGTATATGATGATTTAACTAAGCAAGCAGCTGCTTACCGTGCTATGTCTTTATTATTACGTCGTCCACCAGGGCGTGAAGCGTATCCAGGCGACGTATTCTACTTACACAGCCGTCTATTAGAACGTGCTGCGAAACTTTCACCAGAACTTGGTGGTGGTTCCATTACTGCGTTGCCAATCATTGAAACACAAGCAGGTGACGTATCTGCATACATCCCAACAAACGTAATCTCCATTACTGATGGTCAAATTTTCTTGGGTACAGATATGTTCTACTCTGGCATCCGCCCAGCGGTTGATGTAGGTTTGTCCGTATCCCGTGTAGGTGGTAGTGCGCAAACTAAAGCGATGAAACAAGTAGCAGGCCAATTGCGTTTGGACCTTGCTCAATATCGTGAGTTAGCTGCGTTCGCTCAGTTCGGTTCCGATCTTGATGCGGCTACTAAAGCACAATTAGACCGTGGTGAACGTTTGACTGAAATGTTAAAACAAGGTCAATATGAACCTATGAGCGTAGCGGAAATGGTTATTAATCTTTACGCTGGTACAAAAGGGTATTTAGCAAGTATTCAAGTGGATGATATTTTAGCATTTGAAGCTGAACTTTTACGTTATATAAAAGCTAACTATCCTGAAATCATCACAAATATTGAAACGTCTAAGAAAATTGACGAAGATACTGAAAATCTATTGAAACAAGCAATCCCAGAATGTGTAGAAGCATTTGGTTCTACACATACATTAGTGTCTCATAAGGAGGCGTAATGTATGGCTAGTGCACAAGATTTGCGAAAACGCATAAAAAGTGTTACCAATACGCAACAAATTACAAAAGCGATGAAGATGGTAGCCTCTGCTCGTCTTCGTAAGGCGCAAACAAAAGCGGAAGGTACTCGTCCTTACGCAGAGAAGATTGGGCAAATCTTGCGTCATATGTCTAATAGTGATTTAGAAGGCTTTAGCAGTCCTTTGTTAGAGGTACGCCCTATAAAACGCACATGCTATATCGTAATAGGTGCCGATAAGGGCCTTGCAGGGGCATTCTCGTCTAATGTGTTGAAGTTTGCTATGGAACAATTGCATGGTAAATCTTCCGATACATACCGTGTTATCACGGCAGGTAAAAAGCCTAGAGACAGCATGAAATCTAGAGGAATTCATATCGATAAGTCCTATGCAGGCTTCTCTGATAAACCTTCTTATGAACATGCCCGTGCCATTATGCATGAAGCACTTTCACTATACGAACGTCATGAAGTTGACGAAGTCATCATGATCTATACACGTTTTGTAAATTCTATGACGCAAATTGCACAGGCTGAGCGCTTGTTGCCGATAGAGCAACCACAAGATGAGGTAAAGGGCGAAGAGTATGATTTCATGCCATCTGCTGTATCTGTCTTGGAGGCGTTGCTACCAAAATATTTAGAGATTACTGTTTATAATGGATTGTTGCAATCTGCAGCAAGTGAATTGGGTGCTCGTATGACAGCTATGACATCTGCTACAGATAATGCAGGGGAACTCATTGATTCCTTAGGTCTTGAATATAACAAGTTACGTCAATCTAGCATTACAAACGAAATTTCTGAAATCGTTGGTGGCGCTAATGCCTTGCAATAAATAAGGAGACATTTGTCGATGAGTAATAATATTGGTAAAGTTGTGCAGGTCATTGGCCCAGTTGTAGACGTGCGCTTCGATGCTGGTCATTTGCCAAGCATCTACAACGCCATCAACATCTACCATGATCATAAGGCACATGATAGACAAAAAATTGTAGTAGAGGTTATGCAACACTTAGGCGACGATACTGTACGTTGTGTTGCGATGAGCTCTACTGACGGTATGACCCGTAATATGGATGCCGAAGATACTGGTGCTGCAATTGCGGTTCCTGTAGGCGAAGGCGTGTTGGGTCGTATCTTTAACGTATTGGGTGAAACTGTAGACCATGATCCAGCTCCAGTTGTAGCCGATGAAAAATGGCCTATTCACCGTCCAGCACCTAAATTTGATGACCTTTCTCCAGATACTAAAATCTTGGAAACAGGTATTAAGGTCGTTGACCTTATCGCTCCATATGTAAAAGGTGGTAAAATCGGCCTCTTCGGTGGTGCCGGTGTAGGTAAAACCGTATTAATTATGGAATTGATTCACAATGTTGCCACAGAGCACGGTGGTTACTCCGTATTCTCCGGCGTAGGCGAACGTACTCGTGAAGGTAACGACTTGTGGAACGAAATGAAAGAGTCCGGCGTTATCAACAAAACAGCTCTTGTATATGGCCAAATGAATGAGCCACCTGGGGCACGTATGCGCGTTGGTCTTACAGGACTTACAATGGCCGAATACTTCCGTGATGTGAAGAAACAAGACGTGCTCTTGTTTATCGATAACATCTTCCGCTTTATCCAAGCGGGCTCTGAAGTATCTGCCCTCCTAGGTCGTATGCCATCTGCCGTAGGTTACCAACCTACATTGGCTAATGACGTAGGTGCATTACAAGAACGTATTACATCTACCAAAGAAGGTTCTATTACTTCAGTACAAGCTGTATACGTACCTGCCGATGACTTAACTGACCCTGCTCCAGCGGCAACATTCGCTCACTTGGATGCGACAACAGTATTGTCTCGTTCCATTGCGGAACTTGGTATCTATCCAGCGGTGGATCCGTTAGATTCTACAAGCCGTATTTTGGACCCACATGTACTTGGTGAAGAACACTATGAAGTAGCGCGTGGCGTGCAAGAAGTATTGCAAAAATATAAAGATCTTCAAGATATTATCGCAATCCTTGGTATGGAAGAATTGTCTGACGAAGATAAATTGACTGTATCTCGTGCGCGTAAGATTCAACGTTTCTTGAGTCAACCGTTCTTCGTAGCTGAAGTATTTACTGGTTCTCCTGGTAAATACGTACCATTGTCCGAAACATTGAGAGGCTTTAGAGAAATTCTTGATGGTAAACATGATGATTTACCTGAAGGTGCATTCTACATGGTTGGTACCATCGATGAAGCCGTTCAAAAAGCAAAGGAAATGCAAGAGAAGGGGGAATAATCCATGGCGGAACCTATGACCCTACAAATAATCACACCTGATGCAATTGTCTTTGAAGGCAAGTCTACATTCTTTGTAGGTAAAGCTATCGATGGTCAATTTGGTATTTTGCCAAATCATGCACCTATGATTATCGCATTAGATTTAGCGCCATTACGCATAGATCAACCAGATGGAACATCTCGTGAACTTGCTGTATTTGGTGGCTTCTGTGAAATCGAACATAATAAGGTGAGTATTTTAACACCAGATTGCCAAGATCCAGCATCCATTGATGTGGAACGTGCTCGTCGAGCTAAAGAACGTGCAGAAGGCCGGTTATCCAATCCTACACCAGATATCGATGTAGAACGCGCAGAAGCGGCATTGCAACGTGCATTATTGCGCTTGCATGTAACTAAACAACTATAAAGAAAAAGGCTAGCCATAGGGCTAGCCTTTTTCTTTAGAATTTCATTTTGTTTATAGGAAACACTCATCTAACATTAAGGTCATCTACTTATACTAAAATTTGTCATTTAAATTTAATGACTTATTGTGTTAATTTGGAGGTTTTCTAATGAACGTATCAAAAAAATCTTTCATTGCTTTTGCTGTATTAGCATGCTGTTTTGGTGCATCTACACTAGGAACACATGTAGACGCATCTTATGGTTATAAATATACTGACTCGGTTCGTCCACCAGTAGAAACTCCTACAAATGATGCTTTTAGAGCTAACATGGTTAAACAAAATGAAGCTGATAATGCTAAATATGCTGCGACTACTAATACAAGTATAGCAAGTGCAAAAGATGATGATTCAATTTATTACGTAAGCGATTTATCTGATTCCTTCCGTAGTTCATTTACTGCACTTTTAAGAAATGCTGGTTTTACAGAGCATCAACTTAGATTAATCGGCTTGATTCACTAAGTTATGTATCGTTAATAGGTGAATACAAAAAGACCGTTAAGCAATTGCTTAACGGTCTTTTTAGTGTCTCTTATAATACGCTAACACCTTTTAAGGAGTAAGCAGTATTTCTAGGTTGTTCTACTTGGAAGTCAAGTACAACTGGAGATTCAGAGTTGATGCCAGGCGCTTGATAGCGGTCGCGGTCTGTTGGAATACGTTTGTATGGTAATTTATCAAGTAATACAGTCATAACTTTGTTCCATACAGCCTTATGTGTTGGCATTGTTAAGGAATCATCAGTTTGATTGAATCCACTGCGTACAGTGTGAATTACTTGATCATTCACATCGTAATAATATAAAAGTGCATTTACCTTTGCGGCGATGTACATTTCACGATCATCATTATTATATGTATATGGGCTATTAACACCATTGATTTGTACATATACGTCTTGTAATGGTACAGGCATAATAACGATTTCAGAATTTTGTGCAGCTGCAATTTGTGCAAGGTCAACAGCTCTAATTTCAGCTGTTGGCGTATTAGTACTTACGATTGCTGTATCATAGTATGGATACTTAAGCGTATTAGATAGACGGTCTGTCATGTAACGACCTAATTGGGCTGTGTTTTCGTTGCGCAATTTTGCAGGTACAACAATTGTAACTTTGCGACTAGGGAAATTATCTAAGTGACCATCATAATTAGAATTAGAAGTATTGATAGTCGCTTTTTCAGGTGTTCCAACAATTGGAGTTGAAACAGGTGTATTTGCAACCTTCAAAATAGGTTGACCATTATTATCGGCTTGTAATGTAGGGGTAGTCGTATCTACATTGGATGGCATAGAGTTAATGACTACTGGTTGAGCGGTATTTGATGTTAACTGGCTCATATTAATAGTGGCAGCACTTGCTGTAGCGAGTGTAGATGCCAATAGTACACCTAGTACTGTAAGTAGCGAACGTTTATAGCGTCCGAATGTATGAAACATAGTTCCTCCTCTAAATAAGACTCTTTAAAATTCACAAACAAAACAACTGGTACTATTATATCACATATACAAAAAAAAGAAGCAAGCTTTACGCTTGCTTCTAGGTCTGGTGGACGATGACAGGATCGAACTGCCGACATCCTGCTTGTAAGGCAGGCGCTCTCCCAGCTGAGCTAATCGTCCATAGTGGTGACCCGTCCGGGAATCGAACCCGGGATACCGCCGTGAAAGGGCGGTGTCTTAACCGCTTGACCAACGGGCCAGAATGGCTCCTCGAGTAGGACTCGAACCTACGACCGATCGGTTAACAGCCGATTGCTCTACCAACTGAGCTATCGAGGAATGGTACGATTGTTATTATATGTTAGATTAATTATAAAAGCAAGCGTTTTTTTTAAAATTACTATAAATCAAAAGACGTTAACTATGACTAAAACACATAACGTTATACAAAAAATCAATTATTAAAAATTTTGATAAGCAAGTCATTAAAATTAATATAATCTATATAAATGAATAAACACAGATAAATACTGTGTTTATAGAGATATCTTGAGGGATATTTTACTAAGAGTTAGCAATATAAGTATATTGAATATAATCGGTATACATATGCATTACAAAAAAGTTTAAACCTTTTATTTGAAAAATAATATCAAGTAGTCTGAAAGTGTATTTATCATCTTAGATATACTCTGTATTTATACGGTGATTTCAACCTAATTTTGGCCTCTAAAAGTGGATTAATATATAGGGTATAAAAATTCTTTCAACCTATGATTAACTATGACTTTTATCACATTGGAAATATAGTTTTTATAGTCGAAAATATGATGAAAAAGAACTATTGAAATACCGAAATATATACAGCAATATTCATGAAAATAATTCTCAAAACATGAAAAAGCATTGAGAAAACTGTATAGTTAAGCCGTTGAAAGCATGTATGTTGTGTGTTACGATTGATGCATAGAGTTAATCTCGATGTGTATGAGAAACATATGTCTTATACACTTGAGAGTTAAAAGTTATCTCACGGTAATTTAGAATTAATATTCAACTATGTTCCTGAGGAGGGATTATCTTGCGCGAGATTCAAGTATCTGAAATCACAAAAACAGTCCGTCAAATGTGTATGGACGCAGCTTACCACTTGCCAAAAGACATCTATGAAGGCTTGAAAAAAGGCCGTGAAACAGAAGAGTCTCCAGTTGGTTGCATCGTTCTCGATCAAATCATCAAAAATGCAGAAATTGCTGATGCTGAAGATCGTCCATACTGCCAAGATACTGGTATGACATTGGTATTCGTAGAAGTAGGTCAAGATGTTCATTTCGTTGGTGGCGATCTTAAAGAAGCTATCAATGAAGGTGTTGCTCAAGGTTATGTAGAAGGTTACCTTCGTAAATCCGTTGTAGCAGAACCATTGTTCAACCGTAAAAACACTCAAAACAACACACCTGCAATCATCTACATCGATATCGTTCCTGGCGATAAAGTAGAAATCAACGTAGAACTTAAAGGCTTCGGTTCTGAAAATAAATCTGACGTAGCTATGTTGGTACCTGCAGATGGCGTTGAAGGCGTTAAAAATGCAGTTCTTGAAATCGTAAAACATGCTGGCCCTAACCCATGCCCTCCAATCGTACTTGGCGTTGGTATTGGTGGTACTATGGACCAAGCAGCTGTTATGTCCAAAAAAGCTTTGCTTCGCGATATTAGCACTCCTCACAAAGATCCTGAGTATGCAAAATTGGAAGAAGAAATTTTGGAAATGGTTAACAAAACTGGTATCGGTCCACAATTGGGCGGCACAACAACTTGTATCGGTGTAAACATCGAATGGGGTGCAACTCATATCGCCGGCCTTCCTGTTGCTGTTACTATTATGTGTCATGCTGCTCGTCATAAACACGTAGTACTTTAATCGGTAGGAGGTAATTACAATGGCTGAAACAATTCGCATTAATACTGAAGAATATAATGAAGAGTTTTCCCGTAAATTAAAAGTTGGTGATAGCGTTCTTATCACTGGCAAAATTTACTCCGCTCGTGACGCTGCTCATAAAGTTATGACTGAAGCTTTAGCACGTGGCGAAAAATTACCAATCGATTGGACTAACAAATTCGTTTACTACCTTGGCCCAACACCTGCAAAACCTGGTGACCCAATTGGTTCCGCTGGTCCTACAACTTCTGGTCGTATGGATGCTTACACACCAACAATGCTTGATCAAGGTATTAAAGGCATGATCGGTAAAGGTTCCCGTAAACCAGCAGTAGTTGAATCCATGAAGAAAAATGGTTGCACATACTTCGCAGCAGTTGGTGGCGCTGCAGCATTGATTGCAAAATCCATCAAAAAATACGAAGTACTTGCTTATGGTGAACTTGGTCCAGAAGCTTTGGCTGAATTGACAGTTGAAGATTTCCCTTGCATCGTAGTTGGCGATACTGAAGGTAACAACTTCTACGAACAAGGCCAAAAACCTTATAGAAAAATCTAATATCACCGTTGAGTGATTGAAAGAGGCTTGCTAATGCAAGCCTCTTTTTTATCTATAGAGATCAATAATTATCACTGTACATGTATATATTTAATGATTATTACATTGTTTATTAGTATGATAGTAATATATGAAATTACTTTTATAGTTTATATATTATTATGTTAGATTCACTTTTGCTTAGTAGAGTAAAGTCTACCGATTCTGTCCATTTTGTGATAATATACATATAGATTTATACATTCAAAGTGAGTGAGGCGATATCATGACTTCTGTAGAAACTATTCGTCAGTCAGTGCGTACAGCGATGGCTGAATTGCTAGATTTGGCAAAGGTTCGAGAAGGTCAATTATTCGTGGTGGGTTGTTCCACTAGCGAAGTTATGGGTAAGAAAATTGGCACTGATTCCCACATTGATGTGGCTCAGATCCTATTTGATGAAATATATAAAGCTGTTAAAGCTAAAGGTCTTAATTTGGCCGTTCAATGCTGTGAACATATTAATCGAGCTCTTGTTATGGAACGAAGTGCAGTAACATGGGAGGAAGAGGTTAATGTAGTACCTCAACGTCATGCAGGTGGAGCCATGGCTGTTACTGCCTATGAACGTTTTGACGATCCAGTGATGGTTGAATTTATTAAAGCTGATGCAGGTATCGACATCGGGGACACTTTTATAGGTATGCATATGAAACATGTTACTGTACCAGTGCGCCTCAGTATTAAAGAAATTGGTGAGGCTCATGTAACCGCTTGTCGTGTTCGACCTAAGAGCATTGGTGGTGAACGTGCTGCATATAATGAAGCGTTGATGTAGGGGGATAGTATGTCAAACGTAATACCATATTTTGTATTAGCTGTTGTGGCGCTTGGATTTTTTGCCATTTGTTACGCCGTTTTTAATCGTAATGATAGTGAAAGCCAAGCTAAAGATGAGCACCATGATAGATCTGTTACTAAGTTTGATGGTGAACATCATAGAGAAAAGTCCGTTAATGAATCTAGGGTAGGGGATGTAACTGTTACACATGAAGGTGGAACCAATGTGTATACGGCCTCTGTGTTAGAGGATAATGAAGAGTATAATGCTTCTGAATCTATGGTAACTGATGAAGATACATCTTATAACCGACGAGATGGCAATCAATTACATGTGGAAAACTCCGAAATAGGATATTCCTTGGCCTTAGGTCATCATGCAGGAGAGACTGAGACTAAATCAAGTCAAGCTGACTTAAAAGGACAAGAACCTGTTCAAGATACATCTGTTTCTGCTGATTCTATTCCGCATGAATCTGTTTCACATGAATCTATTCAAGTGAATTCTGCTTCTCTAGAGAAGACAGAATCTGCTCCAACAGAACATAGTAATGATGAAACTATTATAATGCCTGCAGTTTCTGATGGTAAACGCTCTAATAGTGAGCATCATTCCACTCCATTGATGGATAAGACGATTGTTCTTGATGCTGTTACAGATGAACTTCGCAATCGCGCTAATTCTGTAGAGGATACGATTGCTATGGGCGAATCTGTAGAGGCTCTTGAAGCTGATGAAGCAGAACATATTGAGGCTACACAAATGATCGGTGGTGTCGATGAGATTAAAACAGCAGAAGGCCCATCTGTATTGGATGAAACACGCTTGTTTGATGCTTCCGAAATAGAGGCTCAATTGGCAGCCGCTAGTATGGTTGAAGAAGAGGTACCAACAGGGCAATGGGCTAAAGCGGCACATGAAGATAAATGTATTGAATTGGCAATGGCGCCATTTGTTCATGCCTTCGGCGTATTACATGGTGATACACAACATTATGTGGAATCTATTACAAGAGATGCGTTAGCAGCTCTTAATATTACAAAGTTAGCTGAAGTCAACGCACTTTTAGACAATATTGTTATTCAAGAAGCATTGATGAGTATGCAAAAGGCGTATGCTGCTACGAATACAGAGTGGATGAAATCCGCTGCGTTAGGTGCATTCCTAGATGTAGTACAATCACCTAAGTCTAGTACACCGTACCTTGTAGCCTTTGATGCGTTACGCGTATTGCCACATTTAACGCTAGGTCATTTCCAAGTTATGGCATTGACATTATTGTTACAATACTCTAGAAACTCTAATAACTATGGATTGATTCACTTCCAACATTATGTAGAAAAATATATTGAGCCATTCATTTCTGATTTGCCTCAAAATAACTCTTTCTATCGTCAGCTAGACTACTTACGCTGTACGCAAGAGGAACGCGAACCAATTACATTAGCTCAAGTGTTATCCAATTCCTATCCATTTGTGTTCAACTATCGTGGCTTCTCGAAGGAGGAACTCTTCCGTGCTACCGATGGTCATGGCGTTGATCCACGTTATGTGGTGCGTAGCTTGAATTCCAATCTTTATAAATTGGCGTTAGTTGATGAGTCTTTAGCACCTCGTTTCTTTAGACAAACTCGTATTTCTGATTCTATGGTTCAACGTGATCTCATTGCGCTTATGAAGAGTAAACCGACTGCTTTCAGAGGTCAAGAAGCACGTGATATTATGGATGATATTTCTCCAGTTCTACTAGATTTAGCGGATGTATTTGATCATACGCCGATGTCTAAAATCAGTTTAACATTACTTGGCCTATATTTAGGTCGTGCTCATGTGAAAGCTACGATTGGTGAAGAATTCGATTTATCTCATTGGTTCTAATGTGTAAAATTAATTGCTAAGAACTAATATTAAAGAATTAATACTAAAGAATTAATACTAAAGAAATAATAACTGTATACTAAAAGGTCTCCCTAGATTATATAGGGAGACCTTTTTACGTTTATTGTATATTATTAGTTTTATTATAGGTTAAAAGATATGCTAGAAGCTATTAAAACCGAATTCTTCGATTCCTTCCACGTCTTTTAGTGTTACTGTACGGCCTGTAATATCGATAATGCCTTCATCTCTTAGGCGACCGAGTTCGCGGCTAAGTGCTGTGCGAGATACATTGAGTACCTCTGCCATTTGCTCGCGGTTATGTGGTAAATGGATTGTTGTAGACTGCTGACGTTTATAAATGTCTGTTAAGTACGCGAAAATCTTCTCGCGCATACCTTTCAAGGTAAGATAATGAACCTTTCTTGTGAGGAGAATAGCTTTTTCAGACAAATCCTCCAATAGGTTGGACAAGATTTTGGTTTGGCATTGTTGGCAATCAGGCAATGTATCAATAAATGTTTCAAGAGGAATGAACATAATTTTACTAACCTTTGTAGCTTTAATCGTAGCAGGCCATAATGGTTGTTTACTAAATAGTAATGCTTCACCAAAAATATCAGATTGTTCAAGGTTAGCCATAATAACGCGTTGGCCCATAACATTTTCACGTGTCAGTAACGCACTGCCTTCGAGAATGACCCCAATGCCTTCCATCGGATCCCCAGAGAGGGCAATAAAATCATTTTTCTTATAGCTATGCACAATAACTTTCGCATTATGTAAATAACTGCGTAGTTCAGGTTCGCCCAACTTATTAAATAAAGGGCATTTAATTAGGGTAGGTAGATATTGGTTGATAATGTCATTTGAAAGTATTTGCTTCATGGTCGCCTCCGATGTGACGAAGTCTATAGTAAATTAAATTGATTATTGTATAATAATAGTATAAGGTCAAATGACCTACCTGTTCCACAAGGGGAGCTAGGTAAAAATTTTGAAAAAGTTTTTTATTTGTTGCTCAAGCTACAGAAATTGTATCACCTTTACGTTATACTTTCAAATGTAATCAATCAGACACCTGATAATTCATCAGTGTAATGTATAGGTTTTATATTATCTAGCTTGAATGCGAGGAAGTCTCGCAAAGGAGGATTTTTAAATGAGCATGTTCTGTTATCAATGCGAACAATCTGCAGCACCTGGCGGCTGTACTGTACAAGGTGTATGTGGTAAAACTGCACCAGTTGCTAATTTACAAGACGAATTAACTGCTGCTTTAGTTGGTTTAGCACGCGCTTTAGACGTAAAAGGCCAAACTAAAGAAGGCGTTGACTATTTAATGCGTGGTTTGTTCATGTGTGTAACAAACGTAAACTTCTCTGAAGACCGCGTTCAAGAATTCATCGACGAAGTAAACGCTTATCATGCAAAAATCGATAGCGCAGCTCAAAACTTCGATTGGGAACAATTGTGGAAAGGTGAAGAAGATATCGTATCCCTTCGTTCCACATTATTGTTAGGTATGCGTGGTATGGCTGCTTATGCATGGCATGCTGCACGCCTTGGTTTCCATGATCCTGAAGTTGATGCTTGGTTCATCAAAGGCTTGGTAGAATTCGCTAAAGATCACAGTGCTGAAGAATGGTTGAACTTATTGATGGAATTCGGCCAAATCAACTTGAAATGCATGGCTATTCTTGATAAAGCTAACACTGAAACATATGGTACTCCAGTACCAACTACAGTACCTTTGACTGTAGAACCAGGTCCTTTCATCGTTGTAACTGGTCATGACCTTCACGACTTGAATCAATTGTTGGAACAAACTGATGGTAAAGGTGTAAACATCTATACTCATGGTGAAATGTTACCTTGCCACGCTTACCCTGAATTGAAAAAACATCCTCAATTGAAAGGTAACTTCGGTACTGCATGGCAAAACCAACAAAAAGAATTCGTTGACGTTCCTGGCGCATTCTTGTTCACTACAAACTGCATTATGCCACCAAAAGAAAACTACAGAGCTAATATCTTCACTACAGATATGGTAGGTTTCGACGGCTGTGCACACGTAGAAGAAAAAGCTGATGGCACTAAAGACTTCTCCGCTGTTATTGAACGTGCAATCGAATTGGGCGGCTACAAAGAAGCTCAAGAATTCACTGGTATCAACGGTGGTCACGAAGTAACTACAGGTTTCGGTCATGGCACAGTATTGGGCATTGCTGATAAAGTAATCGACGCTGTAAAAGCTGGCGCAATCAAACACTTCTTCTTAGTTGGTGGTTGTGACGGTGCTAAAGTAGGCCGTAACTACTACACAGAATTCGTAAAACAAACTCCAGATGATACTGTAGTATTGACATTGGCTTGTGGTAAATTCCGCTTCAACGACCTTAACATCGGTGAAATCGGTGGTATCCCTCGTATCCTTGATATGGGTCAATGTAATGATGCTTACTCCGCTATTCAAGTAGCAGTAGCTTTGGCTGGTGCATTTGAATGTGACGTAAACGACTTGCCATTAACATTGGTATTGTCCTGGTACGAACAAAAAGCAGTATGTATCTTGTTAACATTGTTGGCATTGGGTATCCGCAACATCTACATCGGACCTTCCTTGCCTAAATTCTTCTCCAGCAATGTATTGAACATTTTGGTAGAAAAATTCCAATTACATCCAATTACAACTCCAGAAGCTGACATGAAAGCTATCTTGGGCTAATAGGATCCATTAACTTATTAACTACAGTCCTACTTCCCCTCTCTTTTATGATTTAGGACTGTTGTTATAAATAACGCACCTTAGGTTCGCCTAAGGTGCATTTTTTACTATTTATGTGAAAGCTATCCGTTAGTGGCTGTATATTGATGGGGCCCAGTTTTGTATCTACAACCTAGTTAAAAAGGAAGGACTATACTTCTTTGCTCCTCGTGACCTGATGTCGCTGCATAAGTATAGTCCTTCCTTTTTATAACTGTAGATAAGAAGGCGTCCCATCAATATACAAACTTTTAGAACAGCTTTTACAAGAGTGGTAGTCCTCTGTAGGCAAACAAATATGCCTCTAATGTGCATATAGACATGTTTAAATATTGATTGTTATACTATAGGTAAAGTAAGATTTTCACATTGTTTATGTGTATATAGAGGCGTGTATGAATAGTATTTTTGATATTATAGGGCCTGTTATGATTGGCCCGTCTAGTTCGCATACAGCTGGTGCTGCGCGGCTAGGTAAGATGGCGCGGTGCATTTTCCGTTCCACACCTAAAAAGGTAGATTTAACCTTATATGGCTCTTTTGCTAAGACCTATAAAGGCCATGGTACAGACCGTGCCTTGATTGGGGGCTTATTAGGTTTTAAAGAGGATGATACGAATATTCGTATTGCTCATAAATTAGCTGAAAAAGAGGGCATGGAGTATAACTTTATCGAGTCTCCTCTTGATGTAGGTCATCCTAATGTAGTTCGTTTTGATATGTACGATGAACATAATCGTCATATGACTGTGATTGGTCGATCTCTTGGTGGCGGTCAAATTATGATTACCGAAGTAGATGGCAATGATATGTCTATTACTGGCGATGAGTTTACTCTTGTTGTATTCCATGAAGATAGACCTGGCGCCATCTCTTTGGTGAGCCAAGCATTGAGTGAGTCCGATATTAATATCGCTACCATGCGCGTGTTTCGGAAGGGTAAGCACAAGGATGCAGTGATGGTCATTACTACAGATACAGTAGTAAATCCTATTACCGTTCAGTTTATGCGCGAGTGTCCAGGCATTCAAGATGTGATGACCTTTGAAGCGTTATAGGAGGGCGAATGATGAGTTATGCATATGATACAATTGCAGATATTATTCGCTTAGCTGAGGAGAATCATATTTCCTTCGGCGATGTAGTACTGCGTTATGAATTAGAGAATTATGACCGTAGTGAAGAAGCGGTTATTCGAGAAATTGAGCATCGGTTAGATATTTTTGAAATGTCTATCCAAGATGGTATTGCATATACTGATAAAACGGCATCTGGTATGTCCGGTGGTCAGGCGGCACAGCTTAATGGCCAAGCACCAAGATTTATGAGTGATATTGCGTACAAGGCGATGACCTATGCTATTGCTGTTAATGAAGCAAATGCAAAGATGTTCCGCATTGTTGCGTGCCCTACGGCTGGATCTTGTGGTGTTATGCCTGGCGCGGTGAAAGCAGTAGCGGACCATTACAAGCTAGATAGAGCAACTATGGTAAAGGGCTTCTTGGCTGCCTCTGGCATTGGCAATGTCGTAGCGAATCGCGCTTGTGTGGCCGGTGCCGTTGGCGGATGCCAAGCAGAAATTGGTACGGCCGCTTGTATGGCTGCCGGTGCCATTGTAGAAATGATGGGTGGTACGCCTCGTCAAGTAGGACATGCTATCGCATTGTGTATGAAAAACTTATTGGGCCTTGCCTGTGATCCAGTAGCAGGGCTTGTAGAGGTACCGTGCGTCAAACGTAATGGTTTCTATGCAGTTCATGCCATTACTGCATCTGAATTGGCTTTGATGAATATTGAAAGTCAAATTCCACCAGATGAAGTTATTGAAGCAATGAATAATATCGGGCGCGCTATGCCAGCAGCATTGCGTGAAACAAGTGATGGCGGCCTTGCGGTAACACCGACGGGTACAGCTATTGCAGAACGAGTGCAATCCTTATAGGATTGCACTTTTTTCATGCTTTCATTTGTAGTAAAATAAAGGTTAGACTAGTTCAGAAAGGAGTGTGTAGATGGAACAAGCCAATCGAATATTGACTGTATTAGAAGAAGACGGTTATGAAGCCTATATCATTGGCGGAGCAGTGCGCGATATTTTGATGCATCAAAAGCCTCATGACTTTGATATTGTGACGTCTGCACGTCCTGATACGGTAATTGAAGTCCTACGAAGTCAAGGTATTCAAACGACAGACTTAGTAGGAAAATCCTTTGGTGTAGTAGTAGCTACACTAGAAGGAAAGCAATATGAAATTGCAACGTATCGCACTGAACGATATGGAGCGGATAGTCATCGACCAGAAGAAGTCGCTTATGCCGATACCTTGGAGGAAGACGTGTTGCGTCGCGACTTTACGGTCAATGGCATGGCGATGAATCGTTTTGGTGAGGTCATAGACCTAGTAGGTGGACGTCGAGATATCAAGCATAAGACATTGCGAACCATTGGCAATGCACAGCAACGCTTTGAAGAAGACGCATTGCGATTATTTAGAGCATGCCGCTTTGTGGCAAAGCTAGATTTCTTACCTACCGAAGACTTATTAGAAGCTATGCCAAAGGCATTTTATCGTGTGCCTGGGTTATCTCTTGAGAGAGTCCGTAGTGAACTGGACCGACTCATGTTAGAGCCCGCTGTGGCTAAGGGCCTTGATGTATTAGTACAATCTCGCTTGGCCGAGTGCTCTTGTCGCGTTGTAGAAAATGGCATCGCTCGTGAAGTGCCTATTTTACCAGAGCTATACCATCTTGTGAATTTACCACAAGAAAAAGACTTTCACGAATTTGATGGTTGGTATCATACATTAGCCGTTGTATCTCATACAGAACCAGATTTAATATTGCGTTGGGGTGCACTGTTACACGATGTAGCAAAGGGGATGCCGGCGGTACGAGCTGTTATTAACGGACGTTTGACGGATCGTGGCCATGATACATTAGGTGCTGAAATGACAGAAACCTTGCTTACTCGTTTAGGTTACCCTAAGGCTTTTGTGCGCCGTGTAGCTTGGATTGTAAAAAATCATATGCGCTTTCACTATTTTGTACAAAATGGGGAAGCTAATGAGAAGAAGTGGATCCGTAAAGAGGCTCGCAGCGGTGAGTTTCGAGATAGTCAAATTATGCGAATTGCATGGGAACAATTATCTAAGGTTTGTGCTGCCGATGTGTTAGGCTGTGGGAAGCCTTATGCATCGACTGATGGTACCTTAGCCTTTGGTGAATGTATGGCAGATCTTAGCCTAGAGATGCCTATCCATACAAAGGATTTAAATTATGACGAACGAGTTATTAAGCTTGCAGGGAAAAAAGTGGGGGAAGGATTGCAGTATTTATTAGGTCAGGTACAAAATGGGGTGATTCCCAATGAACCAGATGCATTATATGATGCATTAGACCATAAGTTACGCCGTCCAGTGGAGAAATGATGAAGTTATTAAATAAAGCGTTATTACGCATGAGTGATTGGAGTCGCACTACGTGGTGCCTTGCCATACTCATGACCGTTGCCTTCGTCCTTATCGGACGTTTAGCACAGTTACAGGTCTTTGATACCTTTGACCTAGAGAAGAAAAACTTATTACAAGTTCAAGTAGATAGAAAATTACAATCGCCGCGCGGTACAATCTATGACCGTAATGGCAAGCCTTTGGCGATGAGTGTAGTTACAAAATCTTTATATGCGGATCCGAAGATGATTAAACAGTCTCCTCAAGAGATTGCGGATCTCATCTCACCGTATGTAACGATGTCAAAAGAGAATATTGTGAAAGCTTTGCAAGAGGATACCGCCTTTGTCTGGTTGAATCGTATGATGGATGCAGACAAATCAAAAGCGGTACAACAAGTTATTAAGGATAATAATATTGCAGGCCTCAATTTCGTTGAAGAATCTAAGCGCTATTATCCAAATGGTGTCTTAGCGGCACAAGTATTAGGCTTTGTCGGCACTGATGATAAAGGTCTTGATGGTCTAGAAATGGTTCTTGATGACGAATTAAAGGGGGGCGTACAACAAGAAATTGTAGCTACTGATAATAAAGGGAATGCCATCTTTGGTTCCGTATTATCTAAATTTTTACCAGATAAGGGTAAAAGCGTAACCTTAACCATCGATGCAACAATTCAATTTATTGCAGAACGCGCTCTTGATAAGGCGATGGTTGATACAGGAGCTAAGCATGCCAGCGTTATCGTTATGGATCCAAAGAACGGTGAAATATTAGCGATGGCCAATCGTCCAAGTTATGATCCTAATAACTACAACCAAAGTGGTGAAGAGGCTTTCAAAAATATTGCGGTTACCAATTTATATGAACCAGGCTCTACATTCAAACCTATCATTGCATCTGCAGCTCTTGCAGCAGGCAAATGGAAGTTAGACACTGTGTATAACGATAAAGGGGCCTTCGCTGCCAATGGACATATCATTAGAAACTGGAATGGTGAGGGATATGGTCCTGTTCGTTTGCTAGATATTTTGAAGTACTCTATTAATACTGGTATGGCTGAAATTGGTACATTAACAGGTGCAGATATTCTCTCGAAATATATACGTGATTATGGCTTTGGCTCTGAAACAGGTATTGAATTGCCTGGTGAAGGAGCAGGTATTTTGTATAATCCAGAGGATATGAGTAAGCTAGACGTTGCGACTATGTCCATCGGTCAAGGTATTGCGGTTACACCATTACAAATGGTTCGCGCCTTTGGTGCACTTTCTAATGGTGGGGCTATGATGAAACCACATATCATCAAGTCTTATAGTAACTCTCAAGGCGATGTTACAAGTACGACTGAAACATCTGTTGTGGGACAACCAGTTCCGGCGGAAACCGCTAAAACCATTGTAGATATTCTAGAAAAAGAAGTATCCGAAGGTGGCGGTACAAAAGCGATGGTAGAAGGTTATCACTTCGGCGGTAAAACTGGTACGGCGCAAAAACTAGATACCAAACATGGCGGTTATCTCGACGGACAATACATTGCGTCCTTTATTGGCTTTGGCCCTGTAGAGGATCCAAAATTTGTAGTTCTTGTCGTTATTGATGACCCACAAAAGGGTTCTTATTATGGTAGTCAAATTGTAGCCCCTGTATTTAAGGACATCGTATCTCAACTTGTACGGTATTACCAAATGAGTCCGTATGTTAAAGAAAGTACACCAGTAGCTGTTAAAGCTGCTAATACATTACCTGAACCAAAACCGGGAAGTGATGGTTCTGTTACATTGCCTAACTTTACTGGTTTTACCTATGGTGAAGTGCGTGATTGGTTACATAAGGCGGGACTTGCCTTTAAACCGGATGGAACTGGTACGGCTACATCTCAAGATGAAAGTAGCGGTACAACTGTTCAGGCTGGTACAGCAATTACTGTTCATTTCCGTAGATAAAACGAATTCGGTCATAATTAGAAATTATAGACAGTTCGTTATATAATAGAATAAGAGACTTAGGTGCCTCTCCGGAGGCACCTTATTTTATAGATAGTTTGAATGAATGGAGATACTTATGATCGAATTACGCGGTAAAGCAGTAGCAGACGCTCACAAGGCGATTTTACAAGAAAAAGTTGCAGCAGTTGGCGACTCTGTAATTACTATGGCAGTATTACTCGTTGGTGAAGACCACGGTGCTCATATGTACGCTACATTTATGGAAAAGACAGCCAAGAACTTTGGCTATGGCTTTGTGTTAAAACAATTACCTGAAACGGCTACACAGGATGAAGTAGTTACAGCATTGCAAGAATTAAATAATGATGCGGCTGTTCATGGGATTTTACCGTTAATGCCGATGCCTAAACACATTGATACAGAGGCTCTTATCGATATGCTAGATCCTAAAAAAGATATCGATGGTCTAACTACGTATAATATTGGTCTTGTAACTGCCGGTAAAGGTGGCTTTGCCCCTTGTACTGCCAAGGCGTGCATGGCGATTTTAAACCACTATGATATTCCTGTAGAGGGTAAACATGTGGTAGTAATCGGTCGTAGCCAAGTGATTGGTAAGCCGGTAGCTCTTATGACACTTGGTGCACATGGTACGGTTACAATGTGCCATTCCAGAACCCCTGATTTGGCAGAACAAGTAAAACGTGGCGATATCGTTATTGCTGCAGCGGGTCGTGCTCATATGATTACAGCAGATATGATTAAGCCAGGTGCTGTTGTTATCGATGTAGGCATTAATGAACTAGAAGGTAAGACGGTAGGCGATGTTGATTATGAAGCGGTAAAAGATATTGCGTCTGCAATTACTCCAGTGCCTGGTGGTGTAGGCTCTGTAACGACTACTATGATGCTTGAAGCTGTATATGAGGCATACCATGCATGAGATGTCTATAGCAGAAGGTATACTTGATGTAGCCCTCGATACATTGCGCCAACACGATGCATCTGTGATTCATTCCGTTCAACTCGATTTGGGCCTTATGAGTGGAGTAGAGCCAGATTCTCTCCTATTTTGCTGGGAAGCCGTTACAAAGGGGACTGCAGCAGAAGGTTCGCGTATAGAAATTAATACGATTCCTATTGAAGGAAAGTGCTTGGATTGTGATAAAACATTTCCTGTAGAAAATTATAAGTTTATCTGTCCCTATTGTGACAGTCATTTCGTACAAACCATTGGTGGCCGCGAACTACAAGTGACCTCCATGGATATCGATTGATAGAAAGGTTAGGCATGCAAGTTCAAGTTAAAACTAATGTATTGGCAAAAAATGATGCCATTGCAGAGTCCTTACAACAGTTGTTTAAGGAAAAAAATATTTTTGTATTTAATCTATTAGGTTCTCCAGGGGCTGGTAAAACATCTCTATTGGAGGCAACTTTACATGATTTGAAAAAAGATTACCGCCTTGCTGTTATTGAAGGTGATTTATTTACTGCTAAGGATGCGGAACGGATTCATGAATTAGGCGTTCCTGTTATTCAAATCAATACAGTGGGAGGTTGCCATCTTGATGCACAAATGATTCAAGATGCACTAGGTGATTTAAATCTTGATGAACTCGATATGATCATTATCGAGAATGTAGGCAACCTTGTATGCCCTGCAGAATTTGAGATTGGTGAAAGCATGAAGGTAACTGTATTATCTGTTACTGAAGGTGAGGATAAGCCTCTTAAATACCCATTAATCTTTAAAGAGTCAAAGGCTATCCTCATTAATAAGATAGATTTATTGCCGTATGTACCTTTCAAAAAAGATAAGGCCATACAAGATATACGTAATTTGAATCCAACAGGAGAGATTTTTGAAGTAAGTTGCACGGCCCATAATGGACTAGAGCCATGGTTGACATGGTTGCGTGCACAATTGGAGAGTAATCGATGAATCATTCTATTAAGAGCCGTATTGTAGCGGCACTTCTAGTAGGCTTATCTGCTACATCGGTAGGGTATGCAGCAGAGCCGGCTATTTCTACTGTGAAACAAACTGCAGTGGAATCTACAGAGAGTGCAAATAATGTTGCACATACGGATGATAAGACAACTGTAGAAGCAGCAGGAACTGATGCGGCTGAGTCTGTTGCGTATATAGATAATGCACCGATTAAAACTGTTAAAATCGATACAAAGACAAAAAAGGAAAGCACTAAAACAGGATGGCTAGCTGAACAAATGGCGGTTACTGAGTTTGGTGATTCCATACAGTTTTGGCAGGCGGCTAGCGAAAATGAAGGTCCGTTGCCTAGCGTAACGCAAAATAACTTGGCTGATATTGGTAAGTCTTATACGGCTAATAATTTGCCAGCTTTAGGGTCTGAAGATGATTATGCTATTGATGGATATCGCTTAGGAGATCAGTTTGTAGCGCCTAAAGATGTAGAAAAAACAGTGGTTCGTGATAACTTTACGACGTACTATATGAAAGACTTGGAGGTGACCGTTTACACGGGACCTGCTCAAGAGCGTTTAGTAAATAATCAATTGCGCGGTCAAGGTGCTACTTATTTCTTTGAACCGAATACTATTACTAATATTCATAGTACGAAAAAAGGCGTCCACACTGTACGCGATATTGGTGTTGGTAGCACGCGCATGGAATTGGTATTTGCCTATGGTAGCCCTATTGCGATGTGGCGTGATTTGAAAAATGAAAGTTATATCTTCCTATATGAAGGTCATTCCGAAAATTCATGGTCTCGAAAAAAGGAATTTAATAGCTCGATAGAGAATACAAATAATAATAGCCAACAACAATCTATGCTAGGACAACAGAAAGAATATATTGCTTTCACCATCAAACAAAGCAATGTAGAGGCTGTTGATATGATTAGTGGTCAAGTATGGCCAAGATTTGGATTGCCTAAAGCTCCAGTATATGATTTTCAAGCAGGTAAATTGACTGCTGATGATTTTGTGTTGCGTGGCTATAAATTAAATGATTATTTTGTTAATGATCCCAATAATGATTGGAAACATCAAGGTATGTTGTTTGGGTCCACATTTATTGGATATAACGAATATGGCGTGAGTGTTGATAAAAAAAATCTCATCAATCGTGTTCTATTAAATATTTACACGCCTACTCGTCGCGGTATTGCGATGGGGGATACTAAATACTTATTGCTCTTTGTATATGGTATGCCTACTCGTATTGTTGAATCTACAACAAATGCGGGCACATCTACTGTATATGAATATAAAAATCCAGCGGCAAGCGACTCATATTTGCAGTTTGCCCTAGATGATAAAAACCAATATATCAAATCCGTTATGTTATCTGACCGTCCAGTTAAGTAGGAACGGTTACAGCGAGGAGGCAAGGGATATGGTTACAGTTCAAGATGTAAGAGAACGTTGGGAACAAATTCAAGGTGATGATGAACGTATATTGTTTATCGTTGGTGGTCCTGGTTCTGGTAAAAGTTTGTTAATTCGTGAATTATCTGAACAAAAAGGTTGGAAGTACTTAGAGGCAAAACAACTTATTGAAGAAGAGTTTTTATTAGTACCTCGTGATGAAAGACCACAACTTGCAGAAGAAGTAATTCGTCGTGCATTAAGTCGCAGTGATACAGAAGTTGTTCTTATCGATGGTATTAATGTATTGTTTGCACCGATATTAAATTTAAATCCTCTTGAACTATTAAAGACTATTAGTAAAACATATCCGATTGTTGTAGGTTGGCGTGGTCATCTCGAAGGTGATCAATTATACTTAGAACACAATAATGATCCAAAACATGCGGTAGTGACAATCACTAAACCTGATCGTGTTATGGTTATTGATTAATAGAGTTATATTGATTGCTGAGGGCATTATATATTGCCATGAGTATGACCGCATATAAAAGGTAGGTGGATATCATGGAACAATATATAATTGCCCTCATTTTAGGTATCTCTTTGGGTACTATCGGATAATAGTGGCTATATTTGCAATTATCTATCTTTATCTATGATTGCCGATGAGGAAAAAATGAAGTTTAAAAAGTTTAGAAAAAATACTTGCATAGGGTATCGTTTCATGTTATTATGATTAAGCACTAAGGGATACCGCAGTGAACGAAAAAACTTCAAAAAAGTTTTTAAAAAGTTCTTGACACTTAGTGGGACGGATGATAAAATACATCTTGTCGTAATGATGCTGGCGTAGCTCAATTGGTAGAGCAGCTGACTTGTAATCAGCAGGTTGTGGGTTCAATTCCTATCGCCAGCTCCATTTTATTTTTGGAGGGATTCCCGAGCGGCCAAAGGGAGCAGACTGTAAATCTGCCGTCTTCGACTTCGAAGGTTCGAATCCTTCTCCCTCCACCATTTATAGCGGGGTGGAGCAGTTGGTAGCTCGTCGGGCTCATAACCCGAAGGTCGCAGGTTCAAGTCCTGTCCCCGCAACCACAAAAATTCACAGTGAAATGATCGTTCATTGTGCTGGTGTAGCTCAGTCGGCAGAGCGTATCCTTGGTAAGGATAAGGTCACCGGTTCAATCCCGGTCACTAGCTCCATACATGGCGGCATAGCTCAGTTGGCTAGAGCAATCGGTTCATACCCGGTGTGTCCGCGGTTCAAATCCGTGTGCCGCCACCATTAAACCTCACATTGGTGAGGATTTTTTTATTTCTCCATAAAATACAAATTGAAGCTGATGAGTGTAAGGATTACATTTGTCAGTTTTTTTATTTTAGAAGAATATTTGTATTTTTAGAAGTTTTTCTATATATGGTATAATAATGTATAAGGGAATCTTATATTCCATTGATAAATTAGGGTTAATATATTATATTAATACTAGAATGTAATTTGTTTTTGTGAAGGAGGATACAATCCTAATGGCAAAAGAAAAATTTGAACGTACGAAACCGCATGTTAACATCGGTACAATCGGTCACGTTGACCATGGTAAAACTACTTTGACAGCTGCAATCACTAAAGTATTGGCTGAAAAAGGCCAAGCTGACTTCCAAGATTACAGCATGATCGATAAAGCTCCAGAAGAACGTGAACGTGGTATCACAATCAACACTGCACACGTTGAGTATGAAACTGCTAACCGTCACTATGCACACGTTGACTGCCCAGGCCATGCTGACTATGTTAAAAACATGATCACTGGTGCAGCTCAAATGGACGGCGCTATCTTGGTATGTTCCGCAGCTGACGGCCCTATGCCTCAAACTCGCGAACACATCTTGTTGGCTCGCCAAGTTGGTGTTCCTGCAATCGTAGTATTCTTGAACAAAGCTGACATGGTTGACGACGAAGAATTGATTGAATTGGTAGAAATGGAAGTTCGTGAACTTCTTTCTTCCTACGAATTCCCTGGCGACGAAGTACCTATCGTTGTAGGTTCTGCGTTGAAAGCTTTGGAAGGCGATGCTCAATATGTAGCTAAAATCGACGAATTGATGGAAGCTGTAGACTCCTACATCCCAACTCCAGTTCGTGACACTGACAAACCTTTCTTGATGCCTGTGGAAGACGTATTCACAATCACTGGTCGTGGTACAGTAGCAACTGGCCGTGTTGAACGTGGTCAAGTAAACGTAGGCGACACAGTAGAAGTTGTAGGCTTGAAAGAAAAAGCTGAACAATACGTAGTAACTGGTCTTGAAATGTTCCGCAAAACTTTGGACTCTGCAGTAGCAGGTGACAACGTAGGTGCGTTGCTTCGTGGTGTTGACCGTAAAGATATCGAACGTGGTCAAGTATTGGCTAAACCAGGTTCCATCAAACCACACACAAAATTCAAAGCAGAAGTTTACGTATTGACTAAGGAAGAAGGTGGCCGTCATACTCCATTCTTCTCCAACTACCGTCCACAATTCTACTTCCGTACAACAGACGTAACAGGTGTTGTAAACCTTCCAGACGGTGTAGAAATGTGTATGCCTGGCGATAACGTAACAATGGATATCGAATTGATCACTCCAATCGCTATCGAAGAAGGTCTTCGCTTCGCGATCCGCGAAGGTGGCCATACAGTAGGCGCTGGCGTTGTAACTGAAATCGAAGGTTAATTTATACCTTTTTATGAAAATAGGACCCCTAGAAGGGTCCTATTTTTATTTATATTAGTTTATATATTATTTATTGTATTTGTAACCAAAGATACAGAAATGTTCTTTTGGTAGTGTTATTATAATTATAAGGAGAGCAAAGGCTCTCCTTTTGTGTTTTTATAGAAAAGGAGGTAATGTGATGGGTGAATACAAAAAGTATTGGATAGCCGTAGTAGCCGTTCTTATTATTGGCTTTTCTATTCTTGGTTATCTAGGTACTGATGTGTATCATCAAGCACCGCCAGTGCCGACTGCGTATGTATCTCAAGATGGACAGGTCTTGTTCACTAAGGAAGATATTTTACATGGTCAATCGGCATGGCAATCTACAGGTGGTCAATCTGTAGGTACAGTTTTAGGTCATGGCGCTTATCAAGCACCCGACTGGACAGCAGATTGGTTGCATAAAGAAGTATCCGTAATGTTGGATATTAAGTCTCAAGAGGCTTTTGGTGTTCTTTATAACCAATTGGGAACTGCACAACAAGCTGCAGTAAAAGAAGTTGTAAAAGAAGAGTATTTAGGCAGTGCAGTCCGCGAAGATGGAACTGTAGTACTTTCTCCAGAACGAATTACAGCAATGAATTTAACTGGTCGTTATTTTGTTGAGTTGTATGGTGATAATCCTGACTTGACTTTGACTCGTGATCATTTTGCGATGAAGGATAACACACTACCTGAGTTGCAAGACCGCATTGATATGGCACGTTTCTTCTTCTGGACTACATGGATGGCATCTACACAACGTCCGGGGACAGATGCAACATATACCAATAACTGGCCACATGAACCTTTATTGGATCATAATCCAACACCTGAAAGTGTTGCTTGGTCTGTTGTGAGCGTTATTATTTTATTATGTGGCATTGGGGTAGTTGTATGGCTATGGTCCTTTGGTAAAAAGGATGATGAACATGCATTGGTTCCACCAACAGAAGATCCAATTAGCAAGATTACTTTAACTCCATCTCAACGTGCATTAGGTAAATATTTATTTACAATCTTAGCATTGTTCTTATTCCAATTAGGGATGGGCGGCATTATTGCTCACTATACTGTAGAAGGTCAAGCGTTCTATGGTATTCCATTGGCTCAATATTTCCCTTACTCTATTGCTCGTACATGGCATATTCAAGCATCCTTGTTCTGGATTGCTATGGCATTCCTAAGTGCAGGTCTATTCTTGGCACCAATCATTAATGGTGGTAAGGATCCTAAATATCAAAAGCTTGGTGTGGACATCTTATTCTGGGCTCTTGTAGTTCTTGTAGTAGGTTCCTTCGCTGGTACATATTTAGGCGTAGCACATCAAATTCCAGCAGCGTGGAATTTCCTTCTCGGACACCAAGGTTACGAATATATCGAGTTGGGTCGTATTTGGCAGTGGATTGAATACATTGGTATTTTATTCTGGCTTGTACTCATGATACGTAGCATTATTGGAGCCTTCAAACAGAAAGGTGATAAAAACCTCATTGCAGCCTTCATATTCTCCGTCATCATGGTAGGTATCTTCTATGGTCCAGGGTTATTCTATGGTGAACATAGCCATTTAGCGATTATGGAATATTGGCGCTGGTGGGTAATTCACCTTTGGGTTGAAGGCTTCTTCGAAGTATTCTCCACTACATTGATGGCATTTATCTTTGTTACATTAGGTCTTGTATCGTATCGTGCTGGTACAGTTGCGGCGATCTCTTCTGGGGCTATTTATCTCATAGGTGGTATCCCTGGTACATTCCATCATCTATACTTCACAGGTGTTACATCTACTATCGTGGCAACAGGCGCATCCTTCTCTGCATTAGAAGTTGTACCGCTCGTACTCTTAGGTTATGAAGCTTTTGAAAACTATACACGTCTTCATAGTGCTCCTTGGATGCATCGTCTAAAATGGCCTGTGTATTGTTTCATTGCCGTGTCCTTCTGGAATTTAGTAGGTGCAGGGGTCTTTGGTTTCTTGATTAATATGCCTGTATCCTTATTCTACATTCAAGGTCTTAATACAACAGCAGTACATGCGCATACCGCATTGTTCGGCGTATATGGTTTCTTAAGCTTAGGCTTTGTATTCCTTATTGCGCGTTACATTCGACCTGAAGTAGAATTCAATGATAAATTGATGAAGTTCGGCTTCTGGGCTCTCAATATAGGTCTTGCCTTAATGGTACTCATTAGCTTGTTGCCAATAGGTCTTATTCAAGCATGGGCAAGTATTACACATGGTTTGTGGTTTGCACGTAGCGAAGAATTCATGCAACAACCATTGTTACAAAACTTGCGTTGGGCTCGTTTAATTGGTGATACCATCTTAATCGTTGGTGCAGTAGCATTCTTCTGGCAAATTGTGAAAGTTCTATTTCCGAAGAAATCTTAATCTATAAATAGATTACTTCTTAATCTGCAAATAGATGATTTAATGGGTATTAAATCATATTATTAATTCTATTTAACTGTATGAGTTAACAGCATAAAATGTATGAAAAATATGTGATGATTTAGTACCATATTATGGCGTTCCTTTCTAGACAAGGAACGCCATTTTTTGTTATACTATCCCTGTCAGGTACATGTGCCTGGCTTTTTTGAGTTGCTCAAAAATCTTGACATTGCTTGCTACGTATGATATATTTCTTTAGTATGTAGTCGAGCGTTTTCGAGTACAAGAGACAGATTTTAGTAAAGAAAAAGCGAGGTGTATCCGGATGCGTAATGCCATTACTTTAGCTTGCACAGATTGCAAACAACGTAACTATCAAACGAACAAGAACAAAAAGAACAATCCTGATCGTATTGAAATGATGAAATATTGCAAATTCTGCGGTAAACATACATTACACCGTGAAACAAAATAATTCTTATCATTCATTACCTGTTGATTTGAGGATGTGAAACAATGGCAAAGTCTAACTCAGCAGTGCAGCAGCGTGGTGGATTTGGAAAATTCTTCCGCGGTGTGAAAGCTGAACTTAAAAAAGTAGTCTGGCCAACAAAAAAAGAACTCATCAATTATACAATAGTAGTATTCTTAGTGACGATTTTCATCGCCTTTATTATTTATATACTTGATGCAGTCTTTGCCCAACTTTTTAATACGTTGTTGCACTTTGTTGGATAAGGGGGCCATTTCATGGAAGCAGATAAGAAGTGGTATGTAATTCATACCTATTCAGGCTACGAAAATAAAGTTAAAACCACTCTTGAACTTAAAGTTCAGTCTATGGGTCTACAAGATGTGATTAGCCGAATTTTGGTACCTCTTGAAGACGAAATTGACGAAAAAGATGGGGTTAAAAAAGTAGTAAAACGTAAGATATTTCCTGGGTACGTATTGGTTGAAATGGAAGTTAACGACCGCTCTTGGTATGTTGTGCGCAACACACCAGGTGTAACAGGTTTCGTTGGCTCTGCCACTAAACCAGTTCCACTTTCTGATTCCGAAGTAGAACATATACTTAAGTCTCAGGGCTTGGATAAGAAACCAAACATCAACATCGATGTAGAAGTTGGTGAAACGGTACGCATTACGTCCGGGGCCTTTGAAGATAAACTAGGTGTTATTACCGAACTTAACCCTGAAAAAGGAACATTGAAACTTAATGTAGAAATGTTCAACCGAGATACCGAGGTAGAGGTAGAGTTCTCTCAAATTGAGAAAACTCTTTAATATATAAATATAACTCTAAAAAAGAGCAATCGATTTTGGTTGCCAGTGGGAGGATGTATATCCGTTACCACCACAGTATAAGCATAGGAGGTTTAATTACCCATGGCTAAGAAATTAGTTAAACAAGTAAAACTACAAATTGAAGCCGCTAAAGCTACTCCAGCACCACCAGTTGGTCCTGCACTAGGTCAAGCAGGTGTTAACATCGTTGCTTTCACAAAAGAATTCAACGAACGTACTGCTAAACAAGCTGGCTTGATTATCCCAGTAGTTATTAACGTATATGAAGATCGTAGCTTCGACTTCATCACTAAGACTCCACCAGCTGCAGTATTATTGAAAAAAGCTGCAGGTATTCCAAAAGGTTCTGGTGTACCTAACCGTGATAAAGTAGCAAAAGTAGGTCGCGATAAAGTTCGTGAAATTGCTGAATTGAAAATGCCTGACTTGAATGCTAATACCGTAGAACAAGGTATGCGCATGGTAGAAGGTACTGCTCGCAGCATGGGCATTGAAATCGTTGACTAATAAGCGTACGACTTGCGCATAAGGCGCAAATCGGTGGGAGGGAATTCCCGTTTGACCACATAAGGAGGATATTATAATGGCAAAAGTAGGTAAGAAATACGCTGAGGCAGTAAAACTTATTGAAGCTGGTAAGTTCTACGAACCAGTAGAAGCAATCGAGTTGGTTAAGAAAACTGCAACTGCAAATTTCGATGAAACAGTTGAAATCGCTTTCAACTTGAATGTCGACCCTAAATACGCTGATCAACAAGTTCGTGGTGCAGTAGTATTGCCTCATGGTACTGGCAAAACTAAACGCGTTCTTGTATTCGCAAAAGGCGACAATATTAAAGCAGCTGAAGAAGCTGGTGCAGATTTCGTAGGTTCTGAAGAGTTAGTAGCTAAAATCCAAGGTGGTTGGAGCGACTTCGACGTAGTAGTTGCTACACCAGACATGATGGGTCAAGTTGGCCGTCTTGGTAAAATCTTGGGTCCTAAAGGCTTGATGCCAAACCCTAAAGTTGGTACAGTAACTCCAGACGTTGCTCGTGCAGTAAACGAAATCAAAGCTGGTAAAATCGAATACCGTACTGATAAAGCAGGTATTATCTCTTGCTCCATCGGTAAAGCGTCCTTCGATGAAGAAAAATTACTTGACAACTACCGTACAATCGTTGATACTATTATCAAGGCTAAACCTGTAGCAGCTAAAGGTCAATACATTAAATCTGTAACCTTGTCCGCTACAATGGGCCCTGGTGTGCCTTTGAACGTGTTCAAATTGAGCAACGTTACAAAAGAGCAATAATCACATATGTCTCTTAGCTGTAGACGGCTGGTATGTATAATGGATGAAAATCCGCCCGCTGAGGCTGACACTAGAACAATCTAGGACTAGTTCGACCTCATCGCGTGCGATGGGGTCGTTTTTTACGCTAAGATAGTACATAGAGCACCAAAAAATCTATAAGGAGGTAATCTAATGGCTGTCACTGAACAAAAGAAAGCAATCGTTGCTCAAATGAAAGAAACTCTTTCTGAAGCAAAAGGCGCTGTATTGATTGGTTACTCTGGTTTGACTGTTGCGCAAGCAACTGATCTTCGCCGCAAAATGTTGGCTGAAGGCGTTGAATACAAAGTAATCAAAAATACTTTGACTCGCATTGCTGCAAATGAATTGAATCTTGAAGGTTTCGCTGAGCATTTGGAAGGTCCAACTGCATTGGCTACTTCTAAAGAAGATGCTGTTGCACCTGCTCGTGTAATTGAACAATTCATCAAAACTACTGAGAAAGAAGTTGTAACAGTTAAAGCTGGTATCGTTGAAGGCGAAGTTATGGACGCTGCAGGCGTTAAAGCAATTGCATCTCTTCCAAACCGCGAAGGTATGCTTTCCATGTTGCTTTCCGTATTGCAAGCACCTGTTCGCAACGTTGCATACGCTGTCAAAGCTGTTGCAGAAGCTCAACCTGCAGAAGCTGCAGAATAATAATTTCTGCGCATTATCAATTGGTCGCTTAAGACTGATACAATAAACTATTTTATGGAGGAAAACTAAAATGGCATTGAACATTGAAAACATCGTTGCTGAATTGAAAGAAGCAACTATTCTTGAACTTAATGATCTTGTAAAAGCAATTGAAGAAGAATTTGGCGTAACTGCAGCAGCTCCTGTAGCTGTAGCAGCTGCTGGTGGTGCTGAAGGCGGCGCTGCTAAAGATTCCTTCGACGTAATCTTGAAAGATGCTGGCGCATCCAAAATCAACGTAATCAAAGTTGTTCGTGAAGCAACTGGTCTTGGCTTGAAAGAAGCTAAAGCTATCGTTGACGGCGCTCCTGCACCTGTAAAAGAAGGCGTAGCTACTGAAGCAGCTGAAGCTTTGAAAGCTCAATTGGAAGAAGCTGGCGCAACTGTAGAATTGAAATAATTCTAGCCATAATAAAAGGCGTACCTTTGGGTACGCCTTTTTTGTTTAGTTACTGAATTTGATAAATTCTAGCAGCTCCGCTTTTACCAACTTCTGTTGCTATTATATTGATCGGGGAACTAGTAAATTCTTTGATATATTTATTTGGCACAATAATGATAGCACCTTTTTCTATGGATACTCTTTTTTCAAACTCCTCTACTGTTATGGTTGGCATTAATGTTTTGCCTGCAGTCCATAGAGGGTTATCTGTAGTATGTACAAATACTTGTGTTGGAGTATCTCCGGTATAATACAAAATTGATGTATAGTATGTACTGTATATATAGGTAGGTTGCGTATTTGATTCAATATATGGTTTGAATTGAATCCCGGATTGATCAAATAAAATAGGAGTTACAGTTATAGTGATTGCCGTATATAAAATGGTTAAAGGTATAGTTAAATAAATTGATAGTGGTAACTTATTGTTGTTATACTGTTTTGCTAATAACGCAAATAACGCAAATAACACAATTAATATTAATGCAACGATTAATGGTACTGAATTTAATTCAGGTGTTACTATGCTGGCTACTAGGAATAAGAGGACATATATTGCTAATGGAATGGTAACAATATATTTAAAACTAGTACTCTTATTGTAAAAGCTATTTGTAATAGCCTCAGCTCCCCAGATAATACAAGGGATTATTGCTGGTAAAGTATAGGTTATATATTTGGTCGCTACTAGAGAATAAAATAATACAATCACTATAAACCAGATAGCACCAAGAAGATAAAAATTTTCTTTCCATTTAATACTTTTGAGTTGGTAAATAACTGCAGGTGTCCAAGGTAAAAGTGCAATAGGGACAATGATTAAGTAATAATACCAAACGTTAAACTTCGGATGTTCTGATACTAGTGCTCGTTCCATATTATGCAGACCTAAGAAACCAGATATGAACTCTTGACCGTGAATTGAATACATGGCAATGTACCATGGACTAGCAAGAATTATAAATAGGAAAATTCCAAAAGGATTAAATAGTAATTTAATATCCTTATTTAGAGAGTAGTCATCATTATCTTTTTGGGTAAACCATCGTATAGCAATAAATAGTAGTAGTATTAATCCAGGCAGAACAATACCGACCGGTCCTTTAGTTACCACTGCTAAGGCGGCTGCTCCGTAAGCTTTTACCATAGAATATTTGTCGTTCTTGGCAAAGGCTAGATAAGAATAGCCAAAGATAGCTAGTGAAAAGAAGAAGAGAAAACCGTCTGTTATGACTGCGTGTGAAATGTACCAAAACTGTAAGGCACTAAATAAAAGCAGTGCACTCATAACAGCTATATACTTAGATTCTTTAATGCGATATACAAGATGATACATAAGTGCTACACTGCCACCGGCAATAAGCGTATTCGGTATACGTGATGTAAAGTCAGATATGCCAAATAGTTTATAACTGATCATGAGTGCCCAATAGGTGAGGGGCGGTTTATCATACCAAACTTGGTCATATATCATGGGGGATATCCATGAGTTATGTTTTAACATTGTAATAGCAGATAACACATAGTTGGATTCTACCGGATCTGTTATGGGAAGATAGGCGTTATAGAAACCGTAACTCAGTACGGTCAATAAAAAAAGCGCACCTATGCGCAGCATGTGATTGTTAATCATAGTGACTCCTTACTTACATAGTTTATATTATTGTACTATAGGGCGTGTAATAATTAAACCGATGAAAGTTAAAGTTGGATCTTTTACAATACAGAAATAGTTACAAAAAGAATTATTTATGAAATAGAAATAGCTACAAAAGAATTATTTATGAAATAATATATTGTATAGAATATTGTTTGTACAGAATACATGAAATGACTTTTATGTATACAAAATACATGCTATAATGAGCGCGTAAGATAAAACCGTTTCATTAAAGTACTATTTTAACTATAAAATAGTAGAAAGAGGATTTATTATGAGAAAAGAACATGATTTCTTAGGTGAATTAGAAGTAGCTGATGAATTATATTATGGTGTACAAACAATTCGTGCATTAGAAAATTTCCATATTACAGGCAAACATTTGGACCAAGACTTTATCAAAGCATTGGCGATGGTTAAAAAAGCATCTGCATTAGCGAATATGAAAACTGGTCGCTTAAACGTATCTATAGGTAAAGCAATCGTACAAGCTGCAGACGAAGTAATTGAAGGTAAATTTGCTGATCAATTCCCAGTTGACCCAATCCAAGGTGGTGCAGGCACTTCTGTAAATATGAACATGAACGAAGTATTGGCTAACCGCGCTTGTGAAATTTTAGGTCATCCAAAAGGTAGCTACGATATCGTAAGCCCTAACAACCACTGTAACATGGCGCAATCCACAAACGATGCGTTCCCTACAGCTATTAAGGTATGTGCTATTATTAAAACCAAACCTTTACTTGAAGCATTACAACGCCTCGTTGATGAGCTCGAGAAAAAGGCTGAAGAATACAGCGAAATCTTGAAAATGGGTCGTACTCACTTACAAGATGCGGTGCCAATTACATTGGGCCAAGAAATGGGTGCTTATGCATCTGGTATCCGCCGTGGTATTAAACGTATTAAATCTGCTGTTGAAGGTGCACATGTAATCAACATGGGTGCTACTGCAGTTGGTACAGGCCTTAATGCTGAACCTAATTACATTCACGATGTAGCGTACGAACTTAGTGAAGTAGTAGGCGAACCATTCTATACAGCTGAAAATTTAATTGATGCTACAAATAATACAGATATCTTTGCAGATATCTCCAGTGGTTTAAAAGTAACAGCTCTTGTTTTGATTAAAATGGCTAACGATTTCCGCTTGATGGCATCTGGTCCTCGTTGTGGTATTGGGGAATTGAAATTACCAGCTCGTCAACCTGGTTCTTCCATCATGCCTGGTAAGGTTAACCCTGTTATCGCCGAAGTATTGAACCAAGTTTGTTACCAAGTTATCGGTAATGACCTTACAATTACATTGGCTGTAGAAAATGGTCAATTTGAATTAAACGTAATGGAACCTGTATTGGCATACAACTTGTTCAATAATCTTTGCTACCTCAAAAACGGTGTAAATACATTTGTTGATAAATTGCTTATCGATCTTGAAGTAGACCGTGAACAATGCGAATACTGGTTGAATCGTTCCGTTGGCATCGTAACAGCATTGTTGCCACATCTTGGCTATGAAACAGCATCTTCACTTGCGAAAGAAGCGTATACATCTGGTCGTGCTATTCGTGACATCATCTTGGAAAAAGGTTTGTTGACTGAAGATGAAATCAATCATATTCTTTCTCCTAAGGAAATGACTCGCCCTGGTATTGCTGGTGCCAATCTTTTAAAACAAAAAGGCAACTAATATAGTAAGTTGTTTTGATACATGAATAAAGCATGAAAATGAAAGACTGTCAACCCTTTTGGTTGACAGTCTTTTTTAATACTGATAGAATTATATATTGCAAAAGTAGCGTTTCCTGCTTTTGGATATAAAAACTATAACTTGAATAGTGATGAGGTTTTCTTCCAAGGTTGTGCTTGGTTAATGGAAAGCAAGGTTATTTTAAAAATAAAATGGGCCTTGCTTTATTTGGCGTTATCTGAGCAGGAAAACTGAGACCTGTAAGATGTCTTTTCCATGCCGTTATAGAAAATGGTAGACCAGTGTGTTTTGATAGGGGTGAAAGCAAATATGTTCAAACCTGAACAGGTAGGCAAACGAACTCGTTATACGTACGCTAAAATTAACGAAGTTATCAAGATGCCGCATTTATTGGACATTCAGCGTAAATCGTATGAGTGGTTCTTGGAGAGTGGTTTACAAAATATTTTCAACGATATTTCTCCGATTAAAGACAATTCAGGTAATCTAGTACTTTCTTTCGAAGGTTTCAGCTTAGGTGAACCTAAGTATGATATTAATGAATGTAAAAACCGTGATGCTACTTATGCAGCACCACTTCGTGTAAATGTTCGCTTGGTAAATAATGATCCCGAAAATATGGACATTAAAGAACAAGAAGTATTCATGGGCGATTTCCCATTGATGACTGATACAGGTACTTTCATCATCAATGGTGCAGAACGTGTTATCGTATCCCAATTGGTACGTTCTCCAGGCGTTTACTACAATAAAGAAATCGATACAATGGGTAACCGTTTGTACGATTCCACAGTTATTCCTAACCGTGGCGCATGGATTGAGCTTGAAACTGATGCAAGCGAAGTTGTTGCTGTTCGTATTGACCGTAACCGTAAATTACCAGCTACTGTATTGGTACGTGCATTAGGTTGGGATACTAATGAAAGCATCCTTGACCTCTTCTGGAATGGTAAAACTGATGAAGATGGTTTACCAGTATATGATGAACGTATCGTTCGTACATTAGAAAAAGATACAACTCAATCTGCTGATGAAGCCTTGGTTGAAATCTATAAAAAATTACGTCCAGGTGAGCCTCCTACTGTAGAGTCCGCTCGTAACTTGTTCGATAACTTGTTCTTCGATGCACGCCGTTATGACTTAGCGCGCGTTGGTCGTTACAAATTGAACAAAAAACTTGGCTGGCGTCAACGTATGTTGGGGCAAACATTGGCACAACCTATCGTGGATCCAGAAACTGGCGAAATTATCCTTGATGCAGGTGTACAAGTTGGGGAAGAACAACTTGATATCGTTGCTAATAGCCATGTATTCGATGGCGAAGGTTTCGCTGAATTCTACATCGTAAATAACGATGGTGTAGAGTCCAAAGTTATCTGCAATAACTGCAATTTGCCATTCGATCACCGTACAGTAACACGGGAAGATATGATCGCTAACATCTCTTACTTGCTCAACCTTATGGATGGTGCAGGTCATACAGATGATATCGACCATTTGGGTAACCGTCGTCTTCGTTGCGTAGGTGAATTGTTGCAAAACCAATTCCGTATTGGTTTAACTCGTATGGAACGTGTTGTTCGTGAACGTATGACAATTCAAGAAATCGAATCTATCACGCCTCAAGCGTTGATTAATATTCGTCCTGTAGTGGCAGCAATCAAAGAATTCTTTGGTTCTTCCCAATTGTCTCAGTTCATGGACCAAACAAACCCATTAGCAGAATTGACTCACAAACGTCGTCTATCTGCCCTTGGCCCTGGTGGTTTATCTCGTGAGCGTGCAGGCTTCGAAGTTCGTGACGTGCATCACTCTCACTATGGCCGTATGTGTCCAATCGAAACTCCAGAAGGTCCAAACATTGGTTTGATCAACTCCTTGTCTAACTATGCGAAAGTAAATGAATTCGGTTTCATTGAAGCTCCTTACCGTAAGGTTGAAAAAATCTATGGTACAGGTGAAGATGCAGACAAAGTTATCAAGGTTCGTGTATCTGATTCCGTTGTATATATGACAGCTGATGAAGAAGAAGGCATGACAATTGCCCAAGCGAACTCTCCAATCGATGCTGAAGGTTACTTTACTAATGAACACGTAGCTTGTCGTCGTGGTCATGATGTATTAGAAGTTACACCTGATAAGGTTGACTACATGGACGTTAGTCCAAAAGAAGTTGTATCCATTGGTACAGCTATGATTCCATTCCTTGAAAATGACGATGCTAACCGTGCTTTGATGGGTGCGAACATGCAACGTCAAGCGGTACCACTTTTGCGTGCGCAAGCTCCACTTGTTGGTACAGGTATGGAATATACAGCAGCTACTGACTCCGGCGTTTGCGTACTTGCCCGTGAAGCTGGTAAAGTTGTACGTTGCTGGGGTAATGAAATCCACGTTCTTCGCGATAGCGATGGTCGTGTAGATACATACCGTATGAATAAATTCCTTCGTTCTAACCAATCTACATGCTTTAACCAAAAACCAATCGTTAATCGTGGCGATCATGTTGTAAAAGGTCAAGTGTTGGCTGATGGTCCTGCTACTGATGGCGGCGAATTGGCATTAGGTTATAACGTTCTTGTAGCGTTCATGCCTTGGGAAGGTTATAACTACGAAGATGCGATCTTGCTTAGTGAAGAACTTTGTAAAGAAGATATCTATACATCCATTCATATTGAAGAATACGAATGTGATGCGCGCGACACTAAATTAGGCGCTGAAGAGATCACTCGCGAATTGCCTAATACTGGTGATGACACTCTTAAAAACCTTGATGAAGATGGTATCATCTGCATTGGTGCAGAAGTACATCCTGGTGATATCCTCGTAGGTAAAGCAACACCAAAAGGTGAAACTGAACTTACTCCAGAGGAACGTTTATTGCGCGCTATCTTTGGCGACAAAGAACGTGAAGTTCGCGACACATCCTTGCGCGTACCTCATGGCGAATCTGGTAAAGTAGTAGACGTTAAAGTCTTCACTCGTGAAAACGGCGACGAATTACAACCAGGGGTAAATAAACTTGTTCGCGTATATATCGCTCAAAAACGTAAGATTCACGAAGGCGATAAAATGGCGGGCCGTCATGGTAACAAAGGTGTCGTTTCTCGCGTTATGAGAAAAGAAGATATGCCATTCCTTCCAGATGGTACTCCAGTACAAATCGTATTGAACCCATTGGGCGTACCTTCTCGTATGAACATCGGTCAGGTTCTTGAAACTCACTTGGGTTGGGCTGTTCAAGGCTTAGGTATGAAAATCAAAGCTACAGACCTTCACATTCAAAATGTATTGAAAGAAGCTCGTACTGATGCATCTTATTGGGAACAAATTGACGCTATTTGCGGTTTATATGCTGAAATTGAAGAATTAGAAGCAAAAGCTAAAGAAGATGTGACAGTTCCTCATTTCGACATCGATGAAAAAATTATCGACTTGAAATCTCAAATTCTTGGCCATGTAGAATCTGCAGCGCAAAAGAAACTTGAAGCTCTTGGCGGCGAAGCTCGTTATCAAGAACTTAAAGCTATTGAAGCTAAATACAATGCACTTCATGTAGAATTCTTCGACTCTGAAGAAGATGCTCCAGAAATGGATCCAGCTCTTGTAGAAGAATTAGAAGCTATTAATAAAGTTAAAACTACATTGAACCATATTGAATCTGCTCGTGCTAAACGCGTTGAAATTCGTCAAGAACTCGAAGGCCTTGGTTACGACTATGAAACATATGGTATGCCAAAACCAGATGTAGCAGGTATTCATATTGCTACACCTGTATTTGATGGTGCGCATGAAAAAGATGTGTTTGAAACATTAGGCATTGCTGGTCGTTCCGATGATGGTAAAACAGTATTGTACGATGGTCGTACTGGTGAACCTATGGATAACCGTGTAACTGTTGGTTACGTATACATGCTTAAACTCCATCACTTGGTTGACGATAAAATCCATGCTCGCTCCACAGGTCCGTACTCCCTTGTTACACAACAACCATTGGGCGGTAAAGCTCAGTTCGGTGGTCAACGTTTTGGGGAAATGGAAGTTTGGGCTCTCGAAGCATATGGCGCAGCTTATACACTTCAAGAGCTATTAACTGTTAAGTCTGACGACGTTGTTGGTCGTGTGAAAGCATACGAAAAAATCGTTAAAGGCGAAAACATCCCTGAACCAGGTGTACCTGAGTCCTTCAAGGTATTGCTCAAAGAACTTCAAAGTATTGGTCTTGATGTAAAAATCTTGAATGAAGATCAAGAAGAAGTTGTTATGAAAGAACTTGATGACGAAGATGAAGTGGTAGAAACTGGTATTGAAGAAGTTATGGAAGGCAGTGCAGTAGAAACTGATGAAGTAACTGTAGTAGAGCCAGAAGTAGAGGAAGAAGCACCAGCTAATAACGGCGGTGAAGACGATATCCTTAGCCAATTGGCATTCCCAATGGGCGATTCCTCTAACGATGAAGACTAAAACTATCTATAAGGAAGGGAGCGATAGTAGTGCTAGACGTAAATGAATTCGATTCCATGCGAATCGGTTTAGCCTCTCCAGAGCAGATCTTAGCTTGGTCTCATGGGGAAGTTAAGAAACCTGAAACTATTAACTACCGTACGTTGAAGCCAGAACGTGATGGTCTATTCTGCGAACGCATTTTTGGACCAACAAAGGACTGGGAATGTCACTGCGGCAAATATAAACGCATTCGCCATAAAGGCGTAGTCTGCGATAAATGTGGTGTAGAGGTTACACGTGCAAAAGTACGTCGTGAACGTATGGGCCATATCCAATTGGCTACTCCTGTATCTCACATTTGGTACTTTAAAGGTATCCCATCCCGCATGGGCCTTATCCTTGATGTATCCCCACGTTCCTTGGAACGCGTATTATACTTTGCTTCCTACATCGTAGTAGATCCAGCTGGTACTCCATTGGCAAAACGCCAATTGTTGTCCGAGCAAGAGTACCGCGAATATGAAGCTCAATTTAACGAAGACGGTTATACTATCGGTGGTAAATCCGTCGTAATCGAAACAGTAGCTCAACGTAACGAACGTTTAGCTATCGTTCGTGAAGCACAACGCAAAGAGCGCTATAATGCTGCTCTTCGCGATGATGCAACAATCCCAGAAGCAGATAAAGAATACGAAGAACTAACTCGTGAAGAGCGCTATGAATTAGGTGCTGCTGAAGAAGTTCTCTTCGCATGTATCGACATGGGTGCTGAGGCTGTAAAAGCTCTTTTAGCAGAACTTGATCTTGAAGCATTGAATGCTGAATTGCGCGAAGAATTGAACACTGCAAGTGGTCAACGTAAAATCCGTGCGGTTCGTCGTTTAGAAGTGGTAGAAGCATTCCGTCAATCTGGCAACCGTCCAGAATGGATGATTATGGATGTTGTTCCTGTCATCCCACCTGAATTGCGCCCTATGGTTCAATTAGATGGTGGTCGTTTCGCTACATCTGACCTCAATGATTTGTACCGTCGTGTTATCAACCGTAACAACCGTTTAAAACGTTTGTTAGATTTAGGTGCTCCTGATATCATTGTGCGCAACGAAAAACGTATGCTTCAAGAAGCTGTTGACGCATTGATCGATAATGGTCGTCGCGGTCGTCCTGTAACAGGCCCTGGTAACCGTCCATTAAAATCCTTGTCCGATATGCTTAAAGGTAAACAAGGTCGTTTCCGTCAAAACTTGCTTGGTAAACGTGTTGACTACTCTGGTCGTTCCGTTATCGTAGTAGGTCCTGAGCTTAAAATGCACCAATGTGGTTTGCCTAAAGAAATGGCATTGGAATTGTTCAAACCTTTCGTTATGAAACGTTTGGTAGAACGTGGTCAAGCATCCAACATTAAGGCTGCTAAACGCCAAGTAGAAAGAATCGGTCCTGGTGTATGGGAAGCCTTGGAAGAGGTAATCAAAGAACATCCAGTTCTCTTGAACCGTGCCCCTACATTGCATAGACTTGGTATCCAAGCCTTCGAACCAATTCTTTGGGAAGGCCGTGCTATCAAATTGCATCCATTAGTATGTACAGCCTTCAACGCCGACTTTGACGGTGACCAAATGGCATGTCATTTACCATTGTCCGTAGAAGCACAAGCGGAAGCTCGTACATTGATGCTTTCCAGCCATAATATCTTGTCCACTAAGGACGGTAAGCCAGTAGCAGTACCATCTCAAGATATGATCTTGGGTACATACTACTTAACGGTTGTACGTGAAGATACTCGTGATAAAGCAAAAACATTTGCTACTTATGATGAAGTAATGCTTGCATACGAATCTCATATTATTGGCTTGCAAGATATTCTTTATATCCGTTTGCCTGACCATGGCCGTGTAGAAACAACTGCAGGTCGCTTGATCTTCAATAATGCTCTATTCCCAGAATTGTGGCAATATGAAAAACGTGAAGATGGCACTTACTCTTTAGGTAAGGTTATGGATAAGAAAACAGTTGGTAAATTGGTTGACCAATGCTTCCAATTGTTTGGCAATGAAAAGACTGCAGAACTCTTGGACCGTATTAAATCCTTGGGTTACTCCTTCGCACGTCGCGCAGGTATGACTGTAGCTATTGCAGATATTAAAGTACCAGAAGTAAAAACTGGTTTATTAGACACAGCGGAACAAGAGGTAGAAAAAGTATCTCGTTTGTATCGTCGTGGTCTTATTACAGAAGAAGAACGTTACCGTAAAACTATTCAATTGTGGACTCAAGCAACAGAAGATGTTACTGATGCCATGATGGATAATATGGCGCGCGATAAAGATGGCTTCAACCCTGTTTACATGATGGCTATCTCTGGTGCCCGTGGTAACAAACAACAGATCCGTCAGCTTGCTGGTATGCGTGGTTTGATGGCTGATCCATCCGGTCGTATCATCGACTTGCCAATCAAAGCAAACTTTAAAGAAGGTTTGACTGTATTGGATTACTTTACATCCTCTCACGGTGCTCGTAAAGGTTTGGCCGATACAGCTCTTCGTACAGCTGACTCCGGTTACTTGACTCGTCGTCTTGTTGACGTATCTCAAGACGTTATCGTTCGTGAGGACGATTGTGATGTTGTAGGTATCGATCTCGTTCGTGAACGCGCTCGTTTGGCTACTTCTCCACGTCAAGCATTGGAATTGTTGAAAGATAAACTTATTGGCCGTGTGCTAGATAAAGATGTAGTGAACGTAGAAACAGGCGAACTTGTTGTTCCTGCTGAAACTATCTTAGACGAACAATGCTTGGCCGATATTGCTGAATCTGGTGTTACATCCGTTGCATTGCGCGGTGCTCACTTAGGCTCTGATAGCGATATTAACCATACTAACTTGGTTCAAAAAATTATTCTTGGTGAAAGCGATGACAGCATCCGTGCAACATTAAAAGAAACTATGGTTCAAAATATGTTGAACAAAGATACTGTTAATGCTATCGTTGACAGTGAAGGTGTAGAAATCTTCCCTGCTAACACACGCCTTACTGAAGAAGGCATCGAAGCTATCCTTAACTCCGATGTAAAAGAAGTACAAGTACGCAACAATGAAATTCACGGTATCGAAGTGGAAGCCATCGTTGAAGGTACTGGCGTTATTGAACCATTAAAAGATCGTATCGTAGGTCGTATTGCAGCTGAAGAATTGGTTAATAAAGAAACTGGCGAAGTTATCGTTCCTCTTAATGGTGAAATCACAGAACCATTGGCTGATGAAGTTGTAAAACACTATGAAACAGTTAAAATCCGTTCCGTATTAACTTGCCGCAGCCCTTATGGCGTATGTCGCAAGTGCTATGGTCGTGACCTTGGTACAGGTGGTCAAGTTCAAGTTGGTGAAGCTGTAGGTATTATTGCAGCGCAATCCATCGGTGAACCTGGTACTCAGTTGACAATGCGTACATTCCATACAGGTGGTGTCGCAGGTGACGATATTACACAAGGTTTGCCACGTGTCGAAGAATTGTTCGAAGCGCGTAAACCAAAACGTAATGCTATCATCGCAGAAAACGAAGGTACAGTTCGCGTTGTACCTAACGAAGGTAAAAAAGGTACTAATACTATCTTCATCACTGGTGAAGACGGTATTGAACTCGATTACCTAATCCCTTATGGTTCTCGTATTATCGTTAAAGACGGTGATGTTGTATCCTTGGGCGCTCGTTTGACTGAAGGTTCTATTAACCCTCATGACATTATGCGCGTAATGGGTACTGAAGCAACTCAACGTTACCTCGTTTACGAAGTACAAAAAGTATATAAATCTCAAGGTGTAGAAATTAACGATAAACATATCGAAGTTATCGTTCGTCAAATGCTTCATAAAGTAAAAGTTGAAACTGCTGGTGATGCAGATATGCTTCCAGGGGATATGGTCGACGTTAATACCTTTGACGAAGAAAACCGTCGTCTTACTCTTAATGGCCGTGAAAATGCTACAGGCAAACGTACATTGTTGGGTATTACTAAAGCTGCATTGGCTACGGATTCCTTCTTGTCTGCTGCGTCCTTCCAAGAAACAACACGTGTTCTTACCGACGCTGCTATCAAAGGTAAAATTGATCCATTATTGGGCTTAAAAGAAAATGTAATCATCGGTAAATTGATTCCTGCTGGTACTGGCATGAGCCGTTACCGTAAGATTGAGGTTGTTAAAAACACACCTGAAATCATCGATATTACAGAAGAAACTGCTGTAGAAGAATAATCTATTGCAATAGAAGAGAGCGTGCCTTAGGGCACGCTCTTTTTTATAAATACTGAAGTTCTTTGTTAAGATGAAATTTTCAGATAGAATAAATAAACCTATAAATTTAATAATATAGATATATTGAATATGGTTAATAAAATTGAACTAAAAAATGACTATTTATTTTTCTATTATATCAATTATGCATACATAAAATGTGATTAATTAAAATAATATGAAAGTAATGTATAAAAATGAGAATAAAACAACCATTTTTGCATAAAAATTACATATATTGTTATATGATTCGTTGTAATGAAACGCACGGAAACGTGTACACATAAAATGCAGTTGTATAGCGGTGTAGAGCATCGAAAAACGTTTGACATGTGTTTGTGTAATTGGTATACTTACATAGTGCTCAGAGGCAAGTATGCCTAAGTAGCATAATTTCGTAAGGAGAATTTTACTATGGACATTGCCCATCTGAAGTCGATGAACAAAACAATCGGTGCCAAGCAAACGTTGAAAAACATTGCACGAGGGACTGTGAAGTATGTGTTCGTAGGACATGATAGTGATGAAAGTGTAGTTGGACCTATACGAAATGCTTGTGCTGAACAGGGAATACCTGTGAATGACAAGCACACTATGGATGACCTTGGTCGTGCGTGTCGCATTAAGGTGCGGGCCACAGCGGTAGGCATCCTACGTTAATCTTGGTAATATCCGATGTAACACTTTGTTATGACGGATCAATTATAAATCTCAAATTTGGAAAGGAGGTGCCCAAATGCCAACAATTAATCAGCTAGTACGCAAAGGTCGCATGAGCTTGACTAAAAAATCTACAGCTCCAGCACTTCAAGAATCTCCACAAAAACGTGGTGTATGTACTCGTGTGTACACAGCTACTCCAAAGAAACCAAACTCCGCGCTTCGTAAAGTTGCCCGTGTACGTTTGACAAACGCTATTGAAGTAACTGCTTACATCCCAGGCATTGGTCACAATTTACAAGAACACAGTGTTGTACTTATCAGAGGCGGTCGTGTAAAAGACCTTCCAGGTGTGCGTTATCACATCGTTCGTGGTGCATTGGATACAGCTGGCGTACAAAACCGTATGCAAAGTCGTTCCAAATACGGCGCGAAAAAAGCTAAAAAATAATTTTAGCCATTAAACGAAACTAACACACATCATTATAAAGGAGGAATTGAACATGCCAAGAAAAGGCCCTGTTCCGAAACGTGATGTACTTCCAGATCCGGTGTACAACAGCAAATTAGTAACACGTTTCATTAACAAAGTTATGTACGATGGCAAAAAAGGCATTGCTGAAACTATCGTATATGATGCATTCGAAATTATTCGTTCCAAAATGGGTCAAGACCCAATGGAAGTTTTTGATCAAGCATTGAAAAATGTTATGCCTGTACTTGAAGTACGTGCTCGCCGTATCGGTGGTGCGAACTACCAAGTGCCAGTTGAAGTTCGTGCTGATCGCCGTCAAACACTCGGTATTCGCTGGGTTGTAAACTATGCTCGTCTTCGTGGTGAACGCACTATGAAAGAACGCTTAGCAGGCGAATTGATGGACGCTTTCAACAATGCAGGCGCTGCAATCAAGAAAAAAGAAGATACTCATAAAATGGCAGAAGCTAATAAAGCATTTGCTCATTATCGTTGGTAATAAGAGGTGACAACTGTGGCAAGAGAGTTTTCCCTAGCAAAAACTCGTAATATCGGTATCATGGCTCACATCGATGCTGGTAAAACAACAACTACAGAACGTATCCTCTACTATACAGGTATTGTTCACAAAATCGGCGAAGTACATGAAGGTGCTGCTACGATGGACTGGATGGCGCAAGAACAAGAACGTGGTATCACAATCACTTCTGCGGCGACAACATGTCACTGGAAAGATCATCGTATCAATATCATCGATACTCCTGGTCACGTTGACTTTACTGTAGAAGTAGAACGTTCTCTACGTGTACTTGATGGCTCCGTAGCGGTGTTCAGTGCTAAAGGTGGCGTTGAACCTCAATCCGAAACAGTATGGCGTCAAGCATCTAACTACGGCGTACCTCGTATCGCTTATGTAAATAAGATGGATACAGTAGGTGCTGACTTCTTCAACGTAGTTGATATGATGAAATCCCGTTTGGGTGCAAATTCCGTAGCTATCCAAGTGCCAATCGGCGCTGAAGATACTTTCGAAGGCATCATCGATTTGATGACTATGAAAGCGGAAATTTACAAATCCGATGACGGTAAAGAATATGAAATCACTGATATCCCAGCAGAATATCAAGAAGTAGCTGAAGCTCGTCGCGAAATGATGATCGATGCTATCGCTGAAACTGATGACGATATCATGATGAAATATTTGGAAGGTGAAGAAATCTCCATTGAAGAATTGAAAACAGCATTGCGTAAAGCGGTTATCGCTAACCAATTGTTCCCAGTTCTTTGTGGTTCTTCCTACAAAAACAAAGGTGTACAAATGTTGTTGGACGCTGTTGTAGATTATATGCCAGCTCCTATCGACATTCCAGCTATTAAAGGTGTCGTTCCTGGTACTGAAGAAGAAACAACTCGTCCTTCTTCCGATGAAGAGCCATTCTCCGCATTGGCATTCAAAATCATGGCTGACCCTTATGTTGGTAAATTAGCGTTCTTCCGTGTGTACTCCGGTACATTGGAATCCGGTTCCTACGTTTTCAACTCCACAAAAGGTAAGAAAGAACGTATTGGCCGTATTCTTCAAATGCACGCTAACACTCGTAAAGAAATCGACATGGTTTACGCTGGCGACATCGCTGCAGCTGTAGGCTTGAAAGATACTACTACTGGTGATACTCTTTGTGATGAAAAGAATCCTGTAATTCTTGAATCCATGGAGTTCCCTGAACCAGTTATCTCCGTTGCTGTTGAACCTAAAACAAAAGCTGACCAAGAAAAAATGGGTACAGCTCTTGCTCGTTTGGCAGAAGAAGATCCTACTTTCAAAGTTCGTACTGATGAAGAAACAGGTCAAACTATTATCTCCGGTATGGGCGAACTTCACTTGGATATCATCGTTGACCGTATGAACCGTGAATTCAAAGTAGAATGTAACGTAGGTAAACCTCAAGTAGCTTATCGCGAAACTATCCGTAAAGCTGTTAAAGCTGAAGGTAAATTCGTTCGTCAATCTGGTGGTCGTGGTCAATATGGTCACTGCTGGTTGGAATTAATTCCTCAAGAACCAGGTGCTGGCTTCGAATTTGAAAATAAGGTCGTAGGTGGTGCAATTCCTCGTGAATACATCGGACCTGTAGAAAACGGTGTTAAAGAAGCTATGGAATCCGGTGTTATCGCTGGTTATCCAATGGTTGACATCAAAGTTATCGTATTTGACGGCTCCTACCATGACGTTGACTCCAACGAAATGGCCTTCAAAATCGCTGGTTCCATGGGCTTTAAAGAAGGTGCTCGCAAAGCAGATCCTGCATTGCTTGAACCATATATGTCCGTAGAAGTAGACGTTCCTGAAGAATACATGGGCGACGTTATCGGTGACTTGAACTCCCGTCGTGGTCGCATGGACGGCATGGAAGCTCGTAATGGTAACCAACATATCAAAGCATATGTTCCATTGAGCGAAATGTTCGGTTACGCAACAGACCTTCGTTCCAAAACTCAAGGTCGCGGTAACTACTCCATGACATTCGATCATTACGAAGAAGTTCCTAAGAAAATTGCTGAAGAAATTCAAGCAAAGAAAAACGGTTAATCTTACATTAGATTAATAGAATTACTATTTTCCTCGGAGGATAATTTAAAATGGCAAAAGAAAAATTTGAACGTACGAAACCGCATGTTAACATCGGTACAATCGGTCACGTTGACCATGGTAAAACTACTTTGACTGCTGCAATCACTAAAGTATTGGCTGAAAAAGGCCAAGCTGATTTCCAAGATTACAGCATGATCGATAAAGCTCCAGAAGAACGTGAACGTGGTATCACAATCAACACTGCACACGTTGAGTATGAAACTGCTAACCGTCACTATGCACACGTTGACTGCCCAGGCCATGCTGACTATGTTAAAAACATGATCACTGGTGCAGCTCAAATGGACGGCGCTATCTTGGTATGTTCCGCAGCTGACGGCCCTATGCCTCAAACTCGCGAACACATCTTGTTGGCTCGCCAAGTTGGTGTTCCTGCAATCGTAGTATTCTTGAACAAAGCTGACATGGTTGACGACGAAGAATTGATTGAATTGGTAGAAATGGAAGTTCGTGAACTTCTTTCTTCCTACGAATTCCCTGGCGACGAAGTACCTATCGTTGTAGGTTCTGCGTTGAAAGCTTTGGAAGGCGATGCTCAATATGTAGCTAAAATCGACGAATTGATGGAAGCTGTAGACTCCTACATCCCAACTCCAGTTCGTGACACTGACAAACCTTTCTTGATGCCTGTGGAAGACGTATTCACAATCACTGGTCGTGGTACAGTAGCAACTGGCCGTGTTGAACGTGGTCAAGTAAACGTAGGCGACACAGTAGAAGTTGTAGGCTTGAAAGAAAAAGCTGAACAATACGTAGTAACTGGTCTTGAAATGTTCCGCAAAACTTTGGACTCTGCAGTAGCAGGTGACAACGTAGGTGCGTTGCTTCGTGGTGTTGACCGTAAAGACATCGAACGTGGTCAAGTATTGGCTAAACCAGGTTCCATCAAACCACACACAAAATTCAAAGCAGAAGTTTACGTATTGACTAAAGAAGAAGGTGGCCGTCATACTCCATTCTTCTCCAACTACCGTCCACAATTCTACTTCCGTACAACAGACGTAACAGGTGTTGTAAACCTTCCAGAAGGTGTAGAAATGTGTATGCCTGGCGATAACGTAACAATGGATATCGAATTGATCACTCCAATCGCTATCGAAGAAGGTCTTCGTTTCGCGATCCGCGAAGGTGGCCATACAGTAGGCGCTGGCGTTGTAACTGAAATCGAAGGTTAATTTAACCTTTTATGCTCATCGTAGTGATGCGTTGAGCACAATACATGCAGCATTCAGAGCGGCAGTAATGCCGCTCTAGTGTTGTGTTTTTAAACTATGAAGTAGAAGGTTGCCTCTGCGGAGGAGAATTTCTATGGAGCAGCCCATTCACGAAATGGACGACAGGAGGAATTATTAATAATGGCTAAACAGCAAAAAATCCGTATTCGCCTTAAGGCATACGACCACAAAGCTCTCGATCAAAGCGCTGCTAAGATCGTAGACACTGCAAAAAGAAATGGCGCTATGGTATCTGGTCCGATTCCATTGCCAACAGAAAAGAATATCTTCACAATTCTTCGTTCTGTACACGTAAACAAAGATTCTCGTGAACAATTCGAAATGCGTACACATAAACGCTTAATCGATATTCTTGAACCAAATTCGAAAACAGTAGATGCTATCACTCGTTTAGATTTACCAGCTGGTGTATCTATTGAAATAAAACTATAAGGAGGTGCGATAATGTCTAAAGCTATTTTGGGTAAAAAATTAGGAATGACTCAAGTCTTCACAGCTGAAGGCCAATTAGTTCCTGTAACAGTAGTGGAAACTACCCCAAGCGTTGTAGTGCGCGTTAAGACTGTTGAAACAGACGGCTACGAAGCAGTACAAATTGGTTACGGTTCCATTAAAGAAAAACATTTAACAAAACCTGTAAAAGGTCAGTTCGACAAAGCTGGCGTAGCTCCAGTTAAATATCTTCGCGAAGTTCGCGTAGCTAATGCAGCTGACTACACAGTAGGCCAAACTCTGGCAGCTGATATCTTCGCAGAAGGTGAATTGGTGGACGTAGTGGGTACAGGTAAAGGTAAGGGTTTTGCTGGCACAATTAAACGCCATAACTTCTCCCGTGGTCCTGAAACTCATGGTTCTAAATCTCACCGTGAACCTGGTTCCATCGGTCCTATGATCTCCGGTGGCGGCGGTAAGGTATACAAAGGTAAAAAACTCCCTGGACAAATGGGTGGTTACAGAGTTACCGTACAACGCTTATCCGTTGTGAAAGTTGATGCTGAACGTAACCTTTTATTGGTTAAAGGTGGTATCCCAGGCGCTAAAGGTAGCTTGGTTATGGTTCGCAACACGGTTAAACCTGTTAAATAATCATTTGTCGAAAGGAGGATTATGTAATGCCTACAGTAGCAACATATAATCAATCCGGCGTTAAAGTCGGTGAAATACAGTTAAACGATGCAGTATTCGGCGTTGAAGTAAACGAAGCCGTTATGCATCAAGCCGTAGTTCGTCAATTGTCTAACGAACGTCTCGGCACACATGCAACAAAAACTAGAGGTATGGTTCGTGGCGGTGGCCGCAAACCTTGGAAACAAAAAGGTACTGGTCGTGCACGTTCCGGTTCCAGCCGTTCTCCAATCTGGATTGGTGGCGGTACTACATTTGGTCCACAACCTCGCAGCTATTACAAAGCTATGCCTCGTAAGGCTAGACGTTTGGCAGTTAAATCTGCTCTTAGCGATAAAGTGAATAATAGCGAATTATACGTTTTGGAAGAAATCACATTAGCAGCTCCTAAAACTAAAGAAGTGTTGAACATTATCAATAGCTTCAACGTTGGTGATGCAAAAGTATTGTTCATCACAGAAGGTGATGTAAATGTTGAACGTTCCGCTCGCAACATCCAAGGTGTTAAAGCATTGGCTTGCGAAGGTATGAACATTTTCGATCTTCTTCATTACGATAAGCTCTTCATTACTAAAGGTGCTGTCGCAAAAATCGAGGAGGTACTTGGATAATGCAATTACATGATGTACTAATCCGCCCGGTTATTACCGAAAAATCCACTATGCTTATGGAAGAAGGCAAATACACTTTCCGTGTGCCTTTGACTGCAAATAAAGTGCAAATCCGTCAAGCAGTTGAAAAAATCTTCAATGTAAAAGTAGAAAAAGTAGCTACTATTCGTGTTTTAGGCAAAACTAAACGCATGGGTCGTACACAAGGTAAACGTAGCGATTACAAAAAAGCTATCGTTACTTTGAAAGCTGGCGAATCCATTGAATTCTTTGAAGGTGTCTAAGAGTCTAGTTGTAAGGAGGCCCACTAATGGCAATTAAATCATTTAAACCGTACTCCGCTGGTCGCCGGTTTATGACAGTATCCGCCTTCGACGAAATCACAGCAAGCAAACCAGAAAAATCTTTGCTAGCTAAGATTTCTCAAAAAGGTGGTCGTAACAATACTGGTAAAATGACAGTTCGTCACCAAGGTGGCGGTCATAAACGTCAATATCGTATTATTGACTTCAAACGTACTAAAGATAATATTCCAGCTAAAGTAGCAACAATCGAGTATGATCCTAACCGTTCTTCTCGTATCGCTTTGCTTAACTACGCTGATGGTGAAAAACGCTACATTTTAGCTCCTAACGGTCTAAAAGTTGGTGACGTTGTATTCTCCGGTCCTGAGTCCGATATTAAACCTGGTAACTGCTTACCATTGGCTAATATTCCAGACGGTACACAAATCCACAATATCGAATTAAAAATCGGTAAAGGTGGCCAAATCGTTCGTTCCGCTGGTACATCTGCTCAATTGATGGGTAAAGATAATGGCTATGCTATTCTTCGTTTACCATCTGGTGAAATGCGTCGTGTTCGTCAAGAGTGCCGTGCAACAGTAGGTGTTGTTGGTAACGCTGACCACAGCAACCTTGTAATTGGTAAAGCTGGTCGTCATCGTTGGATGGGCGTTCGCCCTGGCAACCGTGGTGTTGTAATGAACCCTTGTGACCATCCACATGGTGGTGGTGAAGGTAAATCTCCTGTTGGTCGTAAACATCCTGTTACACCTTGGGGCAAACCAGCACATGGTGTTAAAACTCGCGACAAGAAAAAAGCTTCTAATAGCTTAATCATTAAACGTCGTACAAAATAGGATAAAGGAAAGGAGATAAAATAGTGTCCAGATCTATTAAAAAAGGCCCTTTCGTAGCAGATCATTTGCTTAAGAAAGTTGAAGCTTTAAACGAAACTAACGAAAAGAAAGTTGTAAAAACCTGGTCCCGTGCCTCTACTATTATCCCAAGTTTTGTAGGCCACACAATTGCTGTGCATGATGGTCGCAAACATGTACCTGTATTCATTACAGAAGATATGGTAGGTCATAAATTAGGTGAGTTCGCTCCTACACGTACTTTTAAAGGTCATGGTAAGGACGAAAAATCTACAGGCAAAAAATAGGAGGAAATAATACATGGAAGCAAAAGCAATCGCTAGACATATCCGAATCGCGCCTCGTAAAATCCGTATCGTTGCAGATTTAGTGCGCGGTAAAAACATCGGCGAAGCATTTGCCATCTTGAAGTTCACTCCGAAAGTTGGCGCTGATGTAGTAGAAAAAGTTATGCGTTCTGCAATCGCAAACGCTGAACATAATTTCGATATGAATGTTGACAATCTTTACGTATCCGAGATCTTCGTTGATCAAGGCCCTACATTAAAACGCATTCATCCTCGTTCCCGTGGTCAAGCTTTCAAAATTTTGAAACGCACTAGCCATGTAACAGTAGTAGTTAAAGAAAGAGCTTAAGAAGGAGGGAAACAGAGTGGGTCAAAAAGTTAATCCACACGGTTTGCGTGTCGGTATCGTAAAAGATTGGGACGCAAAATGGTATGCAGATAAAGATTTCGCTGCTAATCTTCATGAAGACGTAAAAATTCGTAACTTCTTGAAAGAAACCCTTTTCATTGCTGGTATTTCCCGCATTGAAATCGAGCGTACAAATAAACGTATTAAATTGACTATCCACACTGCAAAACCAGGTATGGTTATCGGTCGTGGTGGTGCTGGTATCGAAGATATCAAAAAAGCAATGACTCGTTTCACTGACAAACAAGTGGACGTTAACATCGCAGAAATTAAACAAGCAGACATGGACGCAACTTTAGTTGCTGAAAACATTGCTGGCCAATTGGAACGCCGTATCGGTTTCCGTCGTGCAATGAAACAAGCTGTAGGTCGTACAATGCGCTTAGGTGCAAAAGGTATCAAAATCATGGTAAGCGGTCGTCTTGGCGGCGCTGAAATCGCTCGTAGCGAATCCTACCGTGAAGGTTCTATTCCTTTGCATACACTTCGTGCAGACATCGACTACGGTACTGCTGAAGCTCATACAACATATGGTTGTATCGGCATTAAAGTATGGATTTACAAAGGTGAAGTTTTGCCAGAAGCAAAACAACCTGCTAAGAAGGAAGAAGGTGGCAAGTAATGCTTATTCCAAAGCGCGTAAAACATCGTAAGCAATTCCGCGGCCGTATGAAAGGTCGTGCTATGCGCGGTAATACAGTGTCTCATGGTGAGTTCGGCTTGGTAGCATGCGAACCATCTTGGATCACTAACCGTCAAATCGAAGCTGCCCGTATTGCTATGACTCGTTATATCAAACGTGGTGGTAAAGTATGGATTAAAATTTTCCCTGACAAACCAATCACAGCTAAACCAGCTGGTACTCGTATGGGTTCCGGTAAAGGTTCTCCTGAATACTGGGTAGCAGTAGTTAAACCAGGTCGTGTAATGTTTGAAATGGACGGTGTGCCAGAAGCTACAGCTCGTGAAGCTATGCGTCTTGCAAGCCATAAACTTCCAATCAAATGCAAATTTGTTGTTAAGGGTAAAGAATTGGGTGGTGACGTAAATGAAGGTTAATGACATTCGCAATATGAGCGCTGCCGAAATGGAACAAAAAGTTTCCGGTCTTAAGGAAGAGTTATTTAACCTCCGTTTTCAGCTTGCAACAGGTCAATTAGAAAATCCTATGCGCATTCGTGAAGTTAAGAAGACAATCGCTCGTATTAAAACTGTACAACGTGAAGTTGAACTTAAATCTGAAAACGCATAATAACAGATTTGTTAAAGGTTGAAAAGGAGGCTTAAAATCGTGGCAGAAGAAAGAAACGTACGTAAAGTCCGCGTAGGTAAAGTTGTTAGCGACAAAATGAATAAAACTGTTGTTGTTGCTGTAGAACGTAAAGTACCTCACGCATTATATAATAAGCCAATGGTTAGCACTAAACGCTTCAAAGCTCATGATGAAAATAATGAGTGCCAAATTGGCGATACAGTTAAAATTGTAGAAACTCGTCCACTTTCTAAAGATAAATGTTGGAGAGTTGTTCAAATTCTTGAAAGACAAAAATAAGAGTGATGTAAGGAGGAATAGACGATGATCCAGCAACAAACAATTTTGAATGTTGCCGACAACACTGGTGCAAAACGTATTATGTGTATCCAAGTCATGGGCGGTTCTTATCGCAAATTCGGCAATATCGGTGACGTAATCGTTGCTTCTGTAAAAGATGCATCACCCGGTGGCGTTGTCAAGAAAGGCGACGTAGTCAAAGCTGTTATTGTTCGTTCTAAAAAAGGTATCCGCCGTCAAGACGGTTCCTATATCCGTTTCGATGAAAACGCAGCAGTAGTAATTAAAGACGATAAAACCCCTCGTGGTACTCGTATTTTCGGACCTGTAGCAAGAGAACTTCGTGAAAAAGACTTCATGAAAATTGTTTCCTTGGCTCCAGAAGTATTATAAGAAGGAGGAACGCAGCATATGGCTAAACTACAAATCAAAAAAGGCGATACAGTTGTTGTTATCTCCGGTAAAGATAAAGGTAAGCAAGGTACAGTTATTGCAACTGAACCTAAAAAAGAACGCGTATTTGTTGAAGGCGTTAACACTGTAAAACGTCACACAAAACCTTCTCAAGCTAACCCACAAGGCGGCATCGTTACTAAAGAAGCTGGTATCCATGTTTCTAACGTAATGGTTGTTGACCCAGAAACTAAAACAGCTACTCGTATCAAAAAAGTTGAAGGCAAAGACGGTAAATTCGTTCGCGCTACAGTTAAATCTGGTACAGTACTTAAATAATCAGGAAAGGAGGAGCTAAATAAATGTCTCGTTTATTTGAACAATACAACTCTGAAATTAAAAAGAGTTTGCAAGAAAAATTCCAATACGGCAACGTTATGGAAATCCCTAAATTGGAAAAAATCGTTATCAACATCGGCGTTGGTGATGCAGTAGGCAATGCAAAAGCATTGGAAGCAGCAGTTAATGATTTGACTATCATCGCTGGTCAAAAACCTGTAATCACAAAAGCAAAAAAATCCATTGCGAACTTTAAAGTTCGTGAAGGTATGGCGTTGGGTACAAAAGTTACTCTTCGTGGCGAACGCATGTATGAATTCCTCGACAAATTGATCAATGCGGCATTACCTCGTGTACGTGACTTCCGCGGTATCAGCGCAACAGCATTTGATGGCCGTGGTAACTACGCTTTGGGTCTTAAAGAACAGCTCATCTTCCCTGAGATCGAATATGATCAAGTAGAACGTGTTACTGGTATGGATATCATCGTAGTAACAACTGCTAAAACAGATGAAGAAGCTCGTGAATTGTTGACTCAATTCGGTATGCCTTTTGAAAAATAATAGGAGGAACATATAGATGGCTAAAAAATCTATGATTGAACGCGAAAAGAAACGCGCTAAAATCGTTGAAAAATATGCAGCTAAACGTGCAGCGTTAAAAGCAGCAGGTGATTATGAAGGCTTGTCCAAATTACCAGCAAATGCATCCCCAACACGCTTACACAACCGTTGCAACTTAACTGGTCGTCCTCACGGCTATATGCGCAAATTCGGTATCAGCCGTATTGCGTTCCGTGAATTGGCGTACAAAGGACAAATTCCTGGTGTTAAAAAAGCCAGCTGGTAATATTAGACGAGAGGAGGTTTTTAGATTATGGTAATGACCGATCCTATCGCGGATATGCTTACGCGCATCCGTAATGCAAATGCTGCACTTCATGAAACGGTAAACATTCCTGCATCTAGAATGAAAGCAGCTGTTCTTGACATCCTTTTACAAGAAGGTTTCGTAAAGAACGTAGAAAAAGAAGAAAACACTTTAAAAGTAACTTTGAAATATGGTTCCAATAACGAAAAAGTTATTACAGGAATTAAACGTATTTCCAAACCTGGTTTACGTGTTTACGCGAAAAAGGAAGAACTTCCTCGTGTACTTGGTGGTTTGGGTATCGCAGTTATTTCTACATCCAAAGGCGTTATGAGCGACAAACAAGCTCGTAAAGAAGGTCTTGGTGGCGAAGTAATCGCATACGTTTGGTAATAGTAGCAATAGGAGGTAGAAATAATGTCACGTATCGGTAGAATGCCTATCGAGATCCCTGCAGGCGTTACTGTTACATATGATAACCATCATATGAACGTAAAAGGTCCTAAAGGTGAATTATCTCGCGATTTGCATCCAGATATGAATATCACTGTTGAAGGTAACACAATTACAGTAGCTCGTCCTTCCGACAATAAAGCTCATCGTTCCCTTCACGGTTTGACTCGCGCTCTTGTTGCTAATATGGTAACAGGCGTATCTGAAGGATTCACAAAAACTCTTGAAATCAACGGTGTTGGTTACAGAGCGGCTAAACAAGGCAATAAATTAGCTCTTACACTTGGCTTCTCTCATCCAGTAGAAATGGAAGCTCCAGCTGGTATTACAATTGAAGTTCCAGCTCCTAACAAAATCGTTGTTTCTGGTGCAGACAAAGAAGTTGTAGGCGCAGTAGCAGCTGATATCCGTAAATGGAGAAAACCAGAACCTTACAAAGGTAAAGGTATCCGCTATGAAGGCGAAGTTGTTCGTCGTAAAGCTGGTAAAGCTGGTGCAAAAGGTAAATAGTAATATCATCTATATGAATGAAAGGAGTGAATATCTTGCCTCGTAAATCTAGTAGAAACATCGCTCGAGCAAAACGTCATCTTCGTATTCGCCGTCACATCTCTGGTACGGCAACTTGCCCACGTTTGAACGTATTCCGTTCTTTAGGCAACATCTATGCTCAAGTTATCGATGACGTAGCAGGTACAACTTTGGTAGCTGCTAGCTCTTTAGATAAAGATTTGAACTTGTCCTATGGTGGTAACGTAGCTGCTGCTAAAGCTGTTGGTGAAGCAGTTGCTAAAAAAGCTATCGCTAAAGGTATTGACACAGTAGTGTTTGACCGTGGTGGTTACATTTACCACGGCCGCGTAGCAGCCCTTGCAGAAGGTGCTCGTGAAGCAGGCTTAAAATTCTAAGAAGGAGGAACTATAGACATGGCGAGAATTGACTACACCAGTCTTGATCTTAAAGAAAGAGTAGTATTCATCAACCGCGTAGCCAAAGTAGTTAAAGGCGGTCGTCGTTTTTCCTTCAGCGCTCTTGTAGTTGTTGGTGATGGCAACGGTTATGTAGGCGTTGGCTTAGGTAAAGCAGCGGAAGTACCAGAAGCAATTCGCAAAGGTATCGATGATGCTAAGAAAAATATTGTAAACGTAGCAATTAAAAATGGTACAATCCCTCACAGCGTAACAGGCGTATTCGGCGCAGGCCGCGTATTCTTGAAACCAGCTGCTGAAGGTACTGGCGTTATCGCTGGTGGCCCTGTTCGTGCCGTATTGGAATTAGTAGGTGTTCGTAACATCTTGACTAAATCTTTGGGCTCTTCTAACCCTAACAATATGGTTCGCGCTACAATCGAAGGTTTGAAAGATTTGAAACGCGCTAGCGAAGTTGCAGAACTTCGTGGTAAAACCGTTGAAGAAATCTATAACGCGTAATAAGGAGACAAGAAATGGCACAAGTTAAAGTAACATTAACAAGAAGCTTAATCGGTCGTCCTGAAGATCAACGCGCGACAGTTAAAGCTTTGGGCTTGAAAAAAACTAATTCTCAAGTTGTAAAAGAAGTAACACCTCAAATCGAAGGTATGCTTCACAAAGTTAGACATTTAGTAAAAGTTGAAGAAGTTTAATACTGATAAGGAGGTGCACTGAATGAAACTTCATGAATTACAACCAGCTGCTGGTTCCAAAAAAGCTCGTACTCGTGTAGGCCGTGGTTTAGGTTCTGGCTTGGGTAAAACATCTGGTCGTGGTCAAAAAGGTCAAAACTCCCGTTCTGGCGGTGGCGTTCGCTCCGGTTTTGAAGGCGGCCAAATGCCTCTTTATCGTCGTTTACCAAAACGTGGTTTCAACAACGTTTTTGCTAAACAATATGCTGAAGTTAACGTAGAACAATTGAACCGTTTTGAAGACGGTGCAACAGTTGATCCAGTAGCTCTTATTGAAGCTGGCATTTTGAAAAATGTACGCGATGGCATTCGTATTTTAGGTAACGGTACATTGGAAACTAAAAACTTAACTGTTATCGCTAATGGCTTCACTAAATCTGCTGAAGAAAAAATTACAGCAGCAGGCGGAAAAGTAGAGGTGATCTAGGGTGCTAGATAGCCTCTCGAACATCTTTAAGATTACCGAACTACGTAATAAGATTCTTTATACATTAATGATGTTTGCTATCTTTAGAGCTGGTATTCACATTCCTGTTCCAGGTGTTGATGCATCTGTTATCGAATCCTTGTTTACATCCGGTAACCTATTCGGTCTATTAGACTTGTTTGCTGGTGGTGCGCTTAGTAAGTTCTCTATCTTTGCGATGAGTATTACACCTTACATCAATGCTTCCATCATCATGCAACTGCTTCAGGCTGTGGTTCCTCAGTTTGAAGCATGGAGTAAAGATGGTGAAGACGGGCGTAAGAAAATAGCGAAGGTAACTCGTTATGGCACCGTAGTTCTCGGCTTTGTACAAGCCGCAGGCATGGCATTTGCTCTTAGAGCAAACAACGCTTTGGTAAATAATGATTTCCTTAGTGTATTCGTTGTGGCCATCATCCTAACAGCAGGCACATGCTTGTTGATGTGGATTGGTGAACAAATCACAGCATATGGTATAGGTAATGGTATTTCCTTGATCATCTTTGCTGGTATCGTAGCTCGATTACCTGATGGTTTAGAAACTATTTATCAATATATCCAAAACGGAACAATCAATATGTTCCAAGCATTCTTATTTGCTGTAATTGCTCTTGCGATGATTGCTGTCGTAGTTGCAGTTACACAAGGCCAACGTCGTATTCCGATTCAATATGCTAAACGCGTAGTAGGTCGTAAAATGTACGGTGGTCACTCTACATTCTTGCCGTTGAAAGTTAATCAGGCAGGTGTAATCCCAATTATCTTTGCGTCATCTGTGTTGATGTTCCCTGTGACGATTGCGCAATTTATTGACAATGAATATGTTCATAAAGCTGCGGATCTCTTTACATGGGGTACGCCGTTACAAACGGCATTGTATGCATTATTGATTTTTATCTTTACGTATTTCTATACTGCAATCTCTATCAACATTACAGATATGGCAGATAATATGAAAAAATACGGTGGTTTTATCCCAGGTATTCGTGCGGGTAAACCAACTGCTGATTATGTGGATAACGTGATGACCAAGATCACTTTGGCTGGCGCTGTATTCTTAGCTGTCGTTGCTATTATACCGAATTTCCTCGGTAGCATTACCGGCGTCCAAGGCGTATACTTTGGTGGTACGGCTCTTCTCATCGTTGTAGGTGTAGCGCTTGATACAATGCAACAAATTGAGTCGCTCATGGTAACACGCCACTATAAAGGCTTTGTGAAATAGGAGGGAAACAATATGTATATTCTATTAATGGGACCTCCTGGTGCTGGTAAAGGCACTCAGGCAGCTCGACTTATTGAAAAATACGGTATTCCCCAAATTTCAACAGGTGATATGTTCCGCGCTGCGATTAAGAACGAAACACCTCTTGGAGTTGAGGCTAAGAAATACATCGATGCTGGTCAATTGGTACCAGACAGTGTAACTGTTGGTATCGTACGTGATCGCTTGGTGAAAGATGACTGCAAATCTGGATTTATTCTTGATGGATTCCCAAGAACTACAGCGCAAGCTGTGTCCTTGGACGCAATCCTTAAAGAATTAGGAATTTCTTTGGACGCTGTACTTAACTTAAACGTTCCTTCCGAGGAATTAGTTAAACGTATTAGCGAACGAGCTGTTCTAGAAAATCGTGCTGATGATAACCCTGAAACAGTACAGAAACGTTTAGCTGTGTACGAAGAATCTACTAAACCTTTAATCGACTACTATCGCAATAGCGGTTTATATGAAGAAATTAATGGTTTACAAGATGTAGACGCAGTATTTGCTGACATCATTAAGGCTTTGGAGAAATAATCCATGATTATTTTGAAATCGTCCCATGAAATTGAATGTATCCGCAAGGCAAGTAAGCTTACAGCAGACACGTTGTCCTTGTTAGTAGAAAAGGCTAAACCTGGCATCACGACGCTTGAGTTAGATACAATTGCCGAAGAATATATTCGCAGCCACGGTGGTATACCAAGTTGTAAAGGGTACTATGGATTCCCTGCTACAATCTGTGCTTCTATCAATGATGAAGTTGTTCATGGTATTCCGAGCGCTAAGCGTAAGCTTAAAAACGGTGATGTCCTCAGTATTGATCTTGTATCATCTATTGATGGATATCACGGCGATTCGGCTGTGACGATTCCTATCGGTCACGTCAAACCTGATGTGATGAAATTGTTAAAAGTTACAGAAGAAAGTCTGTTCAAGGGAATTGAACAAGTGAAAGTTGGCAACCGTATCGGTGCTATCGGTCATGCTGTTCAAACGTATTGCGAGAAACATGGTTACGGTGTCGTTCGCGACTTCGTAGGTCATGGTTTAGGCCGCGAAATGCATGAAGATCCACAAATACCAAACTATGGTAGTCCTGACCAAGGACCTCTTATGAAACCTGGTATGGTATTGTGTATCGAACCGATGATTACTCTAGGTACACATCGTGTTCGTGTATTAGGGGATGACTGGACAGCAGTTACCGTAGATGGTAAACCTGCTGCTCATTTCGAACATACAGTGGTTGTTACAGAAAACGGCCCTGAAATATTAACCATGCGTGATGAACCGCGGTTAATTAAATAAAACAGGTAACCGGAGGAAAAGATATGTCAAAAGAAGACGTTATTGAGGTGGAAGGTACGGTAGTTGAGGCTTTACCGAATGCCATGTTCCAAGTTGAATTGGAAAATGGTCATATCGTATTGGCTCATGTGTCAGGTAAAATGCGTATGAATTTTATCCGTATTCTTCCTGGTGATAAAGTTACTATGGAACTGACACCGTATGACTTAAATCGTGGTCGCATCACCTATCGCTTCAAATAAGCATAGGGTCCACAAAGGAGGTACTAATGAAGGTTCAACCATCAGTTAAAAAGATATGCGAAAAATGTAAAATCATTAAACGCAAAGGCCGTGTAATGGTTATTTGCGAAAATCCAAAACATAAACAAAAACAAGGATAATCTGATAGGAGGTGGATGATTAGATGGCACGTATCGCCGGTGTAGATTTACCTCGTGATAAACGAGTGGAAATTGGTTTAACTTATATTTATGGTATTGGTCCAACTTTAGCATCTGAAATCATTGCTAAAACTGGCATCAATCCTGACACACGTGTTCGTGATCTTTCTGAAGATGAAGTAGCGAAAATCCGTGAATTGTTAGATGCTGATTACAAAGTTGAAGGTGACCTTCGTCGTGAAGAAGCTCTTAACATTAAACGCTTAATTGAAATCAACTCCTATCGAGGCAAACGTCATCGTATGGGTTTACCACTTCGTGGTCAACGTACTAAAACGAATGCACGTACTCGCAAAGGTCCTAGAAAAGCAATTGCTGGTAAAAAGAAATAAGATAAAGGAGGGATAAAGCGTGGCTAAAAAAGTTGTTAGAACTAAAAGAAAAGAAAAGAAACATATTGAATCCGGTGCGGCTCATATTCGTTCTACATTCAATAACACTATCGTAACTTTGACAGATACAAACGGTAACGCGTTGTCTTGGGCTTCCGCTGGTGGCTTGGGCTTCCGTGGTTCCCGTAAATCCACTCCATTTGCTGCTCAAATGGCTGCTGAACAAGCTGCTAAAGCTGCAATGGAACATGGTCTTCGCACTGTTGAAGTATTCGTAAAAGGTCCTGGATCCGGCCGTGAAGCTGCAATCCGTGCTTTACAAGCTGCAGGTCTTGAAGTTACTTCCATTAAAGACGTAACTCCAATTCCTCACAATGGTTGTCGCCCTCCAAAACGCCGTCGTGTATAATTTATAGCGGCCGATTTGATACGGTGCTATAATTAAACTATGAACGTGTGTTGTATAGGAGGATGTTCCTGATGAGCGAAGAAAAGAAACTTAAAATCGAGAAAGTGGACATCGCCGAAGGCGGTCGCTATGGTAAGTTCGTATGTGAACCATTAGACCGTGGTTATGGTATCACTCTCGGTAATAGCTTACGCAGAATTTTGCTTTCATCCTTGGATGGGGCAGCTATCACCTCTATCAAAATTGATGGAGTTCTTCATGAGTTCTCTACTATTCCTGGTATTCGCGAAGACGTTACGGATATCATCCTTAACTTAAAGCAATTGTGCATCAAAGTTGAAGAAGATGTTCAATTACCTTTGGAAGTTCATTTTGACTTCCAAAAGGACGGCGTATTGACAGCTGCTGACTTAGCTGAGCAATTCCCACCAGAAGTAGAAGTATTGAATCCTGATCTAGTGATTGCGACAATGGATGAGACAGCTCATCTCGTAATGGACGTAGTAATCGAACGTGGCAAAGGTTACGTTCCTTCCACGAAGAATAAAAAAGATACAGATGTAATCGGTTGTATTCCAATCGATTCCATCTTCTCCCCAATTCTTCGTGCCAAATACGAAGTGAGTGATGTTCGTGTAGGCAATGAAATGGACTTTGACAAACTTACATTAGAAGTTTGGACTGATGGTTCCATTACTGCTGCTGATGCAGTAGCAAAATCTGCTGCCATTATGATTGGTTATTTAGGGAACTTCACTAAATTAGCGCACTCTGCAGATGTTGTAGATGTAAACACAGGTGAAGGCGGTATCGTTGTTGATCCAGTAGGTTCCGATAATGAAGAACCAGCTGTAGATGACGGCCCAGCAAAGATTTCCATCGATGAGTTGGAACTCTCTGTTCGTGCATATAACTGCTTGAAACGTGCTGGCATTAATACAATTGCAGATTTGCTAGACAAAACCATTGATGACTTAGGAAAAGTTCGCAATTTAGGCAAAAAATCCATCGATGAAATTGAGGAAAAACTCAACAATCATCCAGGTGGTTTTCAACTTAAACAAAAAGGCGAATAAGGAGGAAGACGAATGTACAGAAAATTAGGCCGCGACAGCTCCGCTCGTAAAGCGTTGTTCCGTAGCATGTTAACATCTTTCTTCCAATATGAGCGTATTGAAACTACAGAAGCTAAAGCGAAAGAACTTCGCTCTTTAGCTGATCAAATGGTAACTTTGGCTAAACGTGGTGATCTTCATGCACGTCGCCAAGTTCTTGCGTACCTCATGGATGAAAGCGTAGTAAAAAAATTGTTTGATACAATTGCTCCAAAATATGCAGACCGTCAAGGTGGTTACACTCGTGTAATCAAAACTGGTCTTCGCAAAGGTGACGCTGCACCTTTGGCTATTATCGAGTTAGTTTAATCAAACTCATACGGTGTTGTAACTTATGTTGCAGCACCGTTTTTTTATTGTCAATTTTATGGTACAATCGATTAGTATAATATCGTAATATGTTAGCAGTTATCGTAATATTGAATATGTATTGTTAACCGTAAAGGGGTTTACTTTCATAGAAACGAAATTGACTAGAAAGATATGAGGTTATCCATGAATGAAAAAGACATTATGATTGACGTCAATCATATGAGTCATATTTATAGTGATGAAAATGGCAATGATGTACATGCACTAAATGATGTGAGTTTATCCATCAAGCGTGGTGAGTTTGTTTGTATTATCGGTACTAATGGTAGTGGTAAAAGTACACTAGCCAAGCATTTCAACGTGTTATTACAACCTAGTGAAGGGTATATCAATGTATGTGGCTATGATACGCGTGATGAAGAACATATTTGGGATATACGCCAACATGTAGGTATGGTGTTCCAAAATCCGGATAACCAAATTGTGGCAGCTGTCGTAGAAGAAGATGTTGCCTTTGGTCCAGAAAATCTTGGAATTCCTAGTGCTGAAATTAGAAAACGTGTCGATGCAGCATTAGAGGCTGTTAATATGACTGAATATAGAGAGCATGGTCCTCATTTGTTGTCTGGTGGTCAAAAGCAACGTATCGCTATTGCTGGCGTACTTGCCATGAAACCTGATTGTATCGTTCTTGATGAACCAACGGCTATGCTTGATCCAAAAGGTCGTCGTGAGGTATTAGAGACAGTTCATAAACTCAATAAAGAAGAAGGTATCACTATCGTGTACATTACACATTTTATGGAGGAAGCTGTCACAGCTGATCGTGTAGTAGTTATGAAAAATGGTGTGAAATTACATGATGGCACTCCTCGTGAAATCTTCAGTCATGTAGATACCTTAAAAGGTCTTGGCCTTGATGTTCCTGTGGCGTCTGAAATTGCTTTTAAATTAAATGAAAAAGGTTATGAGATTGGTAAAAGTATCATCAATAATGAAGAATTAGCAGTAGGTCTTAAACATTCTAAATTAGCTGACCAACTACTAGATAATCATAATGTAGGTGCTAAAACTATTAGCTCTCCTACCAATGAAGATGTAAATGCAGTAAGAGGGGAGGGCACACACTAATGGCGATTGTATTAGATAATATTACTTATACTTATGGTGTAGGTACTCCATTTGAAAAGACAGCCCTTCACGGTGTATCTCTTACTATTGAAAACGGTGAGTTTTTAGGCATCATTGGTCATACCGGCTCTGGTAAATCTACCTTTGTACAACATTTAAATGGCTTATTACACCCTACAACAGGAACGGTTACCGTTAATGGCGTAGATATTAGTGCTTCTACGGAGGAAGCTAAAAAGATGCGCCATAAGGTAGGCATGGTTTTCCAATATCCAGAACATCAGTTGTTTGAAGAAACTATTGCTGAAGATATTGCTTTTGGTCCTAAAAATTTAGGCCTCAGTGCTGATGAAGTAGATGAACGGGTACGGGAGGCAATGAAATTTGTAGGTCTTGATTACGACACCTACGCAGAGCGCTCTCCATTCCATCTATCTGGTGGACAAATGCGCCGTGTTGCCATCGCTGGTGTAGTGGCTATGAATCCAGATTTCCTAGTCCTTGATGAGCCATCTGCAGGCCTTGACCCATTTGGTCGTGAAGAAATCTTTGAAGAGATCATTCGACTTCATAAAGAAAAGGGGATTACAGTAATCCTTGTATCTCACAATATGGAAGATATTTCGCGCATGGCATCTCGCCTTGTAGTCCTTGATAAAGGTCGCATCGTTCTCGATGGAGAGCCGATGGATATCTTTAATAATCATCGCGATGAGTTACAGGCTGTTGGTGTAGACGTACCACCAGTATCCGTAACTATGGAGTATTTGCGTGAACAGGGACTAGATGTATCTAACCGTGTATTATCCGTGGATGATGCAGTACAAGCCATTCTAGAAGGAGGTAGCCATGTTAAATAACATTACTATTGGGCAATACTTCCCAGGAAACTCCTTCTTGCATCGCATGGATCCTCGTGCCAAGATTATTGCTACAACTATCTTTGTGGTAGCTATCTTCCTAGCAAATTCTCCTCTTGCGTATGGCTTGGTAGGGGCATTTACCATCTTTGCTATGCTGTTATCAAGATTGCCATTACGCTTGATGTGGTCAGCTATTAAACCACTTTGGATTATTATTGTATTTACTATGGGTATTCATATCTTTACGACCCCAGGTAATTCACTTTTCCAATGGGGCGTTATTAATATTACAGATCAAGGCTTAGCTATGGGTCTACAAATGGCGGCACGATTAATCTTTTTAATCTTATTCTCCTCCCTATTGACCTATACGACATCACCAATTCGTTTGACTGATGGTATTGAGCATTTGCTAAACCCATTCCGTTGTATTGGCGTACCTGCTCATGAATTGGCTATGATGATGACCATTGCATTGCGTTTCATTCCTACTTTATTGGATGAAACAGATCGTATTATGAAAGCTCAATCTGCTCGTGGTGCAGACTTTGTAACAGGGTCTATCATTCAACGGGCAAAAAATATGGTACCTTTGTTGGTTCCTTTATTCATTAGTGCATTTAGACGTGCTGATGAACTGGCTATTGCTATGGAAGCGCGTTGCTATCGAGGTGGTGTAAACCGTACGCGTATGAAGGAACTACAAGTTACCTATGTTGATTATATTGGCGTCGGTGCTGTTATTTTGATTACCATTGTACTCATCGTTTTATGGTGGCTTGATCTATGAGAAATATACGAATCATAGTTGCTTATGACGGCACCGATTTGGCAGGCTATCAGAAGCAACCTGATGATAAGGGCTTAACCGTACAAGGTTGCTTAGAATATGGATTATCTAAAATTTGTAATGAACCCATACAAATCTATGGAGCTTCTAGAACAGATGCAGGGGTACATGCGAAGTTTCAAGTATGTACGTTCCAAACATCTGGATCTATACCAGTAGAAAATATTCCTCGTGCTATGATTGCACATATTCCAAAGGATATCGTTGTTCTTGAAGCCGTGGAAATTCCACTTGATTGGAAGCCACGCTGGAATATATACGGTAAAGAGTATGTATATACGATTCATAATCAGCTTATTGCTAATCCTTTGACAAAACGATACCATTGGCATGTTAAGAAGCCTCTTAATATCGACCTCATGCAAGCTGCAGGCAATGAATTATTAGGCACCCATGACTTTACTACCTTAAAGGGGACGAATTCAACACCTGCTGATCCGGTAAAAACAATTATAGGAATTCATGTAGAGGCAGAAGGCTCTCATGTTACCATTTCTGTAGTGGGGGATGGGTTCTTATACCACATGGTTCGCAATATTGCAGGGCTCCTCGTCGATGTAGGCCTTGGAAGACGCAAGGTGGAGGATATCAAGGGCTATTTGGCCGCTAAAGATCGTCGTGTTATAGGTAAAACGGCGCCAGCCCAAGGGTTATGTTTAGAGGAGATATTCTTTACGAAAGAACGTCAGCAAGAGGTGTTACAGAATAAATATTCTATATAATTTTGTATAGACTGCATTCTTCTAGAATTTATTTAAAACGATAACTATTAATACTAAAAGGATACTACTTAGCATGTAGTATCCTTTTTTCTTATAATTTTTAGTTATAATGCCTTAATTTATACCTATTATTATGTGAAATGATACATTGTAAACCCAATATATACATGATACAATGACGATATGGACAGGTTCGTACTATAAAACATTAACATAGTAAGGTAGACTCTTGTCAGCAGTGTAATTTTTATCCTAAGGAGGGTGAATCTCTTGCAAAAACGTAAAGATTTTATCTGGAAAATGGGCGGCCAACAAGGTGAAGGTATCGAGAGTTGTGGCGAAATCATGGCGACAATCCTCGCTAAAGAAGGTTATTCCTTGTATAGCCAACGTTTATTTGCATCTCGTATCAAAGGTGGTCATACTACATTCGCATTGCGCGTTGCATTAGAACAAGTTATGTCTATTGGTGAAGGTGTAGACTTCTTGCTTTCCCTTGATCAAGAAACAGTTGATATGCATGGTTCTGAAGTTCGTGAGGGCGGTTACATCATCTGTGACAGCAAAGTAAATCCTGACTTCTCTAAATTTGAAGGTACAAAGGTTAATTGCTTGTCCTTGCCAATCTCTGAAACCGCAATGAAACAAGGTTCCTTGTTGATGCGTAATATCGTAGCACTTGGTATGTCTGTAGCACTTCTTGGTTTCGATACTAAGATGTTTAAAGATGCGATTGCTGCTAAATTTGCGAAAAAATCCCAAGAAATCGTGGATAAAAACTTAGCTGCCTTTGACGATGGTTATGGCCTTGTAATGGAAAAATTGGGCGATGTGGAAATCGATACATTGCCAGCTCCTGGTAAGAAAGATCAAATGTTCTTATTAGGTAATGAAGCATGTGCTTTAGGTGCTATTGCTGCGGGCTCCCGTTTCATGGCATCTTATCCTATTACTCCAGCATCTGAAGTAATGGAATATATGATTAAAAATATGGATAAATTGGGTGCTACTATCGTTCAAACAGAGGACGAAATCGCAGCATGTATGACAGCTATGGGTGGCGTATACGCAGGTGTTCGTGGCTTCACATGTACTTCTGGCCCTGGTCTTTCCTTGATGGCTGAATCCTTATCCATGGCTTCCATGGCTGAATTACCAATGGTTGTTATCGACGTTCAACGTTCTGGCCCATCTACAGGTATGGCTACAAAGGTTGAACAATCCGATATTGATGCAGCTTGCTATAATGCACATGGCGATTACTCTGGTATCGTTATTTCTCCAACATCTATTGAAGAATGCTTCTATGAAATTCAAAAAGCTTTCAACTTGGCAGAAATGTACCAATGTCCAGTTATCTTCATGCCTGATTTACAACAAGGTTTGAATAAACAATCCGTTCCTTCCTTCGATTTGAACCGTGTACCTATTAACCGCGGTAAAATGATGAAAGAAGCTGATCTTCCTGAATTGGAACAACCTAACTACTTCAAACGTTTTGAATTGACTGAAGATGGTATTTCTCCACGTACAATTCCTGGCATGAAAAATGGTCTATTCCTTTCCACAGGTTTAGAACATAATGAAGAAGGTAAACCAGCAGAAGCGCCTACAATGCACGTAGCGCAAACTGATAAACGTTTCCGCAAATTGGAAACTGTAGCTGACAACTATGAACCATTCTTGAATAACGCTAAATACGACGAAGCAGATGTACTTGTTGTAGGTATGGCTTCTAGCCGTGGCGCTATCGAAGAAGCTGTTGCTGAATTCGATCAAGAAGGTGTTAAAGTTAACCACTTGCAATTGCGCTTGATTAAACCATTCCCAGCAAAACAATTACAACCATTCATGGATGCTGCGAAAAAAGTGGTTATCGTTGAGCACAATGCAACAGGTCAATTGACTAACTTATTTAAAATCAACATGCATAAGAAATCTAAAATTTCCAGCTGCTTGAAATACGATGGTAATCCATTCACAAAAAGTTATGTGAAAAATGCGATTAAGGAGGTCCTATAATATGACAACAGCTAAAGATTACAGAAACGATATTCGTCCTAACTGGTGTCCAGGCTGTGGCCATTATGGGGTTCAAGCAGCGATTACTGACGCTGTAGTAGCGAAAAATATTCCACCAGAAAAATTAGCAGTAATTTCCGGTATCGGTTGCTCTAGCCGTATCGGTGGTTATTTCTACGCATATGGAGCTCATACAACTCATGGTCGTGCGCTTCCTTACGCACAAGGCGTTAAACTTGCTAACCAAGACTTAGAAGTTATCGCTTGCTCTGGTGATGGTGATGCGTTCGCTATTGGTATGGGTCACACTATCCATGCTTTCAAACGTAATGTAAATATGACATACGTCGTAATGGATAACCATGTATATGGTTTGACTAAAGGTCAAGCATCCCCTCGTTCCGATATCGGTTTTGTTACAAAAACAACTCCTCGTGGGGCTTTCGAATCTCCATTGTCCGTTTGTGAAACTGCAATTGCTGCAGGTGCTACATTCGTAGCACAAGGTTACATGATTAATCGTGCACAACTTGTAGAGTTGATTCAAAAGGCAATGGATCATGAAGGTTTCTCCTTTATCAACGTATTCAGCCCATGTGTTACATACAATAAACACAACAGCTATGACTGGTTCAAAGAACATTTGGTAGAATTGCCAGAAGGTTATGACCCAACAGATCGTGCAGCAGCACTTAAAACATTGGGTGAAACTGATGGATTGGTAACAGGTGTTATCTATCAAGATACTACTAAACCTTCCTTCGAAAAAGCTCTGGCAGCAGCAAATGGTGGTCCACATCCTCGTCCATTAACTGAAGATGTTGTAAAACCAGATCAAGCGCTATTCGATAGCCTTTGCAATCAATTTAAATAATCTTATCTAAATTGAATTATGTATAATCTGAACCCCTCTTTACTGAATGTCTGGTAAAGAGGGGTTTTTACATTATGACATTATGAATAGTATGATTACTTTAGAGTGTTGTGAATGATACGGTTATTTTATAGTGGTATGAATGATACGGTTATTTTATAGTGGTATGAATCGTATTATTACTTTACGGAGGTTTTCTTAATTGATATACTAATTTATAATTTAGGATATTTATAATTAAGTAAAAATTGAACGCTTATAAGTATAAGAGGCTATTATTTCAGAATATGAGGCATAATGGAAACGTATAGAAGTATCATTTACTATGCGATTCATTAAGGAGAGGGAATGAGTAACGTGTCGAATGAATATAATGAAGCATTACTAGAGCCACTTAAGTATTATCGGGAAGAGTTAAAAGATTCCTTCCAACAAGTAACCGAAGAATACTTTCAACAACTAGTAGATCAATCAAAGATTGATATAGATAACAATAAAGTATTAATAGATAAGTATACTGCTGTATCAGAAAATCGGGACCAATCGAATACATCATATAAACGATTTGGCATTATTAAAAAGGTTGATATTGTTATTGGTATAGGTGCCATTATTTATGGTATTTATCAGTTTTCACAAGAGTATATTGATATTGTAGCGGTTATTGTTTCTATACTTATATTAGTTCTATGTGTAGGGCTTTACCTATATTGGATTAAGCCTAATAGTAAAAGCCTTGAAGAAAAACTTAATGATTTAGATGCTACATTAGCTAAAATGCGTCAAGAAGGCTATGAGATGATGGCCCCTTTAAACAATCTATTTCATAGTGAAATGACTGTAGAACTTATAAAAAAGGCGATTCCCTTTATTCATATGGATTCTAACTTTAATATTGAACGATATGAACAGCTCGTTAAAGATTATGGATTCTTAGAAAAAGGTGATGTGAATCATTCCACCTTAGATATTGCTTCTGGTGATATTTTAGGAAACCCTTTTGTTTTTCTGAAGCGCATAATCCACTGGATGGATGATTATACGTATGAAGGCACCTTAAATGTTACGTATACAGAAGAGTATGTTGATTCTAATGGGAATCTAAAAACTCGTGATGTTAACGAAACATTACGGGCCGTTATAAGACAACCTGGTCCTTATTATGCCAATAAAGTATCTTTAGTGTATGGTAATCATGCAGCACCTAACCTAACATTCCATAGGAAGCCACCGGAAAAAGGATTCTTTAATTTCGGTAGCGCTAAGAGTAAGATAGCAAAAGGTATTGCTAGTCTTAGACAGAAGAGTCAGGATTCATTGGAGAATGGCGGAAGCTTCCAAGCTTTAGCCAATGAAGAGTTTGATGCACAATTTAATGCATTAGATCGCAACAATGAGGTTGAGTTCCGCGTACTATTTACGCCATTAGCACAAAACAACTATAAGGATATTTTTGAAAACTCTCCATATGGAGATGACTTTATATTTAATAAAGAGTGTAAAATTAATGAGATTAATGCTGACAATTCTCAAAATTGGGACTTTGATACATCACCATCTCAGTATTATGATTTTTCATTCGAAAAGATTAAAGAGAAGTTCATTAATTACAACTGTAGTTACTTTGATCATATGTATTTCTCATTCCTCCCAATTTTAGCAATTCCTGTGTATCAACAGATGGCATCTAATGATTATATTTATAGTAAATCTTATGCTTTCAAATATAATGATTACATTACAGAAATGCTAGCCAATAAAATGGGACTCAATTTATTTGTTCCCCCTAATGCGTCGGAGCGTAATAATGTAAAAACAATCCTTAAGACTAGCCACCATAAAAATGAAGGTGACTCAGAAGTGATTAAGGTAGATGCCTATTCGTATAGAACGATTGAACACATAGATGAAGTGCCTGTGCGAGCGGGTAATGGTAGAACCTATTATGTACCAGTCCGCTGGGACGAGTATGTTCCTGTTACAAAACACGAATTGATAGAGGTTTCAGAAATTAAATCTGCTGGAGAGGATTTTAATCATATTAAAGGTCTAGACCAGTATCAAAAATCTGAAAATAATAGAGATCGGTCTTTTGCATACGATCACTTTATGGCAGGTAAACTATATCGACAAAATCAGTCTCTCGACGATTTATTAAATACTATTTACAAAGAATTTGGAGGTACCCAAAATGGCTAACCAACTCGACGAAATGAATCCGGAAATTATGTCTGAAGGCAGAGATGTGCATGTTATCGCTAAGGTAATCCCTGTTGAAACTAGTGGCTTTGAAAAACTTCTTCCAACGATCCTTATGGCAGTTGGTGTTATCGGTATCGTTTTAGGCATAGTTATAGACAAGTATCTAGTATCTATTATTGGCGCCATTGTATTGATTTATCCATGGTGGCGATTAAAACAAATTAGCTCAGAGTTTAATATGATGGAACAAAGAATTCAAAATGCTGCATCTGAAATTGATAACTATATGGAGCAACGTGTTGTGATTCTTTCTAATGCGGCTAAACTTGTGGAAAAATCTATTGAAGTTGATAAGGATATCCTTGTAGACATTGCTAAGTATAGAAGTGGTAATTTTTCTGAAGAATCTAGAAGTGATGTGAATGCACAACTTAACAAGGCTACAAGAGCCCTCAACGTAGCTATAGAAAATTATCCAGAATTACAAAGCCAAGATACAATTCGTGATGCAATGCAACAAAATTCTTACTTACAAAAAGAAATTACTGCAGCTAGAACGTTGTATAATGATGCTGTAAATACTTGGAATAGAGAAATCTTTGAATTCCCATTTAAAAAGATTGTAGCGGCCAAAGAAGGTAGAACTACTAGAATTCCATTTATTGCAGATCAAGAAACTAAAGAAAAATCTAAAGGCGTTTTCTTTTAAGGGATAGGCAATTGGAGGTTAGTGTATAAAGGGCATACTATAAAATCTGACATTAGTATATAAGGGGATACTATGAAGTCTTATGAAAAAGGGATTAGCTTGTCTATCTGGACATTGAGCTGGCCTATATTTATCGAAGTATTCCTACAGCTGTTAGTAGGTAATATAGACCAAGTAATGATGAGCCATTACTCTCCTCAAGCGGTAGCAGCTGTGGCTAATGCCAATCAAATTTTAAATATCTTTATTATGCTCATCATTGTTATGAGTACAGCTACGACGATTTTGATTGCCCAGTATTTAGGGGCTAAGAATCAGTCTAAGCTATCTGAGGTGTGTACGGTCAGTTTGGTGTTGAACTTTTTGTTTTCATCTGTTGCGGCCGTATTCTTTATCACCTGTCATGAATGGATTTTTACATGGCTAGGTATACCTCCCGAAACGATGAGTGATACGTCGATATATACGACCATTGTGGCCGCAGGATTACCGATTCAGGCTATGTATTATGCGTTGGTTGCCGTATTTAGAGGCCATTCATTAACGCGTGTTACTATGTATATCGCGTTAGTTATGAATGTTATCCATATCACAACTAACTATGTATTAATATTTGGTCATGGTCCCATACCAAGCCTTGGTGTACTAGGGGTATCAATTTCTACCTGGTTATCTAAGGTGGTAGGCCTCGTAATTATTGGCTATACCTTTAAGAAGTTGCTTACTTTAGAGGTGAGCTTCAAATTTTTAAAACCATTCCCGTGGCATACGGTTAAGTCTTTACTGAATATCAGTGTTCCCTCTGGTGGTGAAACATTAAGCTATCAGCTATCTCAGACAACGATTATGAAAATGGTCAACATCCTAGGGCTAGCTGTTATTAATACAAAGGTGTATGTTTCGGTTATAGCCATGCTTTGCTATGTATATACCATAGCATTAGCAAATGCATCTCAAGTTATTGTGGGTTACCTGATGGGGGCTAAACGACAAGCTGAGGTGACAAATCGCGTATGGCATTCTATGTTGTTAGCCATTGCCATTAGTGTAGGACTGGCTACGTTCTTTTATATTACCAGTGATATTGTACTATCCATATTTACTACGGATCCAGAAATCCTATCGTTAGCACATAATGTATTACTGATTGAGATTTTTCTTGAGTTAGGTCGTGCCGTTAATATTGTTATGGTTGGCTGCTTACAAGCAGCAGGGGATATTAGAACACCGATGCTCGTAGGCATTTTTGGCATGTGGTTATGTGCTGTACCATTGTCCTATCTATTTGGAATTTACTGGGAATGGGGGCTCGTAGGCATTTGGATTGCCATGGCGGTAGATGAAATTTTACGAGGTTTATTATTTGTATATCGCTGGTATAGTGGGAAGTGGAAAAATAGACGCCTCATAGAGGCATAGTCTTATATTTACACGATTTCAATATACTTTTAGTAGTTTGTAGATATAGTTAGCCTTACATTAGAGAGTGTAAGGCTAATTATTTGTGAAAGTAGGTTTATATGAGTAAGACAGTAGGCATTATTGGCTTAGGTCTATTAGGTGGTTCGTTGGCGAAGGCTTTAAAGGCCTATACCGATTATGAGGTGGTAGGGTATGCTCGTCGCCAAGAGGTTTGTGATGCGGCCATTCAGGATGGGGTGGTAAAAGCTGCTTGGACTGAGGTAGAACCATTGATTGAAAATTCAGATATCGTTGTATTTTCATTGCCTCCAGATACAAATGCAAGACTATTTACAGAAATGGCACATCTTTTTAGACCAGGACAAGTGGTGACTGATGTATCTAGTGCAAAGGAAAACTTTGTACGAGCTGTATATGATTCTATTCCGAAAGGGACAATTTTTGTGTCTGTTCATCCTATGGCTGGCTCTGAAAAGGGTGGCTACGAAGTATCTCATAAAAACCTATTTAAAGGTATGGGTTGGATTGTACTAGAGGATAAGGCCTCTGATGTATATAATGAAGAGGTTGCTCAAGAACTAGCTGAAATGGGACGCGCTGTAGGATCACGTATTGAATTCGTCGATATCTATGCTCACGATGCGTATTTAGCTATGGTGAGTCATATGCCACATTTATTGGCATCCATTTTAACTCAAGTTTCCGGTGGTGATGAATTAGGCGAGTTGCGCATGAAATTATCTGCAGGAGGCTTTAGAGATTGTACACGTGTTGCCGGTGGTTTGCCATCTATGTGGCGTGAAATCATTTATGGTAATAGACACAATGTAATTGAAGGTCTTTCACAAATCGAATCCGAAATCAAACGGGTAAAAGAGATACTTTCACAAGAAGATGAAGGTCAAGCTTTAGAATCCTATCTTGAACGAGGAAGAGAAATCCGCGGTAAATTACCATATTTAACCGGTCAAATAAAGAATAGCTAATGATAAATAATTATTAGCTAAGGCTATACATTGATTAGCACTCATAGAATACTGACAATGAATAATTAACATTCATTTGAACTTGATGTATATTTATGTAGCTGAAGCAACGCGGTTTATGCAGTATAATGTGTATACTAGGGTTCGTAAAGAATATACATTTAACATATTATTTAGTTAAGGAGATACCATGAGTTTGTTACAAGAAACTTGTGACGCTATTAGAGGTCGCAGTCATGAAATTGAACAACATATAATCGATAATTGGAATGCAGGGTCACCTGTAGAACAATATGGGCGACTTGTAAACGTGGTGGCTCAATATGGTGCGGCTACAAATCAGGAACATTTAACGGTTCCAAAGCCTTGTATGATTATTGCCTCTGCCGATCATGGCGTGGCCGATATGGGCGTAAGTGCGTATCCAAAGGAAACAACTGTAGGGATGACACAAAACTACTTAATTCCTAAAGGGGCGGGTGCCAATTCCTTAGCTAATTACTGTGGTGCTCAAATGGAAGTCATCGATATGGGCATTGATGCAGATATGAGCTGGGTACCAGGACTCCGTAGTCATAAACTTGGTATGGGCACAAAAAACTTTGTTGAAGAACCGGCCATGACACGTGAACAAGCCATTGAAGGCATTGAAACAGGTATCCGCCTTGTAAAAGAGAAAATCGACGAAGGCTTTAATGTTTTCTTAGTAGGGGAAATGGGCATTTCCAATACTACTGCTAGTGCTCTTATGACAGCCAAGTTTGCAGGACTCACTGCAGAGGAAGCTACAGGGCGAGGCACTAATATTTCTGATGAGCGTCTAAAATTAAAGCAACGCATTGTGCATGATGTATTAGAAAAATATAAAAATATTCCGAAAGATGATGCAATCGGAATTTTATCCTCTGTGGGCGGCTTTGAATTTACATGTATCGTAGGTGTTATTCTAGGTGCTGCAGCGAATAATGCACTTGTTATTATTGATGGTTTTAATACATCTGCTTGTGCATTGGTTGCTAAAACATTAGTTCCACAGACGATGGATTATGTAATGGCATCTCATTTATCTGCTGAAAAAGCGGCTAAATCTTCTTTAGAAAATTTAGGCCTTGAAGCCTATGTTGATTTAGGTCTTTGTCTCGGTGAGGCCTCTGGTGGGTCCATTCAAATGGGGATGCTAGATCTTGCCGTTCATATGTATTTGGCTGTTACAGGAGGTAAGGCATGAGAACTTTTACAATTGAACCATTACATGCGCCATCCATGGAAGCATGCCGATTACGTATCGATAATTTAACAAAACCTATTTATAGCCTTGCAACATTAGAGTTAATAGCTGAGCGTTTTGCAGGCATTCTGGCAGATCCTCAACCAAATCATTTGCGATATGGCGTACTTGTGGTGGCGTCGGACCACTTGGTAGATGGTCCCCAAAATAGTCAGCATGGTAGTGAAAGTTATGAGGCTATCAAGCGTTTCAATGAAGGTAGAACGGCTACGCAGGGGGCGGCATTTAAGTTAAATGCAGACGTACATGTTGTAAATGTAGGTCTTGAGCAAGATACTAGTAATCTAGAATATATTGATCAACAAGTCATTCGTAAAGGATCTCATTTCTTTGGTGTAGAACCTGTTATTTCTCGAGATGAACTTGAGCAAGCTCTAGAGCTTGGCTTTACCTATGCTGATAAATTACATGCTGATGGATTACAAGTGGTGGCGATTGGTAACGTAGGGGAAAGGGCATTCCTTGACTCCCTCGTAACGACGGCTACAATTACGGGCTGTGCCTATGACGATATTCTCGTTCATACCGAATGTGGACCTACGGTAGAACAACGGGCTGCTCATATTCATTCCTTTGTCGATCGTTTTAATATTGCTGTTGATGATTGGTCTGTTTTGAGTGAAAGTGAGCGCCGTGATGCGGTATTACACTTACTTCAGGTAGCAGGGGGACTAGATATTGTATTCTTAACAGGTTTTATCTTAGGTGCCGCAAGTCACCGTATGGCAGTAGTATTTGATAATGCCGTAACAGGCGCAGCTGTATTGGCTGCAGTTACTATTGAGCCATTAGTTAAGGACTATGTATTCCCATCCGCAGCATATGAGGAACCAATCCATAAGGAGCAATGTCGATTCTTAGGTGTAAAACCATGTTTGCACTATAACTTACAAATTGATGAAGCATTAGGCTCTACAATGGGACTATCCATTATCGATGCATCCATGCATATGCTGAATGATATGAAAACCTTCGTAGAAGCTGAGGTTAAAGCCGCTGAAGACGGAGCCGGTAAAGGTAGACAAAAGAATAAAGAGTAATCTAAATAAAAGAGGGGTTATTAAATCCCTCTTTTTATATGTTTTATGCTCAATTATGCAAAATTAACTGAGAATTTCATGGAAAAACCATTGACACTATATGTGTAAATTGATATTATTATAGGGCAGTCAGGACAGACTTAAATTGTTCTTGACGACAGATTGATGATTATGTTATATTAATTATCGGTTCTGTATGCGGGAATAGCTCAGCGGTAGAGCACCGCCTTGCCAAGGCGGGGGTCGCGAGTTCGAATCTCGTTTCCCGCTCCATACATTCCTCGATAGCTCAGTTGGTAGAGCAATCGGCTGTTAACCGATCGGTCGTAGGTTCGAGTCCTACTCGAGGAGCCATTTATGACTCACTAGCTCAGTTGGCAGAGCACCTGACTTTTAATCAGGGTGTCCCGCGTTCGAGTCGCGGGTGAGTCACCATTCTGGCCCGTTGGTCAAGCGGTTAAGACACCGCCCTTTCACGGCGGTATCCCGGGTTCGATTCCCGGACGGGTCACCACATATGGACGATTAGCTCAGCTGGGAGAGCGCCTGCCTTACAAGCAGGATGTCGGCAGTTCGATCCTGTCATCGTCCACCACATGCGGGAATAGCTCAGCGGTAGAGCACCGCCTTGCCAAGGCGGGGGTCGCGAGTTCGAATCTCGTTTCCCGCTCCATTAATGTTCCTCGATAGCTCAGTTGGTAGAGCAATCGGCTGTTAACCGATCGGTCGTAGGTTCGAGTCCTACTCGAGGAGCCAATTTCATATGGCCCGTTGGTCAAGCGGTTAAGACACCGCCCTTTCACGGCGGTATCCCGGGTTCGATTCCCGGACGGGTCACCACATGGACGATTAGCTCAGCTGGGAGAGCGCCTGCCTTACAAGCAGGATGTCGGCAGTTCGATCCTGTCATCGTCCACCAACGTAAGCGGTCATCTTCAGATGACCGCTTTTTGTTATAGTAAACAAGACATATTAACGTGGCGCGTACATGATGATATAAACACCCACAAGACATACAAGACCGCCGATGATATCATATGTGTCTGGTCGTAAACCATCGATGAGCCAACCCCATAGGATGGAGAGGGCGATAAATACGCCACCATAGGCTGCGTAAACTTTGCCGAAGCTTGCTTCCGGTTGGAAGGTAGGGATGATGCCGTATAAAAATAGGATGATGGCACCAGCCAGTAAATAGACAGGACTTTTATCGTCACGCATATACAGCCATACTAAATAACCGCCACCAATTTCGGCTAAACCAGCCAATATAAAGAAGAAAATAGATAATAGCATAATAACCTCACAATATTAATTGAAATCTATTCTCTATTTTATAACTTGTTGCGGTAGAGGGCAATAAAAAAGCCTGTACACGTATTTGTGTACAGGCTTTGAGTCGTTCTTATAAACGTGCTGGTGATTCGCTTTGTACATAGTCCATGAAGGTATGCATTGTTTCAGATTTAGAGTTATTCTTCTTGAATGCGAAGCACACTTGTAGTTTAAATGGTTTTTCTAAAGGTATGAAGCCATCATTGATATTTAAAGAATTTAAGATTTGGCGTGCTACGATGCAGCCGGATTTATTTTTTTTGCAGTAGTCGATCATTGTATATGGGTTGGATAAACGGCTGCCTCTAATATGTAGGTTTTGTTGGCCGTTACCCACATAGTTTTTCAATGTGCGATACATAAAGTACTTAGGTGGATACATAAGCAACGGTTGTTGCTGAATTGCTTTCAAACTAGCAACTTCCATACCATCGATAATGTTTGGAGCATAGTATACGAATTCGTCCTCCCGAAGGGCCGTAGATTCATAGGCTGACATATCTTTGTTGTTTGGTAAGTAGAGGAGAGCGATGTCGATACGATTTTCGCGTAAGTCGAGCATCAATTCTTCTTCTTCCATGTCGTAAATGCTAACTGAAAACTCAGGATGGTTTTGGAAGAAGTGAGATACATAGCCATTGAGGCGGATATCACCTAAACTACGTAATACACCAATATTTAATATTGGACGCTCTACCTTGCTGGCTAAACGAATCGATTGGATAGCGCGTTCCAATGTGTCAAGAACTTGCTCTGCTTCTGGTAGGAATAACTCGCCTTCAGGCGTCAAACGGCTACCTCTTGTAGAGCGGGATATTAATTTCACACCAACTAGACGCTCTAATTTTTTCATTTGAGCGCTGAAAGCTGATTGTGTAATATTCATAGATTGTGCAGCTAATGTAAAGCTTCCTGTTTTATTATAGGTAATAAAACTTTGTAGCTCTTGCATTGTAGGTAACTCTTTCATAGTATTCCCCCAATATTGACATAAAACTCCAATGATACCTATTACCTTTCTTACTCATATTGTAGCATACTATAATTGTTTTTTCATCTAAATCTATAAAATATGATGAATCATGCACAATCGATATAGTGGGCAATATTATCGTAAAAAATCGTGATAAATAAATGCGATTATGCACTTATTTCAATGACTTTCACAATTATCAATAATTGACATAAGTAAATGAAAATGATATTATACATGGGTACCATTCTGTGTAGGTACAGGTTTATATTAATCTTATGAGGTGATAATCACATGGCAACGAGAAGAGAGGCTCGATTCAAACTTTGTCGTCGCTTTGGTGTGAACGTATTCGGTCACGCAAAAGCCTTGAATCGCGTCAAAAAAGACCAACGTCAGAAAAAAATGTCTGAGTATGGCACACAATTATTAGAAAAACAAAAAGTTAAAGCTTACTACAACTTGCTAGAACGCCAGTTCGTACGCTATTATGATAAAGCGAAAAAAATGCAAGGTGTTACAGGTCAAAACATGTTGATCCTTTTGGAACAACGTCTTGATAACCTTGTATATCGCATCGGCTTCGGTAACTCCATTCGTCAAGCTCGTCAAATGGTAAACCATGGCCACATCTTGGTAAACGGTCGTCGCGTAGACATTCCTTCCTTCTCCTGCAAACCAGGCGATGTAATCGAATTGCGCGAAGCATCTCGTGACAACGAAATGTTCAAAACTAACTTCCAAGAACTTCGTTCTTTCGAACTTCCTTACATTGAAAAAGACTTGGAAGGCTTCAAAGCTACATTCACTCGTCTTCCTCAACGTGAAGAACTTCCTATCGAAGTTAACGAAACACTTATCGTCGAATTGTACTCCAAATAATTTGGCGCTTATGGGAAAACCACTCAGAATTGGGTGGTTTTTTCTTTATGACATATCACTGTTAATGGGCTATAACAGTGTAAAAAACAATTGACATAGAACACCAAAATCTGTATACTATTTTGAGTAAGCTTTAGTCGTGTTTCCATTAGCCCCGGAAGCAAAGGACAAGCTGATTTTGGTAGAATTATGACGTTATTAGGAGGATATGCAGCATGAAAACTACATTTATGGCCAATCCGAACACAATCGAACGGAAATGGTATGTTGTTGACGCTGAAGGTAAAACTTTAGGACGCCTTGCTGCCGAAGTTGCAAAAGTTCTTCGGGGCAAAAATAAACCAACTTTCACACCACACGTAGACACTGGTGACCATGTGATCGTTGTAAACGCAGAAAAAATTCGTGTAACTGGTAAAAAATTGGAACAAAAGGAATACTTCCGTCACTCTGGTTACCCAGGTGGTTCCCGTTTCACTAAATTGTCCATGATGCTTGAAAAACAACCTGAACGTGTTGTTGAAATGGCAGTTCGTGGTATGCTTCCAAAAAACAAATTGGGTGCACAACAATACCGTAAATTAAACGTATACGCTGGTCCTGAGCATCCACATGCAGCTCAAAAACCAGAAGTTTTAGAAATTTCCGTACGATAATCTAGAGGGAGGAACATATAATGGCAGTAGCACAATATTACGGCACTGGTCGTAGAAAATCTTCCGTTGCTAGAGTTCGTCTGGTACCGGGCACAGGTAAAATCACTGTTAACAAACGTGAACTTAATGATTATTTCGGTCGCCAAACTTTGGAATTGATCGTAAAACAACCTTTGAACTTGACTAACACAGTTGAACAATACGATGTAATCGCAACTGTAGCTGGTGGCGGTCCTTCCGGTCAAGCTGGTGCAATTCGTCACGGTATTTCCCGTGCGTTATTGGACGTAGATGGCGAACTTCGTCAATCTTTGAAAAAAGCTGGCTTCTTGACTCGTGACCCACGTATGAAAGAACGTAAAAAATACGGTCTTAAAAAAGCCCGCAAAGCAAGCCAATTCTCCAAACGTTAATATTTGGAAAACAGGTTATTACACCTGCAGACAATGTCTGCAGGTGTTTTTTTGTGTTTAATTTATGGTATAGTGTAAATATATTTTGTTTGTAAAGGGGAAACAGTATGGAAAATAATAACTCAGATGAAAAGGTTTATGTTACGAGGATTAACTTAAAAACAGCTACAGATCATAGGAAGGAGTTAATTGATTTCTGTTTAAATGGTAAAAATGAATTTACTGATGATGAGAAAGCTCAAGGTAAGGCTCAATTTTTAGCTATAGGTTGGAGTTGTGTTGATTTTAAATCTGATGACTACTCTGCGTTTTATGATACCGTAGTAGAGTATGTACATGGACAAAATCGACGATTAAATCCAGCTTTAAAGATATTTAAAGACGCTCGTGTAAATGATCTGTTTTGGACGCGAGACCTAAATGGTGTGTATTGGATTTGTAGAGTAAAAAATCCTGCTAAGGCCTATTTAAATAGAGAGTTAGATATAGGTGCGATTTTACCTGTTGAAGCTTATGAATTCGAGCTTGAAGTACCTGGTCAGATAAAAGCATCGTTTAATCGTGCAAGAGGTGGAATTGTTCAGCGATTACAATATCCAGCTATCACCGAATACTCTAAATTTGTGTTTAATAAATTATCTGGTAAAAATTACTATGATATTAATTTAAGTATAGCGAATAATGTAATAGAGAATTTACCCGATTTTGAATTGGAGGAGTTAGTAATTTCTTACATTCAAATTGTAAAAGGCTATTATCTTCTTTCGAACTCCATTGCTAATAAATCAACGACTGTAAAAATTGAGTGTCAGTTAATTTCCCGCGATGTAAATGATGTTAAAAAGGCTGTTGTACAAGTTAAAGGGCCTAAAGCGCCAGCGTTAAATGCTCTTTCTTTCAAGGACTACGAAAACAAAGGCTATTATATCTATTTATATGCACCTAAGGTTGATAATTTAGAAGAGATGAAGAATGTTATTCAAATTACCACTGAGGAACTACAAGCATTCTATAAGGAATATAAAGCTATCTTGCCAGAATCTATTACTCAATTTGAAAATCTATTTAATATTGGGTTTAGTGAAAAGGAATAATTTCACATTTACATCGTCATTTAATTTTCCTATAATAAAGATATATAATCGAATTTTTTCGAATATAGATTTTCATATAGGAGAACTCATATGATTTATAATACAATTCAGTACGTAGTGGACAACGGCATTGGTACGTTGACATTTAATCGTCCCGCAGTGGCGAACGGTTTTAACATCGAAATGTGTAAGGAGATCCTAGAGGTCTTAGATAAGGCTCACAACGATGAAAGTGTGCGTGCTTTGCTCATCAATGCAGAAGGTAAAGTATTCTCTGCTGGCGGCGACTTAACAGAAATGGAACGCGCTGTAAACGATGGAGATACAGAGTCCTTGTTTGAAATTGTTGAGCTCGTAGCTCAAATTTCTATGGCTATGAAACGCTTGCCTAAACCTGTTATCATGAGCCTTCAAGGTGCTGCAGCAGGTGCGGCATTTAATATGGCATTAGCAGCAGACTTTGTGGTGGCAGCTAATAACGTACGCTTCATTCAAGCGTTCGTAAACGTAGGTCTTGCTCCTGATGCAGGTGGGTTGTTCTTGTTAACTCGTTCTATTGGTATGAACCGTGCTATGCATATCGTTATGACTGGCGAAGCTGTTTCTGCAGAAAAAGGCAAAGAATGGGGCTTTGTATATAAAGTTTGCGAACCTGAGGACTTAGAAACTGCTACAAGACGTCTTGTTGAAAAATTAGCTAAAGGTCCTGCACAATCTTACCGCGTTATGAAAGAAATGATGTGGAATAGCTTCTTATCTGGTTGGGAAGAGTACAAGAAGTTTGAAGTAGAAAATCAATGCTCTTTAGGGCTTTCTGAAGACTTTAAAGAAGGGGTACGCGCATTCACTGAACGTCGTCGTCCTAAATTTGGTCAAAAATAATAATTATTCTCTTGTAATTCCTTGAAATATCATGTATTTTATAAGCAGTTACTAATATAATTCGAACCGATGTGGCTCTATATATTGAGTTACATCGGTTTTTGCTTTCATAAAAAAGCAAAAGTGTATATAATAGTACTATTATAATAGTTTTAGGAGGTCATTATTACATGGCTCAAGATACAATTAAATGTTATGACGGTCCTAGTGATGTAGTCCAAGCATTGGCGGAGGATTTTATTGATTTTACCAATGATGAAATTAGCCATACTGAAACGTGCATCGTTGGTATTACTGGGGGTACTGTTATAAATGGTTTGTTAGAATTACTTAACTCTCCTGAATATATTGAGCGCCTTAATTGGGAACGGATATTCTTTTTGTGGACTGATGAGCGCTTCTTGCCACAAACGCATGAGGATAATTACTTCAATCGCGTAAAACCTCATTTGCTATGCAAGGCAAAGGGGGCTGCTCATTTCTTGCCAATTAATACGGATTCTAAAACCGTACATGAAGCGGCTGAAGAATATGAAAAAGAGGTTCGCAATGTCCTAAAGGCATGTAAAAAATCTGGTCTTGATTTAGCGTTGCTTGATTTAGGCGAGGATGGTCATACGGCAGGATTATTTGCAGGCTCTCACGCACTGCGTGTAGCTGATCAAGATGTAGTGGCCGTTGAAGATGGCAAGGTATGGGAACGCATTTCTATGACATTTTCTTTCCTAGCAAAATCTGATGCTGTCTGGTTTACTGTGACTGGTGAAAGCAAGCGAACTGCATTGACAAAGGTATTATACCAACGCGAAGATTACGAGGATTTAACGTGGGAAAAACGCATTGGTCGTACATTGCCTGGTGCTGTGCTTTCACAAGAAGCTGTGACCTGGTATGTGGACAAGGCTGCCTATAATGATGTACACTAAAAGATGTAAGTTTTAGTAAATATAAAGGAGATACATATGGGATCTATAGGAACACCTGAATTAATAGTTATATTAGTGATCGCTTTAGTTATCTTCGGACCTGGTAAATTACCTGAAGTAGGTAAAGCTATTGGTAAGGGCATCAATGAATTTAAAGATGCTATTTCGGGCCCTAAAAAAGCTGTTGATGAAACGAAAGAAGCCGTTAAAAAGGCGACTACTATCGACGTAACAGCAGGGGCTAAAAACGACGATAAACATAAAGAAGCTAATGATTAATAGGAGGTATCACTATGTGTAAAGATTGTGGTTGCGGTGAAGATAATGGCGTTGTAACAAAGGTATTTACTGTACCTGGTATGATGTGCAATAACTGTAAAGAAACTGTTGAAGGTGCATCCCTTGGTTTACCTGGTGTTTTGAGCGCAGAGGTAAATTTGCCAGAGAAAACAGCGACTGTTTCTTTTGATCCAGAAAAAGCATCTGTTGAAGTTATTACAAAAGCTATTGAACGTACAGGCTTTGAAGTAGAAAGCGTTGCAGATGGTGTACAAGAACATAGTCATGGTTTACTAGGAACTTTGAAACGTTTCTTCAAATAATCGAACCCATAGGGCTGTATTGAAACACTGTTTCGATGCAGCCTTTTTTCATAAAGAGGTAATAAAATGATACGCAAGTTTGATGCTGAAAATTTCAAGTGGGATGGCGTCGATACCTTGGTATACAAGCAAGATGGTAGCCCTTTTAAAGATGTAACACGTCAAGTTTTATACGATGGGGCCTTTGATATTCCATGCCAATTCCGCTATTTTGAATGCTTGCCAGGTGGTTATTCTACGCTTGAATATCATGAACATACACATATGGTTATGATATTTCGTGGGAAGGGTCAAGTCTTATTAGGCGATGAGATCCATGATGTAGAAGCTGGTGATTTTATTGAAATTCCAGGTAAAACGATCCATCAATTCCGGGCTAATAAAGGAGATTATATCGGGTTCCTTTGCTTGGTTAACCAAGATCGGGACAAGGTAAAATTATTAACTCCTGAAGAGATGGATACATTGCGCTCTAATCCAAAGATTAAAGAATTTTTGGAAAGTTGCTAATTTATATGGCGGTTATGTGTAATGACCGCCATATAGTTTTATAATCAACAGTAACTGTTGATATGTGTAGTTTGATAGGGAGGTTCTATGAATACCTTTACACGCGCCGCACTGACGGTACTGGTAGGACTTGTAATTTGGTTCTTGCCTCACACGGAGGCTATTAAGCCTGAAGGATGGCATTTATTAGCTATCTTTACGGCTACAATTGTAGGTTTTATTTTAAGACCTTGGCCAACAGGTATTATGGCACTCTTTGGTATTGTTGCGGCAGTAGCAACAAATTCTATTACCATGGTGCAAGCTTTAGGTGGTTACGCTGAAGCCAATGTATGGCTTATCGTAGCAGCTGTATTCTTTTCTAGAGGCATTATTAATTCTGGCCTTGGTAAGCGTATCGCGTATACTTTGATTCGCTCCTTTGGTACTAGTTCCTTAAAGCTAGCTTATGCATTGGCTTGTACAGATCTTATTATTTCTCCTGCCACGCCATCTAATACGGCTCGTGGAGGCGGTATTATTTTTCCAATTGTACAAAACATTTCGTTAGCCTTTGATTCTGAGCCAAATGGTAGTACGGCACGTCGTATTGGGGCATACTTGATGACAACGGCTCATACGATAAACACCATTACTGTAACAATCTTCTTAACTGCTTGTAGTGGTAACTTATTGATTACATCCTTAGGTGCAAAATTGTTTGGCTATGATATTTCATGGTGGGAATGGTTCCAAGCAGGTGTCATCCCTGGTGTAATTTGCATGATTTTGATGCCTTGGTTTATTTATAAAATCTATCCGCCTGAAATCAAGGAAACACCTCAAGCAGCAGTAATGGCCCAAAAAGAGCTAGATATACTAGGTCCTATTACAAAGGCTGAAATTTCAGTGGCTATTATTTTTATACTTTGTATTTTGTTGTGGTCTACTGCAATTTGGACAAAACTACATCCTACTGTAGTTGCTATGATGGGCGTACTTGCTTGTGTAGTTACAGGATCCCTTACATGGGAAGATATTCTAGGTGAACGCACAGGTTGGGATATCCTTATCTGGATGGGTACCCTCGTTGGTATGGCTGGTTTACTTGGCAAACTCGGCGTTGTTGCAGTATTTGCTGATTTTGTAAGTCAACATCTTGTGGGTATTGATTGGTTCTGGGCATCCTTCATTATCTCTGCAACCTTTGTTTACTCTCAATACTTCTTTGCCAGTGGTACAGCGCGTATTACAGCGTTATTCTCCGCCTTTGCAGCTATCTTGGTAGCAATGGGCGCACCAATTCCGTTTACCATCTTGCTCTTTGGTTTGATGAACAGCCCTGGCTGTACATTAACGCATTACAGCTCTGGTGTAACACCAATCTTCTTCGGTGCAGGCTATGTACCACAAGGAACATGGTGGCGTGTAGGCCTTGCTATTTCTGTGGTTAGCTTCTTAATTCACTTCTGGGGTGGTACCCTCGGTATGTGGCTATTCGGTATTCTATAATGCCTATAAATCCCTCACTACGGTGAGGGATTTTTCATTTAATCTGAGGACTATATAGGTTTGTTATCTATTTATTTTGTATGATTGCTATATAGGTGTTGTATCCATTAGTGTTTGCTATAGTTTTTATATATGGTAAACTTTAAAAATTTATATGATAAATCTATAGAATATTTATTGCACGACATTATATAAAGTGTTATTATTATTTTATGATTACAGATTACTTTAGGAGGAAACATGTTGGGTTTAGTCATTAGCTTGTTGATTATCGCGCTCGTCGTGATTATTAAAGACATTCGAATTATGAACAACAACTTAACACGTTTTTGTCTTAACGGTTCCACGAATGGTTTAATATACAATCAATAAGATTTGACTATATGGTTTGTTTCTTATGTGTATATATTCCAAGGGGTACATAGGATTGTTTATGTATATCGGAATTCTGTAAACAAAAGGAATATCATTTGTAAACTTTTAAGACGATTCATAAGAATCGTCTTTTTTTATTAAGTTGAAAAGCGTCCAAGTGGATGCTTTCAAGAAAAGTGAGGAGATTAACATGAGTTGTAGAAGTGACAATTTAAAAACAGGCGTAGCACGTGCACCACACAGATCTTTGCTAAAAGCTCTTGGTTTTGTTGATGAAGAAATGGGCAGACCAGTCATTGGTATTGCGAACTCTTTCAACGAAATTATCCCTGGTCACGTGGGCTTGAAAAATATTGTACAAGCCGTAAAAGACGGCATTCGCAACGCAGGTGGTGTGCCAATCGAGTTCAATACAATTGGTATTTGTGACGGTTTGGCGATGAACCACATCGGTATGAAATACTCCTTGGTAACTCGTAATATCATTGCTGACTCCATCGAAGCAACAGCTATGGCAACACCATTTGATGCTATGGTATTCATTCCAAACTGCGATAAAGTAGTACCTGGTATGTTGATAGCTGCAGCTCGTCTAAACATTCCATCCGTATTCGTGTCTGGTGGTGCTATGCTTGCAGGCGTACATAATGGTAAAAAAATCGGTTTGTCTGATGTATTCGAAGCAGTAGGTAAACATCAAACTGGTGAAATGGGTGATGCTGAGTTATCTGAAATCGAAAATACAGCATGTCCTACATGTGGTTCTTGCTCTGGTATGTACACAGCTAATACAATGAACTGCTTAACAGAAGCTCTTGGTATGGGGCTTCCTGGTAATGGTACAATTCCAGCAGTATACTCTGAACGTTTACGTCTTGCTAAATTAGCAGGTATGCAAGCAGTAGAGGTATTGCAAGCAAATCTTCGTCCTAAAGACATTATGACACGCGAAGCCTTTGAAAATGCAGTAGCTCTAGATATGGCTTTGGGCGGTTCCTCTAATACAGCACTTCATTTACCAGCTATCGCTCACGAAGCAGGTGTACCATTGTCCTTGGACGACTTCGATCGCATTGCACAAAACACACCTCAATTGTCCAAACTTTCTCCATCTGGTAAATACTTCATCGAAGACTTGTATGCTGCAGGCGGCGTATCTGCTGTGTTGAAACGTTTAGCAGAAAATGGTCGTTTGCATACAGATTGCAAAACTGTAGCTCTTAAAACACAAGGTGAAATTGCAGCGGTAGCTCATGTAACTGATGAAGACGTTATTCATCCTTGGAATAATCCTGTTCATGAAACAGGTGGTATTGCCGTTCTTAAAGGTAACCTTGCTGTAGACGGTTCCGTTGTAAAAGCAGGTGCCGTAGATGAAGATATGCTTGTTCACTCTGGTCCAGCAAAGGTATTCAACAGCGAAGAAGAAGCTGTTGAAGCTATTACAGGCGGTAAAATCGTAAAAGGTGATGTGGTAGTTATCCGTTACGAAGGTCCTAAAGGAGGCCCTGGCATGCGTGAAATGTTAACACCAACATCCATGATCGCAGGTATGGGTCTTGATAAAGACGTAGCCTTGTTGACTGATGGTCGTTTCTCTGGTGCTACACGTGGTGCATCCATTGGTCACGTATCTCCAGAAGCTGCGGCTGGTGGCACAATCGCTGTTGTTGAAGATGGTGACATTATCAACATCGATATTCCAAACGGTAAATTGGAATTGGCTGTATCTGATGAAGAAATCGCTCGTCGTAAAGCCGCATTGAAACCATTCAAATCCAATGTAACTGGATACCTAAAAAAATACGCTCTTCATGTATCCTCTGCAGCACAAGGTGCTATCGAAGTATTTGAAGACTAATAGTAGATTTTCATTAATACTAACTAGAGGAGATAGAGTACATGCATAAGTTGTATGATTTTATGGAGGCTCGTGAGCGATTAAGCACAATCACGGTGAAAACAAAATTGCTTCACAGTGATGTGTTCTCCGATGAAAGTGGCAATGATGTATATATCAAGCCAGAAAACTTGCAAATAACAGGTTCCTTTAAGGTTCGTGGTGCATATAATAAAATTGCAAAATTAACAGAAGAAGAAAAGGCGCGCGGCGTTATTGCCGCGTCTGCCGGTAACCATGCGCAAGGCGTGGCCCTTGCTGCAAAACGTTTAGGCATTAAAGCGACAATCGTGATGCCAAAACATACACCTCTCATCAAGGTGAATGCTACAAAACAATATGGCGCAGAAGTGGTTCTACATGGTGAGATTTATGATGAAGCTTACCAAAAAGCGATGGAATTACAACAAGAGCACGGATATGTGTTTGTTCATCCTTTTGATGACGAAGATGTTATTGAAGGACAAGGTACAATTGCATTAGAAGTTCTTGAGGAATTGCCTGATGCGGATGTATTGCTAGTTCCTGTTGGTGGTGGCGGTATTGTTTCTGGTATCGCAGCTGCTGCGAAATTAAAAAATCCTAGCATTAAAATTATTGGTGTAGAACCTGAAGGTGCAGCCAGTGCAATAGCTGCGTTAAAAGCAGATCATCCTGTACCACTTAGTGAGGTGGCAACTATCGCAGATGGTACAGCTGTACGTCAAATCGGCGAAACTACATTAAAATATATTAAAAAATATGTAGATGAAATTGTTACTGTCTCTGATTATGAATTGATGGAAGCATTTTTGTTGCTTGTAGAAAAACATAAATTAGTAGCAGAGAACTCCGGTATTTTACCATTAGCAGGTCTAAAAAAATTAGACTGTAAAGGCAAAAAAGCAGTAGCCATTGTTAGTGGTGGTAATATCGACGTACTTACGATTTCTTCTATGATCAATAAAGGTCTCGTATTGCGTGGTCGTATCTTCACTTTCTCTGTAAACCTTCCAGATAAACCAGGTCAATTGGTTGCTGTATCTGAAATGCTTGCAGATGCGGATGCAAACGTTATTAAACTTGATCATAATCAGTTTAAAAACCTTGACCGCTTCCATGAAGTGGAATTGCAAGTGACTGTAGAAACAAATGGTGAAGAACACATCAAACACATTATTGATACTTTCAAAAATAATGGTTACATTATTAAACGATTAAATTCCAGCGAGATTTTATCTGAATAGCTGGTCGAAAGGGTTCCTATGAGCGCAGAAACAATCAATGGGGCACGCATTGTCCTTGAAACATTGCATCGCCTTGGTGTAACCGACATGTTCGGTTATCCAGGCGGCGCGGTAATTCCAATTTATGATGAAATTTATAGCTTCCCTGAAATTAAGCATTATTTTGTTCGTCATGAACAAGGTGCAGCCCATGCAGCAGATGGTTATGCACGCGTATCTGGAAAAGTAGGCGTATGCCTTGCTACGTCCGGTCCTGGTGCAACTAATCTTGTTACAGGTATTATGACTGCTTACATGGATTCTGTACCTATGGTGGCCATTACTGGTCAGGTTGGTCGTCCGTTTATTGGTAAGGATTCCTTCCAAGAAGCAGATATCCAAGGTATTACCATGCCGATTACAAAACATAACTACCTTGTTCAAGATATTCGCGATTTACCTCGCATCATCAAAGAAGCGTATTTTATTGCTAGTACAGGTCGTCCAGGACCTGTTCTTATTGATATTCCAAAGGATGTTCAAACAGAAAAAATATCCATGACAGAATACAATAAATTATATGAAGTATCTATCCATCTTGAAGGTTATGATCCAACCTATAAAGGTCATCAAGGGCAAATTAAGAAAGCGGCTACACTCATTAAAAATGCGAAACGTCCGCTCATCATTGCCGGTGCCGGTGTATTGAAATCTGGCGCTATGGATGAGTTAAAAGAATTGGCAGAAAAGGCTCAAATTCCTGTAACAAATACATTAGTTGGCCTTGGTGGTTTCCCAGGTAACCATGAGCTTGCTCTTGGTATGGTGGGTATGCATGGCTCTGTAGCGGCTAATAATAGTACAGAAGAAGCAGACCTTGTTATTGCAGCCGGTATTCGTTTCCACGACCGCATTACAGGTCATCCAGATTTCTTCTGTAAAAAAGCTAAAATCATTCATATCGATATCGACCCAGCAGAAATTGATAAAAACGTTACTATTAACGTACCAATTGTAGGTGACTTGAAGCGCGTTTTATCTGAACTTAATACGCTTGTAGAACCTACAACTCATGAAGCGTGGATCGGACAAATTCGTGAATGGCAAGCGGAATATCCTATGGTAATTCCTGAATCTAAAGATGGTGTATTACATCCACAATACGTATTATCTGAACTTAACAAGATTGCCAAAGAGGATGCAGTTATTGTAACAGACGTAGGCCAACATCAAATGTGGGCGGCTCAATTCTTAACTCATAAAAAGCCTCATACCATTGTTACATCTGGTGGTGCAGGTACCATGGGCTATGGTTTACCAGCTGCAATTGGGGCTCAAGTGGGGGCACCTCATAAGCAAGTTATCCTTGTTGTTGGTGATGGTGGATTCCAAATGACCTTCGAAGAGCTCATGATGGTTCGCCAATATAATTTACCAATTAAGATTGTTATCATTAATAATGGTTACCTTGGCATGGTTCGTCAATGGCAACAAATCTTTAATGACCGCCGTTATTCCTATGTAGATTTGGAAGTGAGTCCAGACTTCTTGAAATTGGCAGATGCCTTTGATTTGAAAGCCGCTCGCATCGATAATGTAGAGGATTTCAATAAAGAATTTAAATCTTTCATTACATCTGATGAAAGTATCATCTTGGATTGCCGTGTAGCAAGAGAAGATAATGTATTGCCGATGATTCCAGCTGGCGGTACCGTAAGTGGTATGATGGGCAAGAAAGGGGTGCTATAATGGCGAAAGAACATCAAGTCTTAGTAATTGCAAAAAATACAGCAGGCATTGGTGCACGTATATTGGCACTCTTTAACCGTCGTGGTTTTAATGTTACAAAGATGACATCTGGTATTACAAATACACCAGGCTACGCTCGTATTACCCTCACCGTTGAGGCAGATGATCGCATCTTAGACCAAATTCAAAAACAAATTTACAAGCTCATTGATGTGGTAAAAGTTAAAGTTTTTGAAAATCATGATGTGGTGTGCCGTGAGTTAATGCTTATCAAGGTAAAAGCAACTGCTGCAACACGATCTCAAATTGTACAAATTGCCGATGTATATCGTGGCAATGTACTCGATATTTCTCCTACTTCTATGATTATTGAAGTAATTGGTAGCGTAGAAAAATTACGCGGTTTCATTCAAATTATGGAAACTTATGGTGTCCTTGAAATTGCCAAAACTGGCATTACCGCAATGAGCCGTGGAGAAAAGATTTAGGAGATGGTTGTGTGAGTAGTGAATTACTCCATTATGAAGACGTCAAGTTTCGTCGTGACGGCCGGGAAATTTTAAAAGGCATTAATTGGCATGTTGAAGAAGGGGAGAATTGGGCCTTATTAGGTCTTAATGGGGCTGGTAAATCGACGATGCTCAGCATGATTCCAGCTTACCAAATTCCTACAACAGGACTATTACGCGTATTTGGTCATGAATTTGGCAAATATGCATGGCCTAAGATCAAGGCTCGATTAGGCTTTGTTAGTTCAGCACTTGGTCAATTCCAGTCCACCTTGGATAAACAAGTCGTAGAAGATGTTGTTATTTCTGGTGCTTTTAATAGTATTGGTATTTATCAACAGGTAGAGCCTGAAGTACGTGAACGAGGACTGCAATTATTGTCTGAGTTTGGTTTGTCCTATTTGGAAGGCCATAGATTTCATACACTATCTGCTGGTGAACAGCGCCGTGTTTTACTAGCACGGGCTATTATGGCTAATCCAGATTTACTCATTTTAGATGAGCCTTGTTCTGGACTTGATTTGCCTGCTCGTGAGCAATTCTTAAGAACTGTTGAGAATATGGCACGAGAGGAGCATAAGCCTTTTATTTATGTATCTCATCAAATTGAAGAGATTATGCCCAGTATTACACATGTAGCTATTATTAAAGATGGCCTCATTGTATATAAAGGCAAGAAGCGGGACATCTTAACAGATGAAATTCTAAGCGATGTATTTGGTATTGATGTATCTGTTGTATGGGAGAAAAATCGCCCATGGATTATAGTTAAATAAGAGCTAAAAATGGGATAATTCATTTTTTCTTAATACAAAAAGGGTACAAATTTAAGTTGTAGATTAGTCTATTTGACTATTCGATAAATTACGATATACACTACAAATCTTGCATTTATTTGTGAGATTGTGTACAGTATATATATTAAATATTCTATTGAATATATTTTGGAGGTTGTCTAGTATGGCAGGTAAAATTTTAGGTACTACAGTTTATTATGATGCAGATTGTAATTTGAGCAAATTGGAAGGCAAAAAAATTACAGTTTTAGGTTACGGTTCTCAAGGTCATGCTCATGCATTGAACTTAAAAGAAAATGGTATGGACGTAACAATTGGTCTTCGTGGCGGTTCTTCTAGCTGGAAAGCTGCTGAAGAAGCAGGCCTTACAGTAAAAGAAACTGCAGAAGCAGTTAAAGGTGCTGACATCGTTATGGTATTGATTCCAGACGAATTACAAGCAGACGTATATGCACAAGATATCGCTCCTAACTTAAAACAAGGTGCATACTTGGCATTTGCTCACGGCTTCAACATTCACTTCGGTAAAATCGTACCTCGTGAAGACATCAACGTATTCATGGTAGCTCCTAAAGGTCCTGGTCATTTAGTACGTCGTACATACCAAGAAGGCTCCGGTGTTCCTTGCTTGTACGCTGTAGAAAAAGATCCATCTGGTGATACTGAAGAAGTTGCATTAGCATGGGCTTCTGGTATCGGTGGTGGACGTTCCGGTATCTTGGAAACTAACTTCAAATCTGAAACTGAAACTGACCTCTTCGGTGAACAAGCTGTATTGTGCGGTGGTGTTACTGAATTGATCAAAACTGGTTTCGAAGTATTAACAGAAGCTGGTTATGAACCTGTAAACGCTTACTTCGAATGCTTGCATGAAATGAAATTGATTGTAGACCTTATCTACGAAGGTGGCTTCCAAAAAATGCGCCACTCCATTTCCAACACTGCTGAATATGGTGACTACCATGCAGGTCCTCGCGTAATTACTGCAGATACTAAAAAAGCTATGGAACAAATCTTGGCTGATATTCAATCTGGTAAATTCGCTGACGAATTCTTGGCTGATTCTAAAAATGGTCAAAAATTCCTTAAAGAACATCGTGAAGCAGCTGCTAACCATCCAATCGAACCAGTTGGTGCAGAACTTCGCAACTTGATGAGCTGGTTGAAATAAGAGATTACATTAGTAATTTCTTAATAAGCATAGACTTACTGAAAGCGACCCCATTTGGGGTCGCTTTTTATTGAGTAATACAAGTACGTATGATATAGTTAACGTAGAGTCAGTGTAGTATATTTTGGTATAAGGAGAGATACTATGAGTTCTACAACTATTATTATCATCGTGGCGGTTGCAGTCATTTGGGCCATTTTATTTGCCGTATTTATGAAGTTCAATAAAAAACGACAAGCCGGTGAACAACAATTTGTACAAGAGAATGCTAATAAAGCGATTCTTCATATTTATGGTAAATCTGTAAAGGTTGATGGTAAGGACCTTTCTACTATTGATCATAAAACTGGTCAATATGGTCAAGTCATTGTGGCATTAACACCAGGAGAACATACCATTGAATCCGTATATTACACGACGGATAATGTGGGTACTAAAACAAAGAATGTTGAAACACAGCCTGTTACCATCACAATTCCTGTACAAGCAGGTAATGAATATAATGCGGCTATGTATTTCTATTCCGCGGAACAACGTAAGGCGTATTATAAAGGTGACGTTGACGATGCCGTTTTAGAAGTTGAACTAGAATTAGAATCTGGTTTTACAGCGAATACCCATGCTTATATCATCGTGTACCGTGAATGTAAATAAATTAGTATAGAAACTGTTTAATAGAGCTATCGTTGTGGTAGCTCTATTTTTTATAAGTCGTTGTTGGTTATTAGCATATTTATTTGTGATATAATAAAGAATAATATATGAAAGGGGAACAATATGGATTTTTACACGTTGGCCTATGTTGAAAGTCAGGCTGTGACAGGCCAAACATGGGGCTTTATCGTTTTTGTTGCCATTCTTTTAGCACTGCTTGTTCTAGGTGTACAGGTATTGCGAAATGGTTTTACTAATCGCTATCGTGATTTATTGGTTATTTTGTCTTTAGTTGTAGTGTTTTTCTTAGGACTGGAGTATCAAGAATATAACCGAATGAAAACATACTCTGAAGACTCTTCTCGTATGGCTCAATTTTTACATTCTTTTAGTGCTGATCGTTCTGTACCAAGTGAGCAATTAGCGGTTAACTCCTTAAAAATTCGCAATGGTATGATTTTAAAGGTAAGCGATGATTATTATGAGGTTCAGTTTAATCCAGAATTTACAACCTATACAATTACTCGTGTGTATAAGATGAGCCCAACAGATCGTATTCATGATAAAGCGGACGTATTACCATAAGGAGGAACGTAAATGACAGAAGCTATGGCCGTCTATGGGATGGTCTTTGCCAAACTCGCCATCGGTCTCTTGGCGATTATCTTACAAATCAACTTAATGGGGAAGGGCAACTTAGCGCCAACCTCTGCTTTGGACCAATTACAAAACTATGTACTTGGTGGTATTATCGGTGCCATTATTTACAATGACCAAATCGGTATTTTACAGTTTATGTTAGTCCTCATTTTATGGACTATACTTGTAATGACGCTTAAGTTCTTAAAAGGAAATCTCCGATTCTTTAAAACTATTTTGGATGGACATCCTGTAATTGTTATTGAAAAAGGTCATATCTTAACAGAAGAATGTATGCGTTATGGCATTCAAGCGGCGGAGCTTAAGTTAAAGCTTCGTACAGCAGGTGTTCAATATGTTACGGATGTTAAGCGTGCTGTATTGGAGCAAAATGGTCAGCTCAGCGTAGTTCAATTTAGTGATGAGAATATTAAATTTGACCTTATTGATGATGGTCAAATTAACCATTTTACATTAGATGTAATTGAAAAAGGCCAGGATTGGCTAGAAGAAGAAGTTGAAAAGCAAGGCTATAAAATTAAGGAGGTATACATTGCAGAATACAAAGATGGGGAAGTTGTTATTTACCCTTATGAAAAAAAACATCGCCCTCAAATTGTAAAAACACTTAAAGATAAGACCTCTCATACAAAGGATAAATTGAAATCTAAATTGTAATGTTTCTTGGTCTTATAGTATAGTTAAGATAAGTATTATATACTACTCTTATAGACATACAAATATAGACATACAAACGATATATAAAATGTTTTTAAGCCCACTATTCGTAGTGGGCTTATATAGAAAGGAAATTAGTGAATCGTAAAGATTTAATTGATAGATTACAAGCATTATATAAAGACGAAGATAGTCGGGTAACGGTAAACCCTCATGCAGGGCAAAAGGTAGCTATCGTCTATCCTAATACATATTTTGTAGGCATGAGTAATCTAGGCCTCCACATTATTTATGAGGAAATCAATTTGTGTCCAGCTAGTGTATGCGAGCGGATATTCTTACCTGAGAAAAAGGAACTAGATGCCTATGATAAGACGAAAACTCCGCTTATGAGTGTTGAAACGCAACGACCTATGCATCAGTTTGATGTAGTTGCTTTTGATGTAACTTTTGAAATGGACTATTTTCACATCCCATTAATGCTACGACATGGGCGTGTGCCTGTTATGAGCGAAGATCGAACTGGCTTTGATCCTATCGTCATTGCCGGAGGACCTTGTGCGACATTTAATCCTGAGCCCTTTGCCGATTTTATCGATGCTTTCATCATCGGTGAAGGGGAAGGTATCGTTACTGCTGTGTTAGAACGAATTCGCAAGGGTCGTGAGAATGGTGAAAGCCGAGAAGAAACGATTTCTGCACTAGCTCAAATTGATGGTGTATATGTACCTATTTTATATACCCCTCAATATGACGATAATAAGCGTTTTGTTGGCTATGATATAGCAGAGGGTGCACCTAAAACTATACGACGCCATTTTGAGCCTCTAACGAGTGGAGGTGAAACGGTAATTGCTACGAATTTCACCGAGTTTGGCGCCATGTATATCATCGAGGTAGCTCGAGGCTGTGGCCGTCATTGTCGATTCTGTATGGCCGGGTATTGTTTCCGTGTACCGCGCGTACGACCTTTAGACATATTAAAAGAAGGCGTAGATAGAGCAGAGAAATTAGGTAAAAAGGTAGGCCTTATGGGGGCCGCTATTTCTGATTATCCAGAGGTAGATGAGTTAGTTACTTATATTCGTTCTAAAGATATGCGCTATTCTTGTGCATCTTTGCGAGCAGATTCTTTGACGCAAGCCGTAGTAGATGGCTTGGCAGATAGCGGTCAAAAGACGATTACCATTGCTCCAGAAACGGGCAGTGAACGGTTGCGCCGCGTTATTAATAAAGGGATTAGCGAAGAACATTTGAAAAATGCTGCTACTTTATCTGCTAAGTCTGGCATCCAACACATGCGCCTCTACATCATGATTGGGTTGCCTACGGAAACAGACGAGGATATTGAAGCCATCGTAGGCCTGGCAGAACGGACGCAATCCCATATGGCAGAGGTGGGCTGTAAAGGTCGTTTAACACTCAGTATCAATCCATTTATTCCAAAGCCTTTTACACCATTCCAATGGATGGCTATGGATAATCAAAAAACGGTAGAGAAAAAACTTCAATATATTAAAAAAGCATTGCAAAAGAATCGTCGTATCGAGGTGCTCGTTGAATCACCTAAAGAGGCATATATCCAAGGTGTACTAGCTCGTGGTGATCGCCGTCTTGGCGCTGTTCTTGCGGCATGTGCAGCAGATCGTGGCAGTAAGTCTTTCAAGGCTGAAATGAAGGCAGCAGGCCTAGATATGGACGAGATGAACTATCGTGAACGAAGCTTTGATGAATTCTTACCATGGAGTCACCTCGACATGGGGATGGACGATGGATATCTTGAAATGGAATGGAAGCGCTCTGTGGATGAAGCGTATACACCGCCATGTGTACAAGGCTGTAAGCGATGTGGTGTATGTAAATAGGAGGCACTTATGAATCAATCTGTAAAACGTATAGATGTTAAAGGACCTCATGGTACTTGGTCTTATGAAACTCCTAATTGGGCAGATCGTTTTCCTATTACAATAGGTGATACGTACCGTCATGGTGGTGTATCTCAAGAGCCCTATAAATCACTAAATTTAGCATTTCACGTAGGGGATGAGCCTAAGTATGTTCGTGAAAACCGTGCTATTGTTGCTGAATATTTAGGTGTTGAACCAGAGCGAATCTCTTGTGGTAATCAAGTACATGGTTTAAAAGCTGTAGAAATCACAGAAGATCTCGTTGGTGCGGGAGCCTTGGGAGAGGATACAGCCATAGCCGATTGTGATGCTGTATTTACAAAATTACCGAATGTACCACTATTTTTATTTACTGCTGATTGTGTAGCTGTAGGTATTTATGATGCTAAGCATCACGCTATCGCTACGGTACATGCAGGGTGGCGCGGAGCGATAGGACATTTGCCAGTTCTTACTATTGAGACTATGAAAGAAGCTTATGGTACGGAGTTCAAAGATTGTTATATCTATCTTGGACCTAGCATTGGGCCAGAATCCTTTGAAGTTGATGTAGAGTTAGGAAAACGTTTTGAATTAGCTTGGCGTGGTATGACTGACCGCAGTGTGGCTGATATTGTAAACTATCCAGGTGATAAACTAGATAAAGCCTATATCAACTTATGGAACTTTATCGCCGAAGGACTTATGGTGAATGGTGTGCCTAAAGAAAATATCGCTATTGGCGGTACCGATACAGTAACAGATAAAGATTGTTATTCCTATCGTCGGGAATCTGGTAAAACAGGTCGCATGGCTTTATTTGGTATGCTACAAGAACGGTAGTATATACATACATAGATTTATAGGCTTTATAAGACCTAAATGATGTACAATCAATAATAAATACTATATAATAGAATAGTCTATACAAATATATTTTATGGTTTTTAAATATAGATTGAAGGGGAATCACATGATTGAAGAATCCCTACACGCTATACAGCAGCGCATGGCAGATGCTATGGCGCGCGTTGGTCGCGTAGATACAGCATTATTAGTAGCTGTTACTAAGAACCACCCTGTATCAGCGGTGGAAGAGGTCGCACGTCTCGGTGTTACTCATGTGGGGGAAAATCGAGTACAAGAGGCTAAAGAAAAACAGCTTACCTATAAAGGTCCACAATTGACATGGCATTTGATTGGTCATTTAAAGGTCAATAAGGTGCGTCAAGCGGTGCCTATGTTTGATTTAATTCATTCTGTAGACAGCCGTAAATTATTAGATGAAATCGAAAAGGTTGCAGCCAAGCACGATAAGGTGCAAGATGTGTTATTGCAAGTTAATGTAGCTCGTGAAGCATCTAAAACAGGCATGACCGTTGAAGAGTTTCCAGAAATACGAGACTATGCAAAGACATTACCTCATGTCCGTGTTCGGGGCTTAATGTGTATGGCACCATTTTTCGATGATCCAGAGGAAGCACGTCCAATCTTCCGCGTAGCAAACGCCTTGTATGAGGATATGAAGGGCTACTTTGAAGAAGGGCAGATTCAATATTTATCTATGGGGATGACTCACGACTTTGAAGTCGCTTTAGAAGAAGGGGCTAACATCGTTCGTGTAGGCACAGCAATTTTTGGGGAACGTGTGTATTATTAAGGCTCGGGTTGCCTAGTAATCGGTAGCGTTATGTATTAGGAGGAAATCCAAATGGCATTGGGAGATTATTTAGACAAAGCAAAAAACTTATTCTTAGGCAAAAATGATGATGACTATGAATATGATGATTATGACTATGAAGATGAAGAGGAATATGAAGCGGAACCTACACCAGTAGCTCCAGTAGCTCCAGTATCCGGCGCATCTGAATTTCATCCACGCAAGGTAGGAGGCCAATCTACGATGACACAACGTCCAACAGCTATGAAAGTAGTTGTAATTGAACCAAAAGTATTTGAAGATTCTGAAAATATTACACATCAATTGCGCGACATGCGTCCTGTATTGATTAACTTTGAAAATACAGATCCTCATGAAGCAGCGCGTATTGTGGACTTCGTATCTGGTGCGACATTTGCATTGGATGGCAAATTGGAAAAGGTTGGTAAGGACATTTTCATGTGCGTACCTGTAAACATTTCCATTGATTATTCTGATAATGAAAGTAACAAAGCTGAGCAAAACGAATACGCTTGGGAAAACAAATAATTTCTCTATAAACGGTGGTGACAACTATGTTAGGTAAAACCTTATGTATCGGCGTTGGCTCGATGGGTGGCGCTCTATTGCGCGGTGCATTACAGCATGGCGTGTTGAAAGCAAGTGATACACACATTCTGGTGCGTCGTGAAGAACAATGTAAGGCTCTTACAGAGGAGCTTGGTGTAGTAGGCTTTACGACTATGCCTAATGTACATGAGTACAATACCATTCTATTGGCTGTAAAACCACAAGTGTTACCATCTGTACTAGAGGATTTAAAAGAAGTACCTTATGGAACTGTTATGATCTCCGTTGCGGCAGGGATTACCTTAGATACCCTTGATGCGGCGATTCCACAAGCTAACTGGTTTAGAGCCATGCCAAATACACCGGCGTCTATCGGTGCTGGTATGACTGCTCTTGCTGGTGATGATGTGAATACAGACCTTGGCCGCGATGTTCAAGCCTTGTTTGAGGCTGTTGGCGAAGTAGCCGTGGTGAGCGAAGCCGATTTGGACCGCTTAGGTGCACTATCTGGTGCGGGCCCTGGCTATATGTTCGTCATTCTAGATGCCTTAGCTGATGCAGGGGTTCGCATAGGCTTGCCTCGTCAGTTGGCTATCAAGGCTGCGGCTCAAACGATGTATGGTGCTGGTAAGATGGCTCTTGAAAGTGGTAATCATCCAGCAGTACTACGAGATCAAGTAACAAGTCCAGGTGGCACGACCATCGCTGGTATTGGTGCCATGGAAAAAGGTGGACTTCGCAGTGCTCTCCAAGATGGCGTAGTAGCATGTCTTGCTCGGTCAAATGAATTGGGGAAATAATTTTGGCAGATACTAGTAAATTAATACGATATTTTGAAGCCAGTGGCAGCGGTGAGGAAGCTCGCCGCATGCTAGACTTGGCTGAGCAGGTTGTAAAAGGTCGCCCTTATCGCGTGGCGGACTTTACGAGCCCTGCAGGTCTTGTCATTGCAGACGCAATCAAGGCTAACTACCCACAGCTTATCGTTAAGACAGACGGTGGCTATGAAGGGGCGGAACGTATCCGTATCGCCTTTGTAGATAGCGACTTTAACGGTACTGTGGACATGGGCATTCGCGCCCTTAAGGTAAATTGGGACCCACGGTTCCGACTGCTTACCCATCGTGATGTGCTAGGCTCCTTGATGGGCCTTGGCATTGATCGCTCCAAATTTGGGGACGTTATCGTTCAACAAGGGGGCGCTCAAATTTTGGTGGATGAAAGCGTAGCAGACTTCGTGATTCAAAACTTCACAAAAATCGCTATGGTTTCTGTATCTGTAGAGGCTATTGACCTATCAGATATTGCACCAAAAGAAGAAAAAATTAAAGAAGTCCGCACTACAGTTGCTTCTTTGCGCTTAGATGCGGTGGCAAGTTCTGGTTTTAGCGTGTCTCGTACTAAATTGGTAAGCGCTATAAATGCAGGATTATTGCAAGTAAACTGGCAACCAGCTAAGGGGGCATCCCAAGAAGTTAAAGAAGGGGATGTGATTTCTATGCGTGGTCGTGGCCGAATGAAGGTAGAAGCCATTACAGGTACATCTCGTAAGGGGCGTATCGGCGTATATCTGAAACGATTCATGTAGGCAATTGAAAATCGGCTTGACCATCAAGCCGATTTTTTTATATATAGTAGGACAGCCATGGTATCCATAACATTTCAACCTACAACAGAAGATACAATCCTATTCGTAGGCGGCGGAGAGGTAGCAGAGCGACGAATACAGCTCTTTATTGATGAGCCGTGCAACATTGTCGTAATTGCTCCCACTGTAACAGATAGGATTTGCCAATGGGCAAAGGATAATCGTATCACGTGGTACGACCGTGCTTTCACAATGGATGATGAACACCACATTATAACGAGCAGTTTGTTCTTTATCTGCACAGATAATGGCGAATTAAACGATACGTTATATGATATGGGGAAAAAACACCGCGTTTGGACTAATCGCAGTGACGCCCCTAGGGCGTGCAGATTTACTGTGCCTTCATCCCTTGAACTGGGTGATCTTCATATCGCTATTAGCGCTAATAACGTAGGACCTCGTATCAATCGCCTCGTAAAGCAAGATATGATGAATCGTTATGGCCAGTTGCAAAAGGCTATGCCTAGACTTAAAATATTTAGAGAAGAAGTAAAGTTACTACTTCCTACCCCAGAGGCTCGACAGAAATTTTGGCGAGACCATCTGACCGTAGAAACTTTTGAAGCCATTCTCAAGGGAGAGTGGATGACTATAGAGGAGAAACTTGACCATGAAATTAGTGGTATTAGGTCTAAATCATAGAAGTGCCGCTGTTGAGGTACGTGAACGTTTCTCGTTTGATAAGGACGAGGTTGCTTCAGCACTAAACCGCCTCTATGAATTCGACTGTGTAGCAGAATGCGTTATATTGTCTACATGCAATAGAACTGAAATCTATGCGGCCTTAGAAGGTGTAGAGTTCCCTAAAGAATATATGCTGGCTGTGTTAAAGGATTTAAAAGGTGCCGACCACATCGATGAAGATGCCTTTTTCTTCTATGAAGAGCGAGATTGCATTGAACATCTATTCCGTGTATCTGCAAGTCTTGATTCCCTTGTATTGGGGGAAGGTCAAATTTTGAGCCAATTAAAAGGGGCTTATATTCAGGCTTATAGCGCAGGTTGTACAGGCACAATTTTTAATATCTTATTCCAACGCGCTATTAGTGTTGGTAAAAAGGTACGGACGAACACAGGTATTGCTAATACGCCTGTATCCGTTAGCTACACTGCTGTTAACCTTGCGGAGGACAGCCTAGATAAACCATTATCTGAAGCGACGGTGCTCATCTTAGGTGCTGGTACCATGAGTGAGTTGACCGCAACGCACCTACAAGCAAAGGGCGTAAAAACGATTTTTGTATCCAATAGAACCTTTACCAAGGCAGAAGCTCTAGCAGAGCGATTTAATGGTAAAGCTGTTAAGCTCGATAACTTTGTAGATTATGCTAAAGATGCGGATATCCTCATTACATCTACAGGGGCGCCGCACTATATTATTACTGAACGTGAAGCAAAGAAAATTACCTCCCTTCGCAAAGGTGAGCCAATCGTTATGATTGATATTGCGGTACCACGCGATATCGATCCTGCCGTAGCAGATATGGAAGGTATTTACCTGTTTAATATCGACTCTCTTGAAAGTGTAGTTGAAGAAAATAAGGCACAGCGCGAAGAAGAAGCTCGTCGTGCAGAGCCGATCATTCACGATGCTATTGAAGAACTATTAGACAAATTGAGCTATTTGACGGTGCGCCCTATGATGGCATTGCTCACGGAAAAAGCAGAACGCATTCGCCGTCGTGAGTTACATCGCGCATTAGCGAAATTACCTGATATTTCAGATAAGGAGCGCCGCATTATGGACTCAATGAGTCGCATGATCATTCGCAAAATGTTGCGTGAACCGATGATTCACTTTAACGAAATCGCTGGTACAGAGGAAGAAGGTTTGTACTGGGATTTATTCAAAGATATGTTTAATCTTGAGAAAGAAGGGTAAGGCTATGAGAGACCATATTCGAATCGGCACGCGAAAAAGTGCCCTTGCCCTATGGCAGGCTGAACATATTAGTGCAGAGTTACAGCGTCTGTACCAAAATATTACGGTTGAGCTAGTTCACTTTAATACAAAAGGGGACCGCATCTTGGAAAAACCACTGGCTCAAGTGGGTGGTAAAGGTTTATTTACTGCTGAGCTAGAAGAGGCCATGCATAAAGGCGACATTGATATCGCCGTACATAGCTTGAAAGATATGCCTACAGAGTTACCAGAAGGGCTAACTCTTGGTGCTATCTCTGCTCGTGAAGTGCCTTACGATGCGCTTGTGAGCCCCGTGTATAAAACATTAGATAAATTGCCTGAAGGTGCTCGCGTCGGTACAAGTAGCTTGCGTCGTCAAGCGCAATTATTACATGTCCGTCCTGACCTTAAGGTCGAGGTTATCCGCGGTAATGTACAAACTCGGTTGAGCAAGATTGAAACAGAAAAACTAGATGGCGTTATCTTGGCACAAGCCGGTCTTAAACGGTTAGGCTTAGATGATCAAATTACCCAAGTATTTAAAGCGGATGAAATGATTCCTGCTGTTGGTCAAGGGGCACTTGCTATCGAGTGTCGCGCTGACGATACGGAAATGCTTGAAATGCTAGCTCCTATTAACGACGAAGCTACACGCTATGCTGTTGAAGGGGAACGCAGCTTCTTGCGTCAGTTAAATGGTGGTTGCCAAGTGCCGATGGGGGTACATGGTACTATCAATAAAGGTCAATTGACCTTAAAGGCCATGATTGCCTCCCTCGATGGTAAAACTGTGTACGAAGGAGAAATTTCTGGCCCAGCAAAGAAAGCTGAAATTCTTGGTAAAAACCTTGCAAAAGCCTTATATGAAGAAGGGGGCAAACATATTGTGGATGCTCTCATAGAGGAAGGAATCATAAAATGACAGGTATGGTATATCTAATCGGTGCAGGCCCTGGCGATGTTAAGCTCATTACTGTAAAAGGTCGCGAATGCATTGAAAAAGCTGATGTAATTGTATATGACTATTTAGCAGATGCTCATTTGTTAGAATGGGCTCGCCCAGATGCAGAGTTGATTTACGCCGGTAAACAATGTAAAGATCACACAATGCACCAATGGGAAATTAATGAACTGTTAGTTCAAAAAGGTAAAGAAGGCAAAATTGTAGCACGCTTAAAGGGCGGTGATCCACTCGTGTTTGGTCGCGGTGGTGAAGAGGCGATGGCTCTTGGGGAAGCTGGTGTACCATTTGAATTCGTACCAGGCGTAACATCTCCAATTGCAGCACCTGCTTATGCAGGTATTCCTGTAACACAACGCGCTATGGCTACATCCTTTGCTGTTGTAACCGGTCATGAGGATCCAACTAAAGCAGTATCTGGTATTCATTGGGAAGGCCTTGCTACAGCCGTTGATACACTTTGCTTTGTAATGGGTGTTGGCAATTTACCTACCATTGCAGAAAAATTGATTGCTCATGGACGCCCAGCTTCTACACCAGTAGCGCTTGTTCGTTGGGGTACAAAAACGGTTCAAGAAGTTCTCGTATCTACCCTTGAACATGTAGTAGAAGACGTAGAAAAGGCACAACTAAAAGCGCCAGCTATCATCGTAGTAGGAGATGTAGTTAACCTTCGTGAAAAATTACAATGGTTCGATAATAAACCGTTATTTGGCAAAACTGTTGTTGTGACACGCGCTCGCTCTCAAGCTAGTGCATTCCGTGAAAAATTAGCGGCTCAAGGTGCTAATGTAGTAGAAGCGGCAGCGATTAAAACATCTCCATTAGAGTTGTTTGATGAAGATCGTCGCATCATCAATAATACAAAACAATATCAATGCATCGTATTCACATCTGGTGAAGGGGTTCGTTACTTCTTCGATGCACTTTATAAAGAAGGCAAGGATACACGTGCTTTAGGTAATTCTAAAGTGGCAGCAATTGGCTGTGCTACAGCTCGTGAGCTTCAAAAATACGGTATCGTTCCAGATATTATTCCTGTAGATTACAAAGCTGAATCTGCTGTAGAGGCTCTTGAAGAAGAACTCAAAGCAGGGGATTCCGTATTGCTCATCCAACCAAAAGTAGCTCGCGATGTAATTCCGCGCTCTTTGCGTCATCACGATATAGATGTAGATATCTTGCGTTTATATGAAACAACACAAGACACATCTCAACAAGAAGCATTAGTAAATGCATTAACTGCAGGTACGGTAGACTACATTACGTTTACAAGTTCCTCTACAGTAACTAATACAATCCAACTATTAGGCGATGATGCATTGAAACTATTAGGCAATACTAAGATTGCTTGCATCGGACCTATCACAGCTGCTACGGCTATGAGTGCAGGTCTTAAACCTGCTGTCATCAGCGATGTATATACAACTGATGGCTTAGTTAACACTATTATAAATGATGCTAAGGCTTAATAAGGTTGTTTCTGTTTAGGGAATAACAATATCTCATATGAGCTAGCTTCTAATATTTTAATGAGCCCTATAGGGCCTATAGGAGGATCACATGTACGATTTAACATACCGTCCTCGCCGCTTGCGTATCAATCCAGAAATGCGTGATTTGGTACGGGAAACGACACTCGACGTAACTGATTTAATTTACCCATTATTTATTGTTCCTGGTGAAGGTATCAAAAAAGATATCGATACATTGCCAGGCCAATACCACTTATCCGTTGATGAAGCTGTAAAAATGGCTCAAGAGGTATATGATCTTGGTATTCTTGGGGTAGAAATCTTCGGTATTCCTACATATAAGGACGAACAAGGTTCCTCTGCATGGGATATGTCCCAACCTGTACAACAAGCTATCAAAGCCATCCGTGCAGCTGTGCCAAACCTATTGGTGGTAGCTGATGTTTGCTTGTGCCAATACACAACAACAGGCCATTGCGGCATGATTGATGATCATGAAATCTTAAATGATGAAACATTGCCATTGCTTTGTAAAGTAGCGGTAAGCCAAGCAGAAGCAGGTGCTCATATGGTGGCTCCATCCGATATGATGGATGGCCGTGTAGGTGCTATCCGTGAAGCCCTTGATGCGGCAGGCTATACTAATGTATCTATTATGAGCTATGCAGCGAAATACGCATCCGCTTACTATGGTCCGTTCCGTGGTGCCGTTAACTCCGCACCTAAATTTGGGGACCGCAAATCCTATCAAATGGACCCAGCTAATCGCTTGGAAGCTTTCAGAGAAATCGAGCTGGATATCGCTGAAGGGGCAGATATTATCATGATTAAACCAGCTTTATCCTACTTGGATATTGTTCGCGAAACACGTGACCGCTATGAATTGCCTGTAGCGGTATACAATGTGTCTGGTGAATATGCAATGGTTAAATCTGCTGCAGCAGCTGGTCTTATCGACGAAGAACGCCTCGTTATGGAAACAATGCTTTCCATGAAGCGCGCTGGTGCTAAAATCATCATTACGTACCATGCTATAGATATTGCTAAATGGTTACAAAAGTAAGGAGAAACCATGTTCCAACTCGGTAAATCTGAAAAGGCCTTTGAAGAGGCTAAACGTTATATGCCAGGCGGCGTAAACAGTCCGGTTCGTTCCTACCGCAGTGTAGGTTCTAACCCTCCGTTTATCAGCAGTGCTAGCGGCAGCCGTATTTATGATATCGATAACAACGAATACATCGACTATGTGTTGAGCTGGGGTCCTATGATTTTGGGTCATGCGAACCCTGAGGTTATCGCTAGCTTGCAAGAGGCGATTCCTCGCGGTACTAGCTACGGCGCGCCTACATTACTAGAAACAGAATTGGCGAAAAAGGCACAAGCCTTTATGCCATCTATGGAGGTTATCCGCCTCGTTAACTCTGGTACAGAGGCAACTATGAGTGCCTTGCGCGTAGCTCGTGGCTATACTGGTCGCGATCGTATCGTAAAATTTGTTGGTTGTTATCATGGTCATAGTGATGCGCTTTTGGTGAAAGCTGGCTCTGGCCTTGCTACCTTTGGCGTGCCAGATAGTCCTGGTGTTCCTCAAGGTGTAGCAGAAAACACCATAACCTTGCCGTACAATGACTCTGATGCGGTTCGCAAGTTATTCGACGAGATCGGAGACACTATTGCGGCTATCATCGTAGAACCTGTAGCAGGCAACATGGGCTGTGTGCCTCCAGAACCAGGCTTCCTTGAAACCTTGCGCGAAGTGACTAAGGCTTACGGTGCATTATTGATCTTTGACGAAGTTATGTGTGGGTTCCGCGCTAGCAGCGGCGGTGCACAAAAACGTTATAATATCAAACCAGACCTTACATGCCTTGGTAAAATCGTTGGTGGTGGCATGCCTCTTGCTGTATTTGGTGGTGCTCGTGAGATTATGAACCAAATTGCACCAGCTGGTCCTATTTATCAAGCTGGCACTTTGAGCGGTAATCCAATTGCCGTTACCTCTGGTCTTGCAACACTTTCTATTTTGCAAAGAGACCCAACTATTTTCAAACAAGTTGAAGACGCAACCATTGCCCTTTGTGAAGGCTTTGAACGCTTGGCTGCTCAATACAATGTGCCTGTTGTAGTGCAACGGGTAGGCTCCATGTTCACTATCTTCTTCACTGATAAACCAGTTAAGAACTTCGATGATGCAGCAGCTTGCAACGAAGAACACTTTAAAATGTTCTTCCATCATAACTTGAGCCATGGTATTTACTATGCGCCAAGTCCTTATGAAAGTAACTTCGTATCTATCTGCCATAAGAGCAGTGAAATCGAACGCACATTGGCAGTAGCTGATGAAGCTTTCAAAAAAATCGGTGATACATTAAAGAATTAGTGATACATTATTGTAAAAGTATATAGTTTGTAGTTGTTTATGTATCGATGTAGGTGATGAACATGCAGTTTTACAAGAACTTAAAGCGTGCTCGCGTGCGCATGGGCAAAAGCCAAATCGAAGTAGCAAAGGCCGTAGGTATCAGTAATGCGGCGCTTTCAAACTACGAAACAGGGTATCGCGAACCAGATTTAGATACACTCTGTGCCCTGTCTCGCTATTATGGATTGACCTTGGATGAGCTGCTAGATGTAAATGGAGAACAACACGAGCCCATCTATGATCTCAGTCCTGTACTCAAAAATAAATACATCGCCTATAAAGGTGACGTATTCGAGTTGAAAGACTCACAAAAACGTGCGCTTCTGCGCGAGCTAGATAATCTATTTACTAAATTTGAGAAATCAAAGGTAGAAGATAAAAGTAGCAAGCCAAAAACGTACAAACATGGGAACCCACATATCAATCGGGCTGGCCTATCATCTCATGCGGGAACTCTTGCTGCGCGTCGTAGCACAAAACCGCAAGACTCTAAGTAACCGCATGACTAATGAACCAGATCCTGAATTTCCTTTAGGATCTAGATAAGGAAGTTGTATCTATTGGCTATTCCTTGATATATTTCCTAACTAATTAAAAGGATGCTCCTATATGTATGAAGAGTGACTTGAGGGCACTATACATGTAGGAGCATCTTTTTTTGTGTTATAAATATAAAATTAAGTTAAATATCATAAAATATCCGTTGTACCTATAAGTTTGTTTAATATATAATTAGATTATAGAAGTGTATTGAATAGTTAGTAGATATGATGATTGTAACTATAAGGAGATTCAATATATAAATGGAGTTCTTTGATTCTTTTGTAAATTTATATAATGCAAATTATGAGGTTAGAGGTGCAATTCAGGCTATAGGTCTTACTATTGCGTTTATTTGTATTCCTGAGTTGATTGGGAATCATGATAGCATAGAATCTTTTGCTCCTGCTAAGCCTATAGTGAGACGTGTAGTAAGGATTATTTTGTGTATTTTATTATTTTTCGAAATATTTACTTTGTTGGGATTGCTGTTGGATAATGGACTATTATAATTCACTAAGTAAAAGGGGTTAATGATGAATCTATAGATTAAAACCTAGAATAAATTAGTGGATAGAGGTATAAATATGATCTATTTTAAAAATAAAAAAAGCTTAGATACATTTTTAATGGTCTTTATATTGGGCGCTGTTAAAGCATATAGACGAAATTATATTGACTTGACCATTATAGAATATTACATATTTAGTATGTTAACTCGATTAATGTGTAGAAAAGCACATCTGTCCGATAAACTGTTAAATATAATTGGTGATGGCATGAGTTTAGAGGATGTTGATGAGTGGATGGCTCGTAGGATCCCTATACCGGCATTAAATGATACGTTAGATGATATTGAATGCAGTAGTTGGATTGCTTTAATAGAACGGGAGTTAGAGGGGAATACTTTATCTGAAGCGTTAAAGATTTCTACACATGATGAAAAGAAGTTTGGTATCTATTTCTTTACCGATTATGTAGAGGAGATATTTTGGGCGTTGTTTTTGTTGGGGCTGTATGAAGTCTTACAAAAACCAGAATTCATTTCTGAATCAATCTTAAGTTGTATTAAACAGACCTATTTGTCTGAAATATATACGTGTGAACGTATTCAGAATGAAGATCTTCAAGCATGTATTTCCAATTTACAGGAGATAGCCGATACTAATATATCCGGGCAATTAAGTAAAGATTTAATTACTATGAAAGCAAAATTAGCATCACTACAGGTATTATTACCATTTTATGATGTGAGTTCTGACAAGTTGGAAACAGGCATTGATTTAAAAGCCACTAAAGGGATGTTTTGGCAGATTAAAGTCTCAGGGGAGTTTATAGACTTGGGATTATAGATTCTAGATTCTAGAAGATTTTCAAGCTGTTTATATACTTATGATTATTAATTAAGGAAACTAAGCTAGAAGGCTTTTCAAAAGAGGCTTTATATAACTTTAGAAAAATGCTAATGAACTCAAACCATGGTGCTAAATACTAATAATTAACAGGAGCATGTATGAATACATATATTAATAATATAAGAGATTTACTTATTGAGTGTATGCCTAAGCATTGGTATAAGGCTTATTTATACTTTGAGAGTACAGCAACTGGATCAATGACTTCAGCTGAGTACTATGTAAAGACTCCAGCTGGGTCAATAATTAGTTATGGCGATTTATTATATAATTGCAGTACTGAAAAAGTAAATTCTATAAATGAGAGTATTAATAAAATCTTAACAAATGTACGTTTGTTACATAATGTATCTGAAGATCCATGGACATGGGGAACAATGTATGTTTCGCGTGATGATTATGAGCCACATTGTGAATTTCATAATGATCCTGTATCTGATGATTACTGGCTTCAAAATAGATATAAGTGGGAATATCAGAATTTTGGTGTTTTAGCTAGAGAAGATGAATTTGAGCCTCATATATATAAAGAAATGCTAAAAGGTCTACGAGGTATTTTATTATTGGAAGATATGGAATCTCGTGTATTAGCAAAAAATTATACTGCCATTGATAAGGCGTTTAAGTTAAAGCATAAAAGCTTAGAGTCAGAACTTGAGAAACATTATAATAAAGTGGCCCAAAATATATACAAATTAACGCCTTTAAATTGGCATAGTGCTAAATTATACTTTGAGATGAATGTTGATAATCCCTCTGTAGAGCTTTTCGTTTATAAAACTGAGAATGATTCATATATTACAAAGTATGTAGAAAATAATGATAAAGAGCCAGCTATTATCTTGGAAGTTATGTATGATTTAAAAAATGAAATTTTAGCGATGATTGAGACTTTTAAATTCTATAATCAAAACCCATTCTCTGGTTTAGTATATACATTAACCTCTAGTGGTGAGGTATCTTTAGAGCTAACTTATGTAGATAAATGATTTTAAGTTCGTTGATGAAATTGATTGGATGAGCTTTCATGCAGATAGGAAGAAATGCAAAAAAATGGCTTGAGAGAATAGGTCTTTCTTGTTTTATAGTAGTAGGTACTATTTTGGGTGTTTGGCTTTTCTTTGCTACAAATTTTATACACCCATTTATCCACTATTTGGATTTAAGGGGAAGTATAATATATTACAAAGATCCAACTAATATAATTGCTTCTAATGTTCTTGGTTTTGATGAAGTACGAGGGAAAATATATTATATAACTACAAATGGTATTGGTGTATATAATGAATTAAACAACGATCATATATTTATATTACATAAAGAGCCACCTAATGAAATCAGAATAGATGACATTACTAATGTATATCCGGAATTTAGTCGTTTCTCTGATGCGGAACAGGATGTTTGGAAAAGTAAATTTTATGCTGACTTTAGGGAAAGAATTCCTATAGAGGAAGGCAATATAATTAGATTTCCATTCTTTTTCTCTTACGAAACCCGTGGGATTTATAATTTAGCTACAGGATCTAAATTATCGAAAATTGATACGTATAAAATTTCTAACAATATATTTTATAATGTTGATTTTGGTAGTATTACAAAGATAGATTTAGAAACAGGTACTGTATGGAAGTATTATTCTAATAACTTATTAGATTATAATTTTCTTAATGAGCCGATTTCTAGTAGATCTAAAGAGTATAGCGTTAATGAACTAATAAATGAACAAAATCATGATGAACAATTAAAAGATAAAATTATAATTATAGATCATTATAGTCAATTTAGTCAGGATGATAAGAACGTTATAGAAGAATTGTTTATTAAGTTAGTTACTGCACGAGAGAGTATGAGTTTAAAGCCAGAACATAAAATGGGGTTAGAAACCTATTTGGAATGAAAGTAGAGGTTGATTAGCAGATGTGGAAAAAACGATTACTAATAATTAGCCTATTAGGAAATATTTTTTCTCTGTTTTTAATTGGAATCTACTTTCTAGTGAATTCCTGGTTTTTTCATGCTGAATTAGGCAGTGTGGTCGGGATAAAGCCTGATTATTTAGTTCAGTTAAATAATGAAGGCATTTTGTATGATTATAGACAAATGATTAGAATAGCATCTGGTATAAAGTCATATAAACTGATAAACTCCTTAGAATCAGAAAATTATCATATATACAAATCAATTAATAATCATCAAATTTTTATTGGTCAAGTAGACCATGTTCAACAAAAATATATTATTTATGATGGATATTTAGATCACTATATATTTGTAAATCTTAAATTTAATATAGATGGAAAACAATATGATGATTTTATTGGAAGAATAAAGGTAATAGATGGTTATGAGAATGTACCTATAAGATATCGGCGTTTAATTGAAAGTGACAACTGGGAATATCTTTAATTCTCTAGCTACTCTACTCGATAGAAATAGTATATAGGCTGTATAAAGGACTTTGAGGGATGAAAGTTAAAACAATTTATTCTGTTGGTTGGTATATATTTATAGGCTGTTTTAGCGTATGGCTAATTTGTGGACTAAACTATAAGTTTTTATTTAATGATGCTGTTGAGCAGTCTAGAATGGAATTGACGCAAGCCTTAAATACAGCTTTTCCGCGAGAATACTATATAATCGATGGGGAACCGTATGATTCTAATAGAAGAAATCTTATATCAATAGGCCGATCAATTGATATAAAGCAGGATTTACAGCATATGGATATCAAATCTATAAAACCATTAAGTGGAAATTGGGAGCTTGTTGATCAAAATGAAAATAGGTTTGTATATGAAAATCCATCATATAGAATTTACGTAACAAAGAATACGAAAGATAATGGATATATTGTAGTGTTGACACGTAATAATTGGTTAGAGCTATTACATTTATAATTAAATGTCTTCATTCTAAGATGTTTTTTGTGTATTCAATATAAAATAATAAGACTTTAATTAGGTGGAACGACTGTTGATTTTATAGAGAGAATTTTGCGACTGGCTGATTACCAATAGTGTTCATGCTTATATCTTTAATGCTGTAAGTAGTGTGACATATGAGTTTTTATGGATTCTTTAGATATTTTTCTTGACTTAGTTGATATTGATCAGACTAAAAAACTAGATGACAATAGAATAAAACAAATATATCAATTTCTTTTGAGTGACGAATATTATATGTCTCCCAACTATACATTGATTAATAAATTATTTAAGTTAATTGTTTTAAATAATAGATGGGATGCTTATATAGCACTTAATTATTTTGACTATTTACTCTTCGAAGGGTGGGATTATGAAGCCCTAATTGTTCGAACTTTGCTTTTAGACAATAATATTTGTCTAGCTGGTGAATTTTGTTTAGATACAGAATTAGTCAAAACTGGTTACTCTTATTTTAGAAATAGTTCGATTTGGAAAGGGCGAGATTATTACGATGAAAATATTCCATTGGCAATGTCCAAATGGAAAATTTATTATGATGATAAATCTCAAGAATTTTGTGCAGTAGAATAGTATGTAAGTTTTCCAATTATAAAATGTTACGTATATGGGCATATCAAAATATGAAGACTATTTAATATAATATAAGAACCCGTTTAGGGATTTCTTTTATATTAAGTATACTTTATTTTATATTATGCTATATATAAGTGAGGTTATATGAGAAAGAAGATGTTATTAATATTTTTAGTAGTGGTGGCTATTCTTTTTGTAACTATTAATATTAGAGATTCAATGCAACGACCATTTCATCGTGAACGAGTAAATAACTTTATTACAGTTGCTAAAGATCTAATACAAAAGAATAACCAGCTAGAGATTACTGAAATAGGTGAAGGTGGACGTATGAAAGGTGGTGGTTGGGGAAATCATATCCGCTTTAAATCTAATCTTTCAGAAGAAAAGACTGTAGAGTTAATTATTCCTCCATTACAAGCTATTACAGGTAATGAGATGATAGGTAAAGTATCTGATTCAAGGATAATTTCTTATCAATTTGGCTTTGCACAATTTGGTGGAGATTTACTTTATACCCGACCATATGATGGGAATTGGGAGTTGCTAGTCATCAGTCAACCTTAGAATATAATAATATTAAATCAAAAAACAGATAGTTGATTATCTTTAATCAGCTATCTGTTATTTTTTATCATTTTACGTATATCGAATAATTCCTATTAAAATTACCAGAATTTTACGATTTTATGAGTGTTTTATGATAAAATAAAAAGTATGAATACTTCAACAACTAGGTCTATTACCTATAATGGTGACAGAATTGAATATGAGTTAACCATCAAGCGTGTGAAGAACATGAACATGCGCATTACAAAGGATGGTGTGATCCATGTGTCGGCGAATGCCTATGTGCCGGATTATAGGGTGGACAAGTTTGTCATCGAGAATATGCCTTTCATTGAGCGGGCTCGTTACAAGATTGATGCATTGAATGCCAAGCGTGTTGAGGCGTTACAGTATATGAATGGTGAAAGCTTATCAATCCTCGGCATTCCCGTTACGTTGCGACTAGTTGAGCAGGACGGAAAGCCTCATATCGGATTTGACGGAAAAGCCATTCTTACCATGGTAGTACCTCGTGGTACGACCTTTGAAGCGAAGCATAAATTAATGCAAAGTTATTGGCGTAATTTAGGGGAGAAGGTCTTTGTCCATTGGGCAAAGGTCGTGTATCAGCGCTTTCACAAGCAAGGTATTGATGTACCTATGCCTACAATAAAACAGCAGCGCATGAAGAGCCGTTGGGGTTCTTGTACGCCAGCCAAGCAGCTCATCAAGATGAACACCCGATTATTAGAGGGGCCACAGGCGTATATTGAGTACGTTATGGTTCATGAGTTTGCTCATTTTAAATATTTAGACCATTCCAAGAACTTTCACAATCTAGTGGCACTGTTTTTGCCAGATTGGAAGGCTCGTAAGAAGTCATTGAACGTATATTTTGCTCATCGCCCTTAAAGGAGGTGTACCATGCAGCCATTTGTACATTTACATAGTCATACAGAGTTTAGTTTGCTAGACGGCATCAGTCGTTTGCCTGACATGGTACGTCGTGCGAAGGAGTTAAATCAGCCAGCCCTTGCCATTACGGATCATGGCAATATGTACGCAGCCATTTATTTTTATAAAGAGTGTATAGCCCAAGGTGTTAAGCCTATCATCGGTTGTGAAGTATATGTCACAGAAGGTAGCCGTCTTGATAAGCCGGAAGGTCGTAGCCGTGAACGATTGAAACATCTCATTCTATTAGCAGAGACTATGGAAGGGTATCGAAATCTAGTTAAAATCGTGTCGAAAGCCTCTACTGAAGGGTTTAATTATAAGCCTCGTGCAGACCGCGATTTATTGCGTCAATACAGCAAGGGCATCATTGCCCTTAGTGCCTGTATTCAAGGGGAGATTCCTCAGTATATATTGCAAGATAATATGGAAGGCGCGAAGCGTTCCATTGAATGGTATATCGAGACGTACGGCAAGGACAATTTCTTCTTAGAAATTCAAAATCATGGCTTGCCAGAGGAGGCAAAGGCTCAAGAGGAGCTCATTAAGCTCAGCAAGGAATACGGTCTTGGCATTGTAGCATCTAATGACTTCCACTATGTCTTAAAAGAGGATGCAAACGCGCAAGATATTAAGGTATGTATTTCTACAGGCCGTCGTCGTACTGAGGTAGACCGCTTAAAGTTCCCTAATGATGAGTTTTATCTTAAGTCTGGGGATGAGATGGCTGAGCTATTTGGACATATTCCAGGGGCTATCGAAAATACCTTAAAAATTGCAGAGCGCTGTAATGTAGAGTTTAATTTCGACGAACATCACTTGCCGCACTTTGATGTGCCAGAAGGGGAAACGTCTAAGACCTATTTGCGTAAGGTATGTGAACGAGAAATTCCTCGCCTTTATGGTGAAACATCTGAAGAATTACAAAAACGCCTCGACTACGAGTTAGATGTTATTGGTACCATGGGATTTGAGGATTACTTCCTTATCGTATGGGATTATGTACGGTATGCCCGTGAGCACGACATCTTAGTAGGTCCTGGTCGTGGTTCTGCGGCCGGTTCTGTAGTAGCCTATCTACTTGGCATTACAGGCCTTGATCCATTAAAATACGATTTGCTCTTTGAACGGTTCTTAAATCCTGAGCGGGTAAGCATGCCCGATATCGATATTGACTTCTGTTATGAAAAGCGTGGCCAAGCCATCGAATATGTAACACGAAAATACGGTCAGGAGCGTGTATCTCAGATTATTACCTTTGGTACTGAGGCCGCGCGTGCCGTAATTCGAGACGTAGGTCGCGTGCTAGACTTACCACTGGCGGAAGTGAACCGTATTGCTAAGATGATTCCCAATGAACTTGGGATTACCTTAGATAAGGCTCTGCAAGGCAAAGAATTAAAGGCTTTGTACGAAGCTGATCCAAATGTTAAAGAGTTATTTGATTTTGGTAAAAAGCTAGAAGGGATTGCGCGAAATTCGTCCACTCATGCGGCGGGCGTCGTAATTTCCGCGGACCCTCTAGATGACCACGTACCAGTACAAAATGCCAATGAAGAAGGCTTTGTAACGCAGTACGACAAGGATAACATCGAGGAATTAGGCCTCTTAAAGATGGACTTCTTGGGTCTCCGTACCTTAACGGTTATGGGGGATGCCTTAAAGCTCATCAAGGCGAACCGTGGTATTGATCTCGATTTAGATGCAATACCACTCGATGATAAGGAAGCTTGTGATATCCTCACAAAAGGCGACACCTCTGGTGTATTCCAGCTCGAATCGGAAGGTATCACCAAGCTCGTTATGGACCTTAAGCCTGAGCATTTTGAAGACTTAATTCCATTGGTTGCCTTGTACCGTCCAGGTCCATTGGGCTCTGGCATGGTGGCGGACTTTATCGACCGCCGTCACGGTAAAAAAGAGGTTACCTATTTACATCCTATCTTGGAACCGATTTTAAAAGATACCTTTGGTGTAATCTTGTACCAAGAACAGGTTATGCAGATTGCATCCGCCATGGGCGGGTTCTCCCTTGGTCAGGCGGACTTAATGCGCCGTGCCATGGGTAAGAAAAAGGAATCCGTTCTAAAGGCTCAACGTGAATCCTTTATTCAAGGTTCCATTAACAATGGTATAGAAGAGTCCATTGCGAACGAAGTATTTGACTTGCTCGTATACTTTGCGGGCTATGGCTTTAATAAATCGCATAGTGCGGCTTATGCGTACATTGCGTACCAAACAGCGTACTTGAAAGCTCACTATTTCCCTGAATTCATGGCTGCTACCATGACTAGCTTTATGCAGAACATGCAAAAATTGACGTATTATATCAATGCCTGCAAGAAGCATAATGTTAAGGTGCTAGGCCCAGATATTAACTATTCTGAGCGCAGCTTTGCCGTGCAAGGCGATGCTATTCGCTTCGGCCTTGGGGGCATTAAGAACGTAGGGGATAATGCCATCGATCGCTTAATTACTGAGCGTAATGAGCACGGTCTTTACACGGATATTGTAGACTTCTGCAAACGTGTTGATAATAAGGTTGTTAATAAACGACTTCTTGAAAGTTTCATTCGATGTGGCGCCATGGATGGTTTCAAAGAAAATCGAAATCAATTATTGCATATGTATGAAAGCGCCCAAGCTGTTGGTGCTAAAGAGCAAAAGGATGCCGCTATGGGCACCATGAGTCTCTTTGGTGATATAGAGGAGTCTGTAGATTTCATCCCTGTACCTAATGTGGAGGATTTATCGGAAGACGATAAATTGAAGGATGAAAAAGAATATACAGGCTTTTACATCACAGGCCATCCATTGCAAGGCTATGCTAAGGAATTAGAGGGCCTCTTTGAACTGGGTGCTCTTGTAGAAAATCCAGAGCAGTATGACGGTCAAACCATAACCTTTGGCGGTTTGATTGAAAATAAGACGGATCGTATGACGAGACGAAACGAGGTTATGTCTATACTGCGCATCGAAGATTATTCTGGTGCGGCCAATGTAGTGGCATTCCCGAAGGTCTTTAGTCAAAGCCAACAGTTCCTTGCTGTTGATATGATCGTTAAGGTAAAAGGCCGCGTTGATGCGGATGAAAAGGGTGTGCAAATTATTGCAGACCGCATTACGCCATTAAAGGTAAACTATAGTCAGGCTAAGCATGTGGCCATTCATATTTATAGCCAATATGACACGCCAGAAAATAGTGAAGCCTTAAAACGGGTGTTAACGAACACCGCAGGATCTGTGCCAACATCGCTATATTTGCACCGTCAACGGAAGCGCATTAACTTGCCACCGAATATGTGCTTTGACCCTAGTGATGAATCCATCAAGGCTATTGAAGCTATTCTAGGCGATGGCTCCGTAGAGGTACAATAATATATGCATAAGAACCTCAATAGAGGTTAAGGTAATAATAAATATATTCACTACTTAATAACACATGTTGCGTAGGGCACAGATAGCTTTTACCAACATTGATATAATATATGAACATCCAAATGGGATGGTTTTCATAGGAGGAAAGATGAAACGTACAAAAATCGTATGTACTGTAGGTCCGGGAACGGATAAATTTGGCATCTTAGAAGATATGATGCGAGCTGGCATGAACGTGGCTCGTTTCAATTTCTCTCATGGATCTCATGAAGAGCAAGCTGAGCGCATGCAAATGGTGCGTGATGCGGCGATGATTGTAAATAAACCAATCGCCTTATTGCTCGATACAAAAGGTCCAGAGGTGCGCCTCGGCCTATTTAAAGAGGGCAAAGTATTCCTCGAAGCAGGTCAACAATTTACGTTGACTACAGATGATGTAGAAGGCACAAAAGAGATTAGCTCTGTTAACCACAAAGGTCTTGTAGAGGACGTATCAGTAGGGGATAAAATTTTATTGGCCGATGGCCTTGTAACCCTTACTATCGATGCTATCGAAGGTAATAATATCGTTACCACTGTTCAAAATAGCGGTGAAATCGGCAACCGTAAACGCGTAGCAGTACCAGGCGTAGCACTAAGCTTGCCACCGGTATCTGAACAGGACGAAGCGGACTTGCGCTTTGGGTGCCAACAAGGGGTAGATTTTGTAGCTGCGTCCTTCATGCAACGCGGTAAAGATATCGTAGCCATCCGTCGTATTCTTGAATCCGAACAAAAGGATATTAAGATTATCGCAAAAATTGAAAATGCCGAAGGCGTTAAAAATATTGATGAAATCTTGGAAGTAGCAGACGGCCTTATGGTTGCGCGTGGTGACCTCGGTGTAGAAATTCCTGCAGAAGAGGTGCCAGTACTTCAAAAAATGATGATTGAAAAATGTAATAACTTGGGTAAACCTGTTATTACGGCTACACAAATGCTTGAGTCTATGATTCAAAATCCACGTCCTACACGTGCGGAAGCAAGTGACGTAGCCAATGCGATTTTAGATGGCACAGATGCTATCATGTTATCTGGTGAAACTGCTAATGGTGCGTACCCTGTAGAAGCAGTTACGACTATGACACGCATTGCTGAGGTAACAGAACAAGCTGCTATTTACGATAGTAAAAGTCGTGCTCGTCAAGATGTGGATATGACGACTACCAGTGCTGTATGTTTAGCAAGCGTGCGCATCGCTCAAAACCTTGGGGCTGCTGCTATTTTGACATGTACTGAATCTGGTCATACGGCAATTAGCACTGCTCGGCATCGTCCGGCTTGCAAAATTATTGCTGTAACACCGCATGAAGAAACAATTCGCCGCATGCAATTATGCTGGGGTGTAGAGGCTATTAAAGGTCATGAAATCGTTAACTCTGATGAAATGGTTAAACAAGCGATTACAGGTGCTCTTGGCACAGGTGCCATTGAGTCTGGTGACTTAGTGGTGGTAACGGCTGGCGTACCATCTGGTGCGACAGGTACTACAAATATGATTCGCGTTCATATTGCAGGCCAAGTACTCTTATCTGGCAATGGTATTTTGCGTAAATCCGTTACAGGCACTGTATTCATTGCTGCTAATCATAAGGGCAATTATGAAAGCTTCAAAGACGGCGACATCCTTGTGGTGGGCACAATGGAGCCTGAATTAATGGCTATTGCTAAACGTGCAGGCGGCATTATCGCTGTTGAAGACGGTTATACCTCTGACAGTGCTATTGCTGGCATTACCTATGGTATTCCTGTAATTTTAGGTGCAAAAAACGCTCATGACGTACTCCTTGAAGGTCAAGAGGTAACTATCGATGGCGAACGCGGTAAGGTGTTTGCAGGTATTGCTAACGCTCGATAGTTTTAGTAAAAGATAATTAAATATAAGGAGGGATAGTATGAATCCATATAATGTAACAGGACCTAGTAGTTCTCAAGTTGCTCAGGTTGAAAGTATCGTATCTCAACGTTTGAAGGGATCCTTCTTGTGGATGGTTGTAGGTTTGCTTACAACTATTGGTGTTGGAGTGGCTGCGTTGGCAAATCCAAACTGGCTACGCTTTGCATACGAAAACTTTAATATTATTCTATTAGTTGAACTAGGCGTAGTATTCCTATTTAGTGCTCGTGCGTATGCTGCCAATGTTATGACTTTAAAAGGCATGTTCTTCCTCTACAGTGCATTGAATGGTCTTACATTGACACTTATATCCTTGCGATATAATGTGTTTGAAGTAGTTATTCCTGCGTTAATCGGTACTCTTGCCTTCTTCATTGGCTTTGCAGTGGTAGGGGCTACTACAAAACGCAATTTATCATCCCTTACACCGTATGTAATGGCTGCTTTGCTCGGTATGATCATTGTATCCTTTGTGATGATGGCAGCTCGCTACTTTAACTGGGCTGTACTCAGTGGCTTTAGCGATACTGTTAGTCTAGTTTTAGGCTATGTAGGGGTTGTAGTATTCTCCATTTTTACGGCTATCGATGTGAATCGTATTAAAAATAATGTGACACAAGTGGCTCTCATGGAGGATGAGACAATTTTAGACCGCATTGAAATCACAGGTGCTTTGAGCCTATATTTAGATTTCATTAACTTATTCTTATCCTTATTGCGCATCTTTGGTAATAAGCGATAAAAGGAGATACTATGGACGATAGAGAATGGCAAACCTTTGTCACCGTTGTCGATGAAGGCAATATTACAAGGGCGGCAGAAAAATTATTTTTATCGCAACCAGCACTTAGCTATCGGTTGCGCCATATGGAAAAAGCCTTAGGCCATTCTCTGTTGTTGCGAACTGCTGAAGGGATTGCTCTTACGGCGCAAGGCGAGATTTTCTATGATTACTGTAAAAGAATGATGCAAGATCAAGAGGCTTTAGAAAATGCTATGAACTCAGCTTCTGGTAAGATTCAAGGAACCTTGAAAATTGCGTCATCTATCAACTTTGCAGACTATGAATTGCCGGCCTTGTTACGATCTTTCCGCGAACTGTATCCAGATGTGCATATACAAGTTAAGACGGCATTCAGCCATCAAGTGGTAAAAATGTTTAATATTGGTGACTGTATGGTTGCCTTTGCTCGTGGCGGTTATGATGTGTCTGGTAAGTCTGAGCTACTATTAGAGGAACCATACTGCTTGGTTTATAAAGAATTAGTACCACCTGAATCCCTTGAGAAGGTACCATTTATCAAGTATCAGACTGATGCATCCGTAGCCAATATCATCGAAACATGGTGTGCAGAACATTTTGAAGAGCCACCTAGTGTTGCCATGGATGTAAATTCTATGAGTACATGCCGTCACTTTGTGCGCGCAGGGCTCGGTTGGTCGATTCTGACCTATATGGGCCTTGGATCCTGCAAGGATAGAGATATCTATGTAAGTCCATTGCGTAGTAAAGATGGCACATATATCACTCGTGATACCAACATGGTGTACACCAAGGATACAGAAAATCTTGTAGTGGTTAAAACATTTATTGAGTATGTTCGCGATTATTATAAAAAGCATACCGTAGTAGATGATAGTATTTTTAGAGAATATAAAGAATAGATTTATAAATAGATCCAATATAAGAATTTGTAACTGCCTATTCATGCTATTTCAGTATTAGACTTTTTCGATATAATAAGTCATAATAAAGGTGTCTCGAAAGAGCCAGGCAGGACCATGTAAGTGCATGTATACCCCCTTTGGGGACGTATACATGCATTTTTTTCATTTGGGGCTGCAAATCTATGCTCAAAATGCATAAAAAGTATGAATGGTAGGTATAAAAGTTTTTATAACCCCTATAAAGGTAATCTATTATTCATAATTCTTTTAAGCATATATAATGAGTGTAGACAAAAACTCCTAGAGTTCAATAGCTGATAGTCGCGTATCACGAATTTCTGGGGTAGTGTTAGGATGATTACATGCCTATGTTTTTAAGAAAGGAAGAAACATGGAAAAATTCTTAAAACTAGCACTTATTGTGCTAATCCCTGTTGTCCTCTGGTTTACAACTCCACCAGATGGGCTCACTGATACGGCGTGGCGCCTCTTAGGCTTCTACATTGCAGGTATCGTAGGTTTGATTTTAAAACCTTACCCAATTCAAATTATTTTATTAGCTGTATTATCTGCATCTGCATTATTCTTAGACAATGCAAAAGATATCTTGGTAGGTTATGGCTCCACTGCATTGTGGATGATCATCGCTGCATTCTCCTTGAGCGTTGCCTTTGGTAAAACTGGTCTTGGTCACCGCGTTGCTTACCATTTGATTAACGCATTCGGTTCTACTGTATTACGTCTTGGTTATGTAACAGCACTTCTTGATTTAGTATTATCTCCAGCTACACCTTCTAACACAGCACGTGCGGCTGGTATCGTATATCCAATTAACTTATCCATCGCTGAATCTATCGGTTCCTATCCTGGCGATACTGCTAAACGCGGTGGTTCCTTCATCTTGATGAATGGCTATTTCGTAACAAAAATTACATCCTTCATGTTCTTAACAGCTATGGCTCCAAACGTGTTGGCATTGGACTTTGTTACTAAAATCACTGGTCTAAATATGACTTGGGCTGAATGGGCTTTAGCTTTAGCTCTTCCTGGTCTTGTAATGTTGATCTTTGTGCCACTTGTAGGTTACTGGATCGACCGTCCTGAAGCAGTAAAAATTGATAATAAGAAATTAGCTGCTGATGGTCTTGCTAAATTAGGACCTATGAAAATGTCTGAAAAAATCTTGGCTGTTGTATTTATTCTTGCTCTTATCGGTTGGGCATTGCCTTCCATCGGTTTTGACTTGAGCCCAACAGCAGTAGCATTAGTAGCTATGACTATTGTGTTCTTCGCTGGTATCATCACTTGGGATGACATGGTTCAAACTAAAGCTGTTTGGAACACATTCATCTGGTTCGGTGCTATCCTTGGCTTATCCACTGCTTTAACAAAAGCTAAATTCTTTGCTTGGCTTGCAGCATATATGCAAGCAAACTTGGCACTCGATGTATCTCCACTCGTAGTTGTCTTAATTCTTTCTGCTATTAGCGTTGTAATTCGTTACTTATTCGCTTCTAGTACTGCATACATTGCATCTATGCTTCCAGTATTCTTAACTGTAGGTATGGCAGCAGGCGTAAATCCAGTTATGTTTGGTCTTGTATTGCTTGCAACAAACGCATTTGGCGGTCTCGTAACTCACTACGGTGCATCCCCTGGTCCAATCATCTACTCTGCAGGTTACAATAACTTGAAAGACTGGTGGACTGCTGGTGCTATCTTAGCAGTATTGAGTTGGATTCTACTCTTCGTAGTAGGTATTCCTTGGTGGACTTTCATCGGTATGATTTAATCACCATATAATTTTATAATCAACATTGTTTTAGCGGCACGGACCAGACATTCGCGACACGTCTGGTCTTTGCCATTTGATATATTTTTAGTGAAAGGATGCAACATGGCACAATTAGTAAAAGCTGCACAAGCTGGCTTCGACGAAAAAAATGATGCATTAGTAACGGTTGAACCGATTGCTAGCGGTATCGAAATTGAATTAACATCCAAAGTTATCCGTCAATACGGCGACCAAATTAAATCCGTTATCTTGAACACAGTGAAAGAAGCTGGTTTTGATGGCGTGAAAGTAATCGTACAAGATAAAAATGCTTGGGATTACACAATTAAAGCTCGCGTATTAGGCGCATTGGAAAGGGGGAGCAAAGCATAATGGCTAACGATAAAACATTCCCAGAAGTTAAAACAAACCCATTAACAGAGGCTGCTAAAAAACGCTTGTCTCGTTCCATGATGTTCGTACCAGGTAATACACCTAAAATGATTAACAGTGCTGACATTCACGGTGCTGACTCTATCATGATCGACATCGAAGATTCCGTTGCTATTACTGAAAAAGACACTGCTCGCCTTTTAACTGCAGAAGCATTGAAATCTCGTAAGTTCCGTGGTGAAACAGTTGTTCGTATCAATCATCCTACACAAACTCCTTATGGTTATGATGATCTAGATGTAATCGTTCCAGCTAAACCTAATTTGATTCGTTTACCTAAAACTGAAGATGTTTCTGAAGTTGAAATTGTAGCGAAAAAAATTGAAGAAGTTGAAAAAGCTAACGGTTGGGAAGAAGGTACAATCAACATTATCGTAGCTATCGAATCCGTTCGTGGCTTGTACAATGTTCGCGAAATCTGTCACGGTCCTCGCGTAGTTGCAATCGCTCTTGGCGCTGAAGACTACCGTGCTGACCTTCGTACAGGTAAACATAAACCAGCTGTTGAATTGTTGTTTGCTCGCCAAACAATTCTTCATGCAGCCCGCGAAGCAGGTATCCGCGTAATTGATACTGTATTCTCCGACGTGAAAGATCCACAAGGTTTCCGTGAAGAAGTAGAATTCATTAAAGCTTTGGGCTTTGATGGTAAATCTTGTATCCACCCAAGCCAAATTAAAATTGTTCATGAAGTATTCACTCCTGACGAAAAAGAAATCGCTCATTCCGTTAAAGTATTGAACAGCTATGCTGATGCATTGCGCAATAATAAAGGCGTAATCTCTGTAGATGGCAAAATGATCGATGGTCCTATCGTGGTACGTGCACAACGCGTTGTTGATAAAGCACGTGCAGCAGGCATTAAAGTTGAATTAGAGGAAGGAGCAGAATACGATGTTAAATAAAGTAGGTCGCGATATCCCAACAAATATCCCAGCACTAGAAGGTCGCGAAGTATATCAAGGTGAATTCGCAATTGAACCTAAAGCTCATCGCGCAGGTAAACCTGTACACATGAGCCGTGTTGGTACAAATAAAGTACTTGCTTCTATCGATGAAGCAATCGAAAAAGCTGGCGTAAAAGATGGCATGACATTGTCCTTCCATCATCACTTGCGCAATGGCGACTATGTAATGAAAATGGTTATGGAACGCGTTCAAGCAAAAGGCATTAAAGACATTACAATCGCGTCTTCTTCCTTGTCCCCATGCCATGAATTCTTGGTAGAAATGATTCAAGATGGTACTGTAACAGCTATCGAAACATCTGGCTTGCGCGATCGTCTTGGTAAATTCTTAACTCAAAACCCAGGCGTATTAAAACGCCCTGTAGTAATTCGTTCCCACGGTGGTCGTGCTCGTGCTATCGAATCTGGCGAAGTTCATATTGACGTAGCTTTCATGGGCGCTCCTACAGCTGACCCTCGCGGTAATGCTACTGGTCGTTTGGGTAAATCCGCATGTGGTGCTCTTGGCTATGCTAAAGTTGATTCCCACTATGCAGACACAACTGTTATCATCACTGATAACTTAGTTGACTATGTACACAACTATGCAATTCCTCAAACTGATGTAGATTATGTTGTTGAGGTTGAAAGCATTGGTGATCCAGAAGGTATCGCTTCTGGTGCGGTAGGTTTCACTAAAAACCCTATCCAAATCAAAATTGCTGAATTAGCTGGTGAATTCCTTGATCAAGCTGGCATTATTAAAGATGGTTTCGTATTCCAATTGGGCGCTGGTGGTGCACCATTGACTGTAGCGAAATTCATTGCTGAAAAACTTCGCAAACGTGGTGAAGTAGGTGGCTTCGCTATCGGCGGTGCTACTGGTATCTTGACTGGTATGCTTGAAGAAGGCTTGATTCGTGCTATTTACGATACTCAAACATTCGATACTACTGCAGCTGCATCCTTGGATAAAAACCCTGCACACATCGAAATGTCCGCTTCCATGTACGCTAACCCATGGACTGACTGCACTACAAACTACCTAGACGTAGTATTCCTTGGTGCTACTGAAATCGACCTTGATTTCAACGTAAACGTAATGACTGACTCCAACGGTGTATTGATGGGCGCTTCTGGCGGTCACTCCGATACAGCAGCAGGTGCTAAATGCACAGTTATTACTTGCCCATTGATCCGCGGCCGCTTGCCAATGATCCGTGACAAAGTTGCAACTGTAATTACACCAGGCTCCTCCGTTGACGTACTCGTTACTGAATACGGTATCGCAATCAACCCAGCTCGTACTGATTTGATTGAACGCTTCAAAGATAGCAACTTGCCTATCTACACAATTGAAGAATTACAACAATTAGCATTCGACTTAGTTGGTAAACCACAAGATATCCCTGTATCTGACAAAGACGAAGACATCATCGCAATCGTAGAATACCGCGATGGCTCTATCATCGACGTGGTTCGCAAACCTCTATAATTGAGTAGTGATGAGAGTCCGGTAGAAACCGTAACGGTTTCGCTGCTGTCTCATATCCCATGCTGATTAGATAATATAAAGACCCTCTCTATAGTCTTTGGACTCATAGAGAGGGTCTTTTATGTATATAAAATGTTGCTTGAGTAATTGTAGTATAGATGAATATACGATATACTATAAGGTAAAGGAGGTGTTTTATATTACGTTTTATCTATAGGAGAGAGCATATGAGCCAAGTATTTAAACAGGATTTAACAGATAATTCAGTTCGTCCTGGCGGTTTGTTTTTCGTTGAGTTATTAATGCCAAAGCAGTGTGATATGCCTAATCGAGATACAATGGTAGAGGTATTCACAAAGCATTTAGGTCCTGTTGATTGCTTTAGTTATGGCGTTGAATCTGCTGGTTTTGCACCTCAGAATTATAAGGTTCATTACGAGGATAACGATGCAGATATTTCACCAACCTTGATGGTGACGAATTGTGAAAAAATCGACAAACCTGTACTAGATGATTTTACACGTAGTCAGGTTTGGGATTGTCCAAATGTAGATGACTTGCTAGATGAGTGCCAATATAGAGTATTTGCTACAGACATGTTAGCTTCGGGTTTAGAACCTAAAGAACGAGCTGATATGCTCGTGAAATATGTAGATGCGTTGTTAGAGTTATATCCATCCTGTAAGGCCGTTGTCTTTGGTCCATCTCGTAAGTTCTTAAGTCGAGAAACCATTGAAAATCATCCAGATAAAGAGGTAACACGTTTTATTTATTATGCCGTAAATGTGCGATATTTTAGCATTCAAGGCACAGATGACATGATGGTTGATACGATAGGTATGAACACCTTATTCTACCCTGATTTGCAGTATCACTTTCACGGTATGAACCCCGATGAAATTGTAAATCATGCGTATAGTGTATTGTATTATATCTTTGAGCACGATAATCCTATTGATGACGGGCAAACGATTGCAGGCTTAGAAAATGGAGATATGAATCCAGATATTAAATGGGCGGTTCAGTATGAGGACTCCTTAATTCAACCTGTTCGAACTGTTATAGATATTAATATGGGAGAATATGCATCGGGTACTCGTTAGTTGTTAATCGATGAAAGGTGTGAGCATTATGAGTAATCAACGTATTTTTGACATGGAACTTGTGAAAGTTGAAAGTTTGGAGAAAGCTGTTAGGACTCCATTTTATCAAACTGATTCCACAGGTGGTTCAGTATGGGTTATTAAACCTGGGCAAACCTTACCAAAGCATTACCATCATAACTCTGATGATATATGGGTTATATTGCAAGGTAAGGGGGTATTTTATCCAACGCCTGATACAGAGGTGCCTTTTACAAAGGGACAAGTTATAGTATCTAAAAAGGGTGAATGTCATGGCGCAAAAAATACTGGGACAGAAGATGTTATCTTTGTAAGTATCGTTGCTCCTGTGCCTGCTGATTATGATCCTGTTAGTACAAATTAATATGAAAGCACTTTATAGTATTTTCTTATCTTGTGATAGAGATATATTTATACTATAAAGTGCTTTTTGTTTTATACAGTCATTCCTAGCAAATATCCTTTTTCTATTTTTAAAGGCTATTATTTTGGTGTTACTATTCCTATTTGTTATTTCTATATTCTATATAATTCCATTGACAGAGGACTTTTGTTTTCTTAAGATAGTAAGGTATGTAATATCTTAAGTAGTAGAAAGGAATTATATGAACTCATCTACACCAGAGCCTCAAAGTGGGGCCATCGATTTCAAAGACTTTACAAAGCGGCGTATGCTACACGTAGTCTTACCTTTATTTATTGTTTCCATCATTGCCTTCTTAGACCGTGTTAATATTGCCTATGCAGGCTTGACCATGAAAGAGAATTTACCATGGTTAACGCCAGAGGTATTCGGTATGGGGGCCGGTATTTTCTTTATTGGCTACGTTTTATTTGAAGTGCCAGCATCCTTAATAGCTGCTCGCTGTAACGCTATGCATTGGGTGGCTCGTATCATGTTTAGTTGGGGTCTCGTATGTATTCTTATGACGACGATGACTACAGAGTTGGAGTTTTATATTTATCGATTCTTACTCGGTCTATGTGAAGCCTCTTTATATCCTGTAATTTATTCGTTACTGATACCGAATTGGTTCTTGCCAAAGGAACGTGCGAAAGCGATCTCCTTGATGTTAACATCTTTATTGTTCTCTAACATCATTGGTGGTCCATTGGCAGGTATCTTGCTAGATACAACATTCTTTGGTTTGCATGGTTGGCGCACACTCTTTATCGTTGAAGCCATTCCTGCTGTAATTTTTGCGTTCATTTTCGCATTCTGGATGAAAGAACGTCCAGATCATGCATCTTGGGTAACTGATGCAGAAAAAGCGTATATCAAGGCTGAACTTGAAAAAGAAGAGCAACAAAAGCAAGCTGTAAAGAAATATACCACATGGCAAGCTTTAAAAGATCCAAAAGTATTACGTTTAGCGTTAATTTACTTCTTATGGGTTATTGGCTTCTGGGGCTTTAGCTTCTGGATGCCTCAAGTGCTTAAAAGCTTATCCGGTTGGCCACCAAGTGTTGTAGCATGGTCTATTGCGATTCCAATGTCTGCTGCATTACTTGTACAAGTATATTGTGGTTACTCCTCTGAAAAGCGTAATGAAAAACGTTGGCACGTAGCGACTACATTATTCATTGGTACTATTGGCTTCTTAGCAACGCCACATAGTCCATCCCCAGAAATTAGCTTATTATTTATCTGCTTAACTGCTGTAGGTGTTTACGGAGGTATGGGTGTATGGTGGACTATGCCAACAACATTCTTGTCCGGTGCTGCTGCGGCGGGTGCGATGGGCCTCATTAACTCCTCTGGTAACATGGGGGGCTGGGTAGGTCCTTACATGCTTGGTTTCATCAATGGTCACACAGGTAGCTTTGCTTACGGCTACTATGTAATGGGGGCTTGTATGTTCCTTGCAGCGCTCTTGATTTTGACATTACCAAAATCTATGGAACACAAGGATGACTAAGTAGTCCTGCATCAAATTTCAAAATTAAAAGAGCTATATCTCTAATACATTCACATTGTAGCGAATGTATGGGGTATAGCTCTTTTTCTTTAGTAATAATGCTGTTTTATGTATAATGAGAATAATAGAATCTACAGGATAAAAAAGAGAGAATAATATGTATAGAACGTTATTTTAGCAACCGTATTAGCAACTTTTACAATAGGCACATCTGTAAATGCTGTATCTTAAACTTAAGGAGACAAAAGATTGAAAGCGTGTAGACCCAAGTTTGATGAAATTTCATCATTTGATGAATTTAATAAATATTATTGGTATCGTGATGAACTTTCACAAATATGTAAATCATTAGGATTAGAAGATAGGGGGACAAAACAAGAACTCAATCATATTATTGAGCAGTATTTTAAAGGCAATTTAATTAAAAAATCATCAATAAAAAATAGAAGAAGGCAAGTGGAAACTATTACTTTAGATACACCATTACTTGAATGTAATTTTTCCTTTAATACGAAGTTTAGAGAATATTTCTCTGATTTAATAGGTGTTTCACGATTTAAATTTAATGCTGATATGGCTACTGCCTGGAGAAAAGTAAAGAGTGAAAAAAATACAAGCTTTACAATTGGAGATTTGCTGAAAGTATATTATGGTGAATCAGATTATGCAAAGTATGACAATTCGGTTTGTCAATGGAATCAATTTTTTAAGGATTTTTGTGCAGATGAATGTAGTTGTAATTATTCGAATAAATTAAAAGTAGCATCTATTATTTGGAAAGAAGTTAGAGATTCAAAAAATGAAAAAATTTATTCAAAAAATCTTTTAACTGAATATGCATATAAATTGGAAGCGTATCGCAAGTAGAAGCAATTCGTCATTGTAAAGATGTATGGGAAAACGAGTAATTAAATCTATAAAAGAATAACGATAAAAGCACCTTATATCCTATGAGAAGAGTCATTTGTGATGACTTTTGTATAGGTATAAGGTGCTTTTATTTATTTCTGATTTCTTTATTGACTTTGTTTTATTACATCCGGTACTTTCCCAGGATTCATATCGAGGTTTAAATCTGTCGATTTGAATGGGGAAGGATTTGCTTCTGGTGGTCGTACTTTGAGTTCTGGGTGCAACCATTGTAGTTGTTTTAGTTCCCAGTCGTACTTGGCACCATCGTTTTGTAGTTGACGAATGTCTTTAAAGATATCATCCAGTTGGTCGCTATGTTTATTAGCCATCCCTTCGAGGATGTAAAGGCGACCAGCTACACTATCAACGGAAGAACCATCGTGGTCTTCATCGACACGCCATTGTAGTTCTGAAATTTGTATTTGCTGGAAGATTATGACGATGACCAGCACGATAATAACGCCCCACATGGGTGTTTCTTTAGCTTTCAAAAGGGCCCGCAATTTAGATGCGAGCCCAGATGGTTTATTCATTATTGAAGATCCTCAAGTTGTAATCCAGGTAATGGTAATTTGGAATTTACGAAGTCTAACCACAAGCGAGAAGCGTGGGAGAGGTAATGACCTTTTTTCCAAATAACATAAAGTGTATGAATGATTTCTGGTACAAGTGGACGTACAACAACCTTGGAACCAACCTCTGTGTTTTCACCTACCTCAGGGCAGAGGCGAGATGGTAACAATGCGATAGCAAGGTCTGCACTAACTGTTTGTAACATGAGATCACGTTGGCTTGTTTCAAATACAATATGAGGTTGGAAACCTGTATGTTTACAAGCTTTGATGATTTCGTCATGTAAGTTAAAATCATCTTTATGCAATACGAAGGATTCATCAGCTAGCATTTCTAAACGAATTTCTTTTTCTTTCGCTAGAGGACTAGATTTAGGAACAATAACGGAAAGTGGATCGCTAGTGAGGTAGAAGGATTCAAATTCTTTAGGATTTGGTTTTGTACAAATGATACCAATATCGATTAAGCCTTCCTGAACACTAATCTCAACTTTTTTGGAACCTTGTTCGTAAAGTTCTAGTTCGATTTGTGGATATACTTTTTTGAATTCACCTAAAAGCTGTGCAAAAATAGGTGCATCGGTAATTGGTGGAATACCAATTCTGATGGAACCTTGTTCCAAACGAAATTCGTTTTCAAAATCAGTTTTAAGATGTTCAAACATGAATACTACGCGTTTTGCGTGGGTTAAGAAGATGGTACCCCCATCAGTAAGTTCTACAGATTTAGCATTACGCATGAAGAGAACAACACCAAGTTCGTCTTCTAAAGCTTTAATAGTACGGCTGATAGCGGATTGGGAGATGTGCAAATTCCGCGCAGCTTTACTAAAGCTTTTTTGATCAGCTACTTCAACGAAGTATTTCAAATGATGAAAATCCATAATTACCCCCCTAAAAATAAAACCTGGTTATAGGAAGTGACTTAAACTAAATGAGAATAGTTATTACTATAATGCAATTAGCTATTACTTTATGTAAAGTATGGATAGCAATATTGGCAAAGCGACAGTCACTGTATGTGTTGCGTTGATAGGGCCCAGCACGTTATAATGTGCTTATAGGGCTATATCAAGTTATGATATTAGGAATTATGGTTGTGCCCACTACAAAAGTATGTTCACACATAATGCCATATTATATATAACATATATATTATTGCATTATTTTTTCATGTGCGCAAGTTTGTAATGGTTGTTATTCCTAAACATAATGATAGATTAAGCAAGTGTTCTATTTTTGCTAAATGCTTAAGGAGGCAATAATCACATGAGTCGTAAATTTAAAACTATGGACGGCAACCAAGCGGCTGCTCACGTTTCTTATGGTTTTACAGAAGTTGCTGCGATTTACCCAATCACTCCATCTTCCCCAATGCCAGAACACATTGACGAATGGGCTGCGTCTGGTCGTAAAAACATTTTCGGTAACACTGTTCAAGTTGTAGAAATGCAATCTGAAGCAGGTGCTGCTGCCGCAACTCACGGTTCTTTACAAGCTGGTGCATTAACAACAACTTTCACATCTTCCCAAGGTTTGTTATTGATGCTTCCTAACTTATACAAAGTAGCAGGCGAATTACTTCCAGGTGTATTCCAAGTAGCTGCTCGTGCATTAGCTGCACATGCTTTGGCTATCTTTGGTGACCACCAAGACGTAATGGCTGCTCGTGCAGCTGGCTGCGCTATGCTTGCTGAATCCTCCGTACAAGAAGTAATGGACTTGTCCGCTGTAGCTCACTTGACAGCTATTAAAACTCGTGTACCATTCATCAACTTCTTCGACGGTTTCCGTACATCCCACGAAATTCAAAAAATCGAAATCTGGGACTATGAAGATTTGAAACCATTGGTTGATATGGACGCTGTTAATGCATTCCGTAAAAATGCATTGAATCCAGATGCTCCTGTAACTCGTGGTACTGCAGAAAACCCTGACGTTTACTTCCAACATCGTGAAGCATCCAACAAATTCTATTTGAACGTTCCTGACGTTGTAGAACACTACATGAACGAAGTTAACAAATTGGCTGGCACTAACTACCAATTGTTCAACTACCATGGTGCTGCTGATGCAACAGACGTAATCGTAACTATGGGTTCCTCCGCTCAAGTAGTTCAATCCACTGTTGACTACTTAAACAAATTGGGTCGTAAAGTTGGTTTCATCAACGTTCACTTGTTCCGTCCATTCGCAACAGATCGTTTGTTGAAAGCTCTTCCTCAAACAGTAGAACGCATTGCAGTTCTTGACCGTACTAAAGAACCAGGTGCTTTGGCTGAACCATTGTTCTTGGACGTACAAGCTGCTGTAATCGACGGTGGTCGTAACGTAAAAGTTATCGCTGGCCGTTATGGTTTGAGCTCCAAAGACGTTATCCCTGCAGACATCGTAGCTGTATTCGATAACTTGGCTGCTGAAAACGGTAAGAAATTCTTCACATTGGGTATCAATGATGATGTTACATTCTTGTCCTTAGATCGTGCTGAAGGCGTAGAAGTTGAAACTCCTGGTTTGACTGAATGTAAATTCTGGGGCTTCGGTTCTGACGGTACTGTAGGTGCGAACAAATCCGCTATCAAAATTATCGGTGACCATACTGATATGTATGCTCAAGCATACTTTGATTACGACTCCAAAAAATCTGGTGGCGTAACAATGTCTCACCTTCGTTTTGGTAAAAACCCAATCAACTTGCCATATTTGATTACTGAACCTCAATTCGTAGCATGTCATCGTCAATCTTATGTACATGAATACGACTTGATCCGCGGCATCAAAAAAGGCGGTACATTCTTATTGAACTGTACTTGGTCTCCTGAAGAATTGAACGAACATTTACCAGCTAAATTACGTCGTCAAATCGCAGAAAAAGAATTGAACTTCTACATCATCAATGCTGCGAAAATCGCTTCCGAAATCGGTTTGGGCGGTCGTATCAACATGGTAACTCAAGCTGCATTCTTCAAATTGACTGAAATCATCCCTGTAGATGATGCTGTTAAATACCTTAAAGAATCCGTAGTAACTTCTTACGGTAAAAAAGGTCAAAATATTGTTGACATGAACAACGCTGCTATCGATCAAGGCGTTAACGCTTTGGTAAAAGTAGATGTTCCTGCTGACTGGAAAAACGCTGTTGATGAAGGCGGTCACGCAGTTAAACCTGGTTGCGAATCTTGCCCATCCTTCGTTCAAAATATTGCACAACCAATCAATGCACAAGCTGGTTATGATCTTCCAGTATCCACATTTGCTGGTTACGAAGATGGTACATTACCTGCTGGTACTGCTAAATTCGAAAAACGCGGTCCTGCATTGTTCGTTCCAAAATGGTTACCAGAAAACTGTATCCAATGTAACCAATGTTCTTTCGTATGTCCACATGCTACAATTCGCCCAATCTTGGCAACTGAAGCAGAAGTGGCTGCGGCTCCAGAACATTTCGATACAATTCCTGCATTAGGTGCTAAAGACCTTCAATTCCGTATCGCAGTATCCCCATTAGATTGCTTGGGTTGCGGTAACTGTGTTGATATCTGTCCAGCTCCTAAAGGCAAAGCTATCGTAATGACTTCCATCGATTCCGAAATCGAACAAGCGGAAGCATGGAACTACGGTGTTAACCTTCCTGTAAAAGAAAACCCTATGAAGAAGGAAACTGTTAAAGGTTCCCAATTCGAACAACCATTGTTCGAGTTCTCCGGTGCTTGCGCAGGTTGTGGTGAAACTCCTTACGCTAAATTGTTAACTCAATTGTTCGGCGACCGCATGATGATTGCCAATGCAACTGGTTGTTCCTCCATCTGGGGTGCTTCCATGCCTGCATCTCCATACACAACTAACCAACAAGGTCAAGGTCCTTCCTGGGCGAACTCCTTGTTCGAAGACAATGCTGAGTATGGTTACGGTATGTATATCGGCGTTAAGAAAGTTCGCCAACAATTAGCAGAAGTGGCTGCGAAAGCTGCTGAAACTGCTACTGGCGAATTGAAAGAAGCTTTAGAACACTGGCTTGAATTCGCTAACCTTGGTGCGGCTACTCGTCAACGTTCCGAACGTTTAGTAGCAGCTATCGAAGCTGAAGGCGCTACAACTCCTGAGTTGAAAGAACTTCTTGCGAAAAAACAATTCTTGATCAAACGTTCCCACTGGATCTTCGGTGGTGACGGCTGGGCATACGATATCGGCTTCGGCGGTGTTGACCATGTATTAGCTTCTGGCGAAGACATCAACATCTTCGTATTCGATACTGAAGTATATTCCAACACTGGTGGTCAAGCTTCCAAATCCACTAATATCGCAGCAGTTGCTCAATTCGCAGCTTCTGGTAAACGTACTAAGAAAAAAGACCTTGGCATGATGGCTATGTCTTATGGTTATGTATACGTAGCACAAGTAGCTATGGGCGCAGACAAAAACCAATTGATGAAAGCTATTACAGAAGCTGAAGCATATCCAGGTCCATCCTTGATCATCGCTTACAGCCCATGTATCAACCATGGTATTAAAGCTGGTATGGGTAAAGCTCAAGAAGAACAACGTAAAGCAGTTGCAGCTGGTTACTGGGATCTTTACAGATACAACCCTCAACTTAAAGAAGAAGGTAAAAATCCATTCTCCTTGGATTCCAAAGAACCAACTGAAAGCTTCCAAGACTTCCTTAAAGGTGAAGTACGTTACGCTTCCTTGGCTAAAGCAGCTCCAGATGTTGCAGAAGAATTGTTCGCTAAAACTGAACAAGACGCTAAAGATCGTCGCTTAAGCTATGTTCGCTTACAAAAAGGTTTCGAAGACGTAAAATAATTCGTTATTTAACGACTAAGAACTAATAAGAGGCACCCTTTCGAGGGTGCCTCTTTTGTGTATAAATAACAGTTTTACATAGGTAATATACTAGGAATTTGATATAATATTAGATAGTTATGCAGTTATACGTAAGTATATTGCATTGATACATTGATAGATAACAAGGTAAATTTAATCGTAATATAGAGGTGCTTATGGCTAAGGATAACCAACAGATCACAACAGATGATATGCAACAAACAATATATAAAGAGTTAGGCTATAAATCCTATCCATTTCCATTTACAACACCTGCGTATTTAGAAGCGTATGGTACACTTGTAGGACTTAATACTCCGCCCGCAAAGACAGCTCGTGTTCTTGAATTAGGCGCAACCTATGGTGGAAATATCATCTCTCAAGCTGTACATAATCCAGAAGCGACCTTTGTTGGTATTGAGCTTTCCCAAGATCAAGTAGAGAAGGGGAATAAAATTATTAGTGATGCTAAGTTGGATAATGTATCTCTAATTCAAGGGGATATTATGAACTTTGATGAGACCTTAGGAACCTTTGATTACATCATCGCTCATGGTTTTTACTCTTGGATTAGCGATGAGATGAAGGATAAATTGCTTGATATTATATCCAAACACCTGGCTGATAATGGCATTGCCTATGTGTCATATAATACATATCCTGGCTGGCATACGATGGAAGAGGTACGTCAGCTCATGCTATTTGCTAATCGTGGTCATGATGAATTAACGCATAAGGAAAAGGTATTGCGCGGTAAAACTGTGGGCAGCTTAGTAGGCTCTCAAATTCTTAATTATGACAACCTTAAAGAGCGTAATAGTAAATTCTTAGGGGCTTTGCGTTCTGTTATGCAAAAGGATGATTATTATGTAGGTCACGACCATTTAGAACCTCATAATGACCCTTGCTATTTTTACCAATTTAACGATCATTTGAAGGTCCACAATCTAGCGTATGTATGTGATGCAGATTTAACATTATCTATGGTTCGTACCTATGATGAAAGTATCGCCGATAAGCTTGAAAAACTAGCGCCTAATAGCCAAGCAGATCAAGAACAATATTTAGACTTTATGTTGGATACAACATTCCGTAAGTCTATTATTTGTAAAGCAGATGCTGCAAAGAATCTTAACTATGATGTAGCTAATCCTGAAAAGGTGAATACAGTACCTGTACGTACCATTGTGAATAATTTTGTATTCCAAATCCTCTTTGATGAAGAAGCATTAGAAATGTTTCAAAATGACCTTGTACGAGATACATTCAAAGCGCTTATTAAAGATGGTGGCACTTTCAATATGATTGAAGCTCTTGCCATTTTAAAAGCTGCTCACGATGCTGCTAAGGCATCTGAAGATGATTTAGAGCCAGCTGTATGTAGTTTGTATAAAGCTATCGTTGAACATATGGTACGGGGGGGTATTCGCTTCTATAAAACATTCCCTGATAAACAGGAATATATGGAAAGCTTATCCTATGTACCAGCACGTTTTACAAATTTTGTGAAAGCTATTGCTGACGGTGGTAGTGAATATATTTATGGCGCAAACATGTTCAATGATGCCATTGGTGATATTTCCGATGAGGATTTATTGTTTATGGAATTGTTGAATAAACCTAAAGCTAAATCTACATTGATCAAGAAGATTAAGGATTCTCTCTTTAGCGCTGATAAGGCCCAAACTGGTAAGCATCAAAATGCTATGGCGGAAGCCTTCTATAATGAATTAACCAAGCGTATGGAGCAATTAGGCTTTATTAGAAGTAAGAAAACTGATGGTCTTTCTTAATCTATCGGTAGAATTCTAAAAATATATTTTAGGATTCATATAACTTTCAGAATAAACATAAAACCCATTACACTTATAACATTTATATGTATTAAGTAGTAATGGGTTTTTGTTTTATATAATTTAATTTAATCTTTTTTAATAATTATTACATTTAGTTATTTAATATTGCTGAATAAGTATAGTAAATCGATAAAATTAATGAGAAATAAATGAACCATATATGAAAAGTATGGTATACTATGTATGGGTATTTTTGTGAACATCATCCTGTGTGTTGTGGATGATATTATATATTGTATTAATTACAATGTTGTTTTTATTGTATTATTTGTAAAAGGAGTCTTTTATGGCATCTAAGAAGGCCGTTCTAGTATATATACTAGAAATCCTGAAAAGTGAAACGGATGCTAATCATACTTTATCTCAAGAAGAGATTCGCAGTATATTAGCCGAGCGGTACGAGGTATCCGTCGATCGGAAGACCTTAGGCCGTCATTTAAATGATTTATATGAATCTGGTGATTTTGGTATTCAATGTGAAGAGTCTGCCGTAGGAGCAGATGGCACGATTCGCCGTACTGATTTCTATATGATTCATACCTTTGAAGATTCAGAATTGAGATTATTAATTGATGGTATATTGGCTTCTCGCCATATTACTGCATCTCAACGTAAGGATTTAATTAGTCGTGTTGCTAAATTGGGGAGCTCTCATTTCAAGCCTCATGGTATTGATATTGAAAGTGCTACGGGTTACCTTCATAGAAGTCAGGACTTATTCCTTAACATTGATCTCATAGAAGAAGCAATACAAAAGGGGAGAAAAATTTCCTTGGCTTATTGCCAACCTGACGTGGATAAACGTTTACATATTAATCTTGGTCCAGATAACAAGGAGCGGAAGTATGTATTCAATCCATTCCAACTAGTTATGAATCGAGGACATTATTACCTAGTTGGGAATCACGAAAATTATGATGACATGTCTACATTACGTGTCGATCGAATTGCACACATTACGGTGCTTAGTGAACGTAGAAAACCTTTACGGGAGATAAAGGGCTATCATCAGCAACGCACCTTTAATGTGTCGCAATATGTAAAAGAACATATCTACATGTTCGGCGGTGAATCCGTTACTGTAAGCTTTAAGGCAAAGCGATCCATTGTGAATCAAATTTTAGATTGGTTCGATGGCAATGTGGAATTCACCAGCGTTACAGCTGATGACGTTGTATGCCGTGTACGTGTTAATCATGATGCCTTCAAGTATTGGGCACTTCAATACATGCAAAGTGTGAAAGTACTTTCACCAGCATCCCTCGTAGCAGAAGTAAAAGAAGCTATTAAGGAAGGTCTAGAACAATACTCATAATAAAAGAGCTAGTTGATCGTTGAATCAACTAGCTCTATTTTTATATATGTAATTTTCAAATGTACGATTTCTAATTTATAGAACGTGCATTTTTTCTGCTTCTCGGTAATCCTTAAGAACAGGACGAGGAGGCAATTTACCCATGATACTCACTACGTAGATAGCGATGGAAGAGAAGATGAAGCCTGGCACGATTTCGTAAAGGCCAAGGAATCCAAATTGTTTCCAAATGAGTACTGTTAAACCACCTACGACGATACCGGCGATACAGCCATGACGTGTCATACGTTTCCAAAATAAGGAGAACAAGATAGCTGGACCAAATGCTGCACCAAAGCCTGCCCATGCATAAGCAACCATTGTTAAGATGTAGCTATCAGGATCCATCGCCATATAGATGGCAATCAATGCTACGATAAGTACTACGATACGACTTACGAGAACCAATTCCTTATCACTCGCTTTAGGATGAATAATATTGGCATAGAAGTCATTAGAAATAGCAGAAGCTGTTACTAATAACTGAGCAGATGCGGTACTCATGATAGCTGCGAGTACTGCAGACCAGATGAGACCTGCTACAAATGGAGTAAAGAGACGTTCTGTCATGATGAGGAATACAGTTTCCGCATCTGTACCTACTAATACATCAGGCAACATATATACGTGACCGATGAGGCCTACAGCGATGGCTGCCATAAGGGATAAGATAACCCAAACCATGGCGATATTTGTAGATTTCTTAAGCTCTTTCGCATCGGAGATAGCCATGAATCTTACGAGGATATGAGGTTGACCGAAGTAGCCAAGGCCCCAACCAAGAGAAGAAATTAAGCCGATAGCCCATGTGAACCAATCAGACGGGTCTCCGAATAGGCTAAGCCCTTGTGGAAATTCATGTTGGATGAGTTGGAATGTTTCAATAGGGCCACCCATAAACATAGCAGCCGTAATTGGTACTGCTAAGATGGCAAAGAACATCAATGCCCCTTGGATACAGTCTGTCCAAGATACGGCGAGGAAGCCACCGAGGAATGTATAGAATACGACGATGCCTGCTGTAATAAAGAGGGATACTGTGTAATCAAGACCAAAGATGGTATTGAACAACTTGCCCCCTGCCACAAAGCCTGATGATGTATATATCAAGAAGAAAATCAAGATAAACAAAGCGGAAATGACAGCTACCGAATGGGATTGATCGTGGAAACGATTCTTCAAGTAATCCGGTAAGGTTAAACTGTCGCTAGCTACCTCTGTATGGTTACGTAAGCGTCTAGAAACAAATTTCCAGTTCGCCCATGTACCCAATGTGAGGCCTACGGCAATCCATACACCAGAAATCCCCGTAGTATATGCTAGGCCCGGCACACCCATGAGCATCCAACCACTCATATCTGATGCTTCCGCACTAAGTGCTGTAATCCATGGTCCTAGTTGTCGGCCACCGAGGATGTAATCACCAATGCTATTAGATTTCCTGTAATAGTAGACCCCGATATACATCATGAGTCCTAGGTATAAGGCAAAGGCGATTATAATCATTAAGTTGTCTTGTGTCATGCCTATATAAGACCTCCTTAGGTTGTAGTTCTATTCTATAGTATTATAAATAATTCCTATTGTACCATATATTAGCGCTTTAGAGTGTAAAAATTTCGTGATATTACGTAGTTTCTATACAAATTTTGGAGCTTGGCTTTCAAGATATGCATTAGACGTTGGACTGAGAAATCGTATATACTAATAAACCCAACGGCATATGAAATATGTTAAAATATAAGAATGGAAAAACGATATTTCGTGTTTTGTATACGACATATCGTCAGTGATAGTCATAATTATGGTCTTGTATGTATATTTCTGGAACATGAAAGGAGGGCCCTATGGAACAACAGCAAACCACAAAGAACGTTGTGGGAACACAGCATGATGGGGCGAACCAACATGCCCAAATGAAGCAACACGCATTGCGTATGTTGGAAACATACTTTGGGTATACCTCCTTTAGACCGGCTCAGGAGGCTCCTATTGCTTCCTTATTACGCAATGAAGATGTAATTGGTATCATGCCAACAGGGGCCGGCAAGTCTATTTGTTTCCAGATTCCTGCTCTTTGCAAGCCGGGCCTTACTATCGTGTTTTCGCCACTCATTTCCCTTATGAAAGACCAAGTAGATGGTCTATTAGTGCAGAACATTCCAGCGGCACTCATTAATAGTACCCTTACCCAAGCGGAGTTTAATAAGACTATGTACGAGGTACGCAGTGGCAAGATTAAGCTCTTATATATTGCACCAGAGCGACTAGGTTCTAATTTTTTCTGTAATGTATTGCGAGCGTTGCCCATTGCTCAAGTCATCGTTGATGAGGCTCACTGTATTTCAGAGTGGGGCCATGACTTTAGACCGTCCTATCGTCTCATTGGTGAGTGGCTCAACTCGCTACCGAAGAGACCTATTGTAGGTGCTTTCACAGCGACGGCGACGAAATATGTAGAAAATGATATTAAGAAACTATTAGGTCTCGATAATGCGAATGTGTACGTAACGGGCTTTGACCGGCCTAATTTATCCTTCTCTGTCATCCGTACACCTAAACGCATGGATTATGTAATCCATTATGTGCGTCAACATGCCAATGAAAATGGTATTATCTACTGTGCGACGCGCAAGGATGTAGATCGGGTGTATGAAAATCTAACCCGTGCAGGCATTAAGGTAGGTCATTATCACGGAGGGCTCAGCGACGAGGTACGTCGTGAGATGCAAAATGCCTATGCAGACGATAAATTACAGGTTATGGTGGCTACCAATGCCTTTGGCATGGGCATTGATAAAAGTAATGTGCGCTATGTATTGCATTATCAAATGCCGCGTAATATGGAGTCCTACTATCAAGAGGCGGGCCGTGCAGGTCGCGATGGAGCCCCTGCAGAATGTATTTTGCTCTACAGCGGGCAGGATGTACAGGTTCACAAGTATTTAATTGAACAGTCCATCGAAACGCCTGAGAGACAAGAGGTGGAACTTCGCAAGTTACAATCCATGATTGACTATTGTTTCTGCAGTAATTGTTTGCGTAAATATATGCTTAACTATTTTGGTGAAAGCACTGTCTGGACCACATGTGACAATTGTAGCTCCTGTAAAGGTTCCGCCCATAAGGTAAATGTAACAAAAGAGGCGAAGGCCATCTTCCGTGCCATTATGGGCACTGATGAGCGCTATGGCGTATCTATGATTACCTCTATTGTGCGCGGTGAGCGAACTGATCGCATCATGCGCGCAGGTCATGATGCATTGCCTGTATTTGGTTTATTAAGCAATGTAGACGAGAAATCGATTAAGGGCCTTATTCAACAATTTGTGGCTTCTGGCTACTTGCGTAGCTCTACAGGTAAATATCCGGTACTATCTTTAACGGCTGGTGCAGAGGAAGTCTTAGCAGGTCATAAAGAGGTAGAGGAAATTAGACAACATGTGTCTGTACCATCTCGCACTAGTAGATCTACGTCCACTGTGGCGCGAGGAAAATCTAATTCCGGATCGAGTGGTTTATTTGAACACTTGCGACAACATCGTAAGCGCCTAGCCGAAGAGGCTGGCCTTCGACCATATCTTATCTTCCCTGATACTGTGCTTATTGACTTAGCTAATTTACGACCAACCACATTGGGTGAGTTTGGTAATGTTAAGGGCGTAGGGGAAGCAAAATTGAAAAAATATGGCCTCAGTTTTTTACAGGCCATTGCAGAATATAAGGGATAATAAATTTTACTGCATATATGGTAGTGCTATGTATTTTTTAGTATGATAGTACTATATATTGTAAGATATAAGGTTAGTATTATTCGACGTATTATACATAGATTTAGGGGGATATATGAGTCTAGCAGATACACAATACCTCGGTATTATTGAAAATATTTTAGAACACGGCACGTATGGTCAGAACCGTACGGGCATTGCGACCTATAAATTACCTCATCAAATCATGCAATTCGATTTGCAAGAGGAATTTCCAATTTTGACTACAAAATTTGTAGCTTTCAAGACAGCGGTAAAAGAATTGTTGTGGATTTGGCAAATGCAATCTAACGATGTACGTAAATTGCAAGAGATGAACGTGCGCGTATGGGATGAGTGGATGCGTGAAGACGGCACCATTGGTAAGGCTTATGGTTACCAAATCGCAAAGTACAAACAATTAGACAATTTAATCAAAACTATCAAAGAAGATCCTGATAGCCGCCGTATGATTGTTACATTGTGGAATATTGAGGATTTAGATGATATGGCGTTGCAACCATGTGCGTATGAAACATTATGGGATGTAGCTGATGGACACTTGAACTGCATGCTCATTCAACGTAGTGGCGATATGGGCCTTGGCGTTCCATTTAACACGGCTCAATATGCAGCGTTACAATGCATGATTGCTCAAGTAACAGGTCTTAAACCTGGTAAATTTACCCATGTTATTAACAATGCTCATGTATATGAAAACCACGTAGAAGCATTGCGCGAGCAATTGGCACGCCGCGATCAAGCGTTGCCAGCGCCAAAAATTATTGTGAATCCTGATGTAAAAGACTTCTATGATTTCACACCTGAGGACGTTACATTAGATGGCTATGAACATCTAGGTAAATTGTCCATGACTGTTGCTGTATAGCATTGTATTCATGACCATTGCTAAATAATATTACAATTATGACTGTTGCCATATAGTATGTATCGAAAGAGGGCAGTATGTTAGCATTAATCGTAGCCGTAGCACATAATCGTGTGATCGGTAAAGATAATACCTTGATTTGGCACTTGCCGAATGATTTGAAATTCTTTAAAGAGAAAACGACAGGTCATGTCATCATTATGGGACGTAAGACCTTTGAAAGCTTGCCGTTCTTGTTACCTAATCGTGAGCACTGGGTGATTACCCGCGATAAAGGCTTTGATGCACCAGAAGGGGTTACGATTTTCCATAGCCCTGAGGCGGCTGCAGAAGCGGCTCGTGCTCTTGATGCGGCCTATGTCATCGGTGGTGCTCAAGTATATGAGGCTTTCTTGCCTTACGTAGATACGATGTACATCACAGAAGTAGACCATGAATTTGAAGGGGATGCATTTTTCCCAGAGTTTCCAGAGGATGCTTTCACCATTGAATCCGTTGTAGACGGCGTAGTGGATGAAAAGAATAAATATCCTCATCGTTTTGTAACCTATCGCAGAAAGGCATCTAAATGAGTGAAAGAATGTTTGCCATTATCGGCAGTGAATTAAATGTTAAGCCAAAGCAGGTGCAAGCTGCCGTAGAATTATTAGACGAAGGCAATACGGTGCCATTTATTGCACGTTACCGTAAAGAGGTAACAGGCGAATTACAAGATGAGCAATTGCGCATCATTGAAGAACGCATTAAATATTTGCGCAATTTGGAAACACGTCGTCAAGAAATCATTGCCTCTATTACAGAGCAAGAAAAGATGACCGACGAATTGATGAAAGCCTTAGAGGCTGCCACAAAGCTTCAAGAATTAGAGGATTTGTATTTACCGTACCGTCCTAAGAAACGTACGCGTGCTATGATTGCTCGTGAACGTGGCTTAGAGCCGTTGGCAGAAATGATCCTTAACGATACAGTGACCTCTGGTAATCCGTTAGAGATTGCTAAAGAATTTGTAACAGAAGAGGTACCAACACCAGAAGACGCTATTCAAGGTGCATCTGATATCGTAGCGGAAATCGTTAGCGATAGTGCAGACTTCCGTGCGTACTTGCGCAAAAAGATGTGGAACGAAGGCTTTATTCAAGCTGAATTGGCTGGTGATGAAGAGGTACAGCAACAGTTCTTGCAATATGCAGAATATGCCGAGCCTGTTCGCCAAATGCCATCTCACCGCATCTTGGCGGTTAACCGCGGTGAAAAATTAGGGGCCTTAAAATTAGCCCTTACAGTACCAGGTGATACATATGTAGCGTACATGGTGCAAAAGTTGGAGAACAATCCAAAGTCTATCTTCGCAGACTATAAAGCAGCGGCCGTAGCAGATGCGTACAAACGTCTAATTTTCCCTGCTCTAGAACGGGATATCCGCAATGAGTTAACGGAAAATGCGGATGAACAAGCTATCAAGGTGTTCGGTGTAAACCTTAAAAACCTATTGTTACAACCACCTTTGGCAGGCCATGTTATTATGGGCCTTGACCCTGGGTACCGTACAGGCTGTAAGATGGCTATCATTGATCAACAAGGTAATGTGCTCGATTACGGTGCCTACTATTTAACAAATAGTGAAAAGCTTCGCAAGGAAGCACAAAAGGTGTTGGCTGATAAAATCCGCAAGTTCAAAGTTACCCTATTATCCATTGGTAATGGTACTGCATCCTACGAAACAGAGCAGTTTGCATCTACCATGATTGAAGAGGAAAAATTAGATTGCCACTACATCATCACCAATGAAGCAGGTGCATCTGTATATTCTGCTTCTAAATTGGCTATCGATGAATTACCAGATTTAGACGTAACAATTCGCGGCGCCGTATCCATTGCGCGCCGTGTACAAGATCCATTGGCTGAATCTGTTAAAATTGATCCTAAATCTATCGGTGTAGGTCAATATCAACATGACGTCAATCAAAAACAATTGACTCATACTTTAGATCAAGTAGTTGAAACCGTAGTAAACCACGTTGGGGTAGAGCTTAACACAGCATCTCCAGCTATTTTGCAACATATTGCAGGTATTTCTAGTACGGTGGCTAAGAACATCGTTGCATACCGTCAAGAGAATGGCGTATTTAAAAGCCGTAAAGAATTGTTGAAAGTACCTCGTCTAGGTCCTGCAGCGTTCACACAATGTGCTGGTTTCCTTCGCTTGCAACACGGTAAAAATCCACTAGATAATACATCTGTCCATCCTGAGTCTTATGAATTGGCAGAACGCATTATTGGTGAATTAGGCTTTACCTTAAAAGATTTGCAAGATAAGGCTCAGTTAGAAGCGTTACAAGTGAAGTTACCTCTCGTTGATGCAGAGAAAATGGCCGCAAAACTTGATGCAGGTGTACCAACTGTACGAGATATTCTAGCTGCTTTGGCAAAACCAGGTCGTGACCCTCGTGAAGATTTGCCTGCACCACTTACTAGAAAACATGTAGTAAGCCTTGAAGATATCAAAGTCGGTACTGTGGTAAAAGGTACAGTTCATAACGTAGTTGACTTTGGTGCCTTCGTAGACTTTGGCCTTAAAACTAATGGTCTTTTGCATCGCAGTGAATTATGCAATAGCCGTCAACATCCATCCGATGTACTGGCTGTAGGCGACATCATCGAAGCTCAAATTATTTCTGTTGATGTGAAGCGTAATCGTATCGGTTTATCTGTAAAAGCATTACAACCAGAAAAGCCAAAGAATAACGATAATAACCGAAACAGAAATAACAATGGTCAACGTCGAAATAATAATCGTGACAACGGTGGCCGTCAAAACAATAGAAATAATGGAGAACGTCGAAAAGCATAGTTATATATAACTACGTGGTCCTTTTTGCTTCATTATTCTATGCAATCTAGTTAATCTATATTAATAGATATTAAATGAGATATATTATTGACTAAAAGTCATCATATAGAAAACCGCATCCTCTATGGTGTTAGAGGGTGCGGTTTTTCTATATAGCTTAAAACTATGTATATTAATGCAGAAGTGATATATCGAAAATAGTATATCTGATTGAAATATTTAGATATAAGGAGTATGATGAACTCATAGAGGAAATCTTCCTCAATCTATATTCCTACATAGGAGGTAATGCTATGAGCTTGAACCTTAAAGAACGATATGGACTTTTAATTAATAATGAATGGGTACCGGCATCTGATGGTGCTGAATTCAATGTATATAACCCTGCTAATGGCGAACAACTCGCTATCTGTGCAGAGGCTACGAAGGACGACGTTGATAAAGCGGTAGACGCTGCAACAGAAGCTTTCAAAACTTGGAAAAAAGTATCCCAAGTAGAACGGGCTGATTACTTGTTAAAAATTGCTGACGCTATCGATGCGCACAAAGAGTACTTGGCACAAGTTGAAACTTATGACAATGGTAAACCAATCCGTGAAACTTTGAATGTAGATATTCCACTTGGTGCTGACCATTTCCGTTACTTCGCTGGCGTACTTCGCTCCGAAGAAGGATCTGCTCAAGTATTTGACGAAAATACATTGAGCCTTATCGTACGTGAACCAATTGGCGTTGTAGGTCAAGTGGTGCCTTGGAACTTCCCATTCCTAATGGCAGCTTGGAAATTGGCACCATCTCTTGCAGCAGGTTGTACAGTTGTAATTAAACCTTCTAGCCATACATCCCTTAGCCTTTTAGTATTAGGCGATATTTTGAAAGATATCTTGCCAGCAGGCGTTGTAAATATCGTAACTGGTAAAGGCTCTAAATCTGGTCAATATATCCTTGATCATCCAGGCTTCAGCAAACTTGCTTTCACAGGCTCTACAGAAGTCGGTCTTGATGTATATAAAGCAGCATCTGAACGCTTGATTCCTGCTACATTAGAATTAGGTGGTAAATCTGCGAATATCTTCTTTGAAGATGCGAACTGGAAACAAGCTCTTGATGGGGCAATGCTTGGGATCCTCTTCAACCAAGGTCAAGTATGCTGTGCAGGTTCCCGTATCTTCGTACAAGATACAATTTACGATAAATTCGTAGCTGAACTTTCCGCATTATTTGATAAGGTAAAAGTTGGTTTACCTTGGGAAGAATCTACACAACTTGGTTCCTTGATTTACGAAGATCAAGTTAAGAAAGTACTTAGCTATGTAGAACTTGCTAAAGAAGAAGGCGCTCGCATTGCAGCTGGTGGTGTACGCGTTACTGACGGTGAACTTGGTAAAGGTTGTTTCATTAGACCTACACTTATCGTAGACGCTACAAACGATATGCGCGTAGCTCGCGAAGAAATCTTTGGCCCTGTAGCTGTTGTTATTAAATTCCACAGCGAAGAAGAAGTGATCGAACAAGCTAACGATAGCTTATACGGCCTTGGCGGTGGCGTATTCACACAAAACCTTAACCGTGCCATCCGCGTGGCTCGAGCAATCGAAACAGGTCGTATGTGGGTTAACACATATAACTCCATCCCAGCAGGCGCACCATTCGGTGGCTATAAACAATCTGGTATCGGCCGTGAAACTCACAAAGTTATCCTTGAACACTATACTCAAATGAAAAACATCATTATCAACTTGAGTGATAAACCATCTGGTTTCTACGATTTAGATTAATAAACTTCAACTCTCCAATAAACTATAACAATGAGGCACCTCGTAAGAGGTGCCTTTTTTGTGCTTAACAATAGCTTATTATCTGTGAAAGGATACAGTATGCTATAATTGTAGCCATATAAAAGCGTGTTGTTTAGAGAGGGCCATTAGAAAATCAAACCCTAAGGCAATACTTAAGTAAATAGAGTAAATGCATAGTGAAGAATATTTGTACTAGATAAAAATAAGGAGTATCAAATTAATGAATCCTATTCCCATCAAAAAATTGTATAATCCTCAATATGATTTGTTATCTACTAGCGATAGAATGGAATTATTAAATAAGATTGGAAAAATATATAATTTAGAATTAATATGCTTTAAAGAATTTACTGCCTTTGGAAAATCCACATATACGGCGGTATATCGTTCACATGAGGGTATAGAATTTGTATTTGTTCCTGGAGATACTGTTACGTTAGGGTTTGATTTTAAAAATAAACCATTTCAGGATATTTTTAATGATGAAAATTTAGCGGAGCTTGCCTATCCATTTGTCGAGGGATATGAAGAGGAAATCTTTAGTGAAGACGATGTTCAAACTAAGATTAGCGAAGCACTAGAAGATGAAGAGGTACTATCCAACATAGAAACGTATTTTAAACATAATTTTACTCAAGAAGATGAGTTTGTAATCCATCCATTATTGGTACAAAAAGAGTATAGTGAAACCTGCTGGAGTCTTATTCCAGATGATATGCTTACACAAAATAAAGAATGGCAAAACATGATAAAAAAAGCCGAGGAAAAAGGTGTTTCTGAAGTGATGGTGCACAACACTGTTTGTTTATATAAAACAGACGATAGCAATTGGTGTGGCAAACTTTATGAAGAAACAACATTTAAGAAACTTTTACAGGATATAAAAGATAATAGATATTCTTTGCCTACACGAAGAGAGTGGGAGTATTTAGCTGGCAAGGGGGGTAGAACTATCTTTCCATGGGGAAACAATATAGATTTCTCTATGAATTTAAAGCATATGGAATGGATGGATAATGATGGAGAGTATACGTTAGAAAAAGAAAACTTTTTTGGCCTTGTTATAGGTGACGATCCGTATTGTAGAGAAATTGTATATGATGAAGATGAATTTTCCTATAAAGGTGGAGATGGTGGCCGCAATATATGTGGAGGCTTAGGCGTTATGTGGGGCTATTTACCTGTTTCACCATACTTTCAAGATAGTGAAATGGTAATTGGCGATAATATAAATGGAGGATATGATTTCTTTAGGAGGATTATAAGAATTGTTGATGATAGTGTGAAATGATGTCACATATAATATTTCTAGAATATCAAATGGCAATATCGTTTCATAAATGAAACAGGTGCCTCTTAGGAAGCACCTGTTTTATTAATAGTGGGATAAACGGAATACTCTTCTATATTCTTCCGGCGAATCAGAACCATCAGATGGTTTTATGATGACTCTAATATATATCTCTTTTTTGAAATCTGGATATGTTTTAGCATATTCTTTGCAGAATTGATCCATTCGATTGTAAAAGTTTGTTACATCTTGGTTTTGTATGGCTGAATAGGGGATAGGCATTTCAATATACAAAGAAGATGTATCATATGTGGCATAGGATAACTCCTCTGCCGTTAGATAGTTTTTCATTAATGGAAATGCAGTTATCAACGGAATGTTGGTTATTAGTATTCGATCAACTTGTGGTACAACAGGTGCAGAGGTGTGCAAGACTTCAGATATTTCAATGGGCATTTGGGGATACTTGTCAAAGGTGACTTGCCATGTATTGTTTCTTTGTGACTCCAAGTGATATGTTAGATTAGGATAATCTTTATTTATATATTGTTGTACCTCATCTTCACTATAATGTGATAGAAGATGACAACCCGTTGTTAGTATGAGGGATAGTACAATCAACGGTAGTGATACAAATCTTTTAAGAGTAAATGGTTTCATTGGTATTCCTTTTATACTACTTTAGAATGTTCAGTAAATTGTAATTCTTTAACAGGCATTGCTTAATTATTGGCGGTATTTTGAAGTACGTTCTTTTAATCATATTATACCTAAAACATATTTTTACTTATATAGTTGATTAATACCATACAATTCTCCAATAAACTATAACAATGAGGCACCTCCTTGGAGATGCCTTTTTGTGCTTAATATAGACAATCAGTATCTTATCAGTATCGAGAGACCTTATGCTATAATTAAGAACATCTAAGAATGTATTGTAAAAGAGACTGGTAAAAAATGAAAAAACTTGAAATGTTAGGATATTTTTGGATTTTCATATCTATGTCGTTATCCATAGGGTTATATAAACTTGAGATTAGTAAACGTGTCATTGATGAAAAATATGAATATATCAAAAGACATAGAGCTTTTGGTAATTTAACTAGGTATTTATCTATAATTGCCATTATAAGTATATTACTACTAAACCTTAACTTTTTAGTCTATAAAGATTATGAGTTTGTGTCACGTTTTGGTGGGGCTTGGGGATTCTTCGTGCTTTTGATAATGTGTACAGGATTTTTTCAAAAGAGAGACAGTTTATATTATAAACGTGGGATAATTGCTATTGTTTCAATATTATTCGGTGTTGTAGGCTCTGCTTATGCGTTTAAAGATATATTCTTTAAGTAGTAAAGAGAAAGATTGAATACAAGAAAAGTATCGTCGATGAAAAATGAGGTAAAAGATGAGTAGGTTAACAATATTAGGTAGTACGTTTGTTTTTGCATCTATCATATCGGGAATAGCCTTATATAAACTTGAAATTCGTAAGACTTCAATTAATGAAGAGTATGAATACATAAAAAAACATAGAGTTTTTGGTAGTTTAACAAAATATTTGTCTATTATTTCTCTTATAAGTTTAGCTCTACTGATTCTTAAAATTATAATTGATAGAGATTATACAGTAATTGTGAGTTATGGAAGTGTTTGGACTATTTTTACACTTGTTACACTGTGCACAGGATATTTTCAAAAAAGAGATAGCATATATTACAATCGTGGACTCATTGCCGTATTTTCGATGCTGATGTTTATTACTGTTTGCATCTATGCGTTTAGGAAGGTATTATTCTAAATAAAAAATATATATTGTTTTATTATCTTAGACTAATAATATAGAATTCTTCAATAAACCATAATAAGAAGACACCTCCTTCGAGGTGCCTTTTTTGTGCATAATATAGAAGATCAGTATCTAATAAGTGTGGAGCTGCCGTATGCTATAATTAAGAACATTTAAGAGTGTATTGTAAAAGAGACTGGTGAAAATGATTAAAGGAGAGTATAAACCATGATTCATTTAGATTATCTATTAGTTATAGGCATATTGCTTAGCATTTTACTCTTTCTTTTGGTTGGAGTCTTTTACTATAGTAAAGCTAAACTTTTAAAGGGACTCAATATTTGGTTCTTAATAATACTTAGCGCTCTTTTGAGTTATTTATTATATCCCTTATATGAACTGACAGATTATAGAGAAGAATTTACGTCAATCGTTATAATCGCTGCGATAATCATTAAAATAATTATCAATTTATCTATATTTATGATAGCTGATAGAATAACAACGAAATGGATTTCTAAATTAATTTTGATTCTATGGGTTGTTCTTGTTGAATGTTTGTATATGCCTATTCATTTATCATACCTTGTTTTCCTTTGTGTATCAGGTGGAATCGTTTTAATAGAACAGTTAAGAGAGAGAAGAAAGAACATTTAGTTTTGACTTGTAATTACTTTTATAGCGTTCACCTTTGAAATATGATATACTATTCTAACGCGCATAATTCGTGCGCGATAGGAGGAAACACATTTAGATGTTAGAAAAATTTGAACAATTAATGATTAGCGAACCTGTTCTAAGAGCGTTAAACGATATGGGCTTTGAAGAGCCTACGCCAATTCAACAGGAAGCTATCCCAGTAGCCATGAGCGGTAAAGACATGATCGGTCAAGCTCAAACAGGTACTGGTAAGACAGCAGCATTTGGCTTGCCTGTATTGGAACGCGTAGACGGGAATGAGCGTCACGTTCAAGTAGTTATTTTATCCCCTACACGAGAATTAGCTATCCAAGTAGCTGAAGAGCTTAACAAAATGGCTCAATACACGAATATCACAGCACTACCTATCTATGGTGGTCAAGATATTAATCGTCAGTTCCGTGCCTTGAAAAAAAATCCACAAATCATCGTTGCCACACCAGGCCGATTGATGGACCATATGGATCGTGGTTCTATCCACTTTGACCATGTGAAAGTTGTGGTATTGGACGAAGCCGACGAAATGTTAAACATGGGCTTTGTTGATGATATCAATAAAATCTTGGGTGCTATCCCAGAAGACCATCAAACATTGTTGTTCTCCGCAACTATGCCTAAAGCTATCCAACAATTAGCTGAAACATATTTGACAGAGCCAACATTGATTCGTATGAAACCGACTCAAGTTACGATGGACTTAATTGAACAATATTATATCGAAGTGCAAGACCGTCAAAAATTCGATGTTCTTTGCCGTTTGTTCGATATTCAAACACCTGAACTTGCGATTATCTTCACACGTACAAAACGTCGTGTTGATGAAGTAACAGAAGGTCTTAAGAAACGTGGTTACATGGCGGAAGGCATTCATGGCGATTTGTCTCAACAAAAACGAGACAGCGTAATTCGTCAATTCCGCGAAGGTACCATCGATATTCTCGTGGCTACTGATGTGGCAGCTCGTGGTCTTGATATTTCTGGCGTATCTCACGTATATAACTATGATATGCCTCAAGATCCTGAAAGCTACACACACCGCGTAGGTCGTACAGGCCGTGCTGGTAAAGCTGGTCAAGCTTTCACGTTCGTTATCCCTCGTGAAATGGAGCATTTACATGCTATCGAGCGTTTAACAAAACGTAAAATTGCACGCCGTCGTGCACCTTCCTTAGGTGAAGTTCTTGAAGGTCAACAACGTTTGGCTATTGAAAGCCTCGTTGAAATGACAGATAATTTAGAAGCATTAGCGCCATTCAAATCTAGTGCAGAGGAATTGTTAAACGATACAGACTCCGTAACATTGTTGGCTGCAGCTCTTAAATTATTAACAAAAGAACCAGATACAACTCCTGTAAATATTACAGAAGAAAAACCATTACGCGTACGCCGTCGTCGTGAAGGTGGTCGTGGTGACCGCCGCCGTGGTGACCGTCGTAGAGATGGTGATCGCCGCCGTGACGGTGATCGTCGTCGTGATGATCGTCCTCGTCGCAGCCGCGATGATCGTAGAGGTGAACGTCGTGATGACCGCCGCAGAGATGATCGTAGATCTGATCGTCCACGTGGTGACAGAAAACCTCGTCATCAAGGTGAAGGTTTCAAGCCTTACTTTAAAGACTAATAGAATGTGGATTGCTTTCGAGCAATCCACATTTTTTATTACTTAATAGTTAATACTATCTATCTTGATAAGTGTTGAGAATTCTGCTATAATAGATAATAATTATTTCTTGTGAATGGCCGATAATGGTCGATGCCTTATAGATTTCCAAGTGGAGAAAGGTAGAGTAGAGTATTATGGATATCGCACAAATTCTGCGTAGCCAAGGGTTCAAAGTAACCCCACAACGTATTGCGATTTATGATGCCTTGCGTGGTCATCATGATCATCCGACAGCAGAAATGTTGTATCATACGTTGCGCCCTGAACATCCAAGCATGAGCTTGGCAACCGTGTACAAGACGATGGAGATTTTTGAAAAAATCGGTCTTGTAAAAATTTTAGAAGTAGGTGATGAGCGCGCTCATTACGATTGGGACACACAAGCTCATTCCCATATTCGTTGCATCCGTTGCAACAAGGTAGAGGATATGATGGGCATTGACTTACAAGCTATCAAAACAATTGCTGATCAAGGTAGCGAGTATCAAATCACAGGTCAACATATTACCTTTGAAGGTGTATGCCCTGAGTGTGCTAAAAAAGAAAGCCATTAATACATAACCCCTGTCGCGAAGGGCTCCTTCACGGTAGGGGTTATATTAGTTATATATGTCTTATATTCATTAGGCTTTTGGAATAGATGTAAGCGTAATCGAATAGATATTAGAATTAAGTATGTTAGAATTATAAAATTATATAAATATAAAGGAGTAGTATGTTTGTCATAGGCAGTCATTTATCAATTAGCAAAGGTTATTTAAATATGGGGAAGGAAGCTACTAAAATTGGTGGCAATACCTTCCAATACTTTACCCGTAATCCTCGCGGCGGTGGTATGCGAGCTCTCGACTTAGAGGATATGAACAGCCTTGGTGCATATATGAAAGAACATAATTTTGGTACTTTATTAGCTCATGCGCCATATACATATAACCCATGTGCTGCAAAGGAAGACTTGCGCGCCTTTGCAAAACAATCCATGATGGAAGATTTAGAGCGCATGGAATATTTACCAGGCCAAATGTATAACTTTCACCCAGGCAGCCATGTGAAGCAAGGTGTGGATCAAGGCATCGAATATATCATAGAATGTTTGAACGAAATTTTGTTCCCTGGCATGAAGACGACCGTTCTTTTGGAAGTAATGGCTGGTAAGGGCACAGAAATTGGTTCTCGTTTTGAAGAGATTGCACGCATCATCGATGGCGTCAAATTAAAAGAGTACATGGGCGTATGTGTTGATACGTGCCATATCCACGAAGGTGGTTATGATATCGTTAATAATCTCGATGGTGTTATCGACGAGTTTGACCGCATTGTAGGTTTAGACCGTTTGAAAGCGATTCATTTGAATGACTCTAAAAATCCGATGGGCGCTCATAAAGATCGGCACGAAAAAATTGGTGAAGGTCACATCGGTATCGACGCCATTGCTCGTATTGTGACACATCCTAAATTGACGAACTTGCCGTTCTATTTAGAAACGCCAAACGAACTTGATGGGTATGCAAAAGAAATTGCTATGTTGCGCTCTATCGTAGAGAATCAATAATTAAGCTAAAATGCAGTCTTAGTTATATAATTATTTATATAACTACATTCAGATAAGGTATAGGGAGAGCTGGAAAGGGGGATAAAATGCGTTTTTTACATACTGCTGATTGGCATTTAGGACGTATTTTTTATGGTCAGTATTTAACAGATGACCAAGCTCATGTGTTGGAGAATCAGTTCTTTTCTATTTTGAAAGATGAAAAAATCGACGGCATATTGTTAGCCGGTGACGTATTTGATAGAGCGGTACCTCCTATTGAAGCTATTGAGTTATGGGATTCCATCATTACCCGTCTCGCTATGGATTATAAGGTACCACTCTTCGTGGTAAGTGGTAATCATGATGGGGCTGAACGCCTTGAAGTGGGGCGCTCTATGTTGAGTCAATCAGGAATCCATATTTGGGGATCCCCTCATCATGCATTACAACCCTTTGAATTTGAAGGTGTTGATGGTAAAGTGGCCATTTGCCCTATGCCCTTTAGCGAGCCTCGTCGCATAGGGGATGCATTAGGGTTAGGTTTTGCTACCCCTTCTTTGGAAACGACTCAATATTTAAAGAATGTGGGAGAAACTGAATCTAAGATTAAAGCAAAATCTAAGCGGTCTAAATCTAAAAAAGCATCTGTAGATGTTGTGGAGGACTCTTTATTTGCTGGTGTTGATATGGCCGATGAAAAAATTGCTGCTATAGAAACATCTAAGGGTGTAACACAAGATTTAGTCGCTCATAATGAAAGTGGTCTCAATCTACATAATTATGATCAAATGTATCAGGCTTGGAGCAACCATTTACGTAATCAAGTGCCAAAGGGGATGCGTAGCATTGCTATTAGTCATGCCTTTGTAATGGGCGGTGATGTAGGTGGCTCTGAGCGTACCTTATCTATCGGTGGTAGTGAACAAGTAAGTCCACAAGTCTTTAAAGACTTTCACTATACAGCCCTTGGCCATTTGCATGGGCCTCAGCGAATGGGGGCAGACTATATTCGTTATAGCGGATCGCCATTAAAGTATTCCTTTGATGAGCATACGCAGAAGAAATCTTTTACCATCGTTGATATGAATACAAAGGGACAAGTAGATGTTAGCACCATTCCTGTAGATGCGAAGCGAGATGTAGTTATTTTAGAAGGTTACTTTGAAGACCTCCTAAATAATAAAGAATTACAAGCTAAGCATAAAGACGATTACGTGCAGGCTCGATTGCTTGATACGATGCCTATAATGGATGGGATGGCTAAGCTGCGCCAAGTGTATCATCGATGCATGACTATTGATTTAGTAGGTCGCGTGGCAACTCCTATGGCAGATATGGATGAAGCCGTTTTTAAAGAGTTAAACGAACGCGAATTATTTAATCAGTTTGCTGAAACCGTGTGGAAAGAGCCATTAACAGAGCGTGAGCAACAATACATTAACTCTGTATGGGATCGAATTCTAAAGGAGGACTAAATGAAGCCTATATCTTTAACTATAGAAGCCTTTGGTCCGTACCGTGATTCGGTTACCTTGGACTTTAGTGCACTTCAAGATCACTCAATGTTCCTCATCTCTGGTCCTACGGGAGCAGGGAAAACGTCTATACTAGATGCTATGGTGTATGCCTTGTATGGCGAACCTAGTGGGGAAGTGCGCAAAACAGATGCTATCCGTAGTGACTTTGCAGAACCACATCGTATGACACGGGTTGATTTTTCCTTTGCTATCGGTGATGCTCAGTACCGTGTTGAACGATTGCCAAAACAAATGGTTGCGAAGAAACGCGGTACTGGCATGCGTGAGCAGAATGCTAGTGCCACTGTCTACGAAATGAAAGATGGAGAGTGGAAGGTTATTGCTACCTCTGCGGCAGCCATTCGCGATACAGTTCAACGCATCATAGGCTTTCGTAAGGATCAATTCTTACAAGTTGTTCTATTGCCACAAGGGGAATTTCGAAAATTACTAGTTGCTTCCACCAGTGAACGGGAGGAGTTATTACATACACTCTTTAGAACAGAGTTATACCGAAAACTACAAGAAGTTCTTAAAGCAGCTTATGATGACGCAAAAGCAGGCATTGAGGCGAATCTAACAAAACAATCTGCGTTGCTGCAGTCTATTCCTCATGATGAGGATACGCCAGTGCTAACGGTAGAACATGTACGTGAATTGTTGGCTAACCGAGAACCCTATCGCGATGATCTTATCGTACAGCGAGATGAGGCTGTCACCGAGGTAGAGCAGTTCAATGCATTGCGTAAGGAGTGGGCTTTATATAATCAGGCACAACAAGCTCTCATAGAGGCTACGTCTAATTTAGACTTGGTAAAAGCAAGAGAAGAGGAGCGGTCTAGCTTAAGCAAAAAGGTTAAATTCCTCACCTCTTTAACTCCAAGCTATGAGTTATATAAACAGTTTAAGGATAAACAGTCGGTGTTAAAAACCTTGGAAATATCACTTTCAGATACGAAACAAGGTGTGGAAAGTGCATCTCAACATGAGTCTAAATGTACAGAGGCTCATGAAGCGTTAGTATCTCAAGCTGAAACTATGCAAGCTAAAAGAACTACATTGGCTCAACTCCAACAACAGTCAGAAAAATTTGATGAGTTAGCACTGCTAAATAAGGAATTAAGCACATTAAAGGGTCAATCAGAAATATTGGACCGGGAGAAAAGCGACGCTGCGTTACAGAAACAACACAAGCTAGTAGCTGATTTGGAGGCTAAGTTAGTTGAAGCGAGAAAACAGTTCCAAGCTAATAGTAAAGCATTAGAGTCTATTCCTCGTATCCAAGAACAGTTGAGTCATTTGCAACGATATTCTGAATTGGTCGCTGAGAATCAGAAGGTTCAAAATGATATCGATGCTAAAGATAAAACATTAGCGACGATTGATGAATCGGTAAAGAATTCAAAGGTACAGCTTGAACGGTTAGAACATTTGATGGCAGAAGGGCGTGCCTTTGAACTTGTCCATTTGGTAGTAGATAATGAGCCTTGCCCTGTATGCGGATCTACAGAGCATCCACAGTTAGCATCTAGGCCTGAGTTATATCCTACAAAAGAGGAAATAGAAGAGGCTCGTGCCGTGCGTGATCTTGAGTTACAAAAGCAAGCTAGTGAAATTGGTCAGAAAGAAACGTTAGCTCTTCGTCTACATGAGTTAGATCAGCAAATTAAAGACCAAGTTTCTCAGTTGAAGTCATCTATTGAGAGTTTTTCAGAAGAGGCTTTTGCTTCTATTCAACATGACTTGTTATCCAAAATGGAACAGCTTACAACCTTGCGTAGCGACACTGAACAGCTGAGCAACACTATAGCTAACACTGAGGGTGACCTCAGTGCAGCTAAAGATACACTAGCGAAATTGGATATGGCTCATAAAGAACTACTTGATAACTTACACAATTTAGAGGTTCAAATTAGTTCTGTACAAGCTAAGATTGATGCTGTATCTAAAACGTTGCCGACTACAGATCTTGATGCATGGCATAAACAGATAGAATCGTTAGACACTGAAATTAAAGAATACGATGAGCAGGTGAAGGTTTGTAAAATAAATTTAGATGTTGCTCGAGAACAGCTCAATGCTAAACGAGGGCGTCTAGAAACCTTATCTGCCCAAGTGCAGGAAGAAACTAACAACCTTGATGTAATGTATAAGGAATATACAAAATCATTGCAATCGACTTCTTTATCTGAAGATGATTTCATAGAGGTATTGGTTGATTATAAGGCATTAGATGCGTTTAGAACTGAGCTACATGCATTGGATGAGGCTTTTAGTACAGCTCAAGCTGTATATGATGCGGCTTTGAAACATGCCCAGTCTGTAATAGAACCAAGTAATACGGTTTCTGACGAAGTATATGATACGGCCGTAGAGAAACGTGATAATTTAGTAGGTTCTCTTGCGGCTTGGGATAAAGAAACAAAACATATTAAAACCACATTAGCATCATTAGAAGAACTGGAAAAGGCTATGGGCGAAGCTCGTGAGGAAATCACTTTCTTAAGCCGTCTTAACGACTTAGCCAATGGAGGTGAACAAGGCTTTAAAAATGTAACCTTTGAACGATATGTGCTAGGTGCTATTTTAGATGAAGTTGTGTATGCCGCCAATTTACGACTTCAAAAGATGAGTCGTAGTCGATATTCCTTGGAGCGGTCTGACTATACTGGTGGTGGGCGAGGCAAACAAGGCCTTGATTTGGCCGTTATGGATGCTTTCACAGGTCAGTCAAGACCGGCGAACACCTTGTCTGGTGGTGAAACCTTTTTGGCGTCGATGGCTCTTGCCTTAGGTCTTGCGGATGTCATTCAAAGTTATGCAGGTGGTATTCATATGGATACGATGTTCATCGACGAAGGCTTTGGTACACTCGATCCAGACACGTTGGAACTCGCCATGGAAACACTGGTGCAATTGCAATCGTCAGGTCGCCTTATCGGTATGATTTCTCATGTACCTGAATTAAAGACCCGCATACCTGCCCACTTAGAGGTAACACGTGGTGATGATGGTAGTACAGCAAAATTTGTTATTAACTAGCTATAGAATTGCCAAATGTGATACTATTAAAAGAGGAGAATTCCTACAAAAACATACTGGAATTAATTAAGGAGGTCCTATGAAATTTTCATTTGCTCACAATAATATAAATGTTAAGGATCTTGATAAAAGTTTAGCTTTCTATAAAGAGGCTTTATTACTTGAGGAATCTCGCCGCTTGGAAGATCCAAGTGGTGCTTTCATCCTTGTATATTTAAAAAGTCCATATACAGCGCATGAGCTAGAACTTACTTGGTTGCGTGACTGGGATCGCCCTTATAATTTGGGTGACAATGAATTCCACTTGGCATTTTATGTAGATGACTATGAAGCAGCTCTTAAAAAACACAAAGAGATGGGCGTTGTAGCTTATGAAAATGCTGATATGGGAATTTACTTCATTGCCGATCCAGACGGTTATTGGACAGAAATCATTCCGGCGGGTAAATATTAATGGAATATATGTTAACTCGTTTAGAATGGTTAGTTGGACCAGATAAAATCCAAACCTTAAAGAATACATCTGTGGCTCTCTTTGGTGTCGGTGGTGTAGGCGGTGGAGCTCTTGAGGCTCTAGTACGTGCAGGGGTTGGGCGGATCGTTCTTATCGATGGAGACTCTATAGCACCTAGTAATTTGAACCGCCAAATGATTACAACTCACGACACGATTGGTGAGCGTAAGGTAGAGGTAGCAAAGGCGCGAGCTCTTTCTATTAATCCGGATGTGGTGATAGAAACTCATGATATTATGTATACAGAGGAAAGTTACCCTGGATTCATTCAAAGCTTACACGTTGATTATGTTATCGATGCTATTGATATGGTAACGGCAAAACTAAATATTATTGAGGTTTGTCAACGTGAAAGTATCCCCGTTATTTCTTGTATGGGCGGCGGTAATCGCTTTTACCCGGAAAAACTTATGATTGCTGATATCCATAAGTCTCATACATGTCCTCTTGCGCGCGTTATGCGTCGGGAGTTAAAAAAACGGGGCATAAAAAAACAATTAGTTTTATTTTCTACAGAAAAACCAACAAAGCCACAGTTCCGTGGGGAAGCAACAAGTCCTGGAACATGTAGTTTTGTGCCCCCAGTGGCAGGTTTTATATTAGCAGCACATGTGTTGCGTACAATTTTGGAGGTACCTGAACAATGAAAAAAGCAAAAATCCATATGGCTGACGGCGGCGATATTGTAATTGAATTATTTGATAAAGAAGCTCCTGGCACAGTACAAAACTTCATTGATTTGATCAATAAAGGTTTCTACAATGGTCTTCGTTTCCACCGTGTAATTCCTGGTTTCGTAGCTCAAGGTGGTTGCCCTAATGGCAATGGTACAGGTGGTCCTGGCTACACAATTAAAGACGAATTAATTGGTAACCCACACAAACACGAACGTGGTGCATTGTCTATGGCTCACCGTGGTCCTAATACTGGTGGTAGCCAATTCTTTATCGTATACGAACCACAACCTCATTTGGATGGTGTACATACAGTATTTGGTAAAGTAATTGAAGGTATGGACGTAGTTGATGGTATCCATCAAGGTGCCATCATGGAAACTGTTGAAGTAATCGAAGGTTAATCTCATGAATGATGTATCTATTAAACATCCGGAATGGCTATATATTGATGTAGACGGAAAGACATCATATGGGTATGACCAAGAATGGTTCACTGATGAGTGGCAACGCTTGTCTGGTTGTGGTCCCACATCGGCATCACAAGTATTGGGTTATTCGCTGTTTAGGGATGGCTTATTAGATCTGGAAACCACATCTGATCAAACGCTTGCTTTAGAACGGATGAACTTAGTTTGGAAATATGTAAAGCCACGCTTTGGTGGTGGTGTTTATAAGACTCAATGGATGGAACGTGGTCTTACTCGTTTACTGGAGGATAAAGGCCTATCTTATGATGTACATATGTTGAATGTATCTCCGTTCTGCGCATCTCGTGTAGAGGTGGAGGCTGCAGCTCAGTTTATTCATGATGCATTGGCGCAAGATGTGCCTGTAGCATTTTTGAATCGTCATAAGGGTAAAGAGAAAGCTCTTTATACATGGCATTGGGTTCCAATTCACAAGATATTTATGGATGGCGATGATATTCGCTGTGGCATCTTTGATGAAGGTGAAATCCGTGATTTCTCGTTAGCAAATTGGATGAAAGACACTATTTTAGGTGGCGGTTTCTGTTATATTAGCCGTAAAGGTTAAGTAATAGAGCAATTAAAGTAATATACATACGCATCGCAATAACCTGCGGTGCGTATTGTAGTATAAAAGTAGGAGGTACTACATGAGTCAATGGATTACAGAGGAACAAACCCCTCATTTACGTCTCAGCGCTGAAGCAGAAGAGGTATTATACTCTGGTGAATCTGAGTTCCAAAAAATTGAAGTGTTTAAATCTAAAGAGTACGGTACGATGCTCGCATTAGATGGTGTATTCCAAACGTCTGAGCGTGAAGAGTTCATCTACCATGAAATGATGAGTCATGTTCCATTGTTTTTACATCCAAATCCTGAACGTGTATTGATCATCGGTGGCGGTGATGGTGGCGTAGCTAGAGAATGTGTACGTCACGACTGTGTAAAAGAAGTAACAATGGTTGAAATCGATGGCAAGGTAGTAGAGTTGGCAAAACAATATTTACCAACTATTGCTAAAGCTATGATTGAAAACAATCCAAAATTAACTGTAAAAATTGGCGATGGTATAGGTTTCATGGCAGAAGCAGAAGATTATTATGATGTAATTATAGTAGACTGCTCTGATCCAATTGGTCCAGGTGAAGGTCTATTCACTGAAGAGTTCTATAAGAATACCTTGAAAGCTCTTAAAAAAGACGGCTTGTTTGTACAACAAACAGAATCTCCTATGTTGCATCAACCGCTTGTAAAGAAAGTATTTGGGTATGTAAATAATCACTTCCCAATTGCACGTTTATATACTGCATTTATTCCAATTTACCCAGCAGGTATGCATTGCTTTACGTTGGGCTCCAAAACATTTGACCCATTAAAGTGGACTCCTAATCGTGAGCAAACTTTTGAAACTAAGTACTATAATGAAGGAATTCAAAAGGCTGCCTTTGCATTACCAAATTTTGTAAAAAACTATTTGCCAAGTAAGTAAATAATATGTATAATAGGGAAGCACCATTCGTGAGGCCTTTGCTTCCGAAGTGCTTCCTTATGTATATAAGGCTAAAGAGTTTATATTAGAGATAATACATTTCTTAATTTTAATTGTAAAAGTTAAATGAAATTGAGAAAAAGGTGTTGACACAAATCTCTAGAACAGATATAATTCTCTTTGTTACGAAGACAACGTCTTCGATACCTACAAGGTGGTGGGTATGGTGAAGCGGTTAACACGGCGGATTGTGGCTCCGTTACGCGTGGGTTCGATCCCCACTACTCACCCCATAACCTACACATCATAATCACTGTAGGGGTGTCGCCAAGTGGTAAGGCAACGGACTTTGACTCCGTTATGCGCTGGTTCGATCCCAGCCACCCCTGCCAACATGACTCACTAGCTCAGTTGGCAGAGCACCTGACTTTTAATCAGGGTGTCCCGCGTTCGAGTCGCGGGTGAGTCACCAAATTAAAACTCACAAACTTCGGTTTGTGAGTTTTCTATCTCTATTTCTAGAGAATTTGGTTATGATTGTATGTATAAAATCAGTTGAAAATAAATTGAAAAAATCTTTGAAAAAAGAGGTTGACGATTTAAGACTTCGCTGATATACTTATACAAGTCGTTAGGGCAACAACCTAACGTAACAGATCTTTGAAAACTGAACAATGATAGGTAATCAATCATATGATTGAACATATGCCAGAGTGCGGGTTTTGACAAAGTCAAAACCAACCATAATTCAAAGTTACTTAAATGTAACGACAACAAATAATGAGCTATTCAAATAGCTTCAAGATATCTTGGAGAGTTTGATCCTGGCTCAGGACGAACGCTGGCGGCGTGCTTAACACATGCAAGTCGAACGAAGAGCGATGGAAGCTTGCTTCTATCAATCTTAGTGGCGAACGGGTGAGTAACGCGTAATCAACCTGCCCTTCAGAGGGGGACAACAGTTGGAAACGACTGCTAATACCGCATACGAT
>NZ_PPDD01000007.1 GCF_002959895.1 Veillonella infantium | reverse complement strand
CAGATCATTCAATGCCCTCTTTAGAGGGCCACCACTAGAGAAAGACCCTTATAGGGTCAGAGCAAACCACCCGTTCTACGGGTGGTTATGATTTTGAGAGAGGGCGAATGTATGAACATCGTTGAACAATATAATTTAACTTTACAGATAGAGGTTGTAAAAGAACAAAGTGCAGAGACATTAGCTCGTCTATGCAAGTTAGTTGATGAAAGTGGGACTAATCATTGTATAGAGTTTTTAAAAGCCTTTTCTCATATTGTTAATACAGAACTATATTTGGTTACATCTATTGATGAATTAGAATCTTTAAAAAAACGTATGACAGAGATTGAAATCCAAATTAAGGATTCAATGATTCAAGCTTCTCATATTGTTAGTGATATTAAAGAAATTAGTGATTTACAAGGTATTGAGTCCTATAGCTCTGAAGATTTCGACAAGGCTTTAGAACTCACTATTGATTTGTTAACGTTAAATAAAAATATATCTAATATGCCTCACGCTGTTATTTTAGGTGGCCAAAGTGGGGCAGGGAAAACAACTATTCATCGTGTCAAAATGATGGAGTCAAAAGGCGACTATATTGTTATAGATGGCGACACTTATCGTGCGCAGCACCCACATTTTAGAGCGCTTCAAGAAAAATATGGTGTTGATAGTGTAGAGTACACAAAAATGTTTGCTGGTAAGATGGTAGAGGCTGTGATTGATAAATTAAGCGCCTTGAAATACAATTTAATTATTGAAGGGACATTGCGCTCGGCAACTGTGCCAATTAAAACAGCTACATTATTAAAATCTAAAGGATATACAGTCGACTTTTGTTTGATTGCTACTAAACCGGAACTATCTTATTTGACAACACAATTACGATATTTAGAAATGCTAGTAGTGGATCCTTTACAAGCCAGAGCTACACCTAAAGAGCATCACGATGGAATTGTGAAATCTTTGGTATCTAATATTAATGAATTAGAACAAAGTGGATTATTTGAGAGTATTCAAGTATATAAACGGAATTTAATACAAGTGTATAATTCCAAACAATGTACCGAGCCAGTTGGCACCATTGTAGAGAACGTGTTATTTGGTACTTGGACACAGGATGAAACTGATTTGTTAAATGCAGGTAAAGCACAAGAACTGGAGTTAAGAGCGAAATTACCTTAGGGAGCAAAAGTGTAATGGACTATTTTGACTATTCATATAAACATAACTACATAGAGTTTAGTAGTAACATATATAGGGTTAGTACATATCATTATAACTGGCATGCAGAAACTGAGATTTTTATATTGTTAAAAGGTAGCGTTGAGATGAGTTGCAATGGTGAGGTTTTTACGCTGAAACCTCTTGATGTTGTAATTATTTCTCCTCAAGTAGGGCATGCAACATTAGCCCTTGAAGAGGATACTATAGCCTTTGTTACTCATGTAGGTAACGAATTTTACCAACAGTATGATTCGGATTTTGGGACGTATCAATTTATTTTACGTTCAGATGATAGTACGCGTCATAATGAATTCTTTACAACCTTACGCCATCATGCTGCTATGACGATGTTATTGATGATTAAAGGTGAAAGCCCAGTACATCGAATGTGGATAGAACACCATTACTTAGCTTTGGCCGGTGATGTATTTAGAGAATTTGATCCTATAAAAAAGGTTCACGAAAATGCTAGACCTGGCGATATAAAACCGGCATCTTTTGATAATATGATCGCCTATATTGATGAGCATTATGATCAGAAAATAGAGCTAGAAGATATTGCGAAAATAGGGGGCTATAATGTTGCCTATACATCGCAGTTTTTTAAACGACAAATGGGGATTTCATTTGTTGAGTATATATTGCGGTTGAGAATTCGTGATGCTACTGTTCGATTAGCTAGTACGGATGAGGCTGTCGCAAGAATTGCAAGCGATTGTGGCTTTGCCGATGTGAAAGCCTTTAATGTGGCTTTTAAAAAGCATTTTAATATGACTCCCACAGAATATCGTAAGCAAGTAAAAGGGATTGGCCGTAAAACTGTTTTGCAAGATTGGAAAGAAATTATTTCTGTAGACAACCAAGATGTACTTGATGTATTGCATTCATTCTTGTCCTATGAAGATGATTCACGAGCCAAGAGCGAATTGGAATTTATGAGCCAAAAATTGGAAGCTTTGAAAGAAAAGTTAGCCGATGTAGTAAAGGATTTATAAAGATGTTTTATTATATCTCTATGGTAACTAGATTATTATAGTAACTAATTCTTATAGTAGCTAATCTTAGGATAAACGTTTTGTGGCAAATTATTTTTGCTGAATTTATGACATATATAGAAAGATTAGAATTGGGTAAATTTCTATATTAAGAAAACCTATAAAGTTATAAATAAAGCACTACTGGTGATAAGTAGTGCTTTTTTATATGTGCTTTATGGGCGAATTTATATATCAATAGACTCTAAAAATGCAATAAATCGAGAGAAATCTATATTTTTCTATGGATTTTACTATAAAAACTACCTTTTAATTTGGATAGTTATATTCTCCAAACTGAGTAGAATATACTTCATCAGGAGTAAAAAATTAGTAAGTTATAATTTTGGAGGATATATGAATCAAGTTAAATTTATGGAAAACGTAGGTAAAGTTGCAACTGTTACTGCTGTAGCTATGTATGTATCTTATTTCCCACAAATCATGCACAACCTAGCTCATCCAGGTACTGGCGATTGGATCCAACCACTTGTAGCTGCGATCAACTGTACATTATGGGTAGCGTATGGTTTGTTCAAAGAACATAGAGATATTCCAGTAGCATTAGCCAATGCACCTGGTATCTTCTTTGGTTTGGCAGCAGCTATTACAGCGGTTATGTAATTTAAAGAGTAGAAACATAAAACTATAATTTATTGACATGTAAAATAAGATTACTGTTGACCGTTGTTAATTATATATATCATAATGAATGCATCTCTTAGATTTATAAGAGGTGCATTTTTTATGTAAATAATTGAGAGGTATTTGTTTGATTTTATGAGGGGTGTTACGTTGTTATGGATTACTTTCACTACACCTATAAACACAATCACATAGATTTCAATAGTGATATATATAAGGTTAGTACCTATCACTATAACTGGCACAGTGGCGTAGAAATCCTAATCTTACTAAAGGGCAGAATCGACATGAGTTGTAATAGTGAGGTTTTTACAATGGAACCTCTTGATACAATTGTTATTTCCCCTCAAGTAGGTCATGCTACATTGGCCTTAGAGGAGGATACAACGGCTCTCGTTATTCATGTAAGTAAAGAGTTTTTCCAATACTTTGATCCTAACTTCGGCATGTACCAATTTGTATTGCGTTCAGATAAAACTAATTGGGATAATAAATTCTTTACGTCACTACGTCATCGTGCCGCACAAATGATGTTATTAATGGTAAATGGTGAAGGTACTGATCGTCAATTATGCTTGGAGAGTCACTTTTTAGCTATGACGAGTGATATATATCGTGAAATTGATGCGGTTAAGACTATCCCTGTACATACAAAGCCTGCTGATATGACTGTAGCTACCTTTGATAAAATGATTGCCTATATTGATGAAAATTATAAGCAGAAGATAGAGTTAGAAGATATTGCCAAAATTGGCGGTTATAATGTGAACTATACATCTCAGTTCTTTAAACGCCAATTAGGAGTTTCCTTTTTAGAGTATTTGTTGCGGTTGAGATTACGAGAGGCTACCGTTCGTTTAGCTAACTCTGAGGATGGGGTGGCTCATATTGCGAGTAGCTGTGGCTTCGCAGATATTAAAGCCTTTAATGTAGCTTTCAAGAAACATTTCCATACAACGCCATCTGAATATAGAAAGCAAGCAAAAGAGATGGGACGAAAGACCAAGCTACATGATTGGAAGGAAATTATTTCTACCCAGGAAAAGGATATTATAGACATTTTGCAAAGTTTTTTACCATATCAAGATGACTCTATTAATACAAATAGATTAGAGGAGGCCAATCAAAAGTTACAGGATGTTAGAGAACAACTTGAGATGGTTGTAAAAAAATTACAATCATAATTTTCGTTGTTAAAATGCCTTGTAATTAGATATAATTTCATGATTTTGAAAGTTAAAATTAGGTGGATATACAATTATTAGGTATAGGTGATTTTGTATATTTGATAAGCATATAAAAATAAATGATGAAAGAGCACTGCCTTTTGATAGGTAGTGCTCTTTTTGATGTTTCTAAATAGGTGTAATTGTATATTTTAGATGGAGAAAAATATAATCATATGGGTGATTTTATATGAAATTAGTGTGCTTTTACAAGCAAAAATGAACTTATAAATTGGATAGTTATATCCTGAAAAAAGAGTACAATGAAATCATCGAAAGGAGCTAAGGTTCCGAAACAAAAATAATTACGTTTTAAATAATGAAGTCTTTTTGGAGGTTTGCGATGAGTACGAAGGAACAACAAGTACAAGAAATGACTAATAAGATAGCTAATTTCATTTCTTATATGGCAAAGGTATTGCCTGATGATGTACAAGAAAAAATTCATGAATTGGCGCAGGATGAAAAAAATCCTATGGCCAAATCTATTTATGAGACAATGCAACATAATATGGATTTAGCAGCTCAGCTTAATCGTCCTTCTTGTCAGGATACAGGGGTCTTACAATTTTGGGTAAAGGTTGGATCTAATTATCCATTACTAGGAGAATTAGAAGATATTCTAAGAGAAGCAACCTATAAGGCTACACAAGAAGCTCCATTACGATTGAATTGTGTAGAAACTTTTGATGAATTTAATACTGGTAAAAATATTGGCCTCACTGCACCTTATATTCACTGGGATATCATTCCTGATCGCGATGATGTAGAAATCTTCCCTTACATGGCTGGCGGCGGTTGCTCCTTGCCAGGGTCAGGTAAAACATTGATGCCAGGCGAAGGCTATGAAGGTGTTGCTAAGTTTGTTCTTGATTTGATGACAAGCTATGGATTGAATGCGTGTCCTCCACTATTGGTAGGTGTAGGTATTGCTACAACTATTGATACTGCTGCTGATTTATCTAAAAAAGCATTAATGCGTCCTGTATCTTCAAAAGCACCTAATGAAAAAGCGGCTTATATGGAACAATTGTTAGAAGATGGAATTAATAAGATTGGTATTGGACCTCAAGGTATGGGTGGGGATAAAACTGTATTAGGTGTTAACATTGAACATGGTACACGTCATCCATCTGTTATTTCTTGTGCTGTTAGTGTAGGTTGTTGGAATCATCGTCGCGGTGATCTCGTATTTGACAAAGATGGTAATTGCACAGTTAAATCTCATAAAGGAGTGACATTATAATGGCTAAGAAAATATTAACTACACCTATTCAAAAATCTGATTTAGAAGGCATTAAGCCAGGCGATGTAATTTATTTGACTGGGCATATTACAACTTGTCGTGATATGGGGCATCGTCGTGTGGTAGAAGAAGGTAAAACTTTACCGGTTGATGTTAAAGATGGGGCTATACTTCATGCAGGTCCAATTATTCGAACTATAAGCGATAATGAATTTGAAGTAGTATCTGTAGGTCCTACTACATCTATGCGAATGGAAAAATTCGAATATGACTTTGTTGAAAAGACGGGTGTACGTCTCATTGTAGGTAAAGGTGGCATGGGTCCTGAAACAGCTCGTGCATGTAAAGACTTTGGCGCACTACACTGTGTATTCCCTGCAGGTAATGCAGTTCTTGCTGCTACAGAAGTCGAAAAAGTAGAATCTGCTAATTGGCGTGAATTAGGTATGTGTGAGACTTTGTGGACTTTTAAGGTTAAAGAATTTGGTCCGCTTATCGTATCTATTGATGCAGATGGCAATAACTATTTTGAAAATAAAAAAGTAGAATACAATGCGAAAAAAGAAGAAGTGTTAGAAGAACTTTATAAACACGTAGGCTTCATTAAATAATTGCATTGTGAAATGTAACTAAATAGGGGGATTATACGGATTTTGTACAATCCTCCTTTTTTGTACCCTTTTTTAGGTATATTACACGTATTGGGAGGTATATATGGATACGAGTGTAATGATAACTCTTGGCTTCTTGGTATTTGCCATCGTTATGTTTGCGTGGGAGAAAATTCCATTATCTATTACCGCTATGGTTGTAGCAGTAGGCTTGCATCTAAGTGGAGTTTTATCGGCTAAAGAAGCATTCGCCGGTTTTGTAGATCCAAACGTCTTACTATTTATGGGTATGTTTGTTATTGGTGAAGCCTTCTTTGCAACGGGTGTAGCAGTAGGGGTTGGTAATGTAGTTCATAAGTTTGCCAAAACTGAAACATCCTTACTTGTTGCTGTAATGATGATTACAGGTATTTTATCTGGTTTCTTATCTAATACTGGTACAGCTGCTGTACTGATTCCTGTAATTATCGGTATTTGTAAAAAAAGTGGTTTTAAACAAACTAAACTATTGATGCCTCTCGTATTTGCAGCGGCTATGGGTGGTAATATCTCTCTTATCGGCGCTCCTGGTAATATGATTGCTCAAGCAGGATTACAACAAGCAGGCTTAGGCTCCTTTAATTTCTTCGATTATGGTCTAGTAGGTTTACCAATCCTTATCGTAGGCACTATATTCTATGCTACAATTGGTAAACGTTTCTTACCAGATACTCCAAGTCATCAACCAGATGGTGCTTTTGAAGGTAATGATGATTATAGTCATGTGCCATCTTGGAAGAAATGGACTGCTGCAATCATATTGATTTTGACCGTCGCTGCTATGATTTTTGAAAAACAATTGGGCGTAAAACTTTATGTGAGTGCTTGGGTAGGTGCTCTCGTATTAGTAGCTACTAATGTTATTAGTGAAAGTGCAGCTGTTAGATCTATCGATATGAAAACGATCATGCTCTTCGCTGGCTCTATGGCCCTTGGGGATGCAATGGTTAAAACCGGTACTGGTTCTGTAATTGCAGATCTTATCGTAAACAGCCTTGGTGCTAGTCCATCTCCAATTGTTGTTCTAGTAGTAATCTTTGTGCTTGGTGTATTCATGACGAACTTTATGTCTAATACTGCTACCTGTGCATTATTGGTACCAATCGGTCTTAGCTTAGCATCTCAATTGGGATTCGATCCAAAAGCGGTGCTTGCAGCTATCGTAATCGCTAGCTCCTTAGCATATGCTACCCCAATTGGTATGCCTGCGAATACTATGGTATACAACATTGCTGGTTATAGCTTCATGGATTATGTGAAAGCTGGTTTGCCGCTCATCGTTGTATCTAGTATAGTAGCGCTTATATTGTTACCAATTTTATTCCCATTTTAATGAGATAATATAAGTTTTTTAGAAAGAGCCCTAATGTATGTTGCATTAGGGCTCTTTCTCATATGTGCAATAGGTAGTGATAAACGTATTAGATAATATAATTTAGCTATTAGATGTTTTAGATGTATTATACGTATTATACGTATTTGACGTATTAGATTTTCTATACGTCTTAGACATCTTAGATCTATTAGTTATATTACTAAAATTGTTAAGGATTAATATTAGACATACGTAATACTTTCATATATAATAGATTACTGTAGTTGTACAAATATACATCTACAGTAGACAATTAATATTAAATAGTAAATATTAGATAATATGTTTAAAGTTGTTATATAGTTGATAGATGGCCATGGTGCCGAGGAGGCTTTATGTTAAGCGATATTGAGATTGCCCAACAGAATGAGATGGAGAAGATTCAGGTTATTGCCGATAAATGTGGTTTAACACCTGATGATATTGAACAATATGGTCATTATAAAGCGAAGATTTCTTTTGATGCTATTCGTCGCTTAGAAGATAAGACAGATGGTAAATTGGTGTTAGTTACGGCTATTACACCGACGCCAGCAGGTGAAGGGAAGTCTACAACGAGCATTGGTCTTGTACAAGGCTTACAAAAAATTGGCAAAAATGCGATTGCCACATTGCGTGAGCCATCCTTAGGTCCTGTATTTGGCATTAAGGGTGGTGCAGCAGGTGGCGGTTACGCTCAAGTTGTACCAATGGATGATATTAACCTTCATTTTACAGGTGATATGCACGCTATTACAGCAGCTAATAATTTATTGTCCGCTATGATCGACAATCACATCCATCAAGGCAATGAATTGCAAATCGATTTGCGCCAATTATCTTGGACTCGTGTTTTAGATATGAATGACCGCGCCCTTCGTAATGTTACCGTAGCACTTGGCGGTAAAGTGTGTGGTTTCCCACGAGAAGATCACTTCATGATTACTGTTGCTTCTGAAATCATGGCTATTCTTTGCTTGGCTAAAGATTTAGAAGATTTGAAAGAACGTTTTGGTCGTATCGTTATCGGCTGTAATTTAGCAGGTGAGCCTGTTTATGTTCATCAGCTAGGTTGCCAAGGTGCGATGGCGCTTCTTATGAAAGACGCAATCAAGCCAAATTTAGTACAAACATTAGAACACACACCGGCTATCGTTCACGGTGGTCCATTTGCAAACATCGCTCATGGTTGTAACTCCATCGTAGCTACAAAGCTGGGTCTTAAATTAGGTGACATCGTAGTTACAGAAGCTGGCTTTGGTGCTGACTTAGGGGCTGAAAAGTTCCTCGACATCAAATGCCGTTACGGGGATATTTTCCCTGATACAATCGTTATCGTAGCTACATTGCGTGCTCTTAAAATGCATGGCGGTGTACCTAAACAAGAACTTAGCACTGAAAATGTTGAAGCTGTTACAAATGGTTTCAGCAATTTGCAAAAAGCCATCGAGAACATGCGTTACTTTAACGTACCTGTATTAGTAGCTATCAATAAATTTGCTACTGATACAGATGCAGAAATAGCTGAATTAACTCGTCTTTGCGATGAATTTGGCGTACCTGTAGAACTTAATGAATGTTGGGAAAAGGGCGGCGAAGGCGGCACTGACATGGCGAAAAAGGTCGTAGAGTTACTGGAAGGTCCTAAACCAACACCTAAATTTGTATATGATTTAGAAGATACTTTGGAAGAGAAAGTTATTAAAATCGTTAAAACTATTTATGGTGGCGATGGTGTTATCTTTGCGGACAAAGCTAAAAAACAAATTAAACAATTAGCAGATTGGGGCCTAGATCGTTTGCCTGTATGTATGGCAAAAACTCAATATTCCTTATCTGATAATCCAGCACTCTTAGGTGCTCCAACAGGCTTTACCATCACTGTATCCGATATTCGTGTAGCTAATGGTGCAGGCTTTATCGTATGCCGTACAGGTGATGTAATGGTTATGCCTGGCCTTCCTAAACGTCCTGCTGCACTTAATATGGATATTGAAGCAGACGGCACGATTAAAGGCTTATTCTAATATAAATTCTTTGTAGTAGACATTTTCTTAACTGCCTATTGGTAGTGTCTGCTTTCACTAGTTTATATAGTGTGTTACCTGTATATTTTTATAGAAATGACAAAGCGATAACAAGGATAGCTTGTTATCGCTTTTACATGAGGTCTTGTTATGAATTTAGTAGAACAACGTGTTGTAGATTTTGTAGCAGCTACTGCATCTAAAGAACCAACTCCAGGTGGTGGAGCCATTGCGGCCTTAACGGCTGCAACGGGGGCAGCATTAGCTGAAATGGTGGCGAATTTAACCTTTGGTAAAAAGGGATATGAAGATGTTCAATCTGACATGAAAGATCTTCAAGCTAAAGCGGAATCTATTCGTAATCGCATGCTCGAATTATCTCAAGCTGATGCAGATGTATTTAATATCTTTATGAATGCCTTAGGTTTGCCAAAGAATACAGATGAAGAAAAGTCTAAACGTACTGCCGCTATTCAACAAGCTTATAAAGATGCTGCAATGGTTCCCTTTGAAATCGGCGAGTTAGCCTATCAAATCTTTGATTTAGCAGAGCTAGCATCTAAAAAAGGTAATCAAAATCTTATTACTGATGGTATTATTGCTGCAATCAATGCACGTGCTGCAGTAAAGGCAGCATTCCTAAACGTACGTATTAATTTATCAGGTATTAAAGACGAAGCATTTGTAGTTGATATAACCGCAAAAATGAATGCTATTGAAACAGGTTTAGATGATAAAGAAGCGGCAATTATAGCGTTATATGTATAGCCAGCTCAAAATAGCAGTTTAAAACAGCAGATTAAAATAACAAGATATACGACTGTATATACTAATCAATAATACCCTGAACAATTTCGAACGATTAAGATTTTTAAAAATCTAATGTTCGGAAAAATATCGAAAGAGAACTTATTATTTCTTTTAAAAATAATGAGTTCTCTTTTTTCTATTGTTAAAATCCGAACGATAGTGTAAAATAAATGGGTGTTATTTCGAGGTTTGATGTAGGAGACATTATGACAGATCAAAAACAAATGAATACGGTCGATAGTATGTTGCCAATACCACAGCTCTTTGCCTTTGGTTTACAACACGTACTGGCCATGTATGCAGGTGCCGTTGCTGTACCTATTATTGTGGCACAGGCCATGAACTTACCTATGGAAGATTTGATTCGATTAATTACAGCGGACTTATTTACCTGCGGTATTGCCACATTAATCCAAACATTAGGCTTTGGTAAAATTGGTGGACGTATTCCGATGATCCAAGGTGTTACCTTTGCTTCTGTTGGCCCTATGGCCATGATTGGTGCTCAGCATGGTATGACTGCTATTTATGGTGCTATTATCGTAGCCGGTTTATTTACCTTCTTGATAGCCCCATTCTTTAGTCGTCTTATTCGCTTATTCCCACCGGTAGTTACAGGTACAATTATTACCATTATCGGTATTAACTTGATGCCAGTTGCTATTAATTGGATGGGCGGTGGTGTAGGTAATCCTCAATTTGGTAGTTTTACCAATATTGGACTAGGGTTCCTTACCTTCTTAATCGTCGTATTTGTTTATAAATTTGCCAAAGGATTCTTTAGTAATCTTTCTGTACTAATTGGTTTGATTGCAGGTACAGCGATTGCGTTTGCCATGGGGGTTACAAACTTTGATGAAGTAGGTCGTTCCCACTGGATTGCGTTTATTGAGCCTTTCTATTTCGGGTTACCAACCTTTGATTGGGCGTCTGTACTTTCCATGATTATCGTAATGCTCGTAGTTATGGTAGAAACAACTGGTGATAGTATCGCTATTGGTGAAATCGTAGATAAGCCAATTGGTCGTAAAGAACTTGCTTCTATTATTCGTGCTGATGGGGTATCTACAGTTATCGGTGGTATTCTTAATAGCTTCCCTTATACAGCATTCGCTCAAAACGTTGGTCTTATTGCCGTAACAGGTGTTAAGAGCCGCTTTGTTGTAGCTGCATCGGGTGTAATCTTAATTTTATTGGGATTATTCCCTAAATTAGCGGCTATCGTAGCTAGCATTCCCAATGCCGTGTTGGGCGGTGCTGGTATTGCCATGTTCGGCATGATCGTTGCTAGTGGTATTCGTTCCTTAGGCAAGGTTAGCTTTGAAGGCAACCATAATTTAATGCTTGTAGCTATCAGTGTTGGTGTAGCTATGATTCCAATTGCAGCGCCAAACTTTTATGCTAATTTCCCTGCGTGGGCACAAATTATTTTAAAATCTGGCATCACTTTCGGTAGTATTATGGCAATTTTGCTTAATTTACTACTTAATGGTGTTAATCGTGGTGACGAAATTAAAGAAATGGGTCGCAGATAAAAATTACTAAAAAAGAACTCTGTTCCTTAGGGCAGAGTTCTTTTTTTCGTGATTAAATTCACAGGGAAATTGTAAGAATACTATGTTATAATATATAGATAATTGTGAAAGTATTTTGTGATGCTTTTACCAAAATGAGAATCACAAGTATATTTTGCAATTAAATGTTTATATAAGTTATGTATATATGGTATGTTCCCATAAGAAGGGAAAGGTTACATGGCAGAAGGAAAAATTATTGCTATCTCCATTAGTGAGAAAAAAGGGCAGAAGAAACATAATATTGAGTCCGCTAATCTTATCGTAGATCATGGTATGGAAGGTGATGCTCACGCAGGCAATTGGCACCGCCAAATCAGTTTGCTTGGCATTGCAAGCATTGATCATATGCGTGCCCAAGGAGCGGATGTAAAACCTGGTGATTTTGCAGAAAATATCACCGTTGAAGGTATGGTGCTTTACGAATTGGCTGTAGGCACACAATTACAAATTGGTAACGATGTAATTCTTGAAATTACTCAAATTGGTAAGGAATGTCATCATGGCTGTGAAATCATGAAACAAGTAGGATCTTGTATCATGCCTACACAAGGCATTTTCGGTAAGGTTCTTAAAAATGGTACAATTCACGTAGGTGATGACGTATCTATTATTAAATAATTCTGTATTGGTAAACGAGGTGTGTTATGAAAGACGCATGGGGCCGTACAATTGAATATGTACGTCTGTCGCTGACAGATGCGTGTAATTTTTGTTGTCCCTATTGTCGACCTGCTGAAATTACACCTCAAAGTCAAACACAATTATTATCAGTTGATGAATGGATGACTATTTTAGATGCTTTCCATCGTATCGGAGTGAAAGCGGTACGTTTAACTGGTGGCGAGCCATTGCTATATCCTCATATTGAAGAGCTGTTAGAACGTATCAAAGCAACGGGTTGGTTTGAAGATATTTCCATGACTACTAATGGTAGTCTATTATCATCTCGTGCTCAACGGTTGAAAAAACTAGGCTTAAATCGTGTGAATATTAGCTTGGATTCCCTTGAAAGTGAAGCCTTTGCTACTTGTGTAGGTAAAGAGGGGCAACTTGAGTCCGTTCTTGAGGGGATTCGCAGTGCTATTAATGCTAACTTTAAGTCTGTAAAAATCAATACGGTTTTGTCTCGACATTGGTCTGATGATGAAGTTAAATCTTTATTACAATATGTAGAAAAGTGGCCTGTTGTATGGCGCTTTATTGAATACATGCCATTCCAAGGCGATGCATTCCATGGTCCAACCTTTGATGAATGGAAGGCTCAATTAGAACGTGTTAGTGGAGGTCCGCTTACAGAAGTACATTCCGTTTATGGCTTTGGCCCTGCTACGTACTTAGCGTTACCAAGTGGAAAGGCTATAGGCTTTATCTTTTCTATGTCTCATAGCTACTGCGATACATGTAATCGCGTTCGTCTTACATCAGATGGGCAAATGCGTTTATGCTTGTTGCGTGATGACGAGGCTGATCTAGTGTCGCTTGTCCGTAATGGTGTGACAGAAGAGGGTTTAGCTATGCATATTGAACGTGCGTTGCAACGTAAACAAGAACGTCATGATGGAATAGGGATGGAACAACCTGAACGTCCAATGTGGCGCATTGGAGGATAGTATGGGGTTTTTGGATTTTCTAAAACCAAGATCAAAGGAACATATTGAAGAATGCTGGCCTGGTGGCAAGATGCTTCAAGTCCATATCGAATATGATACTAAATCCTCTGTAATTACCTACAAGGGCCGTTATGGATTGCAATTTAATGTGCCAAAGGCTGATGTGACAAACATTATTATTAAAGAGGTAAGTCGTACGCATAGTGTTCTTCAACTATATAGTGGTGTTGACTGCGTAGGGACTAGTGATATTCTCCCTACGGAGGCTTGTAATACGATGAAGGATTGGCTAGGACAATATTGATGCATATGTTTTATAGGAATGTAATAAATATTCTTTACATTCCTATAAAATAGGCATATAATTAGTCGTGTCATGGACCACTAGCTCAGCTGGCAGAGCACCTGACTCTTAATCAGGGTGTCCAGGGTTCGAACCCCTGGTGGTCCACCAAAATAAACCCGCACAGTAGTGCGGGTTTTTCTTATTATTGCCTTTATATTATCTGTATATAATCTATTAGTAATATTAGGAGTACTGAAATGAAATTAGATGATGTAATGACTACACAAGAGGCTGGCGAAAGATGGAATGTACCAGCTGATTCTATTAAGCAATGCTGCTTAAAGAGATATGCAAATAAACAATTTACCGATGATGAAGCTAGAAAATCGGGCAAGAATTGGCTTGTAACTCGTCAAGGTATGGAACGGTTATATGGTGAAGAAAAGGATTGTTCTATCTAATGTATATATTATATATGACATCATTTTGACATCATTTTATTAAAAAATATGTAGAAATATAGGTAAATAATAAGCCTATAGAACAAATACCAAAAGAATATATGACCAATTGATATTTTAAGCTTTTAGTTTTCTCCTTTTCTGAAAGGTTTGTAATAGCTGAGATGAGTTTATTGGATATGGAATGTTTTATATCTTATAGACAATACGTGTTTAATAGCTTATGATTGCTATATAATAATTTTTCTCATTAGGAGGTAACGAATGGCAGTAGATGTTTCTAGAACACAAGATGTGTATAAAGATGCTGGACAAAGTGTAAACTTTACAACATTATTATTAAATCGTAAAGATCGTGATGCAGAGCTAGAAGTGATTCAAGATATGGCGGACCGCATTCAAGCCATTAAACGTTCTGTTAGCATTCGTGCAAATGGTGAAGGTTTGGGCATTGCTTTTGGTTTCAGCCGTAAAGCATGGGATTATTTATTCCCTAATGCACCTGTACCAAAAGAGTTAGAAGACTTCCAAGGTATTAAAGGTGATAAACAAGACGTACCAGCTGTAGCAGCTGATTTATTCTTACATGTACGTTCCAATGATGAGTCCGTAACATATACTGTAGTGGATCAAATTATGGAGTTCTTACGTCCTATTACATCTGTAGTAGATGAAACTCATGGCTTCCATTATGAACAAGGTCGCGCCATCATTGATTTCGTAGATGGTACTGAAAACCCTGTTGGTCAAGAAGCTGTAGAGTGGGGCGTTATTGGTGATGAAGATCCTGAATTCACTAATGGTTCTTATGCATTTGCTCAAAAATATGAACACGATCTTGATGCGTGGCGTGCTCTTCCTACAGAAATGCAAGAAAAGTTCATTGGCCGTCGTAAATTCAGCGATATTGAGTTAGAAGATGATGAAAAAGATCCAGCAGCTCATAATGTAGTGGCTCAAGATAATCGCGATGATAAAGAACATAAAATCGTGCGTATGAATGTACCGTTTGCTCAACCTGGCCAAGGTGTACGCGGTACATACTTTATCGGTTATGCTCGATACTGGGATGTAACTAAAACAATGCTTACTAATATGTTTACGCAAAACGATAAATTGCTTGATTATTCCAAACCTATTACAGGTATGCTCTTCTTCATTCCATCCCTTGATACATTGGATGCTATTGCAGAAGGCGAATTATAATCCGCATAGCTAGTTTATGCATGATTTATATGGTTTGTGATGCTCAGTTTTGTTAGCAGCATATAATTTGAGTGAAAATACCATATAAATTCTATAGAAGCGCTCCTTTTAGGGGCGCTTTTATGCTATAATAAATCTATTAAACTCGTAAAATCCATTGTAGTTATGAATGAGGTATTCCATGAATTATACTAGCACCCGCGGTACCGTTGCGGTAAATGAAACATATGCATTGTTGCACGGATTAGCAGAGGATGGTGGTCTATATGTACCATCTCTATTCCCTACAAACTGCTTAACTTACAATGATGTGAAAGATAAAAACTATCAAGAGGTAGCAGCTGTTGTATTAGCTAAGTTGTTCCCATGCTTCTCCGAAGCTCACTTAAATGAAATGATCAACTTTGCATACTCTGATGCTAATTTCAGTACTCGTGATATTGCACCATTGCATTCCTTATTAGAAAAGGTTTCTGTATTGGAATTATTTCACGGCCGTACACAAGCTTTCAAAGATATGGCATTGTCCTTATTCCCATATCTATTGGTGGCGGCAAAAGAAGCAGAAGGTGAGAAAAAAGAGGTTCTTATCTTAACGGCTACATCTGGTGATACTGGTAAAGCAGCTCTTGAAGGCTTTAAAGATGTGCCTGGTACACATATCCAAGTATTCTACCCAACAGATGGCGTAAGCCCTATGCAAGCAGAACAAATGCAAAAACAAGAAGGGGAGAACGTTAACGTAACGGCTATTCATGGTAACTTTGACGATGCTCAACAATTCTTGAAACGCTTATTCGTTGATAAGGCTACAGCAGAAGAGGTTGCTGAAAAAGGTGTAATGTTCTCTAGTGCGAACTCCATTAATATCGGTCGCTTAGCACCTCAAGTGGTGTACTATGTAAATGCCTATGCTGAGCTCGTAGCACAAGGTGCTATTCATGAAGACGAAGCTTTCAACGTAGTAGTACCAACAGGTAACTTTGGTAATATCTTGGCTGCTTACTATGCTAAAAAAATGGGTATTCCTATTGGTAAATTGATTTGTGCATCCAACCAAAACAATGTGCTCACTGAGTTCTTTGAAACTGGCACATACGATATGAATCGTCCATTCTATACAACGATTTCTCCATCTATGGATATTCTTGAATCCTCCAACTTTGAACGTTTCTTGTACTATATCTCTGGTGAGGATAGTGAACGTACAGCTGGTTGGATGAAAGATCTTAAAGCAACAGGTAAATTGACTGTAAATGAAGAAGAGTTCAGTCGCGTTAAAGCTAATTTCGCAGGTGCTTACGTTGATGATGAAGAAACAAAAGCCATCATTGAACAAGTATACAATTCCTATGGTTATGTAATGGACCCTCATACGGCGGTAGCTATGGGTGCATACATGAAGGAATTAGAAAAACATCCTGAAGATGGTGCACGCCATACAATTATTGCATCTACTGCACATCCATTTAAATTCCCTACAGCCATTTGTGAGGCTTTAGATATCAAAGTGGGTGACACACCGTATGAAAGCTTAGATAATATTTCTGCTGTAACGGGTGTTGCATTCCCTAAACAATTGGAAGCTTTGAAATCTAAACCATTGCGTTTCACAAAAGCAATCGATAAAGAGAATATGAAACAAGAAATTCTTGATTTTGTAAATACGTTCTCTAAATAATACGATGCCGCCTTTCGTTAGAAGGGCGGCATATATTTTATTTTGGTTTTGTGAACTCTGTATCTCCTGTATATCGGATTGCTCATATAGATACTACAGGACAGTAACTATGTAGTTACATTATGGTAGAAGTGTATAGGGAGGTAGTATGGCTAAAAAAGGCCTTATGTACGCATTGTTATCGGCTCTTTTGTTGAGTACGATGAATTTATTTGTAAAGATGCTAGGCTCTAATATTCCTTCTGGGGAAATTGCCTTTTTCCGTGGCTTATTTGGTACTGTAGCGGTTCTTATCGTTATGTATACCCAAGGTATCCGATTCTCTAAAGAGGATAGAGGACATCTCCTAATGCGCGGTTTATACGGCGGCTTTGGCATGGTTTGTAACTTTATTGCATTGGTGCATTTAAAGTTATCTGATGCAACGATTTTATTTCAAACATCAGGTATATTTGTATTGATATTTAGCGCCTTATTTCTTAAGGAACGGGTACCTAAAGGGGCTGGGAAGTGGCTTCTTTTGATCTTCGTAGCTGTAATGGTTATGGTAAATCCATTTAGCTTTACCGGCTTCACTTGGTTTGCCTTAGTAGCTATTTTAGGGGCTGCTTTATCTGCGGCTGCGTATACAACGATTCGCCTTATATCTAAGCGAGGTAAGCATAGCAATTTCGAAATTATGGCGTATTTTATGATTACAGGTATGATTGCAGGGCTTGTTACAACTGATAAACTCGTTATGCCTCAAGGCACAGATTGGCTTATCATCTTGGCGATTGGTGGTATTAGTGTGGTGGCTCAGTTCTTCTTGACTGGTGCCTTTGTTACCACAAATGCTGTAGTGGCACAATTCTTACAATATGTTGGTGTATTCATCAATTCCTTCTACGGCTTCTTGTTCTTTGGTGAAAGCTTATCTGTTGAAACTATAGGCGCTGGTGTAGCGATGTTCCTATCTTCTGTTATGTTGGCGCGCCTTAAAGAACAAAGTGGACCATTACAAGAAGGAAAGGTTATAGAGGATAAAATTAAATAATTGTCGAATCGTAGGTCGCCGTATTATTCAATTCTTAGAACCGGATATGATACGGCCCGAATTTATTGCTGTTGTAGAACGGGTTAAAGCGTTTTCCTTAGGTGTAAACATATAATAGTATATATAGGACTATAAATTATTTTTTCTAATTAATAGAGTTTAACCGATGTAGGATTAGACTCTATTTTTTACGTATTCTAAGTAGGATTTCGAAGAACTATATAATGATATGGTGCGAAAAGTACGCATGAATACTAATTTATTACAATTTTAGATAGATCTATGAAAAACTATATTAAATAAATTCGAAAAACTACATCGAAAAATATTGACATCTCTTCATCTTTCCTTTATGATTAGTACAGTTATTAACGCATTCTCAATTAAGTGTATCTAGGAGTAGTGAGAAATGAAACAATTTTTGAACGATTTTAAAGCTTTTGCATTCAAAGGTAACATGATGGACCTAGCTATTGGTATGATTATTGGGGCTGCTTTCACAGCGTTGGTTAACTCCGTTGTAAGCAACTTGTTCATGCCTATTATCAGCTTGTTCACAGGCGGTATTGATTTCAGTAACTTGTACTTGCCATTAAATGCTGCATCTAAAGATGCATTCATGGCTGGTGCTGATATTAATACAGCTCGTGCAGTTGGTTCTGTATTGCCATACGGTACATTCATTACTGATTTGATTCAATTCTTAATCTTGGCGTTCGTTGTGTTCTTGATGGTTCGCGCATTAGCTAAAATGATGAAAAACGCGAAAGAAGAAGAAGCTGCTGAAGCACCTACAACTAAAGAATGTCCATTCTGTAAAACAGAAATTCACATTGATGCAGTTAAATGTCCTAACTGTACAGCAGATTTGAAATAATTCAAATTTAAAGCTACATAAAAGGAGTAAGGCTTAGGCCTTACTCCTTTTTGTTGTATTACGCCAGCTTTCTAGTATAAAATATAAGTATATAATAGAATATATAATATTAACTTTAACGCGAAATTCTTGTGCGTGTATTATAAGACGTTTTTGGAGGACTTATACAATGGAAAAAAAACCTCTAGTTGTTGTAAACGGTTTAGTCCGTAAAGATGCAATTGCTTATTTAAAAGAGCACGTAGATGTGCGCCAATGGACTGAAAAGACTGTAATGCCTCGTGAGACATTAAAGGAATGGCTCGTTGATGCGGATGGTTTGTGGTGTGTTCGCCCTTTAGATGTAGATGGTGATCTTGTAAAAAATGCACCTAATTTAAAGGTTATTGCTCAGGCCGCTGTTGGTTATGATAATGTAAAAATTGATGAATTAACGGCAGCAGGCATTCCTTATGGCAATACGCCAGGTGTTCTTAATGAAACCGTAGCAGAGCTTGCTTTTACATTGATTGCCACTGCTAGTCGTCGTATTCTGGAAAATGCTAATTTCGTAAAAGAAGGACGTTGGGCTCAAAGACCATCTAATATTAAAGGCTTTGATTTGAGTCGCCGTACCCTTGGTATTATTGGGATGGGGGCTATTGGTGTATCTATTTCTCGTCGTGCTCGTGCATTCGGTATGACTGTGGTATACCATAATCGTAATCAGCGTATTGATGACAAGATTCATAAAACTACGTATATGGAATTAGATGACTTATTAGCTACTAGTGATGTAGTTTGTGTGATGGCTCCACTAACAGATGAAACATATCACATGTGTGATGAAGCATTCTTCAAAAAAATGAAGAATACTGCTTTGTTTGTTAATGTTGGCCGTGGTCCTATCGTTGATACAGATGCTCTGATTAATGCCTTAAAAACAGGTGAAATCGATTACGCAGCACTTGACGTAACTGATCCAGAGCCATTGCCAGCAGATCATCCATTATTGGATGTTGAGAACTGTCTTATCGTACCACATATTGGTTCTTATACTGATCGTACGCGTTATGATATGTCTATTTTGACAGCTGACAATATTATTGCTGGCGTTCATAAGAAACCATTAAAGACCTGTGTTAATGAAGAAGTTAACTATAAGAAACCAGAAATGGATGTAGAGTCTGCCTTAGAAGAGCTTAAAAAAGCTGGTATAGACTTAGCTGATTTCGACTAATATCACAAGACCTCAAAAGATATGCGGTATTATGCAAAATATGGTAAAATAAAAGAATATTTATCCTATGGAGGTTAGAACGTTGGAACATAAAGATATTGAAAAAACTGTAGCTCCTGAAGAAGTTGTATCTGTTAACTTTATCGAAGCTATCATCAACAAAGATAACGAAACTGGCAAATACGGTGGTCGTGTGTTAACTCGCTTCCCACCAGAACCAAATGGTTACTTACATATTGGTCATGCTAAATCTATTTGTCTTAACTTTGGTATTGGCAAACAGTACAATGGCTTAACAAATCTTCGTTTTGATGATACGAATCCTGCAAAAGAAGATGTTGAATACGTAAACTCCATCATGGAAGATGTAAAATGGCTCGGCTTTGATTGGGCTGATGAACCACGTTATGCATCTGACTATTTTGGTCAAATGTACGAATATGCTAAGAAATTAATCACTCTTGGCAAAGCGTATGTAGATGATCAAACGGCTGATGAAATTAAACAAACTCGTGGCGATTTCTCTACACCTGGTGTTAATAGCCCATACCGCGATCGTAGCGTAGAAGAAAACTTGAAACTCTTCGAAGAAATGAAAGATGGTAAATACGCTGATGGTGAAAAGGTATTGCGTGCAAAAATCGACATGGCCCATCCTAATATCGTTATGCGTGACCCTGTTATTTATCGTATTGTAAATGCAGAACATCATAATACAGGCAATGAGTGGAAGATTTACCCTATGTATGACTTTGCTCATCCTATTGAAGATGCTATCGAACGTGTTACACACTCTATCTGTACTTTAGAGTTTGAAGTTCATCGTCCATTGTATGATTGGGTACTTGAGGATTGGGATGATACTGAAATTCCGCAACAAATTGAGTTTGCTCGTTTAAATGTAACTAAAATGGTTATGTCCAAACGTAAATTGCGTGCACTTGTGGAAGCTGGTCTCGTAGCTGGCTGGGATGATCCTCGTATGCCTACTATTTCTGGTTTACGTCGTCGTGGTTACACGCCAGAAGCAATTCGTGATTTCTGTGATCGCATTGGCGTCGCTAAAGCTGATAGCGTTGTTGATATTGCTTTGCTTGAGTTCTGTATCCGTGAAGATTTAAAACTCAAAGCTACACGTCCTATGGTAGTTATTGATCCTGTGAAAGTTGTTATTACGAACTATCCAGAAGGTCAAACTGAACTTTGCACAGTTGAAAATAATCCAGAAAATGAAGAGTTGGGTAACCGTGAAGTTGTATTCGGTCGTGAAATCTACATTGAACGCAATGACTTTATGGAAGAGCCAGTTAAGAAATTCTTCCGCTTGGCACCAGGTAAAGAAGTACGCTTAAAAGGTGCATACTTCATTACATGTACTGATGTTATTAAAGATGAAAATGGCAATATTACAGAAATACACTGTACATATGATCCAGAAACTAAGAGCGGTAGCGGTTGCACTCGTAAGGTAAAAGGGACATTGCACTGGGTTGAAGCATCTACTGCAGTAGATATTGAATCTCGCTTATATGATTATTTACTTAAAGAAGATTCCGATGGTAAAGACTTCTTGGGCGATTTCAACCATGACTCCTTACAAGTATTCCATAGTAAAGGGGAAGCATGTCTTGCTAATACCGTGCCAGGAGACCATTTCCAATTCTTGCGCCAAGGTTACTTTGTAACTGATAAAGATAGCACACCAAATCATATCGTAATGAACCGTATTGTTGGTTTACGCGATAGCTGGGCTAAGGCACAAAAGAAATAATTTAGTCAGTCATATACGTTGCTAAGATAATGATAAAGAACCGCTCCACTAAGGGCGGTTCTTTACTACTGTGTTGTTACTATAAATGTTGAGTGTTTGTGACATTAACATTTCACTAGAGGAGACATATGAAAAAATTAGTATTACTTGCTACTGCAGCTGCTGTATTAGTATCTGTTCCAGCAATAGGTTCTGCAGCAAACATTAAGTCCGTTTTGAATAAAAGTCAAACTGTAACATATCAAGGTGTTAAATTATCTGAAGGTGTTACAATGTATCAAAATAATCCTAAAGCACTTTTTGCAGGCGATGCAAAAAAAGATATTAAATCTGTGCTTATAGAAGCGGGTGCTACCTCTACTAATGTATATACATTGAATATTAAAAACGAAAATGAAATGAACTATGCTGTATATGGTGATGTAGTATTAGGAAAGCAATTATCTGGTCGCATGAGTGAAACTAAGCATGTCAATGCAGATCCATCTTCACTAGGTGCACTTGCCTCTGCTATTAATAAGGGGGATAGTCCAATCCTTGGTACTTTCACAGTTGTAACGCCATTAGCTAAACAAGGTAATGTATACGAAGGAATATTAAAATATAAAAGTGTAGCTAATAATAATTCTTATAATGAAGTTTTGCATATTAGCCTTTTTGATGATAAATATACTGGTCCGAATGCACGTTTTATAGCTATAAATGAAGCTAATGATGCTGCGATATTCCCTAAAGTTAAGACTTTGCTAACGGTTAAAAAATAAATAATTATTGAAAATATATATCAATTATTCTTGACAATTTTTCTCATCAAGAGTACTATTGGCATATAGGAATTATTCTCATTAGAGAAAGTTCTAACGATGTGCAACAGGCAGGTACTATTATGATGAATTCAATTGACCATATCATTGGATATCATTGTGCACCGGCAATTCGAGGTATTAAGCTTTCGAACTTGGTTTCTATTCCACGGGACATGAATGAACAAATCCAATTTGTATTGACAGAATATAATAAAGAGTTCAATGAAAAAGGATTGTTCTTCTTTGAATTATGTCGCTGTAAAGCGCGTAGACTATTATTGGTATTCCGTGAGAAACAATTACGAGACTATGTGCGGCAACCTGCAGTTATGACATTTTTGAAAGCCTACGGTTATCATGATCGCATGAGCATTATGGAGATGCTTGAGCACCTAAGATATCGTATGGAAGCAAGTATTGATTTTCCACATGAAATCGGCGTATTTCTAGGTTATCCGTTAAATGATGTGAAATATTTTATTTCTCGTCGTGGTAGTGGATATCGTATGTGTGGAGAGTGGAAAGTATACCATGATGTGGTAGATGCAAAGCGCTCTTTCTTATGTTACAAAGCATGTCGTGAATTTTGTCAAACTCAATTGATGTTGGGAAAAACATTTAGTTCATTGGTCGCAAGAACGGCCTAGGAGGTACAAGATGATTGGTGTAATTTATTGGTCCGGTACAGGCAATACAGAACAAATGGCTCAAGCAGTAGCTGAAGGTATCAAAGTTGCAGGTCAAGAAGTTGAAGTAAAATCTGTTTCTGAAGTATCCGTAGATGACGCAGCAGCTTACGAAAAATTAGCTCTTGGCTGTGCTGACATGGGTGCAGAACAATTAGAAGAAGGCGAATTTGAACCATTCTACACAGAATTAGAAGCTAAATTGGGTGGCAAAAAAGTAGCAATCTTTGGCTCCTATGGTTGGGGTGGTACTTGGTTGGAAGACTGGGGCACTCGCATTAAAGACGCTGGTGGCGAATTAGTAGCTGATGGCGTGGCAATCTTGGGTGAACCTGATGATGATGGTAAAGCACAATGTGAAGAATTGGGTAAAACATTAGCAAACGCATAATTTACTCTTAGCCATTAACATAAATCCTAACAGATAACAGTATATAAAGGCTGTAATAACGATATGTCGTTATTACAGCCTTTTTTGTATGCAATAAGGAGATTATTTACACTTACTATGTATATAGACGTAACTCTTTGATAGTTATAAATAGTAGGAATATTTATAAAATATATATATGCATAATGACATAGCAGATAGAATTAATACATATAAAAATATAGATATACATTGATTTTTATAGAATTTGAATAGATTTAATTATATAGATGTGATAGTACAAAGGTCATTAAAAATTTTTATAACAGCCGGTTTGTGTGATGGAAATAACAGGGAGTGTATATGTTTGTAACAATGGATGTATGTATCTGTATGTTTATAAATAACTTTAATGCATAATAGCGTTGCATTTTTGTATACATAGACCTATAATTTAAGTAAGGAACCTAACAAAAAATTAGGTTGATACAAAAATAGTTAGAATTATTCTCATAATGCTAACTATGTAAGCGGACTGAAGTTATTTAGACCATAAAGTTAACCGATACCGATGAGAGGGAGGTTATCTCAATGAGTACATTGGAACGGCTAAAAGTAATAGCCCATGGATTGGCCATACAATTCGGACCATCTTGTGAAGTACTAATACATGACTTACAAGGAGATCTCGATACATCACTTGTATATATAGAAAATGGTACGATAACAAATCGTCATGTTGGTGATGGTCCATCACATGTGGTTTTAGATGTACTCAACTATGATGATGGTAGTGAAGGTAGATTTGGGTATCTAACAAAAACTAAGGATGGACGAATATTAAAATCTTCTACAATGTATATCCGTGATGATAATGGCAATATTGATTACCTATTAGGAATTAATCAGGATATCACAGAGTTTGTTATGATGCATCGATCACTTGAAAGTCTTATAGGGATAGGCCAAGCAGAGAATGGCACTGTTGAAAAAATTACTACAAGTGTATCGGAACTATTAGATGATTTACTACTAGAAGCAGAACGATTAGTTGGCAAACCTGGACCACTCATGAATAAAGTAGAGCGACTAAAAGCTATTAGCTACTTAAATGAAAAAGGGGCTTTTCTTATCTCTAAATCTTCAGAAAAGATTGCGGAGTATTTCAATATTTCTAAGTTTACTCTTTATAGTGATTTAAATACTGTAAAGGAAGAATCCTAGGAGGCAAATATGGACCGAATTCAGTGGAAACGTAATACGATGGCACCATCTAGTGACAAGTTTTTGTCCGTTATGGATGTTAGAGAAATTAAGAAAGCAAAAGCGTTTCATGAAAGTTTTCCACAGTATAGTGTAACTCCACTAGTATCGCTAGAAAAATTAGCAGATTATATCGGTGTTAATTCTCTCTTTGTAAAAGATGAATCTTACCGCTTTGGCTTAAATGCGTTTAAGGTATTAGGCGGCTCTTATGCAATGGCAAAATATGTAGCTCAACAAACTGGTAAAAATGTTGAAGATGTACCATATGATGTATTAACTTCTCCACAATTAAAAGAAGAATTCGGACAAGCTACATTCTTTACAGCTACTGATGGTAACCACGGACGTGGCGTAGCCTGGGCTGCTAATAAATTAGGTCAAAAAGCAGTAGTGTTCATGCCTAAAGGCTCTACAGAATATCGTAGAAAACAAATTGAAAATGAAGGTGCTACCGTAACAATCGAAGAATTCAACTACGATGAATGTGTACGGTTAGCAACTAAAAAATCTAAAGAAGTTCCAAATGGTGTTGTAGTTCAAGATACAGCATGGGAAGGTTATGAAGAAATTCCAAACTGGATCATGCAAGGCTATGGCACAATGGCTATGGAAACGGCAAATCAGTTAGAATCTGAAAACTGTAAGGTACCAACTCATGTATTTGTACAAGCTGGTGTAGGTTCCCTAGCAGGTGCTGTAGTAGGTTATTTCACTAATTTATACAGCAATGCAGCTAAGAAACCTAAATTAGTGGTTGTAGAAGCTGAAGCAGCAGCTTGCTTATATAAAGGGGCTGTAGCTGATGATGGTAATCCTCGTATCGTTGAGGGTGATTTAGAAACAATCATGGCTGGACTTGCATGTGGTGAACCAAATACAGTTTCATGGGATATTTTGAGAAACCATGCGGATGTATTCGTATCTGCTCCTGATTGGGTAGCAAGACTTGGGATGCGCGTTGGTGGTGCACCGATTAAAGGTGATACACCAATCACTACAGGTGAATCTGGTGCAGTTCCACTAGGTCTTGTAACGGCAATTATGACAATGCCAGAATATGAAGACTTACGCAAGGAATTAGAATTAGATGCGTCTTCAAAGGTGCTCTGCTTCTCCACTGAAGGTGATACAGACCCTGAAAGATATAAAAACATTATGTGGTATGGTGAAGATCGTTAGGAGGCATTAATTATGGATTTACAAGCAATTAAACAAGCAGCAGCAACTTATGGACCAGCGATGACCAAGTTCTTACGTGAAATCGTAGCATTCCCTGGTGAAAGTGCAGAAGAAAAAGAGCACGTTCAACGCATTGAAAAAGAAATGAAAGATCTTGGCTTCGACGAAGTTGAAGTAGACCCAATGGGTAACATTCTTGGTTACATGGGTACTGGTAAAACACTTATTGCCTTCGACGCTCATATCGATACAGTAGGTATTGGTAATCGCGATAACTGGAATTTCGATCCTTATGAAGGTTTCGAAGATGAAACTAAAATCGGTGGTCGTGGTGTATCCGACCAATTAGGTGGTATCGTATCCGCTGTATACGGCGCTAAAATCATGAAAGACTTAGGTCTTTTAAGTGATAAATATCGCGTACTTGTTGTAGGTACAGTTCAAGAAGAAGACTGCGATGGTCTTTGCTGGGAATACATGATTAAAGAACGCAATATTCGTCCTGAATTCGTAGTATCCACTGAACCAACTGACGGCGGTATCTACCGTGGCCAACGTGGTCGTATGGAAATCCGCGTTGACGTACAAGGCGTATCTTGCCATGGCTCCGCTCCTGAACGCGGTGACAACGCAATTTACAAAATGGCAGATATTCTTCAAGATATTCGTGACTTGAATGCTAACTCTGCTGATGAAAGCACAGCAATTAAAGGCCTTGTAAAAATGCTTGATCCTAAATTCAACCCAGACCACTACGAAGAAGCTCGCTTCTTAGGTCGCGGTACAGTAACTACTTCCCAAATCTTCTACACTTCTCCAAGCCGTTGTGCAGTAGCTGACTCTTGCGCCGTTTCTTTGGACCGTCGTATGACAGCTGGCGAAACATGGCAATCCTGCTTGGCAGAAATTGAAGCTTTACCACATGTTAAAGAATATGGTGCAAAAGTATCCATGTACGAATATGCTCGTCCATCCTGGACTGGTTTGACATATCCAATCGAATGTTACTTCCCAACTTGGGTAATTCCTAAAGATCACAAAGTAACAGAAGCTTTGGAAGAAGCATACACTAGCTTATATGGTAACGAACGTATCGGCGCCGAAGATACAGTTGAAATGCGTAAAGCTCGCCCATTGACTGATAAATGGACATTCTCCACAAATGGTGTTTCCATCATGGGTCGTAACGGCATCCCTTGCATCGGCTTCGGTCCTGGCGCAGAAGCACAAGCACATGCTCCTAACGAAATTACATGGAAACAAGATCTTGTAACATGTGCGGCTGTATATGCATTATTGCCATCCGTATACTGTAAAGACTAATATCATATACATTGAATTAGATCTCTTTAAAACGGAAATCACTAGAACATAGTTCATAACTACAAATTTAATATGGTACCTCACCATTGGGTGAGGTACCGTATAAAGTTAGATCCTAAGTAGCCCTTTAGGGAATTGAAAGAGAGGACTTACAGATGACAGACTTCAATAAAAGTATTGAAACTTTAAAAGACTTAGACGTTAGCAAAATGTACGGCGAAGATTTCTTCCTTACATGGGAAAAATCTGAAGATGAATTAAAAGGTGTTTGGGCAGTAGCAGATGCATTACGAGCTCTTAGAGAACGCAATATTTCCACTAAAGTATTTGACAGTGGCCTTGGTATTTCTTTATTCCGCGATAATTCTACAAGAACTCGTTTCTCCTTCGCCTCCGCTTGTAACTTGTTAGGTCTTGAAGTTCAAGATTTGGATGAAGGTAAATCCCAAATTGCTCACGGTGAAACAGTTCGTGAAACAGCGAATATGATCTCCTTCATGGCTGACGTTATCGGTATCCGTGATGATATGTACATCGGTAAAGGTAATGCTTACATGCATCAAGTATCTGATGCAGTTAAAGAAGGTCATGAAGATGGCGTATTAGAACAACGTCCTACACTTGTAAACTTACAATGTGATATCGACCATCCAACACAAATCATGGCTGATGCGGCTCATATCATCAAAGAATTCGGTGGTGTAGAAAATCTTAAAGGCAAAAAACTTGCTATGACTTGGGCTTACTCTCCATCTTATGGTAAACCTTTATCCGTACCTCAAGGTGCTATTGGTTTATTCACTCGTTTAGGTATGGAAGTTGTATTAGCACATCCTGAAGGCTATGAAGTAATGCCAGAAGTTGAAGAAATCGCTAAGAAACAAGCTGAAGAAAGCGGCGGTTCCTTCCGTAGAACTAACGACATGAAGGATGCTTTCAAAGATGCAGATATCGTATATCCTAAGAGCTGGGCTCCATTTGGTGCGATGGAAAAACGTACGAAATTGTATGGCGAAAACGACCATGAAGGCATTAAAGCATTAGAAAAAGTTCTTCTTGAAGAAAATGGTAAACATAAAGATTGGGCATGTACTGAAGAGATGATGAGTCTCACTAAAGACGGTAAAGCTCTTTACTTACATTGCTTACCAGCAGATATTACAGGTGTAAGTTGTGAAGAAGGCGAAGTAGACGCAACAGTATTCGATCGCTATCGCGTACCTCTTTATAAAGAAGCAAGCTACAAACCATATGTTATTGCAGCTATGATCTTCTTAAGCAAATTTAAGAATCCTGTAGAAACCTTAAAAGAATTAGAACGGAAGGGAACTGATCGAGTTCAACCGTAAAGTAAACTTTAGGGGCCATCCGTGTTGATGGCCCCTTTTTATTCTTAATAGTTTGTTATGAGGCATAACATGAAAAAAAGAGTTGTAGTAGCGTTGGGTGGGAATGCATTAGGTAATTCCCTTCCGGAACAAAAAATTGCAGTAAAAAGTACAGCTAAAACGATTATTGATTTAGTAGAAGCTGATTGTGATGTGGTAGTAACTCATGGCAATGGTCCTCAAATTGGTATGATCAACAATGCGATGGCTGCATTGACACGTGAAGTAGAAGGCCAACCAAATACACCATTGTCCGTATGTGTGGCTATGAGCCAAGCATATATCGGGTATGACTTACAAAATGCCCTTCACGAAGAGTTGTTAAATCGTGGTATTGAACATTTGCCAACCATGACAATGGTTACGCAAGTATTAGTTGACCAAAATGACCCTGGATTCCAAAATCCAACAAAACCAATCGGTCACTTTATGACTAAAGAAGAAGCTGAATACGCAGAAAAAAATTACGATTACGTTGTAAAAGAAGATTCTGGTCGCGGATATCGCCGTGTAGTAGCATCTCCAGCACCTCAGGAAATTATCGAAATTGAAGCGATTAAAGGCTTGGTAGGGAAACAATTAATCGTTGCTTGTGGTGGTGGCGGTATCCCTGTAACTAGAGAGGGCAATGAACTTCATGGTGCAGCAGCCGTTATCGATAAAGACTGGACAAGTAGTTTATTGGCCCAAGAAATTGATGCAGATGTTCTCGTTATCTTAACAGCTGTTGAAAAAGTAGCCATTAATTTTGGTAAAGAAAATGAAAAATGGCTAGATGAAATAACCGTGGCAGATGCGAAAAAATATGCAGCAGCAGGCGAATTTGCAGAAGGCTCTATGAAACCTAAGGTAGAAGCAGCTATTGCTTTTGCAGAATCTAAAAAAGGCCGTGTTTCCATTATTACATTATTAGAAAAATCTAAGGATGGTATAGCAGGAAAAACAGGTACGCGTATCGTATTATAATAATATATGGATTTATAAGTATGCATCCAACGTTTCGTTGGGGAGGTGCCCTATGATTATATTAGGAAAAGGTACTGTAATTACTCGCGATACTGATAGACCTATCATTTATGATGGTGCTGTTGTTATTGACGGAACTCAGATTATAGATATTGGTACATATGATGAATTATGCAAACAATATAAAGATGCAGAAATTATTGATGCTCATGGCGGTTTGATTATGCCAGGCTTTATAAATGCACATCATCATATTTACTCTGCTCTTGCACGCGGCTTATCCTTGCCTGGTCCAGCACCAACTAACTTTGGTGAAATTTTAGAAGGACTCTGGTTCTATTTAGATAATAAATTGACAGCTCCAGATGTGAAAGCTAGTGCATTACTTACATATTTAGGCTGTATTGAAAATGGTGTAACTACTATTTTTGACCACCATGCAAGTTATGGTGAAACTGCTAATAGTTTATCTGTAATTGCTGATGTAGCTAAACAGTTCGGTGTTCGTTCTTGTTTATGCTATGAAGTCTCTGATCGTAACGGTGTTGACCAAATGAAAGCTGCTGTTGCAGAAAATGTGCGTTTTGGTAAAGAAGCGAAAAAAGATCCATCTAGACTCGCTGCTATGATGGGCTTACATGCATCCTTCACGTTAAGTTCTGAAACATTAGATTATGTGAAAGCACAAAATGAAGACAAGTTAGGTTATCACGTTCATGTTGCTGAAGGCCCTGAAGATGTGGCAGATAGTAAAGAAAAATATGGCATGACACCGGTGAGACGACTTGTAGAGGCAGGAATTTTAGGTCCTAAGAGTATTGCAGGTCACTGCGTACATGTAACTGATCAAGATGTGGAATTATTGAAAGAATCTCAAGCTAAGGTTGTACATAATCCAGAAAGTAACATGGGTAATGCAGTAGGCACAACAGATATCTTAAAACTATTAGGTGCAGGTATCACAGTTGGTCTTGGTACAGATGGTTATACAAATGACATGCTCGAATCTTACAAAGTGGCAAATTGCCTTGTAAAACATGAGCAACATAAACCATATGTAGGTTGGGGCGAAGTTCCTCATATGCTATTCGAAAACAACCGTAAAATGGCGAATGAATTCTTCGATACTACAGTTGGCATCCTTAAAAAAGGTGCCGCAGCTGACGTAATCGTTCTTGATTACGCAGCACCAACGCCACTTGATGAAAATAACATCAATGGTCACTTATTATTCGGTGCTAATGGTATGTATGTGGTAACAACTATTAGTGATGGTGTACCACGTATGATCGATCGTAAGTTACAAGGCATCGACAAAGCTGAAGTAATGAATGAAGTTTTAGCAACATCTAAAGGTTTATGGAAACGACTAAACCCATAACACAAGCGCTTTAAAGGAGTGTGACATTATGAGTGACATTATGTATCCGGTAAGTTTCGGAAATTTGATGAACCACATTATGACTGAGTACAAGATGTACAATCGTATTTACAATGTAAATAAAATTCATCGTACGAATCATGATCAACGCTTATCTATTTTTGGTAAATCCATTGAAAACCCTGTAGGTCCTGCAGCTGGCCCTAATACACAGTTGGCACAAAATATTGTGGCTTCTTATGTAGCTGGTGCTCGTTGCATCGAATTGAAAACTGTACAAATTATGTACGGTGAAGAATTAGGTATTCCTAGACCTTGTATCTACTCTGTAGACGAAACATACAACGTAGAGTGGTCTTCTGAATATAGCTGTGATGAAGCTGCTGATGAATACATCAAAGCATGGTTTGCATTGAAATTGATCTCTAAAGAATTAGGCTTAGGCGATCCAGATGGTTTCTTGTTTATCATGAGTGTTGGTTACAATTTAGCTGGTATTAAGAGCCCAATGGTTGATAAATTCATCAACACAATGCGTAGCGCATCTCAATCTCCTATGTGGGATGAATGCAAACAATGGTGTCTTGACCATGTAGATGAGTTTGAACATATCGATGCTGATTATATCAACTCTATTAGCGATGAACTTTGCCAAGCAATCACATTGTCCACAATGCACGGTTGCCCGGCTGAAGAAATCGAATCCATTTGTTCTTACCTAATCAGTGAAAAAGGTCTTCATCTATACTTGAAATGCAACCCTACATTATTAGGTCCAAAACGTATTCGAGAGTTATTAGATAATGCTGGTTTTGAATATATTGACTTTGAAGATCATCAATTCGAAGTTGATCTTCAATTCGATAAAGCTGTTCCAATGTTAGAACGTCTTATCGCTCTTGGTGAAAAACACAACAAGATCTTTGGCGTTAAATTGACAAATACATTCCCTGTACAAATTCATAACAATGAATTGCCAGGTGAGCAAATGTATATGTCTGGTAAATCCTTGTTACCTATAACAATTGGCGTAGCTGAACTTTTAAGTGCTCAATTCGGCGAACGTTTACCAATGTCTTACAGTGGTGGTGCTGTAAAACAAAACATCAAAGCTATCTTTGATTGTGGTATCTGGCCTGTAACAGTATGTACAATTCTTCTCCAAGGCGAAGGTTACAATACTTTCAAAGGCTTAGCAGATGAAGTTGAATCTACCGATTACAACGCTGCTTTGAAAGTGCATAAAGATCTAATCGCTAAACTTGCTAAAGATATTAGTGAAAATAAAATCTTCAAGAAGAGCGATGCAATGAAGAAAAAACGTGAAGCAATGCCATCCTTCCCTGGTACACGTAGCTCTGACTACCACTGTCGCGTAGTGTGTGGTGCTTGCGTTCGCGTATGTCCTAACAGATGTAATGAAGTCGTTACTGTAAATGATGCTAAATTGATCGTCCATGTAGATCAAAGCTGTAATGAGTGTGGTAACTGTGCATGTCATTGCGTAGAACCTTGTCAACCATACAAGGATCGCATTACATTCTTCCACAATGCTGAAGCTTTAGCAGATAGTACAAATGATGGTTTCTACATCACAGGCACTAGCTGTGGTTACCGCTTCAAAGGTGAAGAAGCCGTATGTGACATTGATGCATTACCTGAAGAATTGAAAGGAGTTGTACATGCCTTCTGTAAAGAGCATGTGTACTATGTATCATGATTATCATACAACAAGGGGACTTGGTTTTAACTGATCGAATCCTTACCGGAGATTTATTAATTGATGGCGACAAAATTGTCGCCATCGATGAACACGTTCCTGTTCCAGAAGGAGCTAAAGTAATTGATGCAAAAGATTGCTATGTGTTCCCTGGATTCATAGATCCACACACACACTTTCAGATGACAAATGCCTTAGCGTCTACTGCGGATGATTTTGATAGTGGCACAAAGGCTGCTATCCTTGGCGGGACTACTTCAATTATCAATTTTGCTTCTCCTGAGGAAGGCTCCCTTTGTAAAGGCTTAGAGGTTCATAAGGAGCGTGCCGCAGGGCATTGCTCCTGTGACTATAAATTCCATATGGAACTTGTAGAAATGAATGAAAATGTAGCTCGTGAGATACCGAAGGTCGTAGAGGCTGGTGTATCATCTTTTAAAGTGTATTTAGCGTATGGCTTCCGTTTAACAGATCGAGAAATTTATGATGCTATAGAGGCAATCAAACCTACAGGAGCTCTCGTTGGAGCACACTGTGAAAATGGTGATCTTATTGATGCGCTCGTAGCTGATAAACGTAAACGTGGTGAACTAGATGTAAGCAATCATCCACTCACAAGACCTGCCATGATTGAATCGGAAGCGATTAAGCGCTTTAGTACAATCGGTGCTGCATTAGACTATCCTGTACATATTGTTCATATAAGTTCTAAAGAGGGCCTAGAAGAGGTTGTTCGGGAACGAAACTTAGGGCATAAAGTGACTTGTGAAACATGTCCACAATATTTAGTACTCGATGAATCACGATATAACTTACCTGATTTTGAAGGTGTTAAATATGTGATGAGCCCACCTCTGAGAACAATTCAGGATCAAATGGAATTAAAGGATGCCTTAGTAAACGGTATATTCCAAACGATTGGGTCTGATCATTGTAGCTTTACTTTTGATGATCAAAAACTAAAAAGTCGATATGATTTTACTCGTATACCTGGTGGTATTCCAGGTGCTGAGGAACGAGGAATCGTAGCTTATGATGTATTGGTAAATCAATGCAATATGAGCGCTGTAGATTTTATGAAATTAGTTAGTGAAAATCCTGCAAAGCTTTACGGTATGTATCCTAAGAAGGGCACGTTAGCCGTTGGTAGCGATGGGGATATTACAATTGTTGATAAGCGCATTGAGCATGTGCTTTCGAAAGAATCCGCCCATACAAAGGCAGACTATATACCTTATGAGGGCATATCTGTAACAGGTAAAGTTCGAGATGTAATCCTTAGAGGTCACCATGTGGTACAAGATGGATCCTTAACAGAATCATATCTTGGTGAATGTATTCCTTAATGAAAGGAGGGCTATATATGTACCGCTTTCAAGTGAATGGCACCCAACATGAGGTTCAAGAGGATCAACGTTTAATTGATTTCTTGAGAGCTGATTTGAAATTGACGGGCACTAAAGAAGGCTGTAGTGCTGGTGCTTGTGGTACGTGTACAGTAATTATAGACGGAAAAAAAGCAAAGGCTTGTGTAACTAAATTATCCCAATTAGATGGTAAATCGGTTGTAACAATTGAGGGACTGTCTGAACGGGAAAAAGCGGTATACACCTATGCTTTTGGTGAATGCGGAGCGGTGCAGTGTGGTTTCTGTATCCCAGGTATGATTATTAGTGCAAAAGTTTTGATTGATGAAAATAATGACCCTACACCTGATGATGTAAAAAAAGCTATTTTAGGCAACATTTGTCGTTGTACAGGCTATGTAAAAATTGAAGAAGGCATTATGCTGGCAGCAAAAATGTTCCGTGAGAACTTACCAGTTCCTGAAAAGGATACAACTGGTAATGTAGGTGCTCGTTTACACCGTGTAGATGCAGAGGAAAAAGCACTAGGTACTGGACAATACGCTGATGATATACATATGGATGGCATGATTTATGCTAAAGCATTGCGCTCTAAATATCCTCGCGCTAGAGTTGATCGCGTTGATGTTTCTAAAGCACTTGCACATCCTAAATGTGTAACGGCTTTAACTGCTAAAGATGTTCCATTCAATAAGACTGGTCACTTGGTACCAGACTGGGATGTGCTCATTGCAGAAGGCGATATCACTCGTTATGTCGGTGATGCTATTGCACTAGTAGCGACAACTGAGAAAAAATACTTAGATGAAGTTCTTGCTCTCGTTGAAGTTGATTATACTGAGTTAGAGCCTGTAGTAGACCCATTAGAAGCATTGAAACCAGATGCACCTCAGCTACATCCAAACGGAAATGTATTGTCTCGTCAAACATTATCTCGCGGCGATGTAGATAAGGCTATTGCAGAGGCTGCATTTGTAGTAACAAATCACTATTCCACACCTCAAACAGACCATGCGTTCATGGAGCCTGAATGTGCTGTGGCATATCGTGAAGGCGATGTAATTCATTTACATTCCGGTAGCCAAAATGTTTATGATGATCGCCATGAAGTATCTCGTATGCTTGGCATTCCTGAGGAATCTGTAAAAGTTCATAGTATGCTCGTAGGTGGCGGCTTTGGTGGTAAAGAGGACATGAGTGTACAACATCATGCATCTCTTGTAGCTTGGCTTACAGGTAAACCAACTAAGGTTCTCTTCTCCCGTCAAGAAAGCCTTAATATTCACCCTAAGCGCCATGCGATGGAAATGGATATTACTACTGCTTGTGATGCAGAAGGCAACTTGGTGGCAAGTAAGGTAAACATCGTATCTAACTGTGGTGCCTATGCATCCTTAGGTGGTCCAGTACTTCAACGTGCTGGTACACACTCTTGTGGTCCTTACAAATTTGATAACTTTGCCTTTGATGGCGTTTGTGTTTACACAAATACTGTTCCTGGTGGTGCATTCCGTGGGTTCGGTGTAACACAAACTATCTTTGGTCAAGAACAAAATATTGATGAATTAGCTGCATTGGTAGGTATGGATCCATGGGAATTCCGTTATAAAAACGTTGTTCGTCCTGGTGATTCTTTACCAAATGGTCAAATTTGCTCTGAAGAAACTGCATTAGCAGAATGTTTAGAAGCCGTAAAAGATGCATACTATGCATCTGACCGCACAGGCCTTGCAGTATGTTTGAAAAACAGTGGTATCGGTGTAGGCTTACCTGATACTGGTCGCGTTATCTTAGAAGTACGGGATGGTAAAGTTCGTATCCGTACTGGCGCAGCTTGTATCGGTCAAGGTATGGCTACTATGGCTACTCAAGTACTATGTGAAACAACTGGTTTAACAGCTGATAAAGTATTTGTAGAGCGCCCTGATACAGTACGCACTCCAGACTCTGGTACAACTACTGCATCTCGTCAAACAGTGTTCACTGGTGAAGCAACGCGTAAAGCAAGTCTTCGCTTGAAAGAAATGTTAGAAACTAAGACCTTAGAAGAATTGAATGGTGTAGAGATTTATGAAGAATTCCTTGGTGAAACAGATCCATTCAACGCTGATAAACCACATCCAAAAAATCATGTTGCTTATGGTTATGGTGCATGTGTAGCTAGAATTGGGGAAGATAATAAAATTGCTGAACTACATGTAGCATACGATGTAGGTCGTGTAGTTAATCCTCAATCTTGCTCTGGTCAAGCTGAAGGTGGTGCCATCATGGGTATGGGCTATGCGGTTACAGAAGACTTCCCTTATAAAGATGGTTATGTAACAGCTAAATATGGTACTCTAGGTCTTCTTAGAGCTACACAATGTCCACCAATTCAAGTAAGTCTTATTGAAAAAGGGACACCTGAACAATATGCATACGGCGCTAAAGGTATTGGTGAAATCTCCAGTATCCCAATTGCACCAGCCATTGCAAATGCGTATCGTCGTATCGACGGAGAACCACGTAGGTCCTTGCCGATTCAACATACAGGTTATAAAAAATAGAATATTTGCTTAGTGGTTAGGGGCATTAGCCCCTGGCCATCAAGGTTCCCACGTGAAGTCTATGAGATTTTTAAACTCTATCAAGTACGATAGTATGACTATATTATTTACTAGTAACTAAAACGTAAGATATGAGGTGATTCTTATGAGTAAAGGTGTATCTGGTGTCAACCATGTAGATGGTATGCTGCCAATCCCGCAATTATTTGCTTATGGTTTACAGCACGTGTTGGCCATGTATGCTGGTGCCGTAGCGGTACCAATCATTATTGCGCAAGCCATGCATTTGCCAATTGAGGATTTAATTCGTTTGATCACAGCCGATTTGTTCACATGTGGTGTAGCCACATTGATACAAACATTAGGTTTTGGTCCTGTTGGTGGTCGTATTCCTCTTATTCAAGGTGTAACATTTGCTTCTGTAGGGCCGATGATTCTGATTGGCCAACAGCATGATATTAATACGATTTATGGTGCTATTATCGTGGCTGGTATATTTACATTCTTGGTAGCACCATTCTTTAGTCGCTTAATCCGTTTATTCCCACCTGTAGTAACAGGTACCATCATTACTATTATCGGTATCAACTTGATGCCAGTAGCAGTTAACTGGATGGGTGGGGGCGTAGGTAACAAAAACTTCGGCGATCCACTATACATAGCTCTTGGTGTAGCTACATTTATTCTCGTTATTTTAACATATCGATTTGGTAAAGGGTTCCTAGGTAATCTGGCTATCTTGGTAGGTCTTATCCTCGGTACTGCTCTTGCTATGATTTGTGGTATTACAGACTTCTCTGAAGTAGGTCGTTCTCAATGGGTTTCCGTTGTAACACCGTTCTACTTTGGCCTTCCAACCTTTGATTTTGCTTCTATCATCTCTATGATCATTGTAATGCTTGTAGTTATGGTAGAAACAACTGGTGATAGTATTGCTGTTGGTGAAATCGTAGATAAACCTATCGGTCAAAAAGAGTTAGCTGCAGTGCTTCGTGCCGATGGCTTATCCACTCTTATCGGTGGTGTGCTTAATAGTTTCCCTTACACAGCATTCGCTCAAAACGTAGGCCTTATCGCTGTAACACGCGTAAAAAGCCGCTTCGTTGTAGCAGCATCCGGTGTAATTTTGATTTTATTAGGTCTTTTCCCTAAATTAGCAGCTGTTGTAGCTAGTATCCCTAATGCAGTATTAGGTGGTGCAGGGATTGCTATGTTTGGTATGATTATTGCCAGTGGTATTCGTTCCCTTGGTAAAGTTAGCTTCGATGGCAACTATAACTTAATGCTTGTAGCAATTAGTATTGGGGTATCCATGATTCCGTTGGCAGCACCTCAAATCTATGCACACTTCCCAGCTTGGGCACAAATTCTTTTGAAATCTGGTATCACAGCTGGTAGTATTGTAGCCGTTTTATTGAATGTAGTATTCAATGGCTTTGGTTACAAAACTGTTAACGAACCTAACCGTGCAGCACGTAAGTATCGTCACTTCACACGATTCAAAGGTTATCCTAAACATTTCTATCAATAAGATATAGTTAAGTCAATTAATTCTCATATGATTACATGTATTGTCTCTCACGGTAGAAACCTTGTTCGTATAGGTAAAAAATCTATATACATGTTATCACTCTTTCAAAAAGGCCTCGCTCTAGTTTTAGAGTGAGGCCTTTTTTGTATGGAATGAAGCACTACTTTGGTATATAATTAAATAATATTATTGCAAAGGAGACGCATTATGAAAGACGAGCGATTTATAGTTACGTATCGAATAGAAGCAAGTTCATATGAAGAGGCAAAAGCTATTGCGTGGGCTGTTCAAGTAGAACAAACCATAGAGTTTCCTTATGAGTTTGTTACAGATCCATATATTAAAGGAACTATTACTGGTCGATTAGAATCTCTTGAACCGATGGAACAAGATTCTGCATATGTTAATGTTGGTGTCATGCCAAATGCTGTAATTGATATATCTCGCTATTATGTGGCTCGTATTTCATATCTTGTAGATACTACTGCCTTAGAAGCAACGCAATTTTTAAATGTTGTCTTTGGAAACTCGTCCTTACAACCTCATATTTGGGTGGTGGATGTTGAATTATGCCCAACTCTTTACGATGTGTTTAAAGGACCACGTTTTGGTTTGCATGGGATTCGCCAACTAGTGGAAACACCAACGCGTCCTATGATTCAAGCCGTTGTAAAACCTATGGGGACACCTAATGAAGAGCTAGCTCGTATGTGTGGTGCTTATACACGTGGTGGGGCAGATGTCATTAAGGATGACCATGGTATTTCTAATCAGTCATTCTCTCAATTTAAAGATCGGGTAAAGCGATGTGCTGCTATAGTGCGCGAAATGAATGATAAACACGGCACACATACCTTATATGCAGCTAATGTGTCTGGCGATGGTACAGACGTAATAGAACGTGCTTATTTTGCTAAGGAAGCTGGCGCAACGGCCCTTATGGTGGCCTCAGGACTAGTTGGGTTTGGTTGGCTACATAAACTGGCTAGTGATGAAAAATTAGGATTGCCCATTATTCATCATCCCGCTTATTCAGGTGGATTTGTAAGTCCTGGCACATCTGGTATAGCTGATTATCTACAATTAGGCTTGTTGCCTCGTATCTTTGGTGCAGATATGCCGATTTTTGTATCCTATGGCGGTCGTTTTACTTTCACTGAGGAACAGTGTAAGCGGATATCCAACTATATTAAACAACCGATGGCCTTGATGAAGGCTGCGTGTCCAGCACCAGGTGGTGGTGTAACAGATGCTCGTCTTAATGAACTAGTTAAGTTATACGGTAATGATACAATGTTCCTCGTTGGGGGCGATATGTTCCGTAGAGGTCCGGACATAGAGTCAAATATGGCTTACTTTGTAGAGCGTTTGGCTGACTTATCTGAAAGTAAGTCATGATAGTTTAGGGTTATATAACTTAATACGATAGTTATATCGAATAACTAAGTCACTGACTTTCACAAAAATATGTAAAGAATTATGATTAAGTATATGGAGTGTTTTGATGAGTGAATCCTCACCGTTGGAGGTCCATGTCCTTGCTAGTGGTAGCAAGGGCAATTGTACAGTAATAAAAAAAGGGAACTCCGTCATATTGCACGATGTAGGCATTAGCTGTCGGCGCATCGTAAATGGATTAAAAGAATTGCATATCGATATGGCACAGGTAGAGGGCATATTTATCAGTCATGAGCATAGTGATCATATTGCAGGACTGCAACAACTGTTGAAACGATTTGATATTCCTGTGTACACGAAACAGGGGACGTGGCGTGAAATACAAGACAAGCTCGTCGTACCAAAGAATCAATTAATTGAACTGACCAAAGGGAGTTTGACCTTGGGGAATCTCATTGTAGAACCTTTTGCAGTGAGTCATGATGCAGCAGATCCAATCGGAATAAATGTATTTTCTGGAAAAGACAAGGCTACAGTCGTGACCGATACGGGTATCATTTCTGATGATATATTACATAGAATCGATGATAGTACGTTGTTAGTGCTAGAGGCTAATTACGATCCTCATATGTTGCGTTTTGGACCGTATCAACCATTTTTAAAACAACGGGTGGCCAGTGATGAAGGCCATTTAAGTAATGAAATGGCCGCTCAAACCTTGCTTATGATGAAGCGGCCTGACTTTATGCAAGTTATTTTAGCTCATCGCTCTGAAAATAATAATAATGCCGTCCTTGTTACTCAAACAATTGGGAAAATGCTCGTAGATGGTGGCGTACGTATTGGGCCGGAAATGAAATTACAACATGGTCAGCCTAATGAAATTGTGTCTATGCAATCAATAAAGAGGTAGAGTATGAGATTTTATGTAATTTGTATTGGCAAACTAAAGGATGCTTATTTACGTGATGGGGTAGCAGAATTTGTAAAGCGTATGCGACCATATGGCGGCATTACCATTACTGAACTAAATGAAAGTAAAATTGGAGATAAGCCGAGTGATGCAGATCGAAAACAAGTCGTTATAGAAGAGGGGGAACGATTATTAAAAAATGTTCCTAAGAATGCTTATACAGTGTTACTCGATGTGTACGGTAAAACGATGTCCTCGGAAGACTTGGCAAAGACCGTAGCAAAATTAGAGGTGGATGGCATTAGTGATATGGCGTTTATCGTTGGCGGTGCTTTTGGCGTAAGTGATGAACTACGTAGGTCAGTGAATTATAAATTATCCTTTAGTCCAATGACCTTTACCCATCAAATGGTACGCTTATTACTAGTAGAACAAATTTATAGAGCCTCTAAGATTAATCGTAACGAACCATATCATTGGTAATAGACTTATAAATTATTTATATAATATTCTTATAAAAAAGGAGTTTTATTATGCTATGTCGAATAGTATAATAAAGCAAGATGTATTTGTAAGGAGGAATTCACTATGAAAATTCAAGAAGTAATGAATAAATACCCTGTTACTGTTGGCAAGGATGCGCCGATTTCTGATGTGGCTGACTTATTGGTAAAATATAATTTAACAGCTGTTTCCGTAGTGGATGACAACAATAAATTATTAGGTATTATTTCTGAAGGTGATTTGCTTTATAAAAAAGTTCGCCCTCATGTACCTCACTATGTAAATGTGTTGGGCGCTAGTATTTATTACAATGGCATTGGCGAATATAATGCGCAATTCAAAAAATTGTTAGCATCTCACGTTCATGAGTTGATGACTGACGAAGTCATTACAACTACACCGGATAAAGATGTAGAGGAAATTGTATCTGTTATGCTTGATCAACATTTGAAAAATGTTCCTGTTGTAGATAAGGACTACCATTTGATTGGTATCTTGTCTCGTCGTGACATTATCAAATTGATTGCTAAAGATAACTAATTCGCATAATTATGTAGAACATAGAAAGACCACCCATTTCGGGGTGGTCTTTTAGTGTAAATTGAGAAGAATTGCATTGACTTTGCATTTATGTTATTATTAGGAGTGCATAATATACTACAGAAATTTGGGCGTATTGCCCTTTGAGGAGGACATATTTTAAATGAAAGCAACTGTAAATCCTGTTGATCAACACGTAGTAACGTTAACTATTGAAGTACCTGCAGCAGAAGTAGATAAAGGCATTAAGCAAGCTGTAAAACGCATTGCAAGTCAAGTAAACATTCCTGGCTTCCGTAAAGGTCATGCGCCTCGCCGTATTTTGGAAATGAACTTCGGCAAAGACGCTATCATGGAAGAAGCATTCGAAGTATTGGCTAGCCAAAACTACAGTGCTGCACTTCGTGAAAACGATATCGTTCCTGTATCTGAACCAGAAATCGAACGCGAACAATTCGAAGAAGGTAAAGACTTGATTTTCAAAGCTACTGTAACTAAACGCCCTGAAGTTAAACTTGGCGACTACAAAGGCTTAGAAGCTGAAAAACAAGATGCTACAGTAACTGATGAACAAATCGAAGAACAATTGAACAACATCCGTGAACAACAAGCAAAAATGGTTGTTGCTGAAGAAGGCGCTACAATTCAAAAAGACGACTTCGCAGTAATCGACTTCGCTGGTTCCGTTGATGGCAAACCATTCGATGGTGGTGAAGGTAAATCCTACCCATTGCAAATCGGTTCTGGTAGCTTCATTCCTGGCTTCGAAGATCAATTGATCGGCGCTAAAGCTGGCGATGATGTAACTGTAAAAGTAACATTCCCTGAAGACTACTTCGTAGCAGAACTTGCTGGTAAAGAAGCAGAATTCAAAACTCATATTCATGATATCAAACGTAAAGAGTTGCCTGAATTGAACGACGAGTTCGCAAAAGAAGCAAGCTCTTACGAAACTATTGAAGAATTGAAAAAAGATCTTCGCGCTAAAATGGAAGAAGAAGCTTCCCGTCGCGCAATCGATACTTACAATGCTGACTTGATTCAAACAGCTGTTAAAAATGCAACTGTAGACATCCCAGAAGTAATGATTGAAGATCGTGTAGAACAAATGATTCAAGAATTGGCTATGAACATGGAAGGCCGTGGCTTGAAACTTGATGACTACTTGAAATTCTCCAACAAAACTATCGAAGATTTACGTTCTGAATACAAAGATTCCGCAGCTGAAAACGTACGCGCTGATTTAGTATTAGACGCTATCGCAACTGCTGAAGGTATCGAAGTAACTCCAGATGATATGAACCGTGAAATCTTCATTATGGCTCAAAACTTTGGGGCAGATCCTAAAGAAGTTTGGGATATTATTGCAAAAGAAGGTCGTGTAGCTATGTTGGCAGGCTCTGTAGCTCGCAAAAAAGCAGCTCGATTCATTATTGATAATGCAAAAGGCGCTGAAGCGGCTAAATAATAGTTTGCTCAACTAGGTACATGAAAAGGTGAATATATGTATGTACCAATCGTAGTTGAACAAAGTGAACGCGGTGAGCGTTCCTATGATATTTACTCTCGCTTGTTAAAGGACCGCATTATCTTCCTAGGTGGACCTATTGATGATAATGTAGCAAATGCGGTTATTGCGCAAATGTTATTCCTAGAAGCAGAGGATCCTGATAAGGATATCCATTTGTACATTAATAGCCCCGGTGGTGTTGTAACTGCCGGCATGGCTATTTATGATACTATGCAATATATTAAACCAGATGTGTCTACCATTTGTGTAGGCTCTGCAGCAAGCATGGGGGCAGTGCTTTTAACAGCAGGTGCCAAGGGCAAACGTTATGCGTTGCCTCATGCACGCGTTATGATTCACCAACCATTAGGTGGTGTTCAAGGGCAAGCATCTGAAATTGAAATCCATGCCCGTGAGATTCTTCGTATGCGTGAAGAATTAAATGGTATCTTAGCTTCTCGCAGTGGACAAGATATTGAAGTAGTAGCTCGCGATACAGATCGCGATAACTTCATGAGTGCTCAGGATGCCGTTGAATACGGCTTAATTGATGAGGTGCTCACAAGAGAACCTGTAGAAAGCAAGTAATGGAGGCGCCCATTGGCAAAAGATAAAGACACTATGCGCTGCAGTTTTTGTGGACGCACAAGCGAAGAAGTCCGCAAATTAGTAGCGGGTCCTAACGTATATATTTGTGATGAATGCGTTGAAGTATGTGAACGTATTATTGCTGATGAGTTAGGTGACGTAGAGACGGACGACTTCAACTTAAAAGAATTGCCAACGCCGAGAGAAATTAAAGCTCATCTTGACGAATATGTTATTGGTCAAGATGATGCTAAAATCTCTTTAGCTGTGGCTGTATATAATCACTACAAACGTTTACAAACAGATAATGTAGTTGATGATGTAGAATTACAAAAGGCTAATGTTTTATTCATTGGTCCTACTGGTAGTGGTAAAACACTATTGGCTCAAACCTTAGCGAAAATGCTAGAAGTACCATTTGCTATTGCAGATGCTACAAGCTTAACTGAAGCTGGTTATGTAGGGGAAGATGTGGAAAATATCTTGCTCAAAATTATCCAAGCTGCAGATTATGATATAGCTCGGGCTGAACGTGGCATTATTTATATCGATGAAATTGATAAGATTGCACGTAAGTCTGAGAACCCTTCCATTACACGTGATGTGTCTGGTGAAGGCGTACAACAAGCATTACTTAAAATCTTAGAAGGTACCGTAGCTTCTGTTCCGCCTCAAGGTGGTAGAAAGCATCCAAATCAAGAAATGCTTCAAATTGACACTACAAATATTCTCTTTATTTGTGGTGGTGCATTTGATGGTATGGACAAGGTTATTACTAAGCGTACCGCTAAGAAAACCCTTGGTTTTGGTGCAGATGTACAACGTAAAGAAGAACGTAATATATCGGCTATCTTGAAGGATGTTGTACCTGAAGATTTATTGAAGTTTGGCTTAATCCCTGAGTTCATTGGTCGTTTGCCAGTAATGGTAACATTAGATCAATTGGATAGAGATGCATTGATCCAAATTTTGACAAAGCCTAAAAATGCATTAACAAAACAATATGAAAAAATTCTATCCCTTGATGGTGTAGAATTAACTTTCACTGAAGATGCATTAGAAGAAATCGCTGATGAAGCATTACAGCGAAAAACAGGTGCTCGTGGTTTGCGTGCTATCATTGAAAAGGTGATGAAACGCGTTATGTTTGAAGTTCCTTCCATGCCGGAAGTAACTAAGTGCATAGTTAATCGTGAATCCGTGTTGAGCACAGGTGAACCTATACTCAAAAATGAGGCAGACCAAGACATCCAGTTGAAATCGTAATTCGAAGAAACTCATTTCTGTGTAGGAATGAGTTTCTTTTCATAATATAAATACCTGGAGGAAGTATGAATTTACTCGAAATTGGGATTCCAACCGTACCCCTTAGAGGCATGGTTGTATACCCGAATATCGTGATTCACCTCGATATCGGTCGAGACAAATCCATTAAAGCGGTAGAAGCCGCAATGAACGAGGATCGCATTTTAGCAGTTGTCAGCCAAAAGGATGATGCTGTTGATTCGCCAACTGTTCATGACTTAGCCCAAATGGGTACATTAGTAAAAATTAAGCAAATGTTACGCTTGCCAGGTGGTATTGTACGTGTTCTTGTAGAGGGCATTACACGTATTCGCGTAATGAATATAACAAGTATGGATCCGTACTATGTAGGGGACTACGAGCGTGTAGCCTCCGAATTTGAAGACGATGTTGAGTTAGAAGCCTATCGTCGTTTAGTGCAATCTAAGTTTGGCGAATGGGCTGAAGAGGCCAAATCTGTTACCGATGAAGGCGTAACACGGGTTATGGAATTACGTGACCCTTGTGAATTAGCTGACCAAGTTGCGTTCTTGTTGCCTATTAATAATACTAAACGCCAAGAGTTACTTGAAGAGTTATCCGTAGCTCGTCGTTTAAATATGATCGTAGGCATCTTGAATATGGAATTACAAATTTCTGATTTGGAAAATTCTATTAATAATCAAGTTCGTCAATCTATGGAAAAAGCGCAAAAAGAATATTTCTTGCGTGAAAAAATCCGAGTTATCCACGATGAGTTGGGTGACAAAGGAGATCCAGAGGAAGAAGCAGAAGAGTTACGTGTTAAATTGAAAGCACTCAACCTTAGCGAAGATGTACATGAACGTATCGATAAAGAAATCTCTCGTTATAGTCGCATGCCTCAATTGATGCCAGAAGCAACTATTTTGCGCAATTACCTAGATTGGGTGTTAGCGTTACCTTGGAACGAATTGACTGAGGATCGCTTAGATATTAAAGAGGCTCATGATATGCTTGAGGCTGATCATTATGGCCTTGAAAAGGTTAAGAAACGCATCCTTGAATTCTTAGCTGTTCGTAAGTTAACTGGTAAGAATAGTGGCTCCATTCTTTGCTTAGTTGGACCACCAGGTGTTGGTAAAACATCCTTGGCTACGTCTATAGCTAAAGCAATGAACCGTAAGTTCATCCGTGCATCTTTAGGTGGTGTACGTGATGAAGCTGAAATTCGTGGCCATCGCCGTACGTATATTGGTGCATTGCCTGGTCGTATGATTCAAGGCCTCAAGAATGTAGGCACTAAGAACCCTGTATTCTTATTGGATGAAATTGATAAACTTGCATCTGATTATAAAGGCGATCCATCCTCTGCATTGTTAGAGGTATTGGACCCTGAACAAAATAGCACATTTAGTGATCACTTCATTGAAGTACCATTTGATTTCTCCGAAGTATTCTGGATTACAACGGCTAATGTTGCATCCAATATTCCAGGTCCATTGTTAGATCGTATGGAAATTATCGAATTATCTAGCTATATGGAACAAGAAAAATTAGAAATTGCTAAGCGCTATTTAGTACCTAAACAAATCAAGAAAAATGGCCTTGAAGATTACAAGGTTAAATTATCTGATGCAGTGTTGAAAAAGGTAGTTTCCGAATATACTCGTGAAGCGGGTGTTCGTACCTTAGAAAAAACGATTGCTAAGATTTGTCGTAAGATTGCTTATAAAGTCGTTGAAGAAGGTGGGGATGCACCGAAAGTAACGACAAAAAATCTTCCCGAATTCTTGGGTGCACCAATTTTTGTTGACCAAGAGCGCGAAAAGAAACCGCAAATTGGCTATGTAAATGGTCTAGCTTGGACTTCTGTAGGTGGCGTTGTATTGCCATGCGAAGCAACAACTATGAACGGTACAGGTAAACTTGCATTAACGGGTAGCTTAGGTAAGGTTATGCAAGAGTCTGGTCAAGCTGCAATGAGCTATATTCGCCACAATGCAAAAGCCTTAAAAATTGAAGATGATTTCTATAAGAAACTCGATATACACGTTCACTTGCCAGAAGGTGCAACACCTAAGGATGGCCCTTCCGCAGGTATTACGATGACATTGGCTATGGTATCTATTTTAACAAATCGCAAGGTTCGTTCTGATATTGCCATGACTGGTGAAATTACATTGCGTGGCCGTGTACTACCAATCGGCGGTTTAAAAGAAAAGTTATTAGCAGCCTTGTCTAATGGTATTAAAGAAGTATTGATTCCTAAAGGTAATGAAAAGGATATTGCAGAATTACCTGATATTGTAAAAGACGGTCTCATTATTACGCCAGTTAAGACAATGGATGAAGTATTAGCAAAGGCACTTGTGTAATGCAAAAAAAGAAAAAATCCACTAAACAAATGGGCCCAAAACCACAATATACACGAAAAGAACCGAAGGGGCCTCGTATTATAGCAGCAAAATATAATACTTCCTGTGTTAAGGCTGATCAATATCCTGAAGGGGATACTGTGGAAATAGCCTTCATCGGGCGCTCTAATGTGGGCAAATCTTCGTTGATTAACTCGTTGTGTAATTATCGTGGGTTGGCTCTCGTTAGTGGCCAACCAGGTAAGACTAAGACAATTAACTACTTTGATATTGAATCAAAAGAGGATATTTCTGAAACAGAGGAACGCAGATATAACTGGTTTCTCGTAGACCTTCCTGGTTATGGTTTTGCAAAGACAAATAAGGGAAACCGCAACTTGTGGTCTTCCTTTATTGCCGATTATATTTTACATTCTGAACGATTGATGTTGTTGTGCTTACTTATCGATGGCCGTCATCCAGAGATGCCTATCGATAAGGTGGCCTATGATTGGCTCGTTGAAGCTGGTGTACCATTACAAATTGTAGTTACTAAAGCTGACAAACTAACGGCTAAAGAGAAGTCTGCGAACTTGGCTAAAATTAAGGAAATGTATCCAACGAATACACCGCCTATTTTATATAGCTCCTTAAAACACACGGGACGTGAACTTTTACAACAACGCATCAATAAAGTTCTAGTAGGAGATGAAGCATGAGTCAAACCAATGAATTAGAGATTATGGAACGCATTGCTCTAGATTTAGAGGGTGTGGAAGAGTCTCTTGCATCATCTTTTAATACAGGTGCAGAAGACTTTAATGCACTGATTCGACCATTATCTGCTGCAGGTGGCAAGCGCTTGCGCGCGCAATTATGTTTATTGATTGCTAATGCAGGTACATCTGTAGAACGTCAGCGTATTAGAATTGCTGAAGCCGTAGAGATGCTTCATTTAGCGACTTTGATTCACGATGATGTGTTAGATCAAGCAGAGATTCGTCGAGGCGAAGAAACGATACATATGCATAAAGGAAATAAGGTAGCTATTCTTAGTGGTGATTACTTGTTTGCTAAAGCATTCCAAATTGTATCTGAAATGCCTAATATGAAATATTTGCAGATTTTTTCTCATATCATTACTTGCCTTGTGGAAGGCGAGTTTATGCAGATGGAAGATGTGTATCGCATCGATCAAGGGATTGAGCGCTATATGACTAAGACCCAAAAGAAAACAGCTGACTTTATGGAAGGCTGTATGGAACTTGGTGGCCTATTAGGGGGCTGGAGCGAATCTGAAATCGTTGAGTTGAAAAAATATGGTCATGCTCTGGGCATGGCATTCCAAATTACTGATGATATTATGGATTATCGTGAAACAACAGCGACGACTGGTAAACCCGTGGGGAATGATCTTCGCGAAGGTTTATTGACATATCCGTTGTTAAGTATCGTTAATGATGATAATAAAGATAAATTGCTTGAGGATATTAAAGCCTTGAATAATGGCGGCGATGAGCAGGCTATTATCGACTATGTTATCGCTCAAGGCGGTATTGATAATACATTAGCTGTAGCTGATCAATATTGCAAGGATGCTTTGGCAGCGCTCGATGCTGTACGTGATTTCCCAGGCAAGGAATTCCTTGTGATGGCAGTAGAAAATTTAGCTGATAGAAAGGTATAATATGGAACCATTCGAACCAAAACCGGACTTCGAATATCCCATACAAAAACCTTCTTTTGATAGTGTAGTTCGTCAAAAACGTCGCGAAGCAGAGTTAAAGGCTGAGCAAGAACGGTATAAGGTGGCAAATCAACGCGTTCCTGAGGAACCGGAAGAAGAACCGATTTATACTGAAATGGAACAGAAAATGATGGACGAAGCTAGGGAACTATCCCTTGTGGGACATCTATCTGAATTGCGAAAGCGTCTAATTATAATGGCTGTTGCAGTTGTTATAGGAACTTGTATTTCTTATTATTATGTAGACTTTTTATTGGAAATACTCCTAAAACCAGCTGGTAAGCTCTATTATATGAAACCAACTGAAGCCTTCTTTACATATATGAAGGTGTCTATTGTAGGTGGTCTTATTATAGGGGCGCCTATTATATTGCATCAGATTTGGCTATTTGTTAAGCCCGCCCTTACGGTGCGAGAAAAGCAGCTATCTAACTGGATTTTACCAGTTGCAATAGGTCTATTTGGCATAGGTATTGTATTTTCTTATTTCCTTGTACTACCGGCAGCCGTTAAGTTTTTTATGGGCTTTGCTACAGACGAATTACAACCGTTATTTTCCATTGGTCAGTACATGGACTTTGTATTGTCCTTTGTTCTACCCTTTGGATTTATCTTTGAGTTGCCGTTGATTTTAATCATCTTGGGATATTTCAACTTAATTACATCACGTTTTTTAAAAACGAAACGTAAGATATTTATTCTTATATCCTTTATCATAGGTGCTGTCATTTCACCAACACCGGATATGTTCTCTCAAACGATGATTGCATTGCCTATGATATTGCTATATGAAACGAGCCTATTTGTATTGGCTAAGATTATGAAGCGCTAAGGAGTTTATTTAGGAGGAACGATGAAAACCTACGAAAATTTAACCACTTATAACCCCGGTGAAATAGAAGGGAAATGGTATTCATATTGGGAAAACCAAGGATACTTTCACGAAGAAGTAGACACTAATAAAGAACCATTTAGTATCGTGTTGCCGCCTCCTAATGTAACTGGTATGTTGCACATGGGCCATGCTTTAGATAATACATTGCAAGATATCCTTATTCGTTTCAAACGCATGCAAGGCTACAATGTATTGTGGATGCCAGGTACTGACCATGCTGGTATTGCTACACAAATTAAAGTAGAAGAAATGCTCGCTAAAGAAGAAGGCAAATCTCGCTATGATTTAGGTCGTGAGAAATTCGTAGAACGCGTATGGGAATGGAAAAAAGAATACGGCGATACTATTGTAAAACAAATTCGTAGCTTAGGCGCATCTTGTGACTGGTCTCGCGAACGCTTTACATTAGATGAAGGGTACTATCATGCAGTGCGTGAAGTGTTCGTAAAGCTTTATGAAAAAGGCTTAATCTATCGCGGTGAACGCATCATCAACTGGTGCCCTCGTTGTGCTACTGCTTTATCTGATGTTGAAGTTGAACATGAAGACGAACATGGCCACTTATGGCATATTAAATATCCTGTAAAAGGTGAGGATAATCGTTTCGTAGTTGTTGCTACCACACGTCCAGAAACAATGTTCGGTGACGTAGCAGTAGCAGTAAATCCTGATGATGATCGTTATAAAGACCTCATCGGCAAAACATTAATTTTACCATTTGTTAATCGCGAAATTCCTGTAATTGCCGATGATTATGTAGATGCTAGCTTCGGTACAGGCTGTGTAAAAATTACGCCTGCTCATGACCCTAATGACTTTGAAATGGGCCAACGTCATAATTTGGAATCCATCGTTGTTATGAACAATGATGCCACAATGAATGAAGGTGCTGGCAAGTTCAATGGCATGACTCGTGAAGAAGCTCGTAAACAAGTTGTAGCTGAACTCAAAGAACTAGGCTTACTTGAAAAAATCGATGATCATGACCATGCAGTAGGTCATTGTTCTCGTTGTAACACAATTATTGAGCCAATGGTATCTAAACAATGGTTCGTAGATATGAAACCATTAGCAGAGCCAGCTCTTAAGGTTGTTAAAGATCACGAAGTAGAGTTTGTTCCTGAACGTTTTACAAAAACTTATGTAAACTGGCTTGAAAACATCCGCGACTGGACTATTTCCCGTCAATTGTGGTGGGGCCATCGTATTCCTGCATGGTACTGCGATGAATGCGGCGAAACAATCGTTAGTCGTGACGATATTACGGAATGTCCTCATTGCCACGGTCATGTTACACAAGATCCAGACGTTCTTGATACATGGTTCAGTTCTGGCTTGTGGCCATTTGCTACAATGGGGTGGCCTGAGCAAACTCCTGAGCTTAAACAATGGTATCCAACAAGTGTTCTTGTAACTGGCTACGATATCATCTTCTTCTGGGTTGCTCGTATGATCTTTATGGCTCTTGAGTTCGAACATGAAATTCCATTTAAACATGTATTTATTCATGGTCTTGTTCGTGATAGCCAAGGTCGTAAAATGAGTAAATCCTTGGGCAATGGTATTAATCCTCTTGAAGTTATCGACCAATATGGTGCCGATGCATTGCGCTTTACTCTTGTTACTGGTAACACACCAGGTAATGATATGCGCTTCTATATGGAACGTGTTGAGGCTAATCGTAACTTTGCCAATAAGATTTGGAATGCATCCAAATTTGTATTGATGAATCTTACAAATTATGATGAAAGCTTCGTTCCAACTGCAGATGATTTGACATTAGCAGACCAATGGATTGTTCAAAAATATAACGAAACAGTACAAAGTGTAACGTCTAATCTCGATAAATTCGAGTTGGGTGAAGCTGCAAGTTCTGTATATGATTTCATTTGGAACACATACTGTGACTGGTATATTGAGTTAGCTAAACCTCGTTTATACAACGATGGTAATGAACGTGATCGTCGTACAGTTCAATATTTACTTGTAACAATCTTGCGTCACATGCTTGAATTGTTACATCCATTTATGCCGTTCGTAACAGAACATATTTGGCAACATTTACCTCATGAAGGGGATAGCATCGTTGTTGCAAAATGGCCTGAAGCATTAAAGTTTGATAATCTTGAAAGTGCAGCTCGTCAAATGGAAGTTATGATGGATGCCATCAAAGGTATTCGTAACATGCGTGCTGAAATGAATGTGCCTTTAGGTAAAAAAGCTGAGGTTATCGTAGCACCAACAGATGAAGCATTAGCTCAAACTGTAGCAGATCATAGCGATTACTTCGTTACATTAGCTTGGGCTGAGAAGGTAACAATTCTTGGTGCCGATGATCCAAAACCAGAAAATGCGACTGTAACAGTTGTAAATGGTATGGAAGTATATCTCTTACTTAAAGACTTGATCGACGGTGAAAAAGAAAGAGAGCGTATTGCAAAGGAAAAAATCCAAATGGAAAAAGAAATTTCCCGTTTGGAAGGCAAATTGTCTAACCAAGGCTTCCTCGCAAAAGCTCCAGAAGCTGTAGTAGCAAAAGAAAAAGAAAAGTTAGAAGAATATAAACAAAAACAACAAGCGTTATTGGAACGTGAAGCGTTCCTTGAAACCTTATAATAGGAGGTTTATATGACATATCAAGAGGCCTTAGCCTATTTAGAACAGGCATCTTCATTCGGTATTAAGCCTGGCCTTGAACGAATTACAGCGCTTATGGAAGCCCTTGGGAATCCACAAGAAGACTATAAGATTGTTCATGTTACAGGCACGAATGGTAAGGGCTCGGTTACCTCATATATTTCCTACGCACTGTTTACAAGTGGACTACGGGTGGGGCGATTTACATCGCCTCACCTTCAATCCTATACGGAGCGAATTCAAATCAATGATGGAAATATAACAGAGGAAGCCTTCGGTAATCTAATTAGTCGTGTAAAAGTGGCAGTTGATACTATCATTACTAACGGCATAGAAGCGCCAACGCAATTTGAAATTTTGACGGCTGCTGCCTTTTTGTTCTTCAAAGAACAAGATGTGGACTATGCGGTGGTGGAAGTTGGTTTAGGTGGATTACTAGATTCTACTAATATCGTGACACCAAAGGTATCGGTTATTACCAATGTAACAATAGACCATCAAGCGTATTGTGGTGATACTGTTGAGGAAATTGCGCGTCATAAGGCAGGGATTATTAAATCTAAAGTTCCTGTTGTAACGGCTGCACAGGATGCACCGCTTCGTATTATTGAAGAGGTAGCTAAAGAGAAGCATGCTAAAGTATATGCTTTCAATAAAGACTTTGGTATAGATAGCCGTAGTGCTGTAACTGGTGGCCAAATGATTACGGTTAGTACTAATGATGCCGCTCCTGCAATGTTGTTTACGACAATGGCAGGCATTCACCAATCTGTCAATCTTGCGTGTGCATTAATGGCTGTACGGTTACTGATGAAAGAAGATACTAACATCAGTGAAGAAACGATGCGTGAAGGATTTGCTCGCACTACGTGGGCAGGTCGATTTGAAGTTAAACGAGACTTGGATCGCACCTTTATCTTTGATGGTGCTCATAATGCGGCAGGTGCTGAATCTTTCAGTATGACCTATGCTGAATTATTTAAGGACACTCCAAAAACGATTGTGATGGCAATTCTTAAAGATAAAAATCAAGATGCTATTATCCGCGAAGTTGTTAAGGCAGGCGATACGGTTCTAGTTGTACCAGCTCCAACAGATAGAACTGAAGTGCCAGAGGTTTTGGTTGAGAAAATACGTCACATCGTTCCAAAAGCTATAGCACAAACAGCTGATTCTATTGAAGAGGCGTTAGCCTTAGCCTACAAACATACAAAGTCTAGTGATATTATCGCCGTTTGTGGTTCCTTATATATTTTAGGAGATGCTCGTCAGTGGTTTTACCATGAGATGAGTCATTAAGGTGAGCCTATGGAACTCTCACTTATTCCTAATCAGAAGAGAATTACGTTCTATATTGAACGATTAATTTATGGTGTTGTAGTTGCTATGCCATTACAACCTATGGTGGGGGATGTACTTCTGTGGCTAGCGATAGGGCTTGCTTTATATGATTTGATATCTAGTAAGTCATTGAGCTTACCAACGGGTTATTTATCCTGGTCCGTTATGATCTTTGTGGTATGGACAGGAATATCTTCACTGGTGTCAGAGAATTGGGATTGGTCTATCCAAAGTTGGTTTTATCAAATCGTGGCTAGCGGTGGAATGTATTATCTCGTTCGCACATACATTCAAACCCCTAAGCAGTGGAATTATTTTCTTCGTGCCTTGCTAGGTACTGCAGTTCTAGTGTGTATCATAGGTGCTTATCAATATGTATTTGTTCCTAATATCCATATAAAAGAGTGGGTAGATGCAGCACAGTTCCCAAAATTGATGCGACGCATGTCTTCCACCTTACAAAATCCTAATTTGTTGGGAGCCTATCTATTGATGGTGCTCAGCGTATGTATCAGCTATATCTTGGTATATATGAAAGAAAATCGTACCCGCGAAGTCGTTACGATGCTCGTTATAGGTATTATATTATTCTTAACGATGCTACTAACCTATTCTAGGGGAATTTGGATTAGCTTTGGAGCGATGATTTTGTATTGGGCAATCTTTGTGGAACGAAGATTATTCTTATCTTTATTAGCAGTGCCAATAATTTTATATTTTTATGATGGTGAAATAGCTTCAAGGTTGTGGTCTATATTCCAAGGCCATGATACATCAGCTGATCTTCGATGGGCTTTATGGGATAGTACCATGTATATCGTACGTGAAAATCCTATCTTTGGTATTGGGTGGAATACATTTTACTTAGTATATCCAGATTATAACTATTATATTCAAGGACCTCACGTCTTGATGTATCATGCCCATAATTTGTATCTCAATATATTAGCTGAATCAGGCATCCCAGGATTGATATCATTCCTAGCAGTTATTATTGGTCATGTTATTACATCTATAAGACTTGAAGGGGATATATTCCGCCAAGCTGCACAAGTTGGTGTAGGTGCGTTAGCTATAGGTGTTTTATTTAGTGGCTTATCCGATTTTGAGCTATATAGTCATCAAGTAACCATCGTATTTTGGCAATTGTTTGGTTGGGTAGGGGCCTTTGTAAAAGTTCAACTGTCTGCTGATAAATCTGCATAATTGTCATATCTTGTATAATTAGCATGTTTTATGGTAGATATATAATTTCATAATATGGTATAATTAATACATACCTTGGGTAGGTACGTATTAAGTAGTATAACCGGTTTTCTAATGTTAGACATAATTGAACATTATCGTTGGCATTTGAAAGCCGGTTTTTTGTATATCATTGTATCTTTATAGGGAGGTGTATGGTCTAGTTCTTGTATATGAGATGTTGTTTTATATTGAAAAGGGTCTATATATTGTATAGAGAGAGTTCGATTTAATTGAAAAACATCAATATATGCCATAAATCGATAATTCCTGTGAGTTATAGCGATGTGAATAAAACTTATGTGAATATATGAAAATCTATGCATTTTAATCATAATGCACCCATAAAGTGTGATGAAAAATACATTTTAGTCATATAAGTTGACAATACGTTGGATGTGGACTACGATGAAGTCGGTTTAAGGAACGACCAAGAGATCAAACTGTCGTTTATACAATGTTACTCTTAAAGGAGATGGTAATGGTGATAGACATCAAAGACCGCGTTAAATGTGCGGCCCTCCAAGGTAAAATTGTCACTGCTTATGATGCAGCTCTTTTGATTAACCCTAACGATAAAGTTGGTATTTCCGGCTTTACTCCATCTGGTTATGCAAAAGCAGTGCCATTGGCATTGGCAGAAAGAATGGAAAAAGAACCATTCAAAATTGATTTGTGGACAGGTGCTTCCGTAGGTGATGAAGCTGATGGCGCGTTAACTCGTGCTAACGGTATCAATCGTCGTTTCCCATATCAAACAAATGGGGATACACGTAAAGCCTTAAATAGCGGTGCTGTTAAATACATTGATATGCATTTAAGCACAATGGCACAAAATGTTCGCTATGGCTTCTTTGGCGATTTAGACGTAGCTATCGTAGAAGTTTGTCAAATCAACGAAGATGGCTCTTTAGTACCTACAACATCTGTTGGTAACTCTCCAACATTTGTTAGTCAAGCTAAAAAGGTTATCGTAGAAGTAAACGTATCCCAACCACTTTCCTTGGTAGGTATGCATGATATCTATGAACCACTCGATCCACCACATCGTAAACCAATTCCATTGGAAACACCTGGTGATCGTATTGGTACTGAAGCAATTCCTTGTGACCCAAGTAAAATTGTTGCAGTAGTACCTTGTGATGTTCCTGATACAACAAGACCTTTGGCACCTATCGATGATGATGCAAAAGCAATGAGTCAACACCTTATCAAATTCTTCGAACAAGAAATTGCAGAAGGTCGTTTACCTAAAAACTTGCTTCCATTACAATCTGGTGTAGGTTCCGTAGCAAATGCGGTAATCAGTGGTCTTGCTAAAGGCCCATTCACAGATTTGTCCATCTATACAGAAGTAATCCAAGATGGTATGTTCGACTTGATCGATGCTGGTAAAGTAACTGTATGTTCCGGTACTGCATTAAGTCCTTCTCCAGATGGGTTGAAACGTTTCTATGCGAATATTGATGAATATCGTAAAAAAATCATTCTTCGCCCACAAGAAATTTCCAACAACCCTGGTATTGCTCGCCGTATTGGTGTCATTGCCATGAATACCGCTATCGAATTTGATATTTTTGGCAATGTAAACTCTACTCATATTATGGGTAGCAAAATGATGAATGGTGTTGGTGGTTCTGGTGACTTTGCACGTAGTGCTTATCTCACTATTTTCTGCACTAACTCCGTTGCTAAAAATGGCGACATCAGTTCTATCGTTCCATATGTATCTCATGTGGATCACCCAGAACATGACACTATGATTTTCTGTACAGAACAAGGTGTTGCTGACTGCCGTGGTTTGAGCCCAGTGGAAAGAGCTCGTTTGATCATTGAAAAATGTGCTCACCCAGACTACAAACCTATGTTAACTGAATACCTAGAAAAAGCATTAGCTGCAACAAAGAATGCCCATACACCTATGTTGCTTGATGAAGCTCTTTCTTGGCATAAACGCTTCACAGAAACTGGAAGCATGAAAAAATAACCTGTTTTTTTAGGAGGATGATGAAAACATGGCTTACGAAAACTTAAAAGCCCAAATTGCTGAGTACAACAAACTTTGTGACGAAAAAAGTGCAAAAACTCCAGAACGTCAAAATTTAAAATACAACCGTGTATATACACCAGTTGATATCGAAGGTTTTGACTATGAACGTGATTTGGGTATGCCTGGCGAATTCCCTTATACTCGTGGCGTACAACCTACTATGTACCGTGGTCGTTTCTGGACAATGCGTATGTATGCAGGCTTCGCTACAGCAGAAGAATCTAACAAACGTTACCGCTACCTAATCGAGTCTGGTGCAACTGGTCTTTCCTGTGCATTCGACTTACCTACACAAATTGGTTATGACTCCGACGATGCAGTTGCAGAAGGCGAAGTTGGTAAAGTAGGTGTAGCGATTGACTCCTTGGCAGATATGGAAATCTTGTTCGACGGCATCGATCTTGGTAAAGTATCCACATCCATGACAATCAACGCTCCAGCATCCGTTTTGTTGGCAATGTACATCGCAGTAGCTGAAAAACAAGGCGTACCTTCCACAGAATTGAAAGGTACAATTCAAAATGATATTTTGAAAGAATACGCAGCTCGTGGTACTTACATTTTCCCACCAAAACCATCCATGCGTTTGATCACTAATATCTTCGAATATTGTTCTCAAAACGTTCCAAAATGGAACACAATTTCCATCTCCGGTTACCACATCCGTGAAGCAGGTTCCACAGCAGCTCAAGAAATCGCATTCACAATTGCTGATGGTATCGCATACGTAGAAGCAGCTTTGAAAGCTGGTCTTGATGTTGATACATTCGCTGGTCGTCTTTCCTTCTTCTGGAATGCTCATAACAACGTACTTGAAGAAGTTGCTAAATTCCGTGCATCCCGCCGTTTATGGGCAACAATCATGAAAGAACGTTTTGGTGCTAAAAAACCAAAATCCATGATGCTTCGTGTACATACTCAAACAGCTGGTTCCATGTTGACTGCACAACAAGTTGATAACAACATCGTTCGTGTTGCTCTTCAAACTGCAGCTGCTGTAATGGGCGGTACTCAATCCTTACATACAAACTCCCGTGACGAAGCGTTGGCTCTTCCTACAGAAGCATCTGTACAAGTAGCTCTTCGTACACAACAAATCGTGGCTTACGAATCTGGTTTGGCTGACGTAGTTGACCCATTGGGCGGTTCCTACTATGTAGAAGCTATGACTAACGCTATCTATGACGAAGCTATGGCATACATCAAGAAAATTGATGAAATGGGCGGCGCTGTAGTAGCAATCGAAAAAGGCTACATCCAAAAAGAAATTCAAGAATCCGCTTACAAATGGCAAATGGAAGTTGAATCTGGCTTGCGCACAATCGTTGGCGTAAACAAATTCCAAGTTGAAGAAGAAGCTCCAAAAGACTTACTTCGCGTAGATGCTTCCGTTGGTGTTAACCAATCCAAGAAAACTCAAGCAGTTCGCGCTAACCGCGATCAAGCAGCAGTTGATAAAGCATTAGCAGCTCTTAAAGCTGGTGCAGCTGATGAAAACGTTAACTTGATGCCATTAATTCTTGATGCAGTTAAAACATATGCTACTTTGGGTGAAATTTGTAATGTATTGCGCGAAGTATTCGGTGAATACGAAGCTCATTCCACATTATAATATCGGCTAATTTCGGAGGTAATTAATCATGGCAGAAAAACGTATTAGAGTAATCGTAGCAAAACCAGGTCTTGATGGTCATGACCGTGGTGCAAAAGTAGTAGCACGCGCACTTCGCGATGCTGGTTTCGAAGTAATCTACACTGGTCTTCGTCAAACTCCAGAACAAATCGTAGAAGCAGCTCTTTCTGAAGACGTTAATGTAGTTGCATTATCCCTTCTTTCCGGTGCTCATAACACATTGTTCCCTAAAATTGTTGAACTTTTGAAAGAAAAAGGCATGGGCGATGTACTTGTAATCGGTGGTGGCGTTATTCCTGACGCTGATATCCCTGGCTTGAAAGCAGCTGGCGTAGCAGCAGTATTCACACCTGGTACACCAACTGGCGATATCGTTAAATTCATCAACGAAAACGTTAAATAATTAATTGGGCAAGAGAGGGGTTCAACTGAATAGTTGTCTCCCCTCTATTCCCATATTTTAAGATAGGTGGTGAGGCGAGTGGATTTAGTTAAAGAACTTTTTGAAGGTTCCCGACTAGCCTTAGCACGGTCCATAACAGCTGTAGAAAACGAGTATGAAAATGCCATTGATATTATGAAGGCTATTTACCCTAAAACAGGGAATGCACGTATTCTCGGTATTACTGGGGCCCCTGGTGCTGGTAAAAGTACTTTGACTGATAAAGTTGTTAAACATTATCTAGATCAAGGTAAAAAAATCGGCATCGTTGCCATCGACCCAACAAGCCCATTCTCTGGTGGTGCTATCTTGGGGGACCGTATTCGAATGAATGATTTGACATTAAATGAAAATGTATTTATTCGAAGCATGGGCACGCGTGGTAGTCTTGGTGGTTTATCTAAAAAGACTGCAGACGTTGTAAAACTCATGGATGCCTTTGGCATGGATTTAGTAATCATTGAAACAGTAGGTGTAGGTCAATCCGAAGTAGATATCGTTAAAAATGCAGATACTACACTGGTTGTACTTGTTCCTGGTCTCGGTGATGATATCCAAGCTATCAAAGCAGGTATTCTTGAAATTGGCGATGTATTTGCTATCAATAAAGCTGACCGAGATGGTTGTGATCGTTTGAATGTAGAAATTGAAATGATGCTTGACCTAGACTCTCGTGAAGTAAAATGGCGCCCACCAATTAAGCGCACAATTGCTAGCAAGGACCAAGGCGTAGATGAACTCATCGACGCTTTAGATGAACATTTTGAGTATCTTGAAGATTCTGGTGAATTGGAATCTCGTCGGGCAGAACGTACTCGTGATGAAATCATCGCAATGATTAATGAACAAATTGGTCGTTATGTAGCTGATAAAATTGTTACAAGCGACGAATTTAATAGCCAAGTGGCAGCTGTTAACGAACGCGAAAGCGATCCATACACAGTTGTTAACGGCGTAATGACAAGCGTGCTAAAGTAGACGGCGACTACATAGCATTAGAGATTTAGCCTTGAAAAGGAGATAATCGAAATGGCTTTTAAAGTATTACAAGTGGATCACATCGGTATTGGTGTTAATGATTTAGCAGCAACTAAAGAATTCTATAAAAATGCATTGGGTATTCAACATCTTCCAGAAGATGAAGTGGTTGAAGAACAAAAAGTAAAAGTATCCTTCTTCCCATGTGGCGATGCTGAACTTGAATTCTTAGAAACTACAACTCCAGATGGCCCTATCGGTAAATTCATCGAAAAAAATGGCGGTCGTGATGGTATCCAACACGTTGCATTGCGCGTTGATAATATTGAAAATGCTATTGCTGATTTGATGGCTAAAGGCGTTCGTATGATTGACGAAAAACCTCGTTACGGTGCAGGCGGTTCCTCTATTGCTTTCTTACATCCAAAAGCAACAGGTGGCGTATTGCTTGAATTATGTCAACGTATGAAATAATACAGTATCCAATTCACATCATTATGTATGAGTAATAGATATACATATTCATATAATCACTAGTTATATATTAAATATGTATGCATGCTTGAACTTTAATTATTTATGAAATAAAATGATACTGTAACAAGTTTTATTTGGAGGTGCTATAATGGCAACAGTGCAAGAAAAAATCGAGTTATTGCACGAAAAACTAGCTAAAGTTAAAGCTGGTGGCGGTGAAAAACGCGTTGAGAAACAACATGCTCAAGGCAAAATGACTGCTCGTGAACGTTTGGCTAAATTATTCGATGATAACTCTTTCGTTGAACTTGATCAATTTGTTAAACATCGTTGTGTTAACTTCGGTCAAGAAAAGAAAGAATTACCAGGCGAAGGTGTAGTAACTGGTTATGGTACTATTGACGGTCGTTTAGTATATGCATTTGCACAAGACTTCACTGTAGAAGGTGGTTCTCTTGGTGAAATGCATGCTGCTAAAATTGTTAAAGTACAACGTTTAGCAATGAAAATGGGTGCTCCTATCGTTGGTATCAATGATTCCGGCGGTGCTCGTATTCAAGAAGCAGTAGATGCGCTTGCTGGTTACGGTAAAATTTTCTTTGAAAATACAAATGCATCTGGCGTTATTCCACAAATTTCCGTAATCATGGGCCCATGTGCAGGTGGTGCTGTATATTCTCCAGCATTAACTGACTTCATCTACATGGTTAAAAACACATCTCAAATGTTCATCACTGGTCCTGCAGTTATCAAATCTGTAACTGGTGAAGAAGTAACAGCTGAAGACCTTGGTGGCGCAATGGCTCACAACTCTGTGTCTGGTGTTGCTCACTTTGCAGCTGAAGATGAAGATGATTGCATCGCTCAAATTCGCTACTTATTAGGCTTCTTGCCATCCAATAATATGGAAGATGCTCCATTAGTAGATACTGGCGATGATCCAACTCGCGAAGACGAAGGCTTGAACAGCTTGTTGCCTGATAACAGTAACATGCCATACGACATGAAAGATGTTATCGCAGCTACTGTAGATAATGGTGAATACTATGAAGTACAACCATTCTATGCTACAAATATTATTACTTGTTTCGCACGTTTTGACGGTCAATCCGTTGGTATCATTGCTAACCAACCAAAAGTAATGGCTGGTTGCTTGGACATCAATGCATCCGACAAATCTTCCCGTTTCATCCGTTTCTGTGATGCTTTCAATATTCCAATCGTTAACTTTGTTGACGTTCCTGGTTTCTTGCCTGGCACAAATCAAGAATGGGGCGGTATCATTCGTCATGGTGCTAAAATGTTGTATGCTTACTCTGAAGCTACAGTACCAAAAATTACTGTTATCACTCGTAAAGCATACGGCGGTTCTTACCTCGCTATGTGTTCCCAAGATTTGGGCGCTGACCAAGTATACGCTTGGCCTACATCCGAAATCGCTGTAATGGGTCCTGCTGGTGCAGCTAACATTATCTTCAAGAAAGACGAAGATAAAGATGCTAAAACAGCTAAATACGTAGAAGAGTTCGCAACTCCATACAAAGCTGCAGAACGTGGCTTCGTAGACGTTGTAATCGAACCAAAACAAACTCGTCCAGCAGTTATCAACGCTTTGGCAATGCTTGCAAGCAAACGCGAAAACCGTGCTCCAAAGAAACATGGTAATATTCCATTATAATTCGTTTCGATAACAAGAACATCGAATTTGGGAGATACCTTTCTTTACTAATTTTTTAGAAAGGGGAATGATTATGGAAGGACAAGCAGTTACTACCAATCCTTGGTTAATCATGGCCATTAATATGACAGTTGTATTTGTTGTGTTGATTCTTTTAGGTGTTTTAATGACAATTGTTCATTTGATTGACCCTACTAAGAAGAAAAAAGAAGTACCAGCAAGTGCACCTGTTGCGGCTCCAGCAGCTACTCCAGTGGCTGCACCAAGTGCATCTGCTCAAAATGAGGATGAAGTAGTAGCAGCTATCGTAGGTGCCATTGTGGCGATGGGGTATTCATCTGAACAAATTGCATCTATTCGACCTACAGCAACCAGCGCTAAATGGCGCTTGGAAGGTCGTTTAAGCGGTAGAGGTTAATAAAATTTTAGGAGGCATTTGTAATGAGCAATGCTACAACAACTAACGGTAAAGCTCCATCTCAAGATGTAGTAGCAGTAATCGTTGGTGCATTAGCGGCAATGGGTTATTCCGCTGATCAAATCGCGCATATCCGTCCAATCGTAAGCTATAATTGGAAAATGGAAGGCCGTTTGCGTGGTAATCGATAAGATTATAGGCTAATTTGATAATTCAATAGATTATCTAATTTATATGTGTAAAAGAAATTTATAAGTATTGTGTAGACATACACATTTTGGAGGAATTTAAAATGAAAAAATTCAACGTTACAGTAAATGGCACAGCATATGATGTAGAAGTTAATGAAGTAAAAGCAGCAGCTCCTGCAGCGGCTCCTAAAGCAGCTCCAGCAGCAGCTCCTAAAGCAGCTCCTGCACCAGCTCCAGCTCCAGCTGCAGCAGCAGCACCAGTTCCAGCAGGTGCTGAAACTGTAAAAGCTCCAATGCCTGGTAAAATCTTATCTGTAGCAGTATCCGCTGGTCAAGCAGTTAAAAAAGGCGAAACTTTGTTGATTCTTGAAGCTATGAAAATGCAAAACGAAATCGCAGCTCCTCATGATGCTGTAGTTGCAGAAGTTCGCGTAGCTGCTAACCAAACTGTATCCACTGGCGATGACATGGTTGTTCTTGGTTAATACCAAGTTGTGTATGACGCGGCTAGTCCGCGTCGTATAACAATTTTATATTTGTGAAAGGGGAACGCATATGGAGGCTTTTGCTGTTGCGATTCAATCCGTTATAACTGATAGCGGGTTCCTCGCATTTACAACAGGCAATGCTATTATGATTCTTGTAGGTTTGATCCTATTGTACTTGGCATTTGCTAAAGAGTTTGAACCATTATTGTTGGGTCCGATTGCGTTTGGTTGTGTACTTGCTAATATTCCTCGTAATGGCTTCGAAGAAGGCGTTATGGCTCTTATTAGTGCAGGTATCTCTCAAGAAATCTTCCCACCTTTAATTTTCCTTGGTGTAGGTGCAATGACTGACTTTGGTCCACTCATTGCTAATCCTAAAACATTGCTTTTAGGTGCTGCTGCTCAAATCGGCGTATTCGTTGCTTTAGGTGGCGCAATGATGCTTGGCTTTACAGCTCAAGAAGCAGCTGCTATCGGTATCATCGGTGGTGCTGACGGTCCTACATCCATTTACTTAGCTACTAAGCTAGCTCCTCATTTATTAGGTGCTATCGCGGTTGCCGCATATTCCTATATGTCCTTGGTACCATTGATTCAACCACCTGTAATGAAATTATTCACTACGCAAAAAGAACGCGAAATTGTTATGGAACAATTGCGTGAAGTTACACGTTTTGAAAAAATCGTATTCCCAATTATTTCTACGATCTTCATTTCCTTATTGCTTCCTTCCATTACATCCCTTTTAGGTATGTTGATGTTAGGTAACTTGTTCCGTGAATCTGGCGTAACTGATCGTTTGTCCGATACATCTCAAAATGCGTTGATCAATACTGTTACTATCTTCTTAGCAACTGGTACTGGTTTAACAATGAGTGCGGAACACTTCTTAAGCGTGCAAACACTCCTTATCATTTGCTTAGGTTTGGTTGCATTCATCGGTGGTACTGCTGGTGGCGTATTATTCGGTAAATTGATGAGCTTAGTAGATGGTGGTAAAACAAATCCACTTATTGGTTCTGCTGGTGTATCCGCGGTTCCAATGGCGGCTCGCGTATCTCAAGTTGTAGGTGCGAAAGCTAACCCAGCTAACTTCTTGCTCATGCATGCTATGGGTCCAAACGTAGCTGGCGTTATCGGTACAGCAGTAGCAGCAGGTACAATGCTTGCTATGTTGTCTAACCATTAGTAATTTAATAATTATTCACCAAGGTGTGCCTAATTAGGTACACCTATTGGTGAATATAAAAACCCTTTAAATCTATGTATTCATGCATAAATAGGGTATATTTGCAATAAATGCTTTTCAGATCGGTCATTAGGTGATACAAGAATTCACACAATAACCTTCTAGTGCTTTAAATTTAGTAGAGGTGGTCACTTGTTATCTGTAGAATTAAAAATACTGATTTGTTTTATCTGGGCATTTATTGTATTTTTTATTACGGCACTGATTATCGGTGTTGAAGGCAAAGCTAAATGGTTTCAACGCAGAACTAAATATACTTGGTTTAATCGCCGAGGATTTTTAGGTGAAACCTTATTCTTTGGGTATCCTAAAACAAGAGAGGGATATGGGATCACTTTTTTGATGGCTTCCGCCATTGGTATCGTAGGTTATATTTTATACCTCTTATAACAATATCAGTGCATTTCTCTGAAGGGAGATGATGATGTATGGGTACTGCAGAACAAACCTTAATCGTCCTCGCAGTCATGGCTGTTTTATTTGTTACGGAAATTATTCCTCTAGCTATTACTTCTTTAGGCGGCGCTATTACACTTGGCCTTATGGGTATTATTACTCCTAAGGTTGTATTCTCTGGTTTATCTGATAGTACAGTTGTGTTGTTCGCTGGTATGTTCGTTGTTGGTGCTGCATTGTTCTACACTGGTTTAGCTCAAAAAATTGGGGAAACAGTAGTATCTCATGCAGGTACTAGCGAAAATGGTTTAATGTTTGCCATCATGGTTGTTACTGCAACTATGTCTGCATTCTTGTCCAACACTGGTACAACAGCTGCATTACTTCCAGTAGTTGTAGGTATCTGTGCTGTTGCGAAGATTCCTGCTTCTCGTCAATTGATGCCTTTAGCATTTGCTGCAGGTATTGGTGGTATCATTACAATGGTTGGTACACCTCCAAATATTATCGTAAGTGGTACATTAACTAAATTTGGTGAACAACCATTTGGTTTCTTCGAATTTGCTTGGATTGGTATTCCTTTGACTGTTGCTACTATCGCATTCATGATGCTTATTGGTAAACATTTACTACCTAAACATGAAATTCAAGATGCTGGCGACGTTGAACAAGAAGTAGCTGCTGAAGATATTTCTAACGATCCTAAGAAACAATTATACTCTGGTCTTATTCTTTTAGGCGTAATCATTGCTATGATTTTAGGTGACTTCCTAAAAGGTTATGGTATCAACTTACCATTGAGCATGGTTGCAGTTATTGGCGCAATGCTTTGCGTATTAACTGGTTGCTTGAACGAAAAACAAGCTTACACATCTATTGACTGGGTAACAATCTTCTTATTCGCTGGTATGATGCCAGTAGCAACTGCACTTGATCAATCTGGTGCAGGCAAAATGATTGCTAATGCAGTAATCGGTGTTATGGGTTCTGACCCTAGCCCTTACTTTGCAACAGCAGTATTATTCGCATTGTCTTGTGTTATGACTCAATTTATGTCTAACACAGCATCTTGCGCATTATTGGCTCCTATCGGTATCTCCATTGCTCAAGGTATGGGCGCTGACCCTCATGCTGTATTGATGGCTATCGGCGTTGCTGCATCTTGTGCATTCGGTACACCTGTAGGTACACCTCCAAATACATTAGTACTTGGCCCTGGTCAATACAAATTTACAGACTATGTAAAAGCCGGCGTTCCATTGATTTTAGTTTGCTTCGTAGTAAGCTTAATTATCATTCCAATGGTATGGCCATTCTTCCCTGGTAAATAATAGGGGATAGGTTACTCTACTATAAAGCACATACGAGGTCGAATCGTAAGATTCGGCCTCGTTTTTTATGATTTTAGCCTATATGATTTTAATATAGATTACATATAAGTGTAATCAAAAGCAATATGAATTAAACTAATTTGCATGATTAATTTTATGCAATTGACTATATCAAAAAAATATGATATAGTATATGTCTCTTATACACATCT
>NZ_PPDD01000006.1 GCF_002959895.1 Veillonella infantium | reverse complement strand
AGATCCCATGTAGACGACATGGTTGATAGGCCAGGTGTGGAAGAGCCGTGAGGTTTGGAGCTGACTGGTACTAATAGATCGAGGGCTTTACTTAAACAAAAACATTAAGCAGAATGTGCAACAAATATATATACTTCTATGTGGTTTTCAGAGTACAAACTCTGACAGATTCAGTGGCGATGGCTATGAGGATCCACCTGTTCCCATCTCGAACACAGTAGTTAAGCTCATAAACGCCGAAAGTACTTGGCTGGAGACGGCCTGGGAGGATAGGAAGCCGCTGATTAAGCTAAAGGCACACCTGAGGGTGTGTCTTTTTTTTGTTGTATGGCTTCCTATCCTCCCAGGGTACCTGGTAAGCAGGGCAGTAGAAGATGGAGGAATGAAATGACGACAGATTCACTGCATCGCTTAGTTCGGAGCGTAAGATGGACATGTAGCGAAGCTACATAAGTCCATCCACAGCGACGAACACCCAGTATCCTGGAGGGCAGAACCGTACATAAGAATTCGCTGATTAACGAAATAGAGGGTCAACCCTAAAGGGTTGGCCCTCTATTTTATGCTCTAACGAGCACAGCTCTTATACCTGCTAGAGCCGTCTCCAGCCAAGGTTGTACAAGTTTCATCTTTGTGTATTCATCAATAGAGGCGGCGTTGGGAAAAGTAGGGCAGTAGAAGATGGAGGAGTGAAACGACGACAGATTCACTGCATCACTTTCTTCCGAACGTAAGATTTACCGAACTGCGAAGCAGAGAAGGGAAATCCACAGTGAGGAAGCAAGTAGGGCCACCGAAAAGCAATTAGATCTATGCGACGCATACGTCCATTGCATCAGGTTCGACGAAGCCCTAAAATGTATGCTGTACATTAAACTGTTGTATTATATAACGCCATGGGCGAGTGTGATAGGAAGCCGCGGCTAGTGGTAGGCGGCAAACTATTTCTTTACGGTAACGCGGCACAACGTGCCAATGTTACCGAACCAAAAAGATCGTTGAGTAACTCTAAATTATGTAAATATTGAGGGTTACGTTCTAAGTATTATATATCGCTTAATACTTAAGTATCACTATATCTCGATACATACTTATTTATAATATAAAATTATTCTTCATTTTTTAACTTTAAATATTTATCCGTAAATGTTAGTTGTATTATTCAATAGATATAAACTTCTTAGCGATATAAAACGACAGTATAACTCAAATATTACTATTTTAATGGCTATATCTATACATAATACTTGATTGATCAAAACAGTACATAAGATATTCTTTAATCAAATTTTCTAATTAATAATCTTTATGTAATTAATGATGCTTTAATTATAAATTCTAATAATCACTATCTACTACATATTCTATTCATGCATAGTTTTATCTAAAAAATATATATAAACCTAAAAGTGTAGGTAATTACTGCTTTTATAGTTATATTTCTAATGTTTAAATATGTACCAAAATTTACTCGTTTCATATATATCTCATAAAACTTTCACTATGTTTTCACATAGAATCTATATACTAGCAATAGTTGATTGAGATCAACTAAGGAAATGGAGGTCTACTGCAAATAACTTTTACCTGTCCCTTTTACAAATAATACAAACAACACAACACAAAACAATACAACACATAAAACAACACTTAAATACACAACAATACTCTCCCTGTGTATAAACAAAACAATACATATACAAAACTCTCTAATTATATATACCATCTCCCGTATATATAAAGGTAAAAGTTAGGTAGACATAAGAGCCCTTGAAAAAGGGCTCTTTTTCCTTTTTAATTCACTATTATTTCATTATTTTAAATCGCTTTGTTTCTTGACATAGAGTCTATTTTTTGTTAAACTAATCAAGTATCAAGCACGGCTTGATGAACATAGGGGTATAGCTCAATTGGTAGAGTAGCGGTCTCCAAAACCGTTGGTTGTGGGTTCAAGTCCTACTGCCCCTGCCAAAATTTGGGTTGCGGTCTTCGGACCGCATGTCCATAAAATTACTCAAAAAATATTAAAAAAATGCTTGCATAGATTTAAGCGTTGTGTTAATATAAGTGAGTACCAAGTACATGACTCAGTAGCTCAGCTGGATAGAGCGTTTGACTACGAATCAAAAGGCCAGGGGTTCGAATCCCTTCTGGGTCACCAAATTAAAGCATCACAGTAATGTGGTGCTTTTTTATTTTATCTATTTCTATTAACTGTATAATAAAAGGACTCTACATTCTTATGAGTAGAGTCCTTTGCTGTATGTAGATTTTTATACAGAAACTATTATAAACTAGAAATTCATCTATCGTTGGCTTATTTAAGCTGACCAGCGGCAACAGCAAGGTCACGCCAATAGATGGCTTGCATATAACCATAAGTATCTGGTTTTAAAGTAATCAATTTAGCTTTAGGTCGTTTTTCCTCACGTAATATTCTACCTGTACGGGCATCGATAATATTACGTTGTTCTTGGACCCATTGAATGGTATCGGCATCTTGATCAAAGTAATAATGGTTTATGTACTCTGTCATATAATATTGAGCCCCTTGATGGCTATAGGTGCGACCGATAATTTCAAATTTATTACCTTCACCAGCGATAACTTTAACGCGTTGTTCTGCGTAATAGTTTTGACCATTCATACGATATAAGTAGGCATAACCTCTTGCATTCTCTAAGTCAGCAATATTGACTGCTTGAGATGGCAGGATGCCTAAGATTGTGAAAGCTACTGCAATTAATAAACTACGCTTCATTTATTCTCCTTATTACTTTGCATGGGGCTGATCAGACTCAGCGACTACATGGACAACTAATTCTTGATCGGAAGGAATTTGAGCCATAACTACAGGCATTGGCACACTCATAGCTGCTGCTATACCTTTGATTTGTCGCATCGCAACTGGTATTACAGTACCATCTTCTTGTAAGTTATTTTCTAAGGCTTCAATTTCTGTAACTGTTAAACCTGCTTTTGTGGCAAAGTCTTCAATGGACACACCATTGGCTTCCCGATATTCTTTAATGAAATCTCCGATATACATAGATTCCTCCTATTTTTAGATACCTTTATATTGTAATTAAAAATATCATATATGGCAATAGATGAATAAGAAATGAAAAAGTAAAAGCAGTGAAGATATCCAAATAGTGTATAACTCATGTTTATATATGTATAAATTAATGTACAGTAAAATTGTAAATAAAATTACAAAAATAAATTGACTTAATACGATAGCGGTGTTAATATTAACTCATAGAAAACATCATATTTGGGAATAGGTGCTGAAAAGCATAATAGAGAAGCTGGTTAAATGCCAGCACGGTCCCGCCACTGTATGGTCGAGCGAGTCTAAATTAAGTCACTGGGAAACTGGGAAGGCTAGATAAGCGATGACGCCGAGTCAGGAGAACTGCCTATTCAACATTCACCATTTGACCTACGAGAGATAGGGAGGAGAAGTTAGTAGCTCCTTTTTACGTACCCGTAAAAAGGATTTTTTAGTTCTATATAATCTTCATTATTTATGAGTTAGATTGTATTCGAAAGCCCTAAATGTCGATGGCATGGTTATGGTGAATAATACCTTCTTGGTATTACCAGCATGACATGTGTTATGACTGTTAATATATTTTATGGTAAATGTAGGGCATGCATTTATTCATCATCATCCTAAAAAAGAGGCTGACCCAGGATTCTAGTAGTTCGGATTCTGGGTCAGTCTCTTTTTCATTTTACAATTTATATAATAACCAATATGTAAGGTTAAAATAAGAAAAATAGAAAAAATAGAATTAGTTATATAGTAGATATTTAATTAGTTATATAGTAGATATTTTAGAGGCAACATGAATTTTTAGTTAAATCTAAAAAAATGATTGACGATGAATTATATACATGATATTATTATTTCAGTTGAGACGCGGGAGTGGCGGAATTGGCAGACGCACCAGACTTAGGATCTGGCGCCTTACGGCGTGGGGGTTCAAGTCCCTTCTCCCGCACCAACTTTATTGCACCTTTTGAGGTGCTATTTTTTTTGCCTAAAAATGTTATAATAAATGAGTTAGAACTATTTATTTAAATAATCATGAATACTATATGGTGCAGTATGGATAATACATTAACTAAGCTGCTTTCACAGAACCCATCCTTTGTGGATGGGCTAAACGCATTTCAGCGGAAAGGAAAGTCAGTCATATATGGTCTAAGTGGATCTCAAAAGAGTTTCCTCTTAAACCAAGCTTTTGCTACAGGTCTTACAAAGCCCGTGGTTATCGTAGTCCATGATAAGGACCATAAAGAGATGTGGGAACGAGATTTAGCCTTTTTCTGGCCTAATATCCCAGTCCTATCATTTCCTATAACTGACAATGTGGAGTTTACAACGACTGCTCGTAGCCTTGAAGATCAAGGTGCTCAAATGCGTGCTTTAGCATTGCTAGCATGGCAAGAACCTGCCGTAGTTATAGCGAATGCAGAAGAGGTTACACAATATGTAGTATCTCCACAATATTTAAAAGGCCAGTCGTTACATTTTTCTTTGAATGATACGATTGAACGCGATACAGCTCTTGAACAGCTTGTCATAATTGGATATGAACGTGTAGACCAGGTGGAACAACGTGGTCATTTTGCCGTGCGTGGAGATATTCTAGATATTTATCCTGTTAATAGTGAACATCCAATACGAATTGAGTTCTTTGGCGATGAAATCGATACATTGCGGTTCTTCTCTGTTGAGAACCAACGTTCTATTGAACAGATTGATTCGTATACGGTGACACCTTTCTTCCTTGGTAAAAGTGATGCAGATTGCACTTTATTATCCTATGTGAAAGATGGGACTCTCATTTATGATGAGCCCGGTCGTATCCAGGAAGCATTAAAGAAGTTCCTCAAGGAAGATCCTACACATCGTAAAAATCATTGCGACTGGAGTGAATTACAACGTACTGTAGAGGCTACAAATCAAGTAGCTTTCACATTTATGCAACAACGCTCTATCGGTCTACCTGGATTTAATCCAATCGGTATTCAAGGTAAGACGATGACGAGCTTTGAGCGTCAAATTCCACTCCTAACAGATGAAATTAAACAATGGCATCGCCTCAATCATCAAGTTGTATTGGTATTAAATAACCAACAACGACGAGAAGGTATTGAACGAGCTCTTGAAGGTGAAGGGATTGCCTTTGTTCATAGTACGGAATGGATTGCAAAACCTAATACGGTCGTTATTTTGCAAGGTTTATTGACCGATGGTTTTGAATTACCTAATAGCCATCTCGTAGTTGTTGTAGAAGGCAATATTTACGGACAACAAAAACGTAAGCTTCGTAACAAGCCTAAAAAGGGCCAAGAAATCAATTACTTTACGGACTTAACACCAGGTGACTATGTAGTTCATAGCATGCATGGTATTGGTAAGTATATTGGCCTTAAAACGATAGAAACAGAAGGCATTCATCGGGACTATATTGAAATCGCCTATGCCGGAACGGATAAGTTATTCCTACCAGCAAACAATCTAGATCAGTTACAAAAATACATTGGCAATGAAGGTGATGTGCCGCGCATCCATAAAATGGGAGGCCGTGACTGGGCTAAGGTTGTTACAAAGGCCAAAAAATCCATCGATGATTTGGCAGATAAGCTCGTTGAAATCTATGCACAACGAGAAATTACAGAAGGATTTGCATTTTTGCCAGATCAACCATGGCAGCAAGAGTTTGAAGATGCCTTCCCTTATGAAGAAACGGAAGACCAATTACAGGCTACAGCAGAAATCAAGGCATCCATGGAAAAACCTGTTCCTATGGACCGCTTGCTAGCAGGTGATGTAGGCTTTGGTAAAACCGAAGTGGCTATGCGTGCCATCTTTAAGGCCGTTATGAGTGGCAAACAGGTTGCGGTGCTCGTACCGACCACAGTTCTTGCGCAGCAACATTTCCAGACCTTCTGGAATCGTTTTGCTCCATTTGGGGTCAAAGTAGATGTGCTCAATCGTTTCCGCAGTACATCTGAGAAGAAACAAGTTCTAAAAGGTGTAGAGGATGGCTCTATCGATGTTCTCATCGGAACCCATTCACTACTTAATAAAAAAGTAGTCTTTAAAGACTTAGGCATGCTCGTAGTGGATGAAGAACAACGCTTCGGGGTAGCTCAAAAGGAAAAATGGAAAGAGTGGGCTAGTAATATTGATGTGCTCACCTTGAGTGCAACCCCAATTCCTCGGACCTTACATATGTCGCTTGTAGGTGTTCGGGAGATGTCTGTTATCAACACGCCACCAGAGGAACGATTACCAGTTCAGACCTATGTGGTGGAATATGATATGAACATCGTTGCTGATGCCATCAAGCGAGAATTGGCACGGGGCGGACAAGTTTACTTCGTATATAACCGCGTTGCATCAATTAATCATATGGGTGAGTTATTAGAAGCAGCATTACCTGGTTTACGCTATGCTATTGCTCATGGTCAGATGACGGGCCGTCAAATTGAAGAAATTATGACGGATTTCTATGAAGGCCATTATGACGTATTATTGTCTACAAGTATCATTGAAACCGGCTTAGATATTCCTAATGCTAATACCATTATCATTTATGATGCGGATCGATTAGGTTTATCTCAGCTATATCAAATGCGTGGACGCGTAGGGCGTTCTCGTAGAAGGGCCTATGCATACTTTATGTATCGACCTGACAAAATGCTTTCAGAGGCTGCAGAAAAGCGCTTGAAAGCTATTGAAGAGTTCACTGAGCTCGGTGCTGGCTTTAAATTGGCGATGCGAGATTTAGAAATCCGTGGTGCTGGTAATCTCTTAGGTTCACAGCAACATGGCAACATCGCCTCTGTCGGCTTTGGTATGTACGTAAGTATGTTAGAAGAAGCTATTGCGAAGGCTCAAAATAAAGAGGTAGAGCGCGAGGTCTCCATTGATCCAGCCATCGACTTAGAGGTAGATGCCTTTATCGACGATGCGTATATCAAAGATAGTGCTCGTAAAATTTCTGTATACCAACGATTGTTACATATTAAATCAAAAGAACAGCTTGATGATATGACAGACGAACTCATTGACCGGTTCGGTACCCCAACAGATCCGGTAGATCGATTATTGCGTATTGCTCAAATTAAAGAGCAAGCACGTTTACTTGGTATTAAAAGTATCGTCCGTAGAGATCAACAGCTTACCATTCATTGGCATGACGATTCCAAAATGGCCGACTGGGATATGGGGGCTGTACGAGAAGATTTATGGAAAAAGATGAAATTTGCAGACTCCAAGCCAGCCATATTGTATGTGAGCCTTAACGGCATGAAAGGTTCTATTTTGACCATTACGGAAGCGGTGATGAAGGCCCTTAGCCAGAAATCATCGTCTAAGGAGGGCCTATGAATCGATTTTTAAAGGGCGCTATGATTTTAACCTTGGCTGGGATTATCGTTAAGGTTATTGGTGCTTTCAGTAAAGTCCTTATTGCACGTGTTCTCGGTGGTGAAGGGATTGGCCTATATATGATGGCCTATCCGATTTATCAAATTATCGTTAGTATTTCCGCAGCAGGCATTCCTGTGGCCATATCTATTATGATTGCGGAAAAGCTAGCTAATGATGATATGCGTGGCGTACAACAAGTGTTTTCCGTATCTTTAAAGGTATTAACGCTGTTAGGCCTTGTATTTAGTGTTGCTTTATACGGTAGTGCACAGTGGCTCATAGATTCTCATATTATTACAGATCCTCGTGCATTGCTTGCCATTCAGCTATTATCTCCAGCAATCTTTGTCGTTACGATTTTGAGTTGTTTTAGAGGTTACTTCCAAGGCTTCCAATACATGGTTCCGACTGGGACTAGCCAAGTCTTTGAACAAATCTTCCGCGTATCCTCTATGGTGGGCTTAGCCTATTACTTCATTGATAGAGGGTTACACTTAGCGGCTGGTGGTGCAACCTTTGCCACATTCCCTGGCGTACTAGCGGGATTACTCGTATTAATTTACTTTTACTATCGTCAACGTCGTGTACGGGCTCAAATGTTGGCACAGCAGAATCCGAATGCTGTTGGTGAAAGTAATAGTTCTGTAGTGAAACGACTATTTAGTTTGGCCATACCTGTTTCGATGGCCAATATTATGCTACCTATGGTATCCCTTATCGATACATTCATCGTGCCAAAGCGTTTGATGGATATTGGGTATTATCTCAATGAAGCGACCACACAATTTGGCTATCTTACAGGGATGGCTACATCGTTGATTGGGTTGCCCATTATTTTGACTACATCTCTAGCAGCTAGTCTTGTACCAGCTGTATCGGAAGCGCATGCCCAAGGTGATGTACATCGTATTGTACAGCGCGCTGGGACAGCCATTAAAATTGCAAATATCTTTACTATTCCAGCCTGTATCGGCCTCTGTGTATTGGCGACACCTATATCTAAACTGATATATGCAACGCCTCATGCAGGTCCTGTTATTGCTGTTATTAGCTTAAGCATTATATTCTTAGGTTGGCAACAGATTACAGCAGGCATCTTGCAAGGGCTAGGCAGAACTGTTATTCCTATGGTAGCCATTTTTATTGGTTTGCTGGCTAAGACCTTCTTAGACTATGAATTGACCGGTACTATTGAGTTAGGCATTAATGGTGCTGCATGGGCAACGAATTTGAATTTTGCCATTGCGGCACTCATAAACTATATATTTGTTAAAAAATATGTAGGATCTGTACTTGATAAATTAGAGCTATTAAAAATTGTAGTGTCTGCCATGGCTATGGGCGGTGCTACACAGGTAGTGTATGTGACTACCGTAGAGTTATTCGGCAATGGTGGTGCAGTGGCAGCGGCTATTATTGTGGCTGTATTTGTATATGGTTTATCCTTATGGTTAACAAAGGCCGTTGTAAAAGCTGATATGTATCATTTCCCTGTTATAGGCAAGCGCTTACAAGCTCGCCGAGATAAGGAGGAGGCTAAACTATATGAAGAACAATACTGATAAGTCTGTATCGGTACAACCATTAGTAGATGTAGTAAAAGCCTTACGAGCTCCTAATGGTTGCCCTTGGGATCAAAAACAGACTCATGAATCATTGCGTCGATACTTCATTGAAGAAACTTATGAAGTAGTAGATGCTATCGATAATAAAGATATGGATAATCTTCGTGAAGAACTAGGTGATGTATTATTACAAGTTGTCTTTCACAGTCAATTGGCTGAAGAAGCTGGTCAGTTTACATTAGAAGATGTAATTAATGATGTGACTCAGAAGATGATTCGCCGTCATCCCCATGTTTTTGACCCTGAAAATAATGAAAAATCATACAGTTGGGACGAATTAAAGGCACAAGAAAAGAAAAATATACAAAAATCTGTATTAGATGGTGTATCTAAAAGTTTACCTGCTTTAGTGGCGGCTTATAAGTTGCAAGAAAAGGCTGCAAAGCTAGGTTTTGACTGGGATGAGCTCGATCCGGTTTGGGCGAAAGTTTCGGAAGAAATGGATGAATTTAAGGAGGCTATTGCCCAAAAAGATAGAGAAAATATGGAAAAAGAAGCGGGAGACGTGCTTTTTTCCTTGATTAATCTATTAAGATGGTATAAAATAAGCGGTGAAAATGCACTAAATCGCACAAACACAAAGTTCCGACAGCGTTTTTTACATGTAGAAGCTTGTGTTAACCAAAGCGATCGCTCATGGGAAGACTTTTCATTAGCTGAGCTGGATGCTTTTTGGGAGGAGGCTAAAGTGCAGGAAAAGTAGCCTAGAGGTTTGCATGCTTCTTAGGTATAGTATTTTTAAGGAGGTTCTGTCATGAACAAAACAGAATTAATCGCAAGTGTTGCACAAAAAACTGAATTAACTAAAAAAGACGCTGAAAAAGCGGTAAAAGCTGTATTTGACACAGTTGCTGAAGAATTAGCTGCTGGCGGTAAAGTACAAGTTATCGGCTTCGGTACATTCGAAGTTCGTGAACGCGCAGCTCGTGAAGGCCGTAACCCACAAAACGGTAAAACTATCACAATCGCAGCTTCCAAATCCCCTGCATTCAAAGCTGGTAAAGGTTTGAAAGAACAAGTTAACGCTGCAAAAGCTAAAAAACGCAAAAAATAATCTTTAATGGATTGGAAAGAGACCTTTCGAGGTCTCTTTTTTTCGTCTATTTATGGTATAATGCACAGAGAAAGGGTGTACTATGAATAACGAAAGATCACGGAAGGTTCTCATCGTGTCCGCTTCTATTGGGACAGGACATATGCAGGCCGCCAGAGCTATAGAAGAATATTGGAAAGAGAAAGAGCCACAAGCTTCCATAACGCATGTAGACTTTCTTGATACAGAAACCATGTCTGTAGAGCATTTGATCAAGGGCACATATATCAAGATGATTGACGTATTTCCTATGCTATATGATATGATTTATCGCGTATCAAAAGGGGAAAAACGAGGTACGATTTTGCAAACTGCATTATCATACCTATTGAAAAGCCGCATGCTTAAGTTGGTGCAACAAGAACAGCCAGATGTGATGGTATTTACTCATCCATTCCCATGTGGTGCAGCGTCTATCTTAAAGCGTCAAGGGCATATCGATGTACCTTTAGTGGCTATCATGACGGACTTTAGTAGTCATCAATTTTGGCTATATCCACAAATTGATACATACTATGTAGCTACTGAATCGATGGTAGATGAAATGGTATCGTCTGGTATCGATGCCTCACGTATCCATGTATCAGGGATTCCAGTGCGTCGTGCCTTCTTCCGTGATGCTATTGAAGAATATAGCTTAGAGGAACCCATAAAAGTGCTCGTTATGGGTGGGGGCCTTGGATTGGGTTCTCTAGAAACGGCATTAAAACACTTAGATGAAGTTAATGGCATTGGTGAAATTACCGTTGTAGCCGGTCAAAATACGTCTCTGTATGAATCCTTAGTTACCCTTAGTGAATCTATGCGTACTAAGACTATTGTGTATGGATATACTACGAATATTTCGGAGCTTATGAAATCCTCTTCCTTGCTGGTAACAAAGCCTGGTGCATTAACCTGTATGGAGGCTGTTACAATTGGTTTACCTATGGTGTTCTTTAATGCTATTCCAGGACAAGAAGAGGCTAATGCAGAGCTATTAGAACAACGAGGTTGTGCTCGTTGGTCTCGTGATATTCATAACTTAGAAGATGTTGTGACAGCCCTTCTTATCAATTCACCACGACTTCAACAGATGTCTGAGCGCGCTCGTGAATGGCATGTTGATGGTGCAGCGAATATCGTAAATAACTTAATTGAAATTCTAGATGCTACTAATACGGGCGAACCTGTTGAACTAGTAAAAGTGGAAGAGTCTATTAATTAATCTCTTGTAGTAGCTAGTACGAATATAATTAGCTATTGGTAATGCGTGTATTTCTAGATTTGTAATATACAGATATTAGTAGCTTTATATGAAATAAAAAGCGATGACTTTTAGGTCATCGCTTTTGTGTTATTGGTATTGTTCAATATGTTCTTGTCGAATTTTTTGGAGTGTTTCTAAGAATGTTTTTGTACTTTCAGCACTGTCTAACAAGTCTTTTAGTTGGTAGGAATCATCTAGGGTCACACTCCATTGGAAGGAGTCGTTATCGTCGTACACATTGAATACGATTGGCGTTTCTAAATCCTCTGGCAAATGACCGTCATCATCGGACACAGTTGCATAGGTGCCATCTTCTAAGAGCTCTGTAAATAATGTGTCATACCCATCGATATCGATAAGTTCAAAGTTGATAGTTTCGTAAAAGTCTAAAACGATATCTGCTGCCATGTGGACCTCCTCATGAATATATACGTTACGTTTATTCTACTGACGGCGCCTGTTACTGTCAATGGTAATGTGTAGTATAATAAATAACAGAATGACATAATAGGAGCATACGATGAACGTTATTAGTTTACAAAATATAGAAAAATCATATGGCACACGACTGCTGTTTAAAGATGTGAATATTACTTTCACCACAGACAAACGGTTAGGTCTTGTAGGGATTAATGGGACGGGTAAGTCTACATTCCTAAAAATTTTGGCAGCCCGAATGGAACCTGATAAGGGCACTATTGAGCGGAATGGTAAGGCGAGTATTCATTATTTGGCTCAGACCCCAGAGTTTGATCCAGAATCAACTTTGCTAGAAGCTGTTCTTGATGGAGACCATCCTCGCTTGCGGAGGGTTCAATCCTTTGAACGCATTAGTCGTGAATATCGTGAAATGCAAGAGTCTGGTAGCGAGGATAGTAAAATATCGCGTAACTATATGAATGCGTTAGAACAAATGGATCAACAAGATGGATGGCAAGTAGAGCAAGAGGCTCGTATTATTTTAACTAAATTAGGTTTTCCTGAGATGGATCAAAAAGTGGCTATGTTATCTGGTGGTCAAAAACGTCGTCTCGCATTAGGACAGGCATTATTATATCCTTGTGACCTATTATTGTTAGACGAACCGACAAACCATTTAGATGAAGATAGCATCGACTGGCTTGAGTCCTACTTAAGTGCTCGCCAAGGGGGCCTATTAATCAGTACTCATGATAGATATTTCCTCGACTCTGTATGTAATGGTATTTTAGAGCTTTCTAATCGTCGTATGTATCAATATGACGGTAATTACGAAGAATTTATTGCCTTGAAGGCTGATCGAGAGGCTCGCGAGGCCGCTACAGAAGAGAAACGCCGTCAGTTCTTGAAACGAGAAATCGAATGGGTACGTCGTGGGGCTTTGGCGAGAACGACGAAACAAAAGGCTCGTTTAGACCGCTATGAAAAACTTAAGAATATGGAGAAAACCAGACGTCCCGATCAAATGGATCCCATTGCTTTAAAAACGCGTTTAGGGAAAACCATTTTTGATATTGAACATTTAGAGTTCTACTTTGGTGAGCGCCCTATGATTAAGGACTTTACCTACCATGTAGTGCGTCATGATCGTATTGGTATTGTAGGCCCTAATGGTGTTGGCAAGTCTACCTTTATGAATATTCTTGATGGAACCTATGAACCTACAAACGGTACTATTGGTAAGGGAGAGACCGTTCGTATTGCCCATTTCAAACAAGAACTACCAGAGTTTGATGAAGATATGCGTGTTCTCGATTATATTCGCGAAGATCATTCCTACATGGTTCTGGGCGATGGATCTACGTTGAGTGCTGGTCAGATTCTTGAACGATTCCTTTTTACACCTGAGCTACATGGTGTGCCGATTCGTAAGCTTTCAGGCGGTGAACGACGTCGCTTATATCTATTGAAATTGCTTATGAGCGCTCCTAATGTTTTATTACTAGATGAACCGACCAATGATCTTGATATTCCTACATTAGAGGTGCTAGAGGACTTCCTTGATTCCTTTAGTGGGGTCATTATCACAGTATGCCATGATCGTTACTTCTTAGACCGTGTTGTGGACAAACTCTTTGTTTTTAGTGGTGATGGTCAAATTGAAATTGTTCACGGCTCCTATTCCGATTACAAGGATTCTTTAGATGAAAGTAGTGGTGGAAAGCGCCCATTCTACATGGCTAATACTGATACATCTATTGCTTCTAAAACTGATAAAACTAACAAATCTGAAACTAGTACTGGGTGTGATGGTTCATCATTAAGTACTTCGGTAGATGGTAGTGATAGTAATATGGCTACAGTTGGGGAAGATACTTTCAAAGAAACACCGAAGAAGGGACTCAATAAAGCGGAAGAAGCAGAGTATGCTAACATCATGGATGAATTACCTAAATTAGAGCATTTAGTAAAGGGGCTCGATGTCATGATTAGTCAAGTTGCTACTGATTATGAAAAGATGCAATCCTTGATGGCTGAGCGAGAAGAGACTCAATCCCAAATAGATGTGCTCACAGAACGGTGGATGGAATTAGAAGAACGCCTATAATTCCTTGTATCATGCGATTTTTTAATATCTGTTATGCAAAGGAATTACATGTGAATTTATTGATAAAAATCACAATGTATAGTATAATTTCATCGATTAACGATAACAACGTTACCTAAGTAGGAGGAACTCATGAGTAAGTACCAATTTTTAGACCGTCGTGTACCTATTGAAGACGGCAATATTGCATTAGTTCAAGATTTGTCCAAATGTAAAAACTGCTCCTTGTGTCGTAAAGCGTGTGCTGTAGACATGGGCGTATTTGATTATTATGACTTAACAACTAATGGGGATCATCCAATTTGTATTCATTGCGGTCAATGTGCATCTATTTGTCCATTTGATTCCATTAATGAACGCTCTGAAATTGATGAAGTAAAAGCAGCTATTGCTGACCCTAATAAAATCGTCGTTTTCCAAACGGCACCTGCTGTACGTGTAGGCTTAGGTGAAGAGTTCGGTCTTGATGCGGGTACATTCGTAGAAGGTAAAATGGTAGCTGCTCTTCGTAAATTGGGTGGCGACTATATTTTAGATACAAACTTTGGTGCTGACATGACTATCATGGAGGAAGCATCTGAATTGTTGGAACGCGTTATCAATAGTGATGCGGTATTACCTCAATTCACATCTTGCTGTCCTGCTTGGGTTAAGTTTGCTGAAACATTCTATCCAGAATTCTTGCCAAACTTGTCTACTGCTAAGAGTCCAATTGCTATGCAAGCGCCTACGCAAAAAACATATTTTGCTGAAAAAATGGGCCTTGATGCAAAACAAATCGTTGCTGTTGCAGTAACACCTTGTACAGCTAAGAAATTCGAGATCCGTCGTGACGAAATGAACTCCTCTGCTGAATACTGGGATGTACCAGAAATGCGCGATACAGACTACTGTATTACTACACGTGAGCTTGCAAAATGGTTACGTGCAGAAGAAATCAACTTTGATGACCTTGAAGATTCCTCATTCGATCCGTTGATGGGTGAAGCTTCTGGTGGCGGTATCATCTTCGGTAATACTGGTGGTGTTATGGAAGCGGCTATGCGTGCGGCTTACAAATTAGCAACTGGTGAAGATGCACCTCGAACATTGATCCCATTTGAAGCGATTCGCGGTATGGATGGTGCTCGTGAAGCTGATGTAGTAATTGGAGATAAAACATTGCACGTAGCAGCAGTACATGGTACAGGCAACTTGCGTAAATTCATCGAACGCATGCGTGCAGAAAACATCCATTATGACTTCATTGAAGTAATGGCTTGCCGTGGTGGCTGTATTGGTGGTGGTGGTCAACCACGCGTTAAATTACCAATGGCTGATAAAGCTCGTGAAGCTCGTATTGCGTCCTTGTATACTCGCGATGCAGAGGTACAAGTGAAAGCAGCTTGTGATAATCCAGATATCCAAAAATTATATGCTGAGTTCTTCGATGGCAAACCTATGAGCCATAAAGCACATCACATGTTACATACTACATTTGTGAGCCGTGCAGAAGACTTAGGTCCTAATGGTGCTTGTACGCCTGCTACATGTCCAACATCTGTGCCTAATTTGAAAAAGGCAGCAGAGGCGGCTAAAGCAGCAGCGGAAGCTAATAACTAATAGGTAAAAAATAGTAATAGGAATAATTAACCGTATTTCTAACTGTTAACTGTTGTAATTAGTTGCTATATACTATAAAAGCTCGTATGTGGCTTAAGTTAAAAGGCAGATAGTTGATAATTAATCAGCTATCTGCTTTTTATTGTCTTTAGACTTGTATTGGATGTTATGAAGAATCATAGAACTATTCATCTTACGAGTTATTGTGAGCTAGAATGTTTAGAGAGTACACCTATGATACGTAAATACAATTATAGCTGTTTTCACAGAATGAGATACTATATATGCCATATACGCATAGGGGTTAGAATATAGAGCATGGTAAATTGTTTAGGAATTATTGTTAGTGTGCTATAATTAAATTATATTTATAGAAGCAATCAATACTGTTTCAGGAGGATCTTCATGGCTTTTAAATTAAAAGGAAAAGAAGAAAAATTTTTCAGTATTTTAGAAAATCATGCTGCTCTTACATATGAAAGTGCAGAGATGATGGAACGTGTGTTTAAAGGCGAGACTTCTAAAGAAGAGGCATTTCTTGAAATTGATACAAAGGAAAAAGCTGCCGATGAATTAGTAACCGAAACTGTAGAACGTTTGCGTAAAACATTCATCACCCCAATGGATCGTGAAGATATTCAGCTTTTAATCGATCAATTAGATACTACTTTGGATAATATTAAAGAAATCATGGATAAAATGGTTATGTACCACGTTGGTAATCCAAGTGATGGTGCTATCCGTATGAGTGAAATTGTTGTGAAATGCGTTAAGCATATTAACAAATCTATTGGTTACATGGGCAGCCTTAAAAAGGACCATGTGAAGGTAGAAGGCCGTGTGCACCAAGTGTTGAAACTTGAGTCTGAAGCGGATAATATTTACCACGAAGAAATGGCTAAACTCTTTACTGAGTGTACAGATCCTATTGAAATTATCAAATGGAAGGAAATCCTTAGCGCCATGGAGGATGTAATTGATGGTTGCGAAGATTTGGTTGGTACATTCCGCCGGGTAGTATTGAAATATGCTTGATGCTCATTATTTAGTATGGCTAGTAGTATTTTTAGCATTAGCCTTCGACTATATCAATGGCTTCCACGATACGGCGAACGCCATTGCTACATCTGTTTCAACCCGTGCTATTGAGCCTAAAAAGGCAATTATGATGACTGCAGCGCTCAATTTCTTGGGAGCCATGGTTAGTACAGGCGTTGCAAAGACAATCGGTGGTGACATCGTAATGTCTGCGTCTCTCATTAATAGTGCGATTATCTCAGCAGCTCTTATTGGTGCCATAACATGGAACTTGCTTACATGGTATTGGGGGATTCCTAGTTCTTCATCTCATGCTCTTATCGGTGGTATCATCGGTGCTGTAGGTTGGTCTGTAGGGTTCGATGCTTTAAATGAGGCAGGGATTATAAAGATTTTCTTATCCCTTATTTTATCTCCAATTGTAGCCATGATTGGTGGCTATATTGTGATGAAAGTATTGTTGCTTATCTTTGGTAGATTTTCTCCAATTACATTGAATGATCGATTTAGATCCATGCAAATTGTATCTGCTATCATGATGGCCTTTTCTCATGGTTCTAATGATGCGCAAAAGGCGATGGGGATTATTACCTTAACATTACTTAGCGGGGGCTTTATCGATACATTAGATGTACCATTATGGGTTAAACTTTGTTGTGCTACGGCTATGGCCATGGGTACAGCAGTAGGCGGTTGGAAAATCATCTCTACTATGGGGACTAAGATTTTCAAATTGGAAACTATCAATGGTTTCGCTGCTGACTTAAATTCTGCCATCACTATTTTTACAGCTACATTCTTACATTTACCTGTAAGTACTACACACGTTGTCAGTGGTTCCTTGCTAGGCGTTGGGTCCTCTAAACGTTTGAAAGCTGTTAACTGGGGCGTAGCAAGATCTATGGTATTGGCGTGGTTTGTAACAATTCCATTATCTGGTATTGTAGCAGCTATTGCGTATGAAGTAGGTCACTTATTATTTGGTTAATACAATCATATATATAAATAAAAAGACTGCGAAAGCAGTCTTTTTTTTTCTGTAGTTAAAGTATTAGATTGATTAAGTTATCCCATTTGTTGATTAGATTTTAACACTTTAATTTGACTAGTTGTATCTAGTATGTAATCAAAGAATATAGGTATACATTAGATTTTAAATACTATATTCTATAAAAGCGATTTATCTATATTTGGCAACGTTGATGTTGCAATTCAAGTTGAGAATAGGAAAATGCTTATAAATATGTGGTTTTCTTGATTATGCATTTTATTAATAAATGCAGTTTATTGCACGTTTAAAGACTATTATGAGATTGTTTATAATGAATGGATATTGCATACTTATGTATGAGCGGTTATACTATCGGTAGAAGGAGTTTTTCAAGTGAAAAGTGAGGTATGTATATGGCATGGGGTGGAACTAGACGCGGTGCCGGGCGCCCACGTAATCCGATTAAACGTATTGGTAGAACCATTCGACTCAGTGATGAAGAGTTTCTTTCACTCAAACCATTAATTATGGCCATTAAGGCAAATAATGATAAAAGATATAAGCAACAATATAATCGAAATGGATAAAAAAGGCATTGTCACAGCATATACAACTTAATAAACTTTACATCTATTTTACAATAATCCATTTTAAAATCTTTCAACTACAACACATCTCTACTCTCTACAATATGCTGTGTGCAATACAAGCAGTACGAAAAAGGTCCCAATTTATAGAATTGGGACCTTCTTCGTTTGTTATGTTGCTATAATTTTAGGAATCCTTATATTACGTAGCGAATTCCTGAATTATTATGGTTTATTAGTCGATTTTCACACCGTGAATTTCTTCAGCTAATCGTTTTAGAGCATCAACTGTACGTACACCAGGAGTGATTTCAGATAGTTTTACACGGATAAAGTGACCTTCTTTAACAGCTGTAATGTCTTGAAGTTGAGGATTAGCTTTGATTTTTTCGACTTTTTGTTGGAAATCGTCATCGTTACGGATAGAGTTGCCATAGTCAGCGATGATGATATAATCAGGATTTTGAGCAATTACAGTTTCCCAAGATCCTTTGGCCCATGTTTTATCAACACCTAAGCCGCTCATTACGTTGTCAGCACCGATGAGTTTCAAGATGTTAGTAGTGTAGCCTTCGAAGGCTGTGAATGGTTGGCCATCTTCGGAGTCATAAATGAAGACCCGTTTACGAGGTAAGTCTTTTAGCTTATCTTGGATAGCAGCTAATGTTTTACGTTGACCTGCAACCCATTCTTCAGCCTTAGGTTTAACACCGAAGATTTCACCTAATTTAATCATGTCATTAAAGTTAGTTTCCAAGTCGGCCTTTGTAGATAGCATAGATTCAGGAAGCCAGATGTTAACCTTTTGTGCAATCATTTTATCAGCAGGGATGGCGCGTTTGCTGAAGGAGTCAGGCCAACCTGTTGCAAAGTCAGGTTTTACAGACATAAATACTTCGTAGGACGGCCATTTATCGGATAATACTTTTACCTTGTCATAAGCGGCTTGTAGAGGTGGATAGATTTCCTCTTCTTTAAAAGCGGTACCAGCCATCTTGTCTTCAAGACCTAATTGAAGCATCATTTCTGTTGTTGCTTGAGACATGGATACTGCGTGAGTAGGGGAAGATTTTACAGCAAAGTCAGTTTTTGTACCGTCAAATGTTTCACTCCACGTTACAGATTTGCCATTGTCAGCTGTGCTTTTAGTTGTATCAGAACCACAACCAGCGATAGCAAATGTGGCACATGCCATAGCAATTAATACTAATTTTTTTGACTTTCTTAATTTTTGAAACATAGTAAGTCCTTTCTTTTAATTAATAATATAAGTGATAGCGCCTTTCATCCCAAGAGGTTTTGAACGGAACTTCAAATATGGGTTCAAGAATTTCGGGTGTTAGTACCTCAGTTGGGGAACCTTCCTTGAGGATTGTTCCTTTATTCATAATCACGATATGATCACAATATTGAGCAGCTAGATTTAAATCGTGTAGAACTACGATGGTTGTACCTTTGAAAGCTCGCAATTGTTTCATAAGTGCTACCTTATACTTCATATCTAGATGGTTAGTAGGTTCATCTAAAAGCAGTATTTGAGGTTTTTGCGTTAACGCTTTCGCAATAAAAACGCGTTGCTTCTCGCCACCTGAGAGGTGATGAATTTCTTCGTCAGCTAAATGTGTAATGCCTACTTCGTTCATATAGTGCTCTGCAATTTTTACATCTTCTGCGCTATAGGTGCCAAAGTGTTGCTTATATGGATAACGTCCCATGAGGACGATGTCTTTTACGAGAAAATCATCAATCATAGAGTCCCTAGACTGTGTTAAAACTGCTACTAATTGAGCAAACTCACGACCTTTATAAGACTCTAATGGCTTTTGATTTAATGTGATTTTATCTTTTGATGGTAGTAGTCGATAAAGATGGCTCAGTAATGTAGACTTACCACATCCATTTGGCCCAATGATGGCTGTAATTTTATTATTAGGAAATGTTACAGAAATATTCTTTAACACTTCTTTCTTCTCGTAGGAGAAGGACAGCTGATTAATTTGATACATAGTATCTCCTATAGATATGATATACACTAACCATTGTGTTTGTAACGATTCATAATAATCCAAATGAAGAGTGGCGCCCCTAGTAAGGATGTAAGAACACCGATTGGGATTTCTTCCGGACTATATAGGGCTCTTGATAATACATCTGACCATATCATGACGATACTACCGATTAGAGCACTAAAAAGTAATGTGTTTCTATGCTTAGGGCCACCTACAATTCTAGCTAGGTGTGGAATTATGAGTCCTATAAAACCAACTACACCCACTTTTGATACTAATGTGGCAATGACAATAGAGGATATAATAACGATGCTTAGCTGTAACTGTTTAACTGATAAGCCCATTTGTGCTGCTTCATGATTACCCAGTAGTAGCACATCAAGATCTTGATTAAACATATAGATGTATAGCATAAACAAGGTTACAATGATAGCCGTTAATGGTAAATCACCCCATTGAATGCCTGCGAAGCTACCTAGGAGCCAGAACATAGCACTTCGAACTTGTGCCTCATGCTTGGCTCCGTAGATGATCATCATAGTTAAAGCCGAGAATATCCCCGTCATGCCCATACCGATTAGGATGAGCTTTACCGGGCTGTTGCTTTTACCAACACAGAGCAATACCAAGATAATAGAGAGCGTTGCACCTAGGGCTGCAAAAACAGGTGTATTATAGGCCCCTAGTAGTGGAATACCGCCCATGATAATAGCAAAGACGGCACCTGTACTAGCGCCCGATGAAACACCTAATACATAGGGATCTGCTAGAGCATTTCTAGTTACCGTTTGCATTAACAAACCCACAAGCGACAGGCCAATGCCTGTCAGTACCGAGTAAATAAGTCGTGGTAAGCGTATATCTGTAATGATTGTATCTGTCATAGAGGCTTTGGCGTTGGGATCAATCATCGACATAAGAGCTGAAATAATTTGATCTAAAGGGATAAAATTGGCCCCAAATTGCAAGGCTGTTACCAATGAAATACATAATATTACACATAGTATTAATGCTTTTATAGAAGTTTGCATAAAATCTCCTTATTCTGTTTTAAAGGTAATATAACCTTATCTAAGTATAGAGAACTTTCTATATATATACAATATACATACGTGTATAGGTATTGATTATAATAAGTATAATTCTATAGAAAATCTTTATAGAATTAAACTCAAAGTGAAATTTAAAATAGGGTTTCAGCATTAATAAAAATTTAGAATTAAGAATAAATATTCGTTATTTAATTTTGGGTAATCTATTAATAAAATAATAGGGAAAAGGTTAATTTTATTTATTTTTATTACCGTATTCCTATTTTGTTATATGAAAAAACTGCAAGAATAGATATAATACAAGTATATACGTGAGTAAATTTAGGAGGTGTTAGCTTGTTACAAGATTTACTATCTGAGGATAATGTATCTTTTCATTATCCCGCAGAAACGTGGGAAGAGGTAATTCGTCATGGTGGTCAACTTATGGTTGATGCAGGTTTTACTACCCCATCTTATACAGAGGCTATGGTAGAGGTTGTACGTGAAATGGGTCCATATATTGTATTGGCACCAGGTCTTGCTATGCCACATGCTCGCCCAGAAAATGGGGCAAAACGTGTAGGTACTGCTTTAGTAACCTTAGAAAAACCATTAAACTTTGGTAGCCCTGATAACGATCCGGTTTCTGTTGCATTATTCTTATGTGCTCCTAACAAGGATGAACATATTCAATTGTTGACTGATATTGCTACATTATTTGAAGATGACGAATTTTTAGATGCGGCAGCTGATTTTGAATGTATTGAAGATGTACAAGAATTCTTGGCAGAGCATTTAGAAGATCAAGAATACGTTTAGGAGGAGGCAAGTATGATTTCTGTATTAACTGTATGCGGCAATGGTATTGGTTCTAGCTTGATGCTAAAAATGAAAATTGAAGAGATTTGTGCTGAAAATGGTATTGATGCACAAGTTGAATCTATTGATTTTAATGCCGCACAAGGCCGCAAAGCAGACCTTATTGTAACCGTAAAAGAGTTAGCTGAACAATTTGAAGATAAGAATGTTGCTGTTGTTCGTAGCTACATCAATAAAAAGAAAATCAAAGAAGATATTCTTGAAGCATTGAAACAAGCTGCTCAATAAAATGTAACAACTATATATAGGAGGTAGTGCCATGGAAATGGTATTAGAGTTCTTACGTGACGTGCTGTCTCAACCAGCACTTTTAATTGGTATTATGTCATGTGTAGGCTTAGTTGCTTTGAAGCGTCCGTTTCATAAGGTAATGACAGGTACGTTGAAACCGATTCTTGGCTATTTAATGCTCGCAGCAGGCGCTGGCGTTATCGTTAGCAATCTTGATCCACTAGGCAAGATGATTGAACATGGCTTCCATATTACTGGCGTTGTACCAAACAATGAAGCTATCGTGGCTGTTGCACAAAAAGTTCTTGGCGTTGAAACGATGTCTATTCTCGTAGTAGGCTTATTAATGAACTTATGTATTGCTCGTTTCACCAAGTTTAAATATGTGTTCTTAACAGGTCATCATAGCTTGTTTATGGCATGTCTCATGTCTGCCGTACTTGGTACTGCAGGTTTGTCCGGTATGGAGCTCATCCTTATAGGTGGTTTCTTAATGGGCGCATGGTCTGCAATTTCTCCAGCCATTGGTCAAAGCTATACTTCTAAAGTTACTGATGGTGATGAAATTGCACTTGGCCACTTTGGTAGCTTAGGTTATTACCTATCAGCATGGGTAGCAAAGTATGTAGGTAAGGCAGAAGATAGCACGGAAGATATTGAAATTCCTGAAAAATGGGGTTTCTTACGTGACTCTACATTATCTACTGCATTGACTATGATTGTATTCTATTTGATTGCTGCTTTAGCTGCCGGTTCTGAATTTGTAGCAACATTATCTGGGTCCATGAGCCCATATTTATTCGCAGTTATGAGTGCTATGAACTTTGCTGTAGGTGTAGCTATCGTATATTCTGGTGTTCGTATGATCTTAGGTGACTTGATTCCAGCATTCCAAGGTATTGCTACAAAAATTATTCCTAATGCCATCCCAGCAGTAGACTGTGCCGTATTCTTTACATATGCGCCAACTGCGGTAGTATTAGGTTTCATAAGTTCCTTTATCGGTGGTATCATCGGTATGCTCATCCTTGGTGCTGTAGGTGGTGTATTGATTATTCCTGGTCTAGTACCTCATTTCTTCTGCGGTGCAACAGCTGGCATTTATGGTAATGCTACAGGCGGCCGCCGTGGTGCAGCAGTAGGTGCTTTCCTTAATGGTTTGGCTATTACTTTCTTACCAGCATTGGCATTGCCAGTTCTTGGTCAATTAGGTTTCCAAAATACAACATTTGGTGATGCGGACTTTGCAGTAATGGGTCTTGTATTAGGTCATGCATTCGAATGGATCGGAATGGCTGGTATCTATGGTATCGTAGCCATTGCAGCTCTTGTACTTATTATTCCAAACTTTATTAAAACAAAAGGTAAAGTTATTAATTATGTAGAAGAGGAGTAATGAAAACAACTGAGCAACATAGTAATGTTGTAATACGATATATATTCCTCACCGTAGGGGCCGTAAGTTTTGCTCTCGGTACAGCAGGTATCGTATTACCAATGTTGCCAACAGTACCTTTTTATATGCTTACCTTGTTTTGTTTAGCTCGAGGTTCTGAACGTTTTCATAGAATATTTTTAGAATCTAGTTTATATCAAAAGACTGTTGGTGCTTATGAACGCGATAAAGCGTTGACGTTGCGGACAAAGTTGTCCATTCTCTTATCGGTTAGTACAATAATGGCAATTGGTGCCTATTTTAGTCAAGATATGTCCATTGCACTTATCGTTATGGCCTTTGTATGGATTGGTCATGTTATAGCATTAGTCTTTATTGTAAAAACAAAAAAATAAAGAATTATCTCTGATAATTCTAAATATAGCCTTGTAAGTTAGACTGCATTCGTTTAACTTGCAAGGCTTATTTTATTGTAAAATCAAAAACTTATATTTTTAAAGAAAAAATGAATTATTACTAATTTGAATTTGACAGTGAATATCAATAAATATACTATGATAAATGTGTATATAATAATTTTTATAGTATTTGTGTATATGGTGATCGTATGAATTCACATAATCATGCAGTTTCATATGCAGGAACTTCTATGTCGAGACATACAGTGTTTGACGGTATTGATTTGATGTTCCTTGATGTGAAGCAAGAAACGATTCAATTTTATGCTAAATCACATACAAAGACGTTTGCCATAAATCATTGTGAAGAGGGGCGCATAGAGTGCAAGTTTACATCTGGTGAATATTTATATATGGGGCCAGGGGATATGTCCTTAGGATGGCATACTCATGCTGATTATCAACATGAGAACTACTTCCCTACAAAACTCTTTAAGGGGATTGTATTACTTGTAGATGTTGAAAAGGCTCAACCCGTATTAGATGGACTTGTTACTGAAGCGCGCATCGATTTGACTCAATTAGCAAATCGATTTTGTGAGCATTCTGACTTTGGTATGATGATGGAAGAAACGGAATCTGTTCGTCAGATTTTTTCTAGTTTATATAAAGTGCCTAATCAAATTAAGGGGCACTATTTTAAATTAAAAGTCATTGAAATCTTCTTACTGTTATCTGTTATTTCGACAGCTAATCATGAAAAGAGAAGCTCTTATCGTAAACAACAAGTAGATATTGTAAAAGCTGTTAATAAATATATATCTACACAGTTTATGAAACGGATTACTATAGACTCTTTATCTGAGCAATTTGATATTCCTACATCAACATTAAAGCGTTGTTTTAAAGGGGTATATGGTACGACAATCCATCAATATTTAAAGGAATGTCGTATTAATGCAGCTAAGCACTTGCTTCAAGAGTCAGATCAATCTATTTTAGAAATTGCTAATGCCGTAGGCTACGAGAATGGTAGTAAATTTACTAGTGCATTCAAAGAGGCCACAGGTGTAACGCCTAGTGCTTATCGTAAAGTATAAATACCTTCAAACTAAACCAAGACATGGATTATAGTATTAGTAATATTTAAAATATAAGTGTTTAAGGTTTAGAACTAGTAGGTTATAAAAACTTAATATTGTCCGAAATGTATATTTTTGGTCTTTTCGGAGTAGATATGCAAGATACACTTTGCTAACATTAAAATGTAAATGATTTTCAATGTCATTATATGTTGGTAAAGTGTATCTTTTTATTTTGTGTGGGAGATACAAAACATATGGTTAGTTAGAAATTGAGGAGGGCACAATGAACCGGTGGGGACATGCAAAACGCAGTATTATTCTGTCCAGTGCAGTTGCCTTGTGGCTTAGTGCACCGCTTGTAGTATGGGCGGAGAATGCGACTGTTACGACAGATGTAGTTCATGTTAAAGGAACATGGGCTGAAGAAGAAGCAAAATTGAACTCACAGCAAGTGCAAATCATTACCAAGAAAGAGATTGAAAAGAAACAGGCGAAGTCCGTCGAAGATATTATATTTACTCAAACAGGTGTATCTAGAACCGTTGATGCTATGGGCCGTGTTGGTGTATCTATCCGCGGTGCCGAAGTGCGTCACACACTGATTCTCGTAGATGGTCAACCCGTTCTCGGCGATTTTGATAAGTACTCTGGTGCAGCAGACGAAGTACAACGGCTAGGTACAGAAAACGTTGAACGTATAGAGGTTATTCAAGGTGCGGCCAGTGCTAAATACGGCTCTGATGCTATAGGTGGTGTAGTTAATATCATCACTAAAAAGGCACAAAAGAAACCAACCTTGCAATTAAATACAGAAGGTATGCGCCGTAAGAGCGATGGCGATACGTTCCCATTCCAGAACTTCTTCATTCGTGCCGACTCCGGTCAAATGGGGAAATTGAAGGTCGGTTTATCTGGTAGTAAACGTGATCTCATGCCTGTCTTAGCATCCGTTAGCCGCCGTGCATCCGGTATGGCTTATGACTATGCAAAACATAATTTTAAGCCCAATGTACTTCGTTACTACGGTGATGCGGCCGATATCGGTCTTGTAGCAACTTACGAGGCAAATGATAAAAATAAATTTGAAATGCGTCTCAACCGCTATACAGAAGATCTTGTACGCGATGTTAAACACTCTGACTCCGACTTAGAGCCACAACAACATTTCAAACGTACTGCGGACCGTAATACAGCAAACTTACAATGGTCCTCTCGAGCTGGTAAAAGCGACTGGACGGTTGAAACTAACTACTCCCGCATCAAAGAAAATGACGTAGCCCTCATTAGTTATACTGGTCGTTCTGCTTATGAAGGCTCCAATGAGTTGCGCTATATCGATAATATCGATCATCGTCAATTAGACATTCGAGCTAATGCGAATACACAACTCAATAAAAATCACTTGCTTAGCTACGGCGTCAGCTATGCTCGTGAAGAAGGTTCTGGTAGCCGATTGAAGAGCTCTCCTAATACAAGCACAATGTACATCGATCCATGGGATTACGATAAAAGCTTGCTAGTGGATAAACTCGATCGTCTTGTAAGACGTAAAGGTGATAATAGTATTAAAGTTTACTCTCATATCCACGACTACAAATTCATCAATTCCGGTGGTGGTATGCCCCAATGGGATATGGATTACGAATACTATGGTGCCGCTACAGATGCACAAAAGCCAGGCATTACATATGATGATTATGTAAACTATGGTTTGTCTGAAAGCCGATTAAGTGATTGGTCTAGTACATCCCCAAATAATCAACCTGTAACGGATGAGTTTAAAGCTCGCTATAAAGCCTTAGAGGATCGTTTAAAAGCAGAAAATCCCGTATTATCTGCCACACGTGCCAATATCGTAGGTGACTATTTTAAATATGGCGAGTCCAATGACCCAGAAATGCGTAAAAAGGCGCCTAAATTAAATGGCAAAGCCTTCTTGGAAGAGTACCGTAATCGGGATCAACGATTGACCACTGGTAGCGGTACAATCCGCAAGTTAAACGCGTATATTTCTGATACTTGGCAAGTGAATAAGAATTTAACATTGTCTCCAATTTTACGTTTTGACAATAGTAGCTTGTTTGGTTCTAATCTCTCTGCTTCCTTAGGTATGACCTATAACGTAAAGGGCAATACACATCGTAGGTTTAAAGCCAATGTAGGCACGGGTTATACTGAACCTGGCATGGGCGAATTATGGTACAACTGGGAAATGTACGCTTCCAATCCTGTAGGGATTGGGGTGGCAAAACTCGGTTGGTACTGGGCTGGTAATCCTAATTTAAAACCAGAAAAATCTGTCAACTTTGATATGAGTTTAGAAGGGGAAAATAAAAATACCTATGCCCGCGTAGGTGTATTCCACAACCGCATCAAGAACTATATGTCCGTGTACTTCACAGGGGACTTCATGGACTTTGCGCCATACCTCAAAGGCGATGCGAAGTACCAACGGGCACCAGACATGATTTACAGCTTTAAAAATATTGGTAAAGCAGAGATTACCGGTGTTCAAGCGGAAGTACAGCAAAAGTTCGGCAAATATTGGTCTGGTAAGTTAGGTTATACATACTTACATGCCATCAATAAGAGCGATCCTTCAATGCCTCGTCAATTGCTTGATAAACCAATGCACAAGATTGACATCGGCATTACTTATGATAATCCTAAATCCGGTTGGAATGGTTCTATTTGGGGTGATTACTATATCAACATGCTTGATAGTAATACCCTTAACAATGGCGGTAACTACTGGCCAGATATCTTGTCCGGTGATGCAGGCGTTTATAATAAGCAAACTTATGAAAAGAAAACATTTGGCATTTGGAACGTAATGGTTCAAAAACGATTCAATAAAAATGCCATGATGTACTTTGGTATTAACAATATCTTTAACCATCGCGATGATGACCGTGCTACACAAGAACGGGTATACCGCGTGGGTGTTAACCTTAAATTCGGTGGTGGCGATGGTACAAAAACTACGGCTATCGGTAAGACCAAAGATGGTGGAAAGGCTGGCGTAGCAGGTGCAAATGCAAATGCAAATGCAAATGGTGATGTTGGTAGTGCTGAATCTGGCGTACAAAATGTAGCTGATGTAGTTCGCTTAACTGACTTTATTCATTCTGATTTTGATACCACTAAAGAGCGTGGTGTTACATTAGTCGGCGATTATAGAGCACGCTGGATGGCACATGATGGATCTAATAGACCTCAATCTCCATTTAGAGCTAACTCCGCTATCGGTTCTGCAAAAGCGAATATGTACGATGCTAATCGTCATAGCTTTGAACAACGATTGCGTCTTGGCTTTGATGCACGCCTTAATGAGTTTACAAATCTTAAGGTTATCGGCAGTGCGACTGGCATGAGTGGTGTCGATACAAGCTGGACTCAATCTGATTCTAAAGGCTTTAACCATCAACGACTCGATACGGTGGATCTCACAAGACGGGTTAAAAAATGGGATGTATCAGTGGGCCGCTTAACAGAGCCAATGGGGGCTAGTGGTTACTGGTTTGGTCAATCCTATGATGGTGTTCGTGCCGTTTGGAACGGTCATGACTCTCAAGTTCGTATCGGTGTTGGTACTTTCAAACATAGTACAGGTATCACTGATTCTGCCTACACTCATGCAGTACATGAAGTTATCTACAGACCACCAACAGCGGCTGAATTGATTGGTATTAACCGAGATGAGTTCCCATACGATATAAGTAGTGCTACAAAAACAGGTTCTGATGGTGAGAAAAAATCTGATGAAGATGCAGCTGCACCAGATAGCCCTAATGGTATTTATGATTCTACTTACAAAGGTAAGACCGATAGTCTTTACTTCTATCAACAGCTAAAAGGATTACAAGATGAATATGATGCGTATAAAGCTACATTGAATCTAAGTTGGAGTAATCCAAATCGAGATCAAGAAATTGAAAAGGCTAATGCTAAGCTTGCAGAAACACAACAAAAACAAGCTCAAATTATGAGCCGCTTACAAGATATTCTTACAAAGGCATATCCTACAGATATGGCGGAGAAAAAATTCTCCCTCGATATTCCATCTGGTGGTTATGCAATGTACGAAATCACTAATAAGAATACAGGGGAAAAACTATATAAGACTAGTGACATTATGTATAATGTGAACTCTTCTTTATACCCTGAATACTTAAAAGAAAAAGCTAAAGGTCTTATCGTATCTACTGATAATAAAGATGCTTTAGTAAATCCTAAAGCCTATGTTGAAAAACATGGTGACGACATCAATCAATCGGTAGCAGAAATTGCTAACTATAATGCTACAGATAACTGGAGTAACTATAACAATAGTGAGCTTGATGTAGTTTGGGTTAAACAGCCAGATGGGACGTTCAAACAATCTTATGATTACTATGGACAACCATCTAGTGATTATGAGTTCACTGGTTATGTAGGTGCTAAAACGTATAAATACGATAGTGGTAGTTATGTATTTAGCGATTTTGATGCTAAAGATGCCATTTATAAAAAGAACTTTACCATGTCCTCCAATGATTGGGGTGAAGGTAGCTCTTATTATGGTTGGGGCATGCCAAATGCAATGTTTAACTATATGTATAATCTTGAAAAAGTTGTACATGATGCAGAGTCTGAAAACAAATTGCCTCGTGAAGCGATTGGTAAGATCATTGGCAACTTGATTCGCACAGAAGGGGTAGTTCTTGAAAAAGATACTGTGCCAGCTATCGATAAAGCCGCCTTTGTTCAATATAAGAAACAAATTGGCTCTCGTCTTGGTTTACAAGCCTGGTATTTACGCTCCTTTGGTGGTAAAACGCATACATACCTCAATGCAAATGGCAACGGTAATGATGAATACAGTTTCTCCAATGTAGCTCATGTATTCGGTATCGGCGCTAAATATCAACTGGGTGCTAATGCATCTGTTACTGTTGACTACGGACAAAACCGTTCTAACCTTGGCCGTTACTTAAATGGTAATACTGTTTATGAACATGAACGAGGTACAGCAGACTTTGCCCTTAAAGGTCATCAAATGGGTGGTACACCACACTTCTGGATGGCTCGTCTAGATATTGGCCGTGCTGACCTAGATATTCCAAAATCTTGGAATGCCTTCATCGATTACAAACATTTCGAACATGGCTCCTTCTTTGGTGGCAATGGTACTGGCGCAGTGCCGGATCGTTATCTCGATGGTATTCGCAGCTTTACATTTGGTGCCGGCTATGTACCTCGCAAGGACTTGCTCCTTGAGGCATTCTATACATTCGATGCGAAGGGTACTAATAAACGAGATACTTTGTATGGTAGTGAAAGCTTTAAGTTAGGCGATTATACAAGAATTCAAGGGACTTACAGGTTCTAATGTTCAGTCTGTAAACAGGCAGAAAGGTTACTAATATGGAAAACTTAAATTATGTCATTCACTTGTTTCATAGTGGTGGGTATGTAATGTATCCATTATTGTTTTTGTCTCTTATGATTATCGCTATCGCTGTAGAACGAGCTTTCTACTATCGCAAATATGCTGGTAAAACATTCGTTGTTACTCATGCAGTCAATGAACTAGCAAAGTTACAAAATTGGGCAGAAATTGATAAAGTAATCAAAGAAAACCCATCTATTGCTAGCCGCATTGCAGAAGCAGGTTTACATAATGCTTCTAGCGAAGAAGCGATGAAAACAGCCTTTACGGACCAAATGGGGGTAGATGTAGTAGGTTTCCGTAAATATATGGACTACCTCAGTGCAACAGTAACAATCTCTCCATTGTTAGGGTTGCTTGGTACTGTAACAGGTATGATTGGTTCTTTCAGCATCCTCGACTCTGGTGCTGGTGCATCTGCCATTACTGGTGGTGTCGGTGAAGCCCTCATCGCCACAGCATCTGGTTTGTGCGTAGCTATCATGGCATTTATTGTGTATACAATCTTTAGTCATCGTTTAGATTCTATTATTAACCAAATTGAAAATATGTGTGTAAGCCTTGTGACTGCTAAACGAGAAGGGTGGAAATAATTATGAATTTACAAAGCTTTCGTATGAAAAGTAAGCCGGAATTCATGATTATCCCAATGATTGATATCATCTTCTTCTTGTTGGTATTCTTCATGATGAACAGCTTACAAACAGTGGCTCAAAAAGCCTTGTCTGTACAATTACCACAGGCGACTAGCGCTTCGGCACCAGCTCAATTGCCTATAGTACTCACATTAGATGCAGAAGGTCATATTACGATTGATAACAATCCTATGAGCATTGATGATGCTGAGGCAATGGTTAAACAACGTATTCAAGAAAATCCGAATGCCAGTGTTATCTTGCAAGCCGATAAACGGGCTGCCCATGGTCAAGTAGTAGCGATTATGGATATGTTAAAACAATCTGGCGTTAAACGCTTGGCGATTGCAGCTGAACAGAAAGGATAATTATGGGACTAGGCATATCATGGAAAAAAGCAGCCATTATATCCGCCGTAGTTCATCTCATTGCTCTCTTTATTGCGGTCATCTTTTTTGTGGTCGTTCCAGCTATTCAAGATATGGATACCTATGAAGTGGATCTTACACAAAGTGTACTCGATGATGGCGGCAGTGGTCATGCCGGCGGTGGTGGCGGTAATAGGTCAGACCTATTCCCTAAACCACTATCGGCTGATGAAGTGGCGGCAAGAACAAAGGCTGTTGTAGCGAATATAGATCCATCTACTGCAACAGATATTCCTGATGCAGTAGATGTATCCCAAAAAGGCGGCGAACATAAAGGTAATACCTCTGGTGATAATTCCGCAGGTGGTTCCGGCCCCGGACATGGTGGCGGCTCTGGCGGTGGTAACGGTACAGGTGTTGGCCCTGGTGATGGGGATGGTCAAGGTCAAGGTAATGGCAATGGCAATGGAAACGGCAATGGTAACAACCATGGTACAGTGAAAGCTGCATTTGATGCGGAAGGGTTCCGTGCAAGAGTGCAAGACAATGCACAAATGCCTTCCATGGCTTTAAAAAGAAAATTACAAGGCGATGTGACTGTACAAGTAACACTTGATACAAATGGTAGTCTTATTGGACAAAGTATCGTATCTTCTACAAATGAAATATTCAATGATGCGGCAATGTCTGCCGTAGTGGCCGCAACACCATATCGAAATCCAACAGGCGAAGATATCGATGTCAAAGTACCAGTTGAGTTTAGAGGTCACGAATCCTCTGATGATGAGGACGAATAAAAGTATCTATGTAATAGATCTATTTTAGTAATATACTCATCCAAGAATTAAAGGAGCTAATTATGAAATCCATTATTTTATATTCTTCCCTCACGGGAAATACAAAAAGCGTAGCGGAAGCAATGGCTTCTGTAATGCCTGAAGGTACACCTTGCGTTCCTGTAAAAGAAGCGCCTGAAAATTTAGCTGATTATGACACAGTATTCGTAGGTTTCTGGGTAGACCGTGGTACAGCAAATAAAGAGGCTGCAAAATTGATTGAAACCTTAACAAATCCTAACATCGTATTCTTTGGGACATTAGGTATGTATGCAGATTCTGATCATGCTCGTGAAAGTATTGAAAAAGCATCTGAATTACTACATAATAAAGAGTCTCTTGTAGATGGTTTTGTATGCCAAGGCAAAATCGACCCTAAAGTAATCGAAATGATGTATAAAATGTTCCCACCTGGATCTGCCCACGGACAAAGCCCTGAACGGGATGCGTTACATAAGGCGGCTGAAACGCATCCAGATGAACAAGACTTTGCAAATGCAAAAGAATTCACTAAATCTGTACTTGCAAAGTTGCAAGCCTAAACTGAAAGGGGATTGGAGTATGAGTTTAGCAAGTTTCTTTGAATCCATTCCGGAGAAACAACGCAATCTACAACTAGGTTTAGAATGCGATAATCCGATGAGTGATGCATTCCCTCATAAACGGGTTGTTCATGCAGGGCTAAATGGTATCTTAGTTTCTCCAAAGGAAACACAAGCCGTTTGGGATACTGTAATGAATGGCACACCTAAAAAGGGTGAAATGCAATGCGTCTATATTCACATTCCGTTTTGTAAGACAAAATGCACATATTGTGGCTTCTTCCAAAATGGTACGAGTCAAAGCGTAGAGGACCAATATATTGATGGACTCATTAGTGAATTAAAGATGGCTAGTGAACGTCCAAGATTGAAAAATGGATTAATCCACGCCGTATTTATCGGCGGAGGTACGCCAACATCGTTGTCTCCAACAAACTCTGAACGATTGTTAAAAGCAATTAAAGAATATTTGCCACTAGCTAACGATTACGAGCTTACATTAGAAGGCCGTATTCACGATTTGATTCCTGAAAATCTCGATGTGTGGATGGCAAATGGTGTTAACCGCATGTCTATCGGCGTACAATCTTTCAATACAGAAGTACGTCAAATGGTAGGTCGTTTAGATACGAAAGAAACCGTGTTAGAACGTTTAGCTGCGCTGAAAGCGTATGGACAATGTTCTGTGGTTATCGACTTAATCTATGGCTTACCTGGTCAAACTATGGAAATTTGGGAACAAGACTTAGCCGATTTAGTAAGTTCTGGCGTAGATGGTGCTGACCTTTATCAATTGAACGTATTTGATGGCAGTGATCTTAATAAAGACATTGCAAAGGGCAAAGTGCCAGCGGCAGCGACAACTTCTATGCAAGGGGATATGTTCGAACTCGGTCGTAAGTACCTTGATGAGCGTTCCTATCGTCGATTGAGTGCAGCCCACTGGAGTGCTAACAACCGTGAACGTAGCCTTTATAATATCTTGGCTAAAGCGGGCGTGCCTATGTTCCCATTTGGTAGCGGTGCCGGTGGTAACGTTGATGGGTACGGCATGATGTTACATCGTGCATTAAAGCCATACGAAGATATGGTTAGTCGCGGTGAAAAACCATTCATGGCTCTTATGAAACAAAGTGAGTTACAACCCGTCGTAAATCAAGTGGTAAGCCAACTTGAACAAGGGTTCCTCAATATTATGAGTTTAGTAACACTAGATCCAAGACTAGAAGAATTAAACTGGCTCTATAAATTATGGGAAGAACGTGGTCTTGTAGCTTACAATGGGTTACTTTATAAATTGACTGCAGCTGGTGAATTCTGGACTGTAAATCTTACACAAAGTACCTTGGAGGCTGTGGAGTATATCATGACTGGTAAAAACTCCTTCGCTATGGAAGCGGTGGCCGCCCAAGATACGAAAACAACGTCTAAAGATAATCCTAACCAAGAGGTACGTGGTATTGGTCAAGGTAAAGCTAATATTTCCGTACCAACAGATGAAGATTCCGAAGCACAACGCAAGGAAGCCCTTATAGCTAAGGCAAAAGCAGAAATTGCGAAAAGTGGTGCATCTGGTGAGTCAGCAGAGCGAATGGTACAGGCTATGTACAATTTGAGTGCTGATGAAATTGAATATATGATGGAACGTATGATGTCTTAACCTGTTATATTACACCTTATATCTAACAACCTTTCTCACATACAACATATACTAAATAAGACAAACTACGTGACATACAGTACACTTTGTACTACAAAGTAGCCCCAGACCATGGTCTGGGGTTTACTTTTTATAAGGTGAAAGGTATTCTGTAACTATAAGAAGTAATATTGTTGTATGAATAGTTATGTTTTCGGAGTCAGGAGATTAGTATGAGTACATTTCCTCAAAAACATATAGATATTGTTGGCATAGGTGCCAGTACATTAGATCGATTTATCGTCGTCGATCATTATCCTACAGGCCGTGAGGTACAACAAGTCGTATCGTCTACTACAGATGGTGGTGGGCCAGTGGCTACAGCACTAGCGGTGGCAGGAAAATATGGTGCCCGTACCGCTATGATTGATAGCATTGGTGATGACATGGTAGGTCGTCATATATTAGATGACTTTGAAAAATACAATGTTAATACAGAGGCAATTCAAGTTGAACGCGGTGCTAAGAGCGGTGTGGCAACAATCCTCGTAAAACAGAGTACTGGTGAGCGTGCTGTATTTTTTGAATGGTCTACTGCAACTGAGCCTGAGTTTTTAGATACCCATAAGCAGCTCATAGGATCTGCCTATATTCTGCATATCAATGGTCGACATCGCCAACTCATGCGCTCTGCTATTGCCGTTGCAAAAGAGGTAGGCACTATTATTTCTTTAGATGGTGGTGCTCAGCGTTACGATGAAGACATGAAGCCTATTACAGAAGCCAGTCATATCGTTATCGTAGCTCGTGATTATGCAGAAAAATATACGGGCACAACTAATCTAGAAGATGCTTGTCGTATCATTCATGAACGAGGTGCATGTATTGCAGGTGTTACAGATGGTGCTAATGGCAGTTATTTTGTATGGCCTGATGGAACATTTTATCGATGTGAACCATTTACTCAAGCTACCGTAGTAGATACAACGGGGGCTGGGGATAGCTTCCATGGGGCTTTTTTAGCTAATTTAGTGCATACAATTAATCATATGAAGGGGCAAGACACAACTTCGACGACTAAGCATGACCGTGCATCTATACATGCTGTAGAGTTGCTAAAAGCTTGTGCGCATTCCGATTTAGAGAAGGCTGCTATTTTTGCATCTGCAGTAGCTTCTTTAAATACACAAGGCATAGGCGGGCGCAGTCCACTACCAACGTTAAAGTCAGTGCAGGAACTAATAGGATAGGACTATAGTTATGTGGAAAAATACTTCAAAAAATCAAGTTCAGCAATATATGCAACAAAATCCTTATCGCCTATTAGCCCTTAGCTTTTTGGCTACCATGACTATAGGGACGATATTACTCATGTTGCCCATATCAAATGCTCAAGGCCATAGTACAACGCTTGTAGATGCAGCTTTTACCGCAGTATCTTGTGTTTCTGTAACTGGATTGTCAACAGTAGATACCTATCATCATTGGTCCTTGTTTGGCAAAATCGTCATGGTAATCCTTATCCAATTAGGTGGTTTGGGGATTGTTTCCTTTACCACTATTATTGCTCTAGTATTAGGGCGACGGGTAGGTCTGAAAAATCGCGTGCTTTTGTCAGAGGATGTAGGGCAAGATGGTATGAAAGGGCTTCTACACATTACGAAGAAGCTAACCATTTATACCTTCTGTGTCGAAATAATTGGGGGTATTATCTATACTATTCAGCTATATCCCTATATTGGTGATGCTGCTTTATATACGGGGATTATGCAATCTATTTCCAGCTTTTGTAATGCAGGATTTATATTCTTTGATAATGATTTACCTTATGCTATGGTGGGTGATGTATTATTTAATATGAATACAATGGCCCTTATTGTAATAGGTGGTTTTGGTTATCTCCCGACTTTTGATATTTGGTCGCATCGCAAGCTACGACGATTTGTAGATTTAAAACTACATACAAAAATAATGTTAGTTGGTACAACGGCGCTCATCCTTTTAGGAACTATTATTTTCTTGGGGGTTGAGTGGGCGAATCCCAAAACGTTTGGCCCTTTACCTATATGGAACAAGGTCATGGCATCCCTGTTTCAATCGATTACACCTCGTACAGCGGGTATTGCAACTGTAGATTATAATGATTTACATCCAATTACACTGTTTATTACCATCATTTTTATGTTTATTGGGGCAGGTCCTAACTCTACAGGGGGCGGTGTTAAGATTAGTACTATTGCCGTCGCTTTTCTAGCAGCGCGTACATTATTTAATAACCGTCCTGATACAGAGGTTTTTGAACGTCGTATTTCGTTGATTACTGTACTTAAGGCAAATGGGATAATCTTTTTATCTATCCTTTTTGTTTTATTTGCTACTTGTTATTTGGCTTGGGATGAGCCATATGACTTTATTCGACTGCTTTTTGAGGTAACTTCTGCCTTTGGGACCGTAGGTCTTACAACGGGTATTACACCTGATTTATCTGAAAGTAGTAAATGGGTGTTGATGCTTGTTATGTTTGCGGGGCGTGTAGGGGTTATGACTGTTATTGGTACATGGGCGCTAAGAACGGCACCGACTAAACCAATTAGCTATGCAGAAGAGCGTGTATTGTTATAAAAATAGATTAGATTGAATATAAAAGGGAGCATATATGAAACATAAAACGATAGCAGTAATAGGTCTTGGTCAATTTGGTGGCACTGTTGCCAAGATGTTAGCTTCCATGAAGCATGAGGTATTAGGTGTAGATATTGATCCAGAAGTTGTACAGAAAATTTCGCCATTTATAACACATGCTATAGTTGCAGATACAACCGATGAAGAGGCAATCAAAGAATTGGCCCTAAGCCAGTTTGATATGGTTATTGTGGCTATAGGTGGAAATCTTCAAGCTAATTTAATGACAGCTATGCTTCTTAAAGAATTAAATGCACCTAAAATTGTGGCCAAGGCTGAAAATAATATACAAGGCAAAATGCTTCATAAAATAGGTGTAGATCAAGTGATTTACCCTGAATACGATATGGCATTACGCCTTGTACAGTTTTTAACTAGAGACCATGTGATGGATTATTTACAACTATCTAAAAACATTAGTCTCATAGAAATTAAGGTGCCAACATTCTTGGTAGGGTCTAACTTAAAGGATTCTAATTTGCGTGAGAAATATAATCTTAATGCAGTAGGCATAAGACGTGGTGAAGATTTAGAAGTTCCACCAAACCCAACTACCATTCTCGGTGAAGATGATAAATTATTAGTAATTGGGAATAATTCTGATTTAGATGCATTAACGGTGTAGTAAGTATACGAAAGAGATATAATTATATCGAAAAAATGTGATACAATAAAAATAGAATTCAGTATAGGCCATACGTATTCGTATGGCCTTTTTAGATAGAAATGAAGGTTAGTATGACAGAAGAACAATACATAACGGCGCTGACCAATAACCCCCATGGAATTCGGAATATTCCAAACCCTACAGAAGCAATGCAACTTACCTGCGTAGCTCAAAATGGCATGTTGTTGCAATACATTAAAGAACCTACCGAAAAGGTTATTGAAACGGCGCTTTCACAATCACCACGAGCCATACAATTCGTGGAACATCCTACAGAAGAACTATTACAGGCCTTGGTGGAAAAAGATTGGGCTGTTTTAGAATATATCGACAACCCATCTGATGCAGTTGTTCAATGTGCACTCGATCAATCTGGGTGGGCTATTCGCTATATTGCAAATCCATCTGAAGCACTGCAGTTAGAAGCTGTAAAGTCTAACTACGATGCTTTGCAATATATTAAGGAGCCTAGTGAAGCCGTACAATTGCAAGCGGTTAAAGAGAATTACTTGGCATTACGTTATATTGATGAGCCTAGCGTAGCCGTATTAGAAGCAGCAGTTAAACAAGACTCTCAAGCGATGCGACAAATTACAAAGCTTACAAAGGATTTGGCATTGCACCTATTTGGTGTAAGTGCTGCCACACTAGGGTATATACCAAATAATTTAGGTGTCACTGTGGACGAAATTAAATCGATCATCATTAGTGCCATCTCTAGTGATACAGCTGATGAAGACTATATTCGTGAATTGATTAACAACCAAGCTATCGGTGGTCGCCAATCTAAATGGCATATCGACTTATTGTCACTTATAGACGCTTATGGAACTAGGGCTGTTAAGAAAATTGCAGTCAGTGAATATTTGAAGTATTAGAAATGGAGACACAATGAACTTTATAGATACAATGACAAGTGTAGAATTAGTGCTTGCCGCTAATCAAGTGCCTTTGCTCGTTGGTGAAACGGGCATTGGTAAAACATCTCTTGCGGCACGCGTAGCTACTGTGCATGACTGGGAATTGGTAACCATTGATGGAAATCTTTTAAAAGAAGGTGAAATTGGTGGTTTACCAACTGTAGAATCTGTAACACATACAGATGGTCGTGGTAACACACATTCTGTAAAGACTACAGTGTATGCTGTACATCATACGTTGGAACATGTGGCTCAAGCTGTGGATAAAGGTCGTCAAGTATTACTATTTATCGATGAAATTAACCGTGCTGAACATGCAGTACAACAGGAGTTAATGAATCTTATCTTGAATCGTGAAATCAATGGCTTCTCTTTAAGTGATCAAGTGCGTATCATCGCCGCTATGAACCCTGAGGATTCTTTTGACTACCAAACTATCGACATGGACCCGGCACAACAAAACCGTTTTGTATGGCTCTATATGAATGCTGATTATATGCAATGGATTGATTGGGCTATAAGTGCTGGTATTGAGGAAAAAGTTATCGAATTCATTTCTTCCTATCCAGAGTATTTAAATCAACGACATGAAGATGATATTGATGCTACACCACGCTCCTTTGAACGCGTATCTGGCCTGTATACGATTTATAAAAACCAAGAAGATTCAGCCTATAGTCGCGATGTATTTATGAATGTTATCCGCGGTAACGTAGGTAAACTCATTGCTGAGGCGTTTGTAAACTTTATCGAGTCAGACCAAGAACCACTTATTACATTTGATGATGTATTGGCGGCGGTTCAAAAGCCAGGGGCCATTATGTCTATGGCTGAACAGGTTAAAAGTGAAAGTCCAACACGCTTATACGTAGCGGCTAAAAATATGTTGCATCGTTTAAACCGCAATAGCAATGCCGAAGAAGTTCATCACTTCATTGAATTCCTTACATTGTATCCTGGTGATCTACGCGTAGCAGTTATGAAAGATTTACGAAACACTTATGAACGGGTATACGCCTATGCGATTGAAGATGACTTGTTCATCGATACCTTCTTTGAAGCACAAAAATAGTTCTGCTCCATAGTTAATTAAATGAAGCTGTCTATATGGACAAAGAAATTTAGCGAATGATTGGGGATACAATAACCAATATATAAAACATGATATACATAAAATCTGATGTTAAACGAAAAAGGAGGTGGAATGATGCAACGAAATTTAGATAAAGATGATATTCGCGACGCCTCTGATTTACTCACTCATATAGACGGGTGGGAGAAAACAGGTTCCTATGATGAGAAGGCCATCGAGGCTCTCGATCGTTGGCATGCAAAACGGGAACGTATTCATCGTGAATCAGAGGCCTTGTACACGCAAATCTATGCTGCCTACGAAGCCTATGTAGATAGTTATGAAGCACAACATCATAGCATGGAACCAGAACGCATAGCGGCGGACTTGATGAATCACAATATGTCAGACAGTCATATAGGGACCATAGGACGTGCCTTAGATGAGATACAAATTGAAGGCACCGATTTTGCGATAATGCAACAAGCCGTGATGACACCTGCCTTTGAGCAACGATTATGGAATATTTTGCATGATGTAAATAGCTTACTCCTTGAAGAGGACCAATTCTTTGGTTATTTCTATTTACAAATGGCTCATCGTATTCGTTTTGATATGACCAGTGCCTTCGGTATTAACTTAAAACAAGGTGGCTATGTATTATATGTAAATCCTTTTATCTTACTACGCCAGCCACCAGATGTTATGAAAGATGGCATTAAGCGTGAAATTCTTCATATTATTTCTGCACATTTGATGCGCGTAAAAACATTGAGTCAAAGCTTTAATAAAACGGCCGTACATATGGCGATGGATATGGTTGTAAATGACTACTTAGAACATGTTGATCGTGATGCGGTTACTGTAGCCAATGTTAATGAACGTTTTGGATTGATGCTCAAACGATTCCGTACCATTGAGTATTACGCCAAGGCCATCGATAAGGCGATGAAGGAAAAGCCTGAACTCTTTGTACCTGTAGATAATTCTGATACAGCTGTAGCTATGGAGTTTGACCCTCAAACTAGCCATGATATTTGGGATGAATCTGATTCCATTGATACAGATACGATGGACCAAATTACGGAGCGCTATATCAACGAAGCCTCAAAAGGTGATATGGAAGGGTATGTGAAGAGTCTCATCGATACCTTCCAAAAGACACGTCGTGCTCTTCCGTGGTATTTCTACCTTAAAAAGCTCATGGGCAAGGTAGCAAGTGGGTACAAAAAAACGACGATGCGGCGCAATCGTCGTCAACCTGAGCGCTTGGAGTTGTCTGGTACCTTGCGTCAACATAAGGCTAATGTATGGGTTGCTCTCGATATGAGTGGTAGTATTACCGATGCAGAGTTTACGAACGCCTTAGAACAAGTACTGCAAATTGTACATGCCTATAACCATCGCATTACCGTTGTAGAATGTGATAATGAGGTGCGCCGTACGTATACGATGGAATCAGTAAAAGATGTAAAGCCTCGCCTTGATGTGCGCGGTGCCACAGCTTTCGGGCCTGTGTTTTCTTTAGCTAATCAAAATCGTGTAGATTTACTAGTATACTTTACGGATGGTAAAGGCGAGGAGCGCCTCCGGGAAGCTCCAAAAGGCTATAAAGTACTTTGGGTATTGACCGGTGAAAACCCTCAATTATCCTTGCATAATCCATACGGTATGGTTCGCGAGCTAGGTTATGTAGGTGTAGATGAAACACAAGATATAGATGAATTTGTACGTATGTCTAGTCGTAGTGGCTTTTCTATGGCTAACCAAGAGGTTTAGGCTGCTTTATAAAGGTGCGCAGTGATATATTTTGGTTTAACCTAGAGAAGCGTTTATAAAAGAATATAAAAATGACGCAATTCCTTAGAATTGCGTCATTTCTACGTAGATGTTATTTTTTATTTTAGCTATTGAGCTCGATAGAGGAACCTGGATCGATAATGAGGGCTGTTTGATTGTATTTGCCTTCAACTAAGCTTGTAAATACACCTGGTTCACGGTCGATAACAGGCCATGTTTTGTAGTGAATTGGAATGGAGATACGCGCTTTTACATAAGAAGCAGCAAGAGCTGCATCTTCAACGCCCATCGTGAAGTTATCGCCGATAGGAAGTAAAGCGTAGTCAATATCGCCAAAGCGATTCAACAATTTCATATCGCTAAAGAGTGCTGTATCACCTGCGAAGTATACAATATCTCCATAGAAATCTACGATACAACCTGCTGCATGGCCACCAGGCACACCAGCACCATGGAAGGCAGGTACTATGCGAACAGAACCGAATTCAAAGTCAAATTTACCGCCTAAATGCATTGCATGAGTACGACATCCTGCAGCGGCTGCTTTGCCAGCTACCTCAGCTGTAGAGATGACGAGAGCATCGTTTGCTTTAGCGATGAAATCTGTATCGCCATAATGGTCATCGTGACCGTGGCTAACAAAGATATATTGGCATTTGATATCTTCTTTTTTTGCGATATCCCATGTATTACCCGTTAAGAATGGGTCGAAAATCATGGATACATCACCGCGAGTGAGCATAAAGCAAGCGTGGCCGAAATAAGTTAATTTTGTTTTCATAGGAACACTTCCTTCCTTATACATATAAATCTTAATTCTATTGTATAATATAACTAATGAAAATAAAACTATTGATGATAATTTATGCATAATTAGTAAGGATATAGTATGGATTTAACACATTTTGACCAAGATGGTAATGCTTGGATGGTAGACGTATCCGATAAGGATGTCACATCCCGCACAGCTATCGCAGAAGGATTCATAGCAATCAATGATGCAATTTATGAGCGCATTGCTGCAGGTACTATAAAAAAGGGCGATGTCCTTAGTGTAGCTCAATTAGCAGCTATTATGGGGGCTAAGCAAACGAGTAATCTCATTCCCCTATGCCATCCGCTGGCATTGACTAAGGTTGAGGTTCACTGCACTTTAGTAGATGGTGAAAGCCCTGCTTGCACTGATGAAAATCATAACAAGGCCGTCAAGGTACGTGCCATCGTTAAGACTACGGGAAAAACGGGCGTTGAAATGGAGGCCCTTACAGCTGTACAAGTGGGATTGCTCACCGTATACGATATGTGTAAGGCCATTGATAAAGGCATGATTATGGGCCCTACATACCTCGTAGAAAAAGAAGGCGGGAAAAGTGGACATTTTGTGCGTTCCTTTGTAGAATAATATAGATATAAAGAATAGGGGAACGAAAATGGAAATAGTACTTTATGAGCCAGAAATCCCTGGCAATACAGGAAATATAGCGCGTTTATGCGCAGCTAATCACATGACCCTACATCTTATCAAACCACTTGGTTTTTCTATCGACGATAAGCACGTGAAACGAGCTGGTCTCGATTATTGGCATTTGGTAGATGTGCAGGTACATGAAAATATTCAAGAGTTGTATGCGAAATATCCTGATCGCAGATATTTCTACGCTACTACAAAAGCAAAGCATACCCACTCCGAGGTAAAGTATGAAATCGGAGATATGCTCGTATTTGGCCCTGAATCAAGAGGCTTGCCTGAAAGCTTATTAGAAGGTGTTGAAGAAACATGCATTCGCATACCAATGGTAGATGAGGCGCGTTCTTTAAACTTATCTAATGCGGTAGCCATTATTGCCTATGAAGCTATGCGCCAACTTGATTATCCAGATCTTAAAGCCGAAGGCAACTGGATTCAACCTAAATAAATATACTTTCACCATTGAGATATATACAATAAATATATGTTAGAAATCCTACCCAATCTACATGAGAGGTAGTATTTTGACAGGTGTTGTTAGAGGAGGATATTATGAACTACGATAAAGCTCATGATTTAGCTCACGCTATGCGTGAATCCGAAGAGTACAAAGAGTTAATGGCAGCTCAAGAAGCTTTGAAAGCTGACGCAGTAGCAGCGGCGTTGGTACGCACATTTATGGCACAACAAATGCAATGGGAATACGCGAAGTTGTCTGGTGCACCAGAAGCTGATGAATTGCAAAAGAAACAAGAGGAAATGATGCCTCAAATTCAAGAAAATGCTGCAGCGGCTGCTTATTTACAAGCACAAATGCGTTGGAGCCAAATCTCTAATGATATTTATAAAATCATTAGCGAACCAATCACTGAGGGGATGAAAGTGTTAGATCATGGCGAACAACAACAACCAAAACATTAAGGCCTTAAAAGAAGCCTTATTAGAGAAATTACCTAGTACACGTGTACGAGAACAGGAACTGCTTTGTCATCATACGACATTTAAAATTGGTGGTCCTGCTGACTTATTTATTGAACCTACAACGATGGATGAGTTGAGCTTTACGCTACGCACCATTCATGAACTCAAAGTGCCTGTAACTGTTATCGGTTGCGGCTCCAATATTTTGGTGAAGGATGGTGGTATTCGCGGTGCTGTCGTATCGGTTCGACATATGACACAAATCATGGATTGCAATGATAATGTATTATGCATTGGTTCTGGTTATATGTTAAAAGATGCTTCTGAATTTGCTTGGGAAAACGGACTATCTGGCCTTGAATTTGCCATTGGTATTCCAGGTACACTTGGTGGTGCTGTATTTATGAATGCAGGTGCTTATGACGGGGAAATGAGCCATGTGGTCACTTCAGTACTAGCTGTAGACTTCGAGGGCAATATTAAGGAGTACGATGCATCTCACTTAGATTTTGGATATCGTCATAGCGTATTCCACGATAACCATGAGGTTATTGGAGAGGTTATTATGACGTTACAACCTGGTGATAAGGATGCTATTAAGGCTCGCATGGATGAGCTCACAGAAAAGCGCGAATCTAAACAACCTTTAGAGTATGCTAGCGCAGGTTCAACCTTTAAGCGCCCACCAGGGTATTTTGCAGGTACTTTGATTGAACAAACAGGTCTTAAAGGATTATCTGTTGGTGATGCACAAGTATCTCATAAGCATGCTGGCTTTGTTATCAACACTGGTAATGCTAAAGCTAAAGATGTACTTGATCTTATCAAAGAGGTACAAAAACGCGTATATGATCAACATGGTGTACATCTGGAGCCAGAAGTACGTATGATTGGTGAAGACTAATACAAACTAAATATTAATACAAGATTTCTTATGTGACGTTCCTCTTATCTTATTTGAGGCAAGGTATCATAAGAAATCTTTTTTAATACCATATGCTTATGTAGCTAATTTAGCCTTAAGATGACTCAAAAGTATAATCAAATGTAGAAATTGCCATGATTAGAAATTCTGTACTTCTTTGACTTTTTTCTATAGACTACGTTATAATTAAGTGTTGCCAATTTTGGGAATATACCTATATAGCGACTTTCACAAGCGTTATATGATATAGAATATACTAAAGGAATTAAAGGGAGGATCTTATGATTCGCGAAAATCTTCGTAATGTAGCGATTATCGCCCACGTTGACCATGGTAAAACTACTTTGGTGGACGCGTTATTAAAACAAAGCCATGTGTTCCGTGAAAATGAAAAAGTAGCAGAACGCGTAATGGACTCCAACGACTTGGAACGTGAACGCGGTATTACTATTTTGTCTAAAAACACTGCTGTTATGCATGATGGCATTAAAATCAACATCGTTGATACTCCAGGCCATGCTGACTTCGGCGGCGAAGTAGAACGTGTACTTAACATGGTTGACGGCGTATTGCTTCTCGTAGATGCTTATGAAGGTCCAATGCCTCAAACTAAATACGTTTTACGTAAAGCTTTAGAACAAAAATTGAAACCAATCGTAGTTATCAACAAAATCGACCGTCCTGACCAACGCGTTAAAGAGGTTGAAGATGAAGTTCTTGAATTGTTCATGGAACTTGAAGCTGATGATGACCAACTAGATTTCCCTGTAGTATACGCATCTGCTCGTGCTGGTGTGGCTAAAACTAACTGGGATGACGAAGCTGTAAATATGGAACCATTGTTTGAAACATTGATCGAAGAAATTCCTGCACCACAAGGTGATTTGGAAGGTCCTCTTCAATTCATGGTTACTACACTTGATTACGATAACTTCATCGGTAAAATCGCAGTAGGCCGTATCGTTCGCGGTAAAATGAAACCTAACCAACAAGTGGCTATCATGACTGGTGAAAGCACTCGTAAAGCGAAAATCGGTCGTGTATATACATACAATGGTTTGAACCGTGTTGAAACTGACGAAGCTGAAATGGGTGATATCATTGCGTTCGCTGGTATCGACGATATCAATATCGGCGAAACTGTAGCAGATGCTGAAAATCCTGAAGCATTACCATCCATCTCCATCGACGAACCAACATTGTCCATGGTATTCTCCGTAAACAACTCTCCATTCGCAGGTCGCGAAGGTGAATTCGTTACATCCCGTCACTTACGTGATCGTTTGTTCCGCGAAGTAGAAACTAACGTTTCTATGAAGGTAGAAGAAACTGATTCTGCAGATGCTTTCAAAGTATCTGGCCGTGGCGAATTGCATTTGGCTGTATTGATCGAAACTATGCGTCGTGAAGGCTATGAATTACAAGTAGGTAAACCTCGCGTAATTTTCAAAACTATTAACGACAAATTGTGCGAACCATTAGAAGCATTGACTATCGATGTACCTCAAGAATTCATGGGTACTGTAATGGAAAATCTTGGTCAACGTAAAGCTGAATTGACTAACATGGTTGAGTTAGCTGGTTACCTTCGCATGGAATTCGTAATTCCTGCACGTGGTTTGATCGGTTTCCGTGCACAATTCTTAACAGCTACAAAAGGTAATGGTATCATGAACCATGTATTCCATGGTTATGCACCATACAAAGGCGAAATTCCTTCCCGTACACGCGGTGCCTTGGTAGCATTCGAAAATGGCGAAACTACTCCATATGGTTTGAACTCTGTTCAAGACCGTGGTACATTGTTCGTTGGTCCTAACCAAGACGTGTACGCAGGCCAAGTTATCGGTGAAAACACTCGTGAACTTGATATGGATGTTAACCCATGTAAGAAAAAACACGTTACTAACATGCGTTCTAGCTCCTCTGATGAAGCAGTTCGCTTGACTCCACCTCGTATCTTCTCCTTGGAACAAGCTCTTGAGTGGATCAACGATGACGAACTTGTTGAAGTAACACCTGAAAGTATTCGTATGCGTAAAACAATCCTTGATCGTAACGCACGTGCGAAAGCTGCTAAAAACAAAAAATAATATCCTTAGTGATATAAAACGACGCTCCTATGGGGGCGTCGTTTTTATTATATATAACAAAGAAGATATTCCTATTTATTATATTCATATGAAAAATTGGTGATAATTTTATCATTTATGATTAATAGGAATATAGAACCTTGTATATATGGAGTTTGCATAATATCTTGCTGATACGGGTATCGGTATATACGGAATATCCATATCGATGTATAATAATAGCAAGTTTGTTGAAATCAATTATTGATTATGGAGGTTCTTATGAATAAGAAAATTTTAGCATCTTTATTTGCTGTAGGTTTAGCTGCAGGTAGTGTATGCTCTTCTGTTGATGCACATGGTGTGTTTTTCGCTAACCGTACAGATGAAAAAGTACTTGTATTAGGTGAGGGTCCTGTAGATAATGCTTATAGTGCAGATATGGTAAAAAATATTACTGGATATGATGTACAAGGCAAACAAATTCCTGTACAAGTTGTGAAGCATGAAAAAAATGTAGCTATTATTCCACCAACAGACCTTGGTGTAACTGTAACTAATTTTGATTATGGCTACTGGACTAAGACTAAAGATGGTAAAACAATTCATAAACCAATCACCGAAGTTCCTGGTGCGGTTAAAAGTACACATGCTATCAAATATGATGTTCATTACTGGAATGCACAAGCAAAACCATTTGTAGATAAGAATGCATTTATTCAAATTGTACCTTCTGTTAATCCATTGACATTAAGAAAAGGTGATACATATGAAATCCAAGTGTTTAAAGATGGTAAACCATATGCGAATGCACCTCTTATCAAAGATTTAGTAAATGATTTAACTGGTGAAGCTAAAGCAGATGAAAATGGTAAAGCTACTGTAGCTGTTACAGCAGATGGCTTAAATGTAGTAGGTGTTGAAGTTGCATTCCCTACACAAAATAAAGGGGAACAAAATAAATACTTTAGTGCATTGTCCTTCCTTATTTCTCCTGAAGAATAATAATTAGTAATTTTAGTACTTACCGAGTGTGTGAGTTAATAGAAGACCTCCTTAGTTGGACTAAGGGGGTCTTTTTGTGCTTTTTAGGTGTTATAAATTTTATGTGATTTAGTGAGAACATTATAAGCATGATATAAGAAGGAGAGAATTATGAAGATTAGACGTCATGTATCAGCCGTGATGACTGCACTAGTATTAACAGGTATATCTTATTCTGCAATGGCTACAGAAATTAATGTTTCTAGCGATAAAGCAGAGGAGTTACTGGGTTTAACAATGGGCTCACCAGTACAAACGCAACCTGAGGTTAAACACATAGAGGATACATTAACAGTTAATGTACATGGTAAAAGTTTAACAGAGGCTGGTAAAAGTAAGAATGTTACAGGTATTTATAATGGATTTGGTTCACAACTAACGGTAGATAAAGACCTTATTGTACGATTAAAGAATGATGCACCAGCATCGAAGCGAGAATTAGGTCATTATTATATGAGTGCTGTTTATGCTGGTTACGGTGGGAAGGTGCCACGTCTAAGTAAAGATAACCCTGATCGAGACTATGGTGATACTAATATTCATGTAAAAGGTAATGTGGATATCGATGCTATCGGCTCTGGTTTACAAGTCAATCAACGAGGTCATATCCTTGTTGATGGAGGCGGTAAGATTATCACTCATCCTGTAGAAACATCTGATACCTATTCTGTAGTAGCAGAAGAAGGGGATGTATATGTTAATGCAGGCGCTGATGGCAAACATCCAGGCACTCATGACTTAGTTGCTGTTGGTAATGTGGGCCTTATCAACAAGGATTATGGCCGAGATCCAAATCACAATGTAGAACCAACTAATATAGCACTAGCTTTCACAACACCTAACTCTAGCCTTACCGGTGCTGTTTTGAATGAATATGCTGAAAGCAATAAAAACCCTCATAATTCTGGTGCAGATATTTATCTACAAAATGGTGCTACTTGGAATAATGAGTGGATTGGTATGGAGCGCCCTACACCTAAAAAAGAACGTCCATCAGGGGATAATGCAGCGTACCTATACAAGGGCAGTAAGATTCGCAATCTTGTAGGTGGTGTTAACCCAACTGCAGCAGGTAACATTCATCCTATCGATGCGCGGCCTATAACAATTCAGAACTATAGCGGTTATGTGAATGCTATTTATAAATCTGGTGTGCCGGCTAGTGATACAGGAAAAGGGCAAATCATCGTTGAACATGCGGCGGATAATAGCCATATTACAATGCAAGGCGACCATTCCGGTAATACCATCGACGATGCAAGCTACAAAAAGGATATTCAAGCATTAGCTGAGAAATTACAATACACAGGCAATGATAAGAAGCTTAGCACAAGAGTTCAAATCAATGAAGGCGTTACTACACCTGGTGCTGTTGCAGATCTAGGGGCAGATCATTTTGATTCTCAAGGCCATCTCATTGTAGATGATACAACAAAAGTTATTCGTGCTAGCGAATCATCACTCGTAAGTGGCACAAAATCTGCCCTTACTTCAACAGTTATGGCCTGGAAAAATAATACGAATGATTTACAACGTCGTTTAGGTGATCTTCGTCTAGCTAATACAGATAAAGGAATATGGGCTAAATATATAGGCGGTAAATCTAAGATTACAGATGGTGCTGATGCACATATGACGTACAATGGCGTACAAATCGGATATGATCATAAAGCCTCCAATGGCTGGATTTTCGGCGGTGCCCTAGATTACAGTACATCTAGTAACTCTTATGCCAACGGCAGTGGCGACGGTAAGCTTGGCGGTATAGCCTTATATGGTACAAAACAACATGACGATGGTCGGTATATTGATATCATCGCTCGTGGTAATAGATTATCCAACGACTATAGCCTTAACTCAATTAGTGGCCAACGTTTGAATGGTAACTACCATACATTTGGTACATCTTTGAGTGCTGAATATGGCAAACGCATTAAAAAACAAAATGGTTTCTATATCGACCCTAGTGTAGAATTTATTCTAGGTCGTTTAAATGGTGTATCCTATGATGCAACTATTGCAGGCGGCGGATCTATGCATGTTAAATCTGATGCTGTGAACTCTGCTGTAGGTAGAATCGGCATTGGTATTGGTAAAGAAACAGAAAAATCCAATATCTTTGCTAAATTAGCACTAGCTCATGAATTCTCTGGTAAGGTAAATACTACATATTCTGCACCAGGTAACCCAACAGTTCAAACCACAGTTGACTTGAAGGATACTTGGCTTGATGCGGAAATCGGCGGTTCTTGGAGTGTTCGTCCTAGCACATATCTATATGGCACACTCACTAAAAACTTTGGTGCTACTATAGATAATACATGGCGTATCGATGCTGGCGTTAGACATAACTTTTAATTAGGCATATCAAAACTCTGTAGTAGCTTTAAATCGAGCTGCTACAGAGTTTTTTGTAAAAGTGTTTATTTGAATTATTCTATAGCGGCAAATAGGCAAATATTAACTGGCTTGCTGTGATGGACAGACTTTAACAATTTTGTATTTCTGTGATAGTATATAAAGGCTAGTTAATATGTAACTTCTTAAGTAAGAGTTTGGAGGATATAATATGAAAGTTCTAATCGTAAATGGTAGTAGCCATGTAAATGGCACAACAATGCAAGCTATACAAGAGGTGCAAAAGGTATTTAGTGAAGCCAATGTAGATACAGAGGTCATTCAGCTAGGCAATAAACCTATCCGTGATTGTATTCAATGCGGCTATTGTTCTGAACATGGTGAATGTGTATTCAAGGATGATGATGTAAATGCCTTCATAGAAAAAGCGAAAGATGCAGATGGTTTTATCTTTGCAACACCTGTATACTACGCACATCCGAGTGGACGTATTTTATCCTTCTTAGATCGCGTATTCTATAGTGCAGAAAGCGTAAAGCCAAATCCATTTGCCTTTAAACCCGGTGCATCTATTGCCGTAGCTCGTCGCGGCGGTACAACTGCATCCTTTGATGTACTCAATAAATACTTTGGTATTTCTCAAATGCCAATTGCAGGCTCTACGTATTGGAATATTAGCCATGGTCTAGTAGCCGACGATGCTAAGCAAGATGAAGAAGGTATGCAAACCATGCGCAACTTGGCGAGAAATATGGTTTGGATGATGCGTAGCTTTGCTGTAGCTAAGGAGCAAGGTGTGCCATATCCAGATACAGATAAAGAGAAAAAAGTATCTACGAACTTTGTACGTTAATACCTTAGCCCTTGGTGAGGTACTATAGGAGTTATGATGGTTAAAATTTTATTCATTTGTCATGGTAATATTTGTCGTTCAACGATGGCTGAGTTTTATATGAGGCATATCGTTGCGAAAGCTGGACTTAGCGATTCTATTTACGTTGAGTCTGCCGCCACATCTCGTGAGGAGATAGGTAACGATACTCATTATGGGACTAAGCAAAAGCTAGATGAAATGGGTATTCCTTACACTCGTCGCAAGGCTCGTCAAGTGACCGTTGATGACTATCATAATTTTGATTACCTCATTATCATGGATGAGAATAATGGACGTAATTTAAAACGTATCATTGGCGATGATGTAGACTCTAAGGTGTACAAGGCTATGTCCTTTGTTAGTGAAAGCCGTGATGTAAAGGATCCTTGGTATACGGGAAACTTTGACGAAACCTATGATGATGTCAGTCGTAGCTGTGATGCTCTATTAGCGTTGATTAAAGAAAAAATATAAATATAAAGACCTTACTATTAGATGATGTAGCAATAGTGATTGAGTTTAACTATAGTTATTCCAATCTTGAATTGATTTAATAGTAAGGTCTTTTCTATATACAGACTATCTTGCTTTATACTTTATACTATCGAACCATAACGTAATATGGTATAATTTTTAGGTATTCATGCGCCTATAGCTCAGGGGATAGAGCGCCGGTCTCCGGAACCGGGTGCGCAGGTTCGAATCCTGCTAGGCGCACCAAATAAAAGGCTTCTCGAAATTTCGAGAAGCCTTTTTATGTGTCTTTATTCTTTAGGTTGATGTATAGTTCAGAAAATTATATGTTAGCATCTATATTTATTACAATGAATACCTCTTGATTGGAATTCATTCATCAGTAAGTCTATTGATTTATCAATGACTTCTTCATTAGTTATATATACCATCTTTTTGTAATAGACAGTACCATCAAATTCTATCCAACGGCTTGTTTTACCATTTAGTTTACAAATTTGTATTCTGCCGGCCCAACTGCCCATACTACGGAATTGTTTTCCTTTAGAAAAACGTACCTCACGAATATCGCTTAATTTAAATGTTCTTCTTACTAAGCCAATGCCTATAGAGACTTGATCATCCTTAAAGTAAAGAAGTTTATAACGCTCTTCAGGAGGCATAGATCTAATGATAGATAAGTTATAAGTAGCAAAAACTACAGCGATAGCAATCAATAGAAATATAAGGATTATCATATATTTTCCCATACAATTAAGTCCTCCTTATCTCTATTATAATAAATATAAGTAATGTATGAAATCATTTTATATCACTTCATGAATGAAATTTCATATTGGTTATATCTTACATATGTATAATATTCTCAAAATTGCATGGTTATTTGTAATCGAAATGGAGAGAGTTCTATGTTTTCTACGCTTATATTTTTTATAATTATATTCTTAATTTTCTTTTTTGTTAAGCAATACAATTTACTACAAAAATTGACTGTAGAGATTAAAGAGGCACGTGCCAATATTATCGTTGCTTACGAGAAAAAAGTAGCTATTGTTAATCAGTTTACAGGTCTTGTAAATGAGTATGATGATTATGAAAAATTAATTCAATTAAAAGTGTCTGATAACTTTGTAGATATGGCTCGTGAAACAGCAAAAGCAGTTCAAAATATTACAGCTTTAGCTAATCAATTTCCAGAGTTAAAAGCCAATACTCAATATAGTAAATTCTTAGAAGCGATTAGTGAAAATGAAACGTTCATTTCTAATAAACGTGAGACTTATAACTTCCAAGTAAAAGAGTATAATAGTGAGATTGCCCAAATTCCAATGGTATTTGTGGCATCCTTATTGGGATTTAAACAGGCCCCATTCTTTGATCCAAATAATGAAGAGGCTTTAGCTGAATTTAGTGGTGCTGATCCAGAAGCAATTAAAGATCTTGCTATAAAGGGCACAGACAAGTTGAAGGATACAACAGATAAAATTAGAGAATCCTTTGAAAAACGCGAGCAAGAAGCACAAGCGAAGAGAGAAGCACGTCTTAAACAAGAGCGTGAATCTTCTTCTAATAATGAGAGTGTAAAGACTGAAGAGAAAACTGAAACAGAAGCTCCTAAAATTGAAGAGGCGTCTGCTTCAGTAGAGAAACAAGAAGAGAAGTAATCATATATTCAATTGATGTATATGAGCAGATAGTATATAAATCTATTTGTAAAATGAGAGATAAAAGACTCCACTCGTTGAGTGGAGTTTTTTGTTTTTGTACGCCGAATAGGCATGACTAAACCCCCAGTTAAACTGGGGGTCGGTAAAAATTCTTAGAGAAAAGGAAAGAACCTCCTAGTGATAAAATGGAGTTGGTCTGGCAACCACAACATTTAAATATAGGAGGTTCAATGTCAATGAATGACGTAAAAAGCTTATCACATAGTAAATGGAGATGTAAATATCATATTGTTTTTGCTCCGAAGTATAGAAGACAAATAATTTATGGTCGGATAAAAGCTGATGTAGGTAAAATTTTAAGAGATTTATGTAAGAGAAAAAATGTAGAGATTATAGAGGCGGAATGCTGTCCGGATCATATTCATATGTTAGTAACGATACCACCACATTTAAGCGTATCGAGTTTTATGGGATATTTAAAAAGTAAAAGTAGCCTCATGATATTCGATAAACACGCAAATTTAAAATATAAGTATGGAAATAGACATTTCTGGTGTAGAGGATATTATGTGGATACGGTAGGACGATATGAAGGAGCGATAAAAGAGTATATTCGCAATCAACTACAAGAGGATATAGCGCAAGATACATTAAACTTTAAAGAATATACCGACCCGTTTACAGGTGAGCCAGTAAAATAGGCAAAATAAAAGCCCCCGAGTAGGGGGCAGCCAGTGGTAATAGAGTGGTTGTCAGATCATTCAATGCCCTCTTTAGAGGGCCACCACTAGAGAAAGACCCTTATAGGGTCAGAGCAAACCACCCGTTCTACGGGTGGTTATGATTGAAAATACCATCTAATATAGCATTTATGTAAAAATATATATTTAATAATATCAAGATAACGTGTAAATGTGATTTGAGTAACACATTTTATTTTGAGAATGATGTACAATAAAAATGTCCTTGTGAAAATCTGAACATCTTAGCTGGAACACTAGGCATATAGGACGTGATGAATAATATATAGATTATCTAATTAAGATTAATAAAGTACTAAATTGTATCATTGCATAGTTTTGATGTAGTGATATAGAGGAGATAGAATGACAAATAGAATACAAGAACTCACCGTCGATGAAACTTGGCGTAATGAGCAAGATGCGTGGAATAATCGATCTAATTACTTTGTAGAAATGCACAATCGGGACGATCGTAAGGCGCAGGTTACAAAGTTTTTATCCTTCTTGAAGGATGAAAATCTTTTGCCCCCTAAAGGCGGTTGTACCCTTGATATTGGTTGTGGTGTATGTGACTATGCGTTAGGATTGGCTCGTGAAGGCCATAAGGCAACCGGTATAGATCTATCTGATGGTATGATTCGTGGTGCTAAACAATTAGCAGAGGCAGAAGGTTTAGATCTTAGCTTATATATTGCACCGTGGTCTGATGAAACTCGCCGTGAACTAAAATGGGATAAAACCTTTGATTTAACATATAGTATTTTTTGCCCTATCATGTTTGATGTAGAAAACATTCGCGCCATGCATGAATCAAGTAAGGACAAATGCTTGTGGATCGCTTTTAGTGAACGCAGTGATGAAACAGTAGATATGTTATCTGAACATTTCTTTGGTCGCGATTCATTCCCTTGGGATGGTAAGATGAAAGCATGTTTAGATGTTATTCATGAAATAGGGCATAATGTAAAAGTAACCTATAAGACAGTGCCTGAAACAGAGGTTATGAGCCTTGATAAAGCGGTTAATTACTTTGCTATGCGACTTCATAATAATACATGGGGCGATATAGAAGATATGAAGGTAGAAATTAGAAATCTCATTGAACCATTAGCCATTAATGGAGAAATTCATAATAAAACAGTTGATAAAGTGGCTTGGGTATCATGGTCTGTGAAATAGGAGAACAGTATGACAGTTGATGAAAAACGTAAGTTAGAACTAAAAACTATGTACCAAATCATTGGCATCTATTGTCATAATAAGCACCATACTCCTAAGGGTCAGCTATGTGAGGATTGCGAGCAGGTTTGGGAATATGCAGAGCATCGCATTGATGCATGTCCGCATATGGATAGTAAAACATTCTGTAGTGTATGTAAAACCCATTGCTATGCACCTAATTATCGTGAAAAAATCCGTGAAATTATGCGTTATGGTGGACCAAGGATGTTATTTGTATCACCAATCCAAGTTATTAGACATATGTATCTTGAATGGAAAGACAAAAAAAGAGGCTAGCATTTGCTAGCCTCTTTCTTAATGGATTTATCACGTTTTCATGTAATAATCTTATGCGATTGCTTTGTCCAATACAGCTTTGATTAATGCTTTTGTTTGGTCATAGCTTTCACCAGGTTGAGCCTCATATTGTTTGTCGAGGTCGAACCATAAGTTTGGATAGTACTCATAAGGGTGAGTTTTGAAGAGCTCATGAGCGTCTTGATCTTCAACCCAGTTGATATGAATGTCTGCATATGCAGGGTTTTCTGCAACAAGTTCATCGATAGCACGGAATGCATTTGCACAATAAGGGCAACCGTTTAAGTGGAAACCTAAGATTTCTTTCATGGTTTTACAGTCCTTTCCAGACAAAATTAATATATATTTCTATAATTTGAGATTTATTACATACTCATGTACCACAACATGTGGTACACTACTGAGTATAACACATCTATATAAGATATTCAATTTTTTAGATATATCGAATGAGAATATTGAGAATGCGATATGCATTTTTTACATAGTTAAGGAGGCACCTATGATTTCAGGCGCAGCATATGTGGTGAAGGCCCTTCAAGAGGAGCAGGTAGATATACTATTTAACTATCCTGGGGCAGCAACCATTGATATCATGGATGAATTATATAAACAAGATAAGGTAAAAGTGATTTTGCCACGTCATGAGCAAGCATTGGCTCATGCAGCAGATGGTTATGCTCGCAGTACAGGTAAAGTAGGGGTGTGCATGGTAACCTCTGGACCAGGTGCTACAAACCTTGTGACAGGTATTGCTACAGCATACGCTGATAGTGTTCCCCTTGTTTGTATTACAGGTCAAGTAGACTTGGGCCTCATGGGTAATGACGCATTCCAAGAGGTGGATACAGTCGGTATTGTGCGCAATATCTGTAAATATGCTGTTACCGTTCGTGATCGTAAAGAGCTAGGGCGTATTTTGAAAGAAGCATTTTATATTGCCCGTACTGGTCGTCCTGGTCCTGTAGTGGTGGATGTTCCTAAAAACATTCAAAAGGCTATGGGCTCTGATGAGTATCCTACAGAAGTCAATATTCGTGGCTATAAACCAAATACAACAGTTCACGTAGGACAAGTAAAAAAAGCATGTTCTATTATCAGCAAGGCTAAACGACCACTATTCTTATTAGGCGGTGGCGTTAGCATTAGTGGTGCTAACGACCTCATGATGAAGCTAGTAGAAAAAACAGGCATTCCTGTTGTAACTACATTGATGGGTAAAGGTGCTATCGATAGTCGACATCCTTTATATCTCGGCAATATTGGTATTCATGGTGGCTATGCACCGAATGTGGCACTCACTGATTGTGATGTAATGATTTCTATTGGTACACGCTTTAACGACCGTATTACAGGCAAGTTAAGTACCTTTGCACAAAATTGTAAGATTATCCATATTGATGTGGATGCAGCATCTATTTCTAAAAATATTAAGGTAGATATTCCGATTGTAGCAGATGCTAAATTAGCTATTGAAAAATTATTAGAATATATTGAACCTCATGATCTTGGTGAATGGCCTGCACAATTACAACAACTTAAGGCTGACCGCCCTGTTACACAAGCTGGTGAAGAAGGCTTAACACCTCAAATTGTTATTGATTATATTAATAACCACTATGCACGACCTATTGTTGCTACTGATGTAGGACAAAATCAATTGTGGACTACTCAGTTCCTCGAAATTAAAGGACAACACCAAATGTTGACATCTGGTGGCCTTGGCACGATGGGCTATGGGTTCCCAGCGGCGTTAGGGGCTCAAATTGGCAACCCTGATAAACGAGTATTTGCTATCTGTGGTGATGGTGGTGTACAAATGAATATCCAAGAATTTGCCACAGCTATGCATTACCGTTTACCTGTAACTCTCATCATTTTGAATAATGGCTTCCTTGGTAATGTACGGCAATGGCAACAATTGTTCTACGATAAACGATATGCTTGTACTAATTTGTTGATGGATGAAAGCTCTATTGTAACGCGTGATATGATCGATAATGATGAGTTTGAATATGTTCCAAACTTTGTACAATTGGCAGAAGCTTATGGTGCTAAAGCTATGCGTATCACGAAGGCAGAGGATATCGAAAAAGGGTTCCAATTGGCAGATACTTTCAAAGATGGTCCTACATTACTTGAGTTCATCATTCCAACAGAGCTCAATGTATTGCCAATGGTACCAGCTGGCAAATCTTTAAGCGATATGTTATTAAAGGATAAAAAATAGGAGGGGCTATGGAATTACATATGGAAAAACGCTGTATTTCAGCGTATGTAGAAAACCAAATCGGCGTATTGGCTAAAATTTCTGGCCTCTTCGCAGGTAAAAACTATAACCTTGATACATTGACAGTAGGGGAAACTGAAGATCCTACCATGTCTCGTATGACCATTGAGCTCACATGCGATGATTTGACATACGAACAAATCATTAAACAGCTTAATCGCAGTGTAGAGGTGATTAAGGTTATCGACTTTACAGATATGCGGATTACAAAGAAAGAACTATTGTTTATTAAGGTCAACAGTTGCAAAGAAGCAGATAAACAAGAAATCTTCCGCATTGCTCAAACCTTTGACTTGTTGGTAGTTGATTATAACCGCAAATCTGTTCTCGTACAATGTGTAAAAACAGTATCCAAAAATAACGATATGATTGCTCTATTTAAAGATATGTTTGTCAATCGCATTGAAGTTGTACGCGGTGGTAGCGTAGCTATTGAAGCACTATCTACACCTGATAGATAAGTCTTAACTTAATTATTCTAAATCTATTTCTGGAGGATAATGATCTAAGACTGGTAGTGATTTAGAATGGGTACAACTGAATATGATATAATATTTATATCGACCATTATTGATATAGAGACCTTGGTTGTATGCCAAGGTCTTTTTATATAGGAGGTACTATGAGTTTATTAGATGATATTTTAGCCCATAATAGAGAATATGTAGAAGATCAAAATACAGGTTATGTAGAAACAGATACTAAATGCAGTAAGATGCCTAGTCGAGAAATGGCAATCGTTACATGCATGGATACACGTCTTGTTAATTTCTTAGAAGATTCCATGGATATTGGACGCGGTGAAGCGAAAATCGTAAAGACTGCAGGGAACTGTATTACAGGTCCCTTTGATGGCGTTGTACGTAGCTTACTTGTATGTATCTATGAGCTAGGCGTTAACGAAATCTTTATCATTGGTCATCATGAATGTGGTATGGCAAAAACTACAGCAAAAGATCTAACAGAAAAAATGTTGGCTCGTGGTATTGCACCAGAAGCGATTCATATGGTCCGTAAAGAAATGGAACGCTGGGCAGATGGATTTACACATCCTGTAGAAAATGTAGAAGACACAGTAGACGAATTGCGTATGAATCCTTTGATTCCGAAAGACGTACCTATTCACGGTCTTATCTTCCATCCTAGAACAGGTGAAATTGAAGTCATCGTTAATGGCTATACACAAATGAAGCAATATTACGAAAAATAGTAGGTAAATCTTGTTTGACTTAAAGTTAAGTTTAAGTTTTATAATGTGTTCATATTAGTACTTAATACATATTTACATAAAGGAACTATATGAATAAAAGTAAACTATTAAAAACAATTATAGCTATTGCAGCATTGGTTGTATTAGTCATAGGTGGCTATGTATATAAAGATGCTATACAGAGTCGTATAGCTAGAACAGCGGCTGTAGTGAGTGGCCAAGAGATAAAACCACTACTCGATTCTGAAAGTCGTTATATTCGGCAAATTGTAGCTCAAGATAATAGCACAAGCCGTACCATTATGTGGCAGTCTGATAGTAGTGAATCTGATGCTATCATAGAATATCGCCAAGATGGGACCGATACTATACAAACCATAAATGCTACAGATAAAGCTTTTACCGATGATGGCAGTACTACCTATATTCATGAGGGCACTTTGACAGGGTTAACACCTGAAACAAAGTATGAGTATCGTGTTGGGTATGGCAGTGATCGCCGTAGTGATTGGTACTCCCTGGAAACGGCTGGCGCTAGTGTCTATGATGTTCTTATCTATCCAGACTCTCAGTCGGGGGATTATTCTCAATGGGAAGAGATTGTAAAGGACTCAGCACATCGCAATCCAAGGACAGCCCTGTATATTAGTATGGGGGACCTTGTAGATAATGGGGAACAAGACTATCAATGGCGCACTTGGTTAAATTCCATTAGACCGTTGAGTGCTAATGTGCCGTTAGCAACGACATTAGGCAATCACGAGATGTATACATTAGATTGGAAAATGCGCGAGCCTTATGCGTATTTGAATTATTTCGCAGTACCGCCTAATGGGAATGAAACTTTTAATCGTCGTTATTATTCCTATGACTTCGGTGATGTTCATTACGTTGTATTAGATACGCAACTTTATGAAAGCAATCATGAGGATAATCATGATACGCATCATCCTGATTTATACGATGTACAGATTCAGTGGCTACGCCAAGATTTGACAGCAAATACTAAAAAGTGGACCGTAGTTCTCATGCATCGGGATCCATTCCAATATGCCATTGACCGCCCTGGCGCAAGTCGTGATGTAGGATTCAACGAAGAGGGCGTATTGTTTATGCCTATCTTTGATGAGTTTAATGTAGATTTAGTGTTGTCAGCTCATTTACATTCTTATCGTAATAGAGGGCATGTACGTAACTTTAATCGAGATGCTTCGGGACCATTATATATTCTGACTGGTATTGCCGGAGATACTCGTCGCCCTAAGTGGAAAGAACATCCTTTAGATGTATATGTGGCACCAGATCGAGATAAGAATAACTATATGGCGATGACTGTTACACCTAATAAATTGATTGTAAAAGCTTTCTTACCTGATGGTACACAGCTAGATGAGTCGGTTATAGAGAAATAAAAGCACAAGAGTACAAAAGCATAAGAATATAAAAGTAAAAGACACCTTCTTTGGAAGGTGTCTTTTTTGTGTGTTTATACAAATTGTTTTCTAAAATGTATCCATAAAATAGGTTAACATATAAAAGATAATTATATATTTATTAGGTATTTTATATGCTAAATAAAGTTCATGTAAATTACAGTTTTAAGGACTATGATAAAAATTAATCCATAGCATGACAAATAAAAATACAATAATTATGTATAAAACTTGAATAATACGAGCAATAGTATTATAATACGTACATGAGTTATAAAAATACACAAAATATGTATAAAATATGCATACAGTGTATAAAGGAGATAGAGTAATGAGCACATTACAAGATTTGATTAAGAAGTATGCCGCACAATATAAAGAACAAGTTGTAGCCTGGCGTCGACATATCCATAGTCATCCAGAATTATCTGGTGAAGAAAAAAATACATCCTTATTTATTCAAAAGGTTCTTGGTGAATTAGGTATTCCTTTTGTAAATGATGTTTCTGACTATGCAGTTATCGGTAAAATCGAAGGAGCTCAACCCGGGCCAGTCATTGCCTTGCGTGCTGATATAGATGCATTGCCAATTCATGAAACTACAGGCTTGCCATTCGCATCACAAAACGATGGTGTTATGCATGCATGTGGTCATGATAGCCATATAGCAATTTTGCTTGGTGCTGCAGCGATTTTACAATCTATTAAGGATCAATTGCACGGTACTGTAAAGCTTGTGTTCCAACCTTCTGAAGAGGAAGCGTTATTCCCCGGTGCACAAGGCATTGTAGATAGCGGTATCCTCGATGATGTAGATGAAATATATGGTCTTCATGTATGGCCTCAACTTCCAGTTGGTACTGTAGGCTTAAAAAAAGGTAATTTGATGGCTGCATCGGATCACTTCCTTGTTCATATTAAGGGGAAATCAACTCATGGTGCGGAGCCTCATAATGGGGTAGATGCCATCGTAGCAGCCGCAAACTGGATTGTAAACGTAGAATCTATTGTGGCTCGTGAAACAAATCCAATGGAAAATCTCGTGTGTACCATCGGTGTTATCAAGGGTGGCGACAGATACAATATAGGCTGTGGCGATGTATACCTTGAAGGAACATGCCGTACCTATGAACCAGCAAAACGGGATTATATAGAACGACGTCTTGGTGAAAGTTTACAAGCTCTCGATATGTTATTAAAAACAAAGAGTACCTTAGATTATAAACGTGGTCATGGTGCTACTATCAACAATCCAGACGCCATTGATTATGCCACATCTATTGTAGAGAAATATCTTGGTAAAGAAGCTGTGGTACATCCTGAATTCCCGTCTATGGCTGCAGAGGACTTCTCCGCGTATCTTCATAAAATAAAAGGTGCTTTCCTTTGGTTAGGTACTGGATTTGAAGGTAATCCGGCCTTGCATAATGAGGCTTTCACCATTGATGAAAGCATCCTGGAAACTGGTATAACAATGATGGCTGCTATTGCCGCCGAATTTTTACAAGAAAAGTAGTTAAATAAGTAGTTTGAAATAAGAGGTTATTATGAAGAGTTTACAACATACATCATTTAAAACAATGCTTCAATACACACCAGAAGAAATTAAATACTTCTTGGACTTGGCTGCAAAGTTAAAAGCCGATAAAAAAGCTGGCAAAGAAATCAAAACATTAGTAGGTAAAAACTTTGCATTAATTTTTGAAAAAGACTCTACACGGACACGTTGTGCCTTTGAAGTAGGTGCTGCGGACCAAGGTGCTCATACAACATATCTTGGCCCTACAGGTTCCCAAATGAATAAAAAAGAATCCTTAAAAGATACAGCTCGTGTTCTAGGATCTATGTATGATGCCATCGAGTTTAGAGGTTTTGATCAAGCCGATGTAGATACATTAGCTGATTATTCTGGCGTACCTGTTTGGAATGGCCTTACCGATATGGACCACCCAACACAAACATTAGCAAACTTTTTGACACTTCAAGAAAATATCGACAAACCATTGAATGAAATCTCCTATGCTTATGTAGGTCACGGTCAATCTAATATGTGTAATGCCTTAATGAGTGGCGCCGCTAAAATGGGTATGGACTTTAGACTTATCGGTCCTAAACAATACTGGCCAGCCGGTCCATTCTATGAAGAATGTTTGAAAGTTGCGAAAGAAACAGGTGCTACCATTACATGTACAGACGATGTAGCGGAAGGTGTTAAAGGCTTAGATGTAATCTATACAGGTGTATGGGTAACTATGGGTGATACATACGATATGTGGGAAGAACGTATCAATACGTTTAAACCATTCCAAGTTAACGCTGAAATGATGGCATTAACTGGTAATCCAAATACAAAATTCTGTCACTGCTTGCCAGCATTCCACAATACGGAAACTCAAGTAGGTAAAGATATCTTTGAACGGTTCGGCATGAATGGTATTGAGGTAACGGAAGAGGTATTTGAAGGTCCAAACTCCTTAGCATTCCAAGAAGCAGAAAATCGTCTCCATACTATCAAAGCTGTTATGGTTGCTACCTTTAGTGACTATCCTTTGAAATAATTTCATCTCCCTAGAAGGTGATGTATGGTATAGTTTGTTTCCTATTTATAATCGATGAAAGTAATAACTGAGAGCTGTATATATAGGTATGAGTCACCAATAGGTGAGAATTGAGGTTTACTATGGCACCGTATAAAGTATTTATTGTCGGGCATGAAGGTACGACAGGTTTAAGAATTCATGAACGGTTATCTGATAGAAAAGATATAGAATTATTAGCTACAGCTGATGAGGATCGTAAAAATGTAGAGGCCATTAAAGAGGTAGCTAAAGAGGCTGATATTGTATTCCTCTGCTTGCCTGATGCTGCATCTAAAGAAATCATGGCCGCTATCGGTGAATTACCATGTAAGGTAATTGATACATCGACTGCCTTTAGAACGGCTGCTGATTGGTCCTATGGTTTCCCAGAGCTCGGTGCGGATTATAAAACAGCCATCGCTACTGAAAAACATATTGCTAACCCTGGTTGTCATGCGAGTGGGATGATTGCTTGTATTGCACCTCTTGTAAAAGCTGGTCTTGTGCCAACAGATTATCCTTTCACTATCACATCCTTAACAGGCTATAGCGGTGGTGGTAAAAAGATGATTGGCCAATATGAAAGTGAACCAAAGGATTATTTTCTCTATGCACCGCGTCAATATGGTCTTAGTCAACAACATAAGCATTTGCCAGAGGTTCAACATGTTTGTGGACTTAGTGAAGCACCTATTTTTATTCCTATTGTTGACGATTATTATTCCGGCATGGAAGTAACTGTGGGCATCCATAGTCGTTTATGTCAAAAGTCAGTTAGCATCGATAAAGTGCAACAAACATTGGAAGACTTTTACAAAGATAGCACAGTCGTTACTGTCGTACCATTTACTGAGAACAGCAATACTGGTATGTTAAATGCCAATCAAATGAGCAATACAGATAGCATGAAAATCTATGTAACTGGTAACAATGAACGAATTATGGTTAATGCCATTTTCGATAATTTAGGCAAAGGTGCATCTGGTGCCGCTGTTCAATGCATGAACATTGCTTTAGGTTTGCCTGAGGATACAGGCCTAGCACTAGGTTAGAGAGGGAACTATGAAGGACGTAACAAATGCAATGCGGGCGCATATCTTAACTGCGGCCGTTCCATATATTAAACAATATACAGATCAATACGTTGTCGTTAAATATGGCGGCAATGCTATGATTGATGAAGAATTAAAAAAATCTGTTATGAAGGATTTAATGCTACTTCAATTAGTAGGGGTAAAAGTTGTACTCGTTCATGGCGGTGGACCAGCTATTAATAACACACTAGATGCCATGAAAATTGAATCCCGTTTTGCAAATGGCTTGCGTGTCACAGATGAAGCGACAATGGATGTAGTACAAATGGTATTAGCCGGTAAGGTTAATAAAGGCCTTGTAGCAGACTTAACAGACCTTGGTGGTAAGGCTGTTGGTCTCTGTGGTGTGGATGGTAATATGATTCAAGTTCATAAACAAAATGATGAGCTTGGTTATGTAGGCTCTATCGATACGATTGATACAAGTATTATCGACGATGTTATCAGTAGAGGTTATATTCCTGTCATTTCTTCCATTGGTATGGGGGCTGATGGTAAGACATATAATATCAATGCTGATACGGTAGCCGCAAAAATTGCCGGTGCCCTTAAGGCGGAAACAATGGTGGCTATGACTAACATTGATGGTGTGCTACGTGATGTACATGATCCTAGTTCTCTAATCTCTAAAATCACTATGGCAGAGGCGGATCAATTAAAAGCAGATGGTATTATTGCAGGCGGTATGATTCCTAAAGTAGATTGCTGCTTAGAGGCTATTAAATCTGGTGCCCAAAAGGTATTTATCATCAATGGTGAAATCCCACATGCTATTCTTATCGAGCTATTGACCGATGAAGGTCTTGGCACGATGTTTGTAAAGTAATATAGTAGGTATAGCGATGGTAATCATTTATTACCATCGTTACCTTTCATATAGATAGACGACGGCATGGCCGTACGTTTGGAGGATGTAATGAGTAATACAATCGATTTTGAACAACAAGATAAAGAATATATAGCCAATACGTATGGCCGTTTTAACGTATGTTTTGAAAAAGGTAAAGGTTCTCTTTTATGGGACGTAGATGGCAAAGAATACATTGATCTTGGATCCGGTATTGGTGTAACCGCATTTGGTGTAGATGACGATGAATGGACAGAGGCGGTAACAAAGCAATCTCATGCTTTGAACCATATCTCTAATTTGTACTATTCTTTACCACAAATTGAATTGGCAAAACAACTATGCGCTAAGACAGGTATGAAGAAGGTATTCTTCTCTAACTCTGGTGCAGAGTCTAATGAATGTGCCATCAAAGCAGCTCGTAAATATAGCCATGACAAATACGGTGAAGGTCGTCATGTCATCGTCACCTTGGTTAATAGTTTCCATGGTCGTACTATTACTACCTTGTCTGCTACAGGCCAAGATGTATTCCATCAACATTTCTTCCCATTTACAGAAGGTTTTATTCATACACCTGCTAATGATATTGATGCGGCCTTACAAGCTCTTGATAATCCAGCAGTTTGTGCCATCATGATGGAACCTATTCAAGGTGAAGGTGGTGTTATGCCACTAGATAAAGAGTTCATACAAGCAGTAACAAAATATGCTCATGAACACGATCAACTCGTGTTAATCGATGAAGTACAAACTGGTAATGGCCGTACTGGTAGTCTATACGCATACCAACAATTTGGCATTGACCCAGATGTAGTATCTACTGCAAAAGGTTTAGCAGGTGGCCTTCCTATGGGGGCTACATTATTCAATGAAAAGATGCAATATGTGTTAAATGCTGGTGCACATGCTACAACCTTTGGTGGCAATCCAATCTGTGCGGCAGCAGGCAATACTATCATTAATCGTTTAACACCAGAATTCTTAGATTCTGTAAAAGTAAAAGGAGACTATGTAAAAACTACCTTAGTCGGCAAACCTGGTATTCTAGGTGTGAGCGGCATGGGCCTTATGCTTGGTATTGAAACTACAGTAGATCCAAAAGCAGTCATTGCGAAATGTCTTGAAAAAGGCGTTGTATGCTTGTCTGCAAAAAATAAAGTACGTCTTTTACCAGCTCTTAATATTCCTCAAGACCAATTGGAAAAAGCGATTACCATTGTAGCTGAAGCTATTGCAGAGTTATCTGCAAAATAATTTTAAGGATAACTTTCATAAATATCATTTAAAATAGTTGCGTAACCGTATAATTATTGAAATAAATCGATGAATATATAGACTTTAGTTCTCATTCGTGTTACCCTAGAAGAAACAGTCTATATTGGAGGAGTAAATATGAATACAGAATCCTTACGTAACGAAGTGTTGGTTCCTGCTGTAGCAAAAACATTAGATATTGCTACAAAAGCAAAACCTACAAAAGAAGAGCTTTTCACAACAGCAAAAATCACTGCTGCTGTGGCAGTTGCAACAGCTGTTGTATCCTTGGCGGTACAAGCAGTATTGCGCAACCGATAAGACATAAAGAAAACGACATGGCGCTGCCTGTCGTTTTCTTTTACTTTTACCCTGTTATTCCCCTTGATTATGGGATTTTATAAGGAGGCGATACCATGCATAGTCGCGATTTAATCGAACAATATAAAGGCTACGTTCAAGATTGGCGTAGATATTTTCATAAACATCCAGAGCTGAGCAATGAAGAGTTTGAAACGACAAAGACTCTCGCTAAAGAATTAGAATCTATGGGCGTAGAGGTTCATGTAGATACAGAGCGTGGCATCGGCTTGATTGGTATCATCCACGGTGATAAACCAGGTAAGGCCATCGCATTGCGTGCTGATATTGATGCATTACCTGTTCACGAACATAATACAGTAGACTATAAATCAGAAACTGAAGGCAAAATGCACGCCTGTGGTCACGATGGTCATATGGCTATCTTGCTAGGCGCTGCCAAGATGTTAATGTCTATGAAAGACCGCATCGAAGGCGACGTATATTTAGCCTTTCAACCTGCTGAGGAGACAGGAGCGGGTGCACCAGATTTCATCAAATTTGGTGATTGGTATGATAAGATAGATTCTATCTTTGGCGGTCACGTGTGGATCGACTTACCAGCAGGACTCATATCTGTAGAAGAAGGTCCTCGTATGGCTGCAAGTAGTCAGATTACTATTAATGTAAAAGGCAAACAAGGCCATGGTGCACAGCCACATCAAGCGATTGATGCCATTGTAGTAGCTAGTGCTATCGTCATGAACTTGCAAACCGTAGTATCTCGTAATGTGAGTGCCTTAGATTCTCTTGTACTCACTATTGGTAATATTCACTCTGGATCTGAATGGAATGTTATCCCTGGTGAAGCTAAAATGGGGGGCACTATTCGATTCTTTGACCCAGACCAAGAAGAGTACTATGTTGAATCTATACGACGCGTAGTAGAACATACGGCTGAGGCTTATGGAGCAACTGCTACATTAGAATATATAAAAAAAGTACCGCCTACTATTAATGATCCTGCATCTAGCGAATTGGCGGAACGTGTCGTTATTGATACATTAGGTAAAGACAAGCTTTCTAAAATGCGTAAAGTAATGCCAGGGGAAGATTTTGCATGGTATTTACAAGATAAACCAGGGTGCTTTGCCTTTATTGGTATTCAAAACCCTGAAATAGAGGCTACCTACGATCATCATAATAATAGATTTAATATGGATGATACCGTACTATCTGCTGCATCAGCGGTATATGCTGAATATGCTATTCAGTGGTTACAAGAACATAAATAGTAAGCGTATAAAAGTGCCATATCTTACGGGATATGGTGCTTTTTCATTGTATTTTTATTTATATTTTCCGTATAGTATAGGTATAATATAGGTATAAGTTGGATGTGATGCAAGTATGATACAAGTATTATATAAGTATAATTCAAGTGTAGTACTTGTGATATAAATCCTCTGTAAGTCTAATACATTCTCTATGAGAGGTACTTATGAATATAGTTATATGTCTCATCATAATTGCTATTACAGGCTTTTTATTGATGAAGCGCTACCAGCCACAACCTATTTTGATTGGCTTAGGAATTCTTATGATGTTCATCGCTTATGAGGCGAGCTGGATTGATGCCATATTAGTTGGTGACCAATCCACAGGAGTTCTCATATTTGATGCCATGGATATTGTGCGAATTACTACGTCTGAGAATATAGTAAATTTAGGTCTCATGATTATGACCTGTGCTGGTTATGCAAAATATATGGAGCATATTGGGGCAGGGACGAGATTGGCACATACATTTATACGTCCTTTATATCGTCTAAATCGTCCATATATTGTACTGGCCCTAATGTTTCTTCTTAATATGGGACTGTCTATTTGTGTACCTAATCCGTTGAGTCTTGCACTTCTTATGATGGTTACTATGTATCCCGTATTGCTTCGCCTTGGGGTGAGCCCAGTGGGGGCTGCAGCGGTTATTGCAACGGGGCATCTTATGGACGTAGGGCCTGGTGCGGTATCTACCTTACTCATTGCAAAGACCTTGAATATGCCCGTGCCAAACTATTTTGTAGGCTACCAGTTGCGCCTTTATTTCTTAGTCGCCATTGTGACGGCTATAGCACACTTTTTCTGGCAGAAATATCGTGACCGGGTGGAGGAACCTAAGGCTATAGATGCTTGTGAAAGTATTCCAGAGGCGCCAATAGGGCCTAAGCCGTATATGATATTCCCATTATTGCCATTGTGTTTTATTTTGGGCTTTAGTCAATATGGCTTTCCTGGTGTGAAGATGAATGTTACCCTTGCTATGATGCTTGCCTTTGGTATAGCTCTATTAGCTGAATTAATTCGTCATCGAAATCTGAGAACAGTACTTAAGAGTACAACTATTTTCTTTGAAGGTATGGGGAACCAGTTCTCTTATGCAGTGACACTTATTATAGGGGGACAAATCTTTGCACAAGGACTAGTGAGTTTAGGTCTTATTGAATCCTTGCTTGGGGCACTTCAAACATTATCTCTTAACTCCATAGGACTTACCTCTGTGCTAGGGGGCGGCATGTTAGGCCTTAGCATGGTGACAGGTAGCAATGTAGCGCCATTATTTACTTTGGTTCCACTAGTACCTAATATCGTAGCTCATCTAGGCCTTGATCCGATTACTACTATGCTTGGTATGCAAAACGGTGCAAGCCTAGGCTTATTCCTTAGCCCTATTAGTCCTGTAATGGTTGGCGTAGCAGGCGTGGCACATATAAAATCAGTAGATTTACTTAAACGAACTGCTGTACCTGTTCTTGTAGCATTACTTACAAGTTGTGTGGGGATATGTCTCCTTTACTAACTGTCATCTAAAAGACTAATTAGTTATATTTAACCAGATATACTATATATCGCTTTTTAAGTTTAGTTTAAAATTAGAAAACCCTCTTTACATGTATCATAAAGAGAGTTATTATATTCCAATAATAAATCATATGTAATTAAAATGGTTTCCTGCAAGGATGCAAGTTTTAGCGCTTTGCGGATAAAAAGGGCCTTTCTTCGCCGGACGGTTCTAGAAGCCAGAAAGGATGTAATGAGCGATCAAGTTTCTATTTCAACAGCAAATATTCGTGGTGCCTTTGGAGGGTTCTTTATCCCAGGTATGTATACAGCCTTATGGGCTGGTTTTGTACCATATTTAAAGGCAAAGCTTAGCATTGGTGAAGATGTACTGGGTTCCATGATTTTAGTGCTCGGTGTAGGTTCTTGTTTGTCCATGGCCATAGCTGGTAAGCTAGTAGAGAACTTTGGATGCAAGAAAGTCGTTTTATTAGCTAGCTTTATTGGCATGTTATCTCTTGCTATTGTTACCATGTGCTCTACAATTGCTACGACTACAGCTGCTTTGTTCTTCTTTGGTATAGGTGTAGGTCTTAGTGGTGCGTCTGCCAATTTACAAGCTATCTTGACAGAAAAGGTGAGTAAGAAACACTTAATGGGTGCCTATCACGGTGGATGGAGTTTAGGCGGTTTTGCCGGCGCTGGTGTTTTGCTAGTGCTCTTAAAAATATTATCCTTACCTGTTAATGAAAGTATTTGGGGACTTCTCATCGTATTATTTATTGCCATGGTTGTGATTAGCCAATTTATGTTGACCTTTGGTAGTGATCCAAATGCAAAGGTTGTTAAAAAATCCAAAAGCCCATTATCTTTCCATCCCATTGCTATTATCTTTGGTCTCTTGTCCTTTGTATCCTACTTAGTTGAAGGTGCCGTAGGGGACTGGAGTGCATTATATCTGTTCGAAGATAAAGGTATCGTTATTGAAGAGGCCGTTATGGGCGTTATGCTCTTTAATGGTACTATGTGTATTGGCCGTTTGTTGGGGAATACAATTGGTAAACATTTAACCTCTAAACAAGTTGTCGTTGGTGGGTATTTATTAGGCGCTATTGCAATGGGCCTTATCGTATTCTTACCAGGTTATGGCTCTATGTATACGTATTTATTACTTGGTATTGCCTTAGCTATGGTAGTACCAAACTTGTTCTCTGCCATGGGGGAACAAAATGTAATTCCTATGACACAAGCTGTGGCAACATCTACCATGCTTGGCTATATGGGGATTTTGATGGGGCCAGCATTGATTGGTTTCATTGCTCATGGCACAAGTCTTACAGTAGCATTTATCGTATTGACTGCATTACTTGTAGTAAGTGCAGGTACTGGTAAATACGCTTATATGTTAATGGAAAAATCAAAAGAAGCTGAAGCTTAAATAATAGCCCCAAAGACGAAATGTCTTTGGGGCTATTTTTATTGTACGCCGAATAGGTATGACTAAACCCCCAGTTAAACTGGGGGTCGGTAAAAATTCTTAGAGAAAAGGAAAGAACCTCCTAGTGATAAAATGAAGTTGGTCTGGCAACCACAACATTTCAACATAGGAGGTTCGATGTCAATGAATGACGTAAAAAGCTTATCACATAGTAAATGGAGATGTAAATATCATATTGTTTTTGCTCCAAAGTATAGAAGACAAATAATCTATGGTCGGATAAAAGCTGATGTAGGTAAAATTTTAAGAGATTTATGTAAGAGAAAGAATGTAGAGATTATAGAGGCGGAATGCTGTCCGGATCATATTCATATGCTAGTAACGATACCACCACATTTAAGCGTATCGAGTTTTATGGGATATTTAAAAAGCAAAAGTAGCCTCATGATATTCGATAAACACGCAAATTTAAAATATAAGTATGGAAATAGACATTTCTGGTGTAGAGGATATTATGTGGATACGGTAGGACGATATGAAGGAGCGATAAAAGAGTATATTCGCAATCAACTACAAGAAGATATAGCGCAAGATACATTAAACTTTAAAGAATATACCGACCCGTTTACGGGTGAGCCAGTAAAATAGGCAAAATAAAAGCCCCCGAGTAGGGGGCAGCCAGTGGTAATAGAGTGGTTGTCAGATCATTCAATGCCCTCTTTAGAGGGCCACCACTAGAGAAAGACCCTTATAGGGTCAGAGCAAACCACCCGTTCTACGGGTGGTTATGATTTATGAAATATGGCAATATTATTACGAATATGTTGTAGATCACATTGATTACATACAAAAAAGCCACAGGATTTATCCTGTGGCTTTTACATGTAATATCGTATTAACGGTCCCCGTTGAAGATGGAGTTTTTAACAAGTACATAGTCTACTTTGCGGATTGCTTGTAGAGTAGTACCACCAGCGTAAGAAATAGCGGATTGCAAATCTTGTTCCATTTCAACTAATGTATCAAAGATAGAACCTTTGGAATCGATGAAGATTTTTTTACCTTCTACGTTTTTGCGTTCACCTTTTTGGAACTCAGAAGCAGAACCAAAGTATTCTTTTACTGCTTTGCCGTCAACGATTTTTTCTTCCCCTGGAGATTCTTCATGACCAGCGAATAGGGAACCAATCATAACCATAGTTGCGCCAAAGCGAATAGATTTAGCAATGTCGCCATGATCGCGAATACCGCCGTCAGCGATGATAGGTTTAGTAGCTGCTTTTGCGCACCAGCGAACAGCAGCCAATTGCCAACCACCAGTACCAAAGCCAGTTTTTAATTTAGTGATACAAACTTTACCAGGACCGATACCAACTTTAGTTGCATCTGCACCAGCATTTTCAAGTTCACGAACTGCTTCTGGTGTACCTACGTTACCAGCGATAACGAAAGTTCCAGGCAAGTTCTTTTTGATGTATTGAATCATATCGATTACTGCATTGGAATGACCGTGAGCAATATCGATTGTGATGTATTCAGGTGTTAAATTTGCTTTTTTGAATTCGTCAACTAAAGCAAATTCTTCTGGTTTTACACCAATGGAAATAGAAGAATATAAGTTAAGGTCGTGCATGCGTTTTACAAAGTCCATACGACGTTCTGGTTGGAAACGATGCATGATATAGAAATAACCTTCACGAGCTAATTTTTCTGCCAATTCTTCGTCGATAATAGTTTGCATATTTGCAGGAACTACCGGCAAGCGGAATGTGCGATTACCTAATTTAACGTGTGTATCACATTCGCTACGGCTAGTTACGATACATTTATTAGGAATTAATTGCACGTCTTCATAATCAAAGATGTTCGTTGTGTTAATCATATTTTCTATATCTCCTTCGAGTATTACATATTGAACCTGTACCATTATACAAGAGACGCGTAAAATTTTCAATACGTTCCGAATATTTTGTTTGGTGTCATGTGAGAACTGTAGTACAATACAAGTAGGATGTATAAATAAAACTACAGTTTTAAAAGTTATACTAAAGAGGAGGTCGATTGAAATGGACCAGTCAAAAACACGCATGCTTGCTGAAGCTGGCGTAGCAATTGCTATTGCACAAGTATTGTCATTTATCACGATTTTCCACATGCCACAAGGTGGCTCTATTAAAGCAGCAGCTTTAGTACCGCTCATGATTTATGCGTATCGATGGGGCGGAACAAGAGGTATCTTTACAGGTGTTGTATATGGTATTTTACATTTTATCTTAGGTTTTAAATCATCGATTCACTATTTAAGTATTATTTTAGATTACTTGGTAGCATATGGTGCTATCGGTGTTTGCGGTTACTTCAAGGATTCTATTTCTGGACTTATCTCAGGATCCATTGTGGCCATTGTATTCCGCTGGGCTGCTTCTGTTATGAGTGGTGTAGTTGTCTTTGCTAGTTATGCTCCGCAAGGACAAAATCCATGGATTTACTCCATGATTTATAATGCATCTTATATGGTGCCAGATGGAATTTTAAATATAGTAGTTTTATTATTCTTATACCAAGGTGTTAAACGAGGTTTAGGGCGTCGTGGATAATTTAGGTTTAATCATTTTAGCTGGTGGTCTTAGTACTAGGATGGGGGAGCCTAAGGCTTTATTGCCTTGGGTTAATGGTGAAAGTCTCATATCCCATGCCCTCCGCAAGGGGCTTGAAGCAGATGTACATGATATTTTGATTTCTGTTGGGGATGATGAACAATTAGGTCATGCCATTCAGACACATATCTTAGATACTTTATCGAACGATGAAAAAGAAAAAATTTCTATTGTTCGGGATTCTGTTGAGCGATGTGGCCCTCTAGGTGGGCTATATAGTGCCTTATCAGTAGGACAGAGTGCAGCCTACGCTGTGATGGCAGTAGATATGCCATTCATGGATATGGATCTGTATTACGACTGGTTATATCAAGTGGATTGTAATACTTGGAATGCCATTGTCCCAAGGGGAAATGCTGGTAAGCTAGAACCTATGGCAGGGATTTATAGACCACATATTGTATCGTTACTTTCATCTATTCTAGCTGGTGATGATGTTTCCTTGCATCATGCCATTGATACTATTGGTCATGTTGAAAGTATCGATGCCAGTGATTATAGCTGGGAGTTAAGTAATGTAAATCATTTTGATGATTACCAATGGGCTCGTGCTTTAGCAGAAAATGAGTTTCGTCGAGTTCCACTTATCAGTGTAGTAGCATCAAAACGTAAAACTGGTAAGACTACAGTTGTAACTCGCCTTGTATCTGAATTACAACAAGCGGGATTTTCTGTTGGCGTTGTAAAGAGTGATAAACATGGATTTCAAATGGATCATGAAGGAACCGATACAGACCTTTCCTATAAAGCTGGAGCTGATGCAGTAGCTATTGCAGGACCTAATGAAACAGCGATTCGAATTCGCACGAAGGAACAGTCAAATCTGTATGAAATATCACAGTTTATGCCTGTCGATATAGTTATACTAGAAACAAGGTCCCAAGGAATTGCGCCTATTATAGAGGTTACCCAAGAGGGACATACGGAAGAGCTTATCTCGGATGCAACGGACCGAGTAGCTACAATTGAAATTAGCAAGTTAGACCAAGACATACCTCAATTGGTATGTCACATACAGGAAATGATGAGGAGTTTACATGGCCGTCGTTACTGTTGAGGAGGCCCTTCGATTATGGGATGAGGCCTTACAAACACAAGTTCATAAAGTAGAAACCATTGATGTTAAGACTGCTAAAGGATATGTGTTAGCAGATGATATTATTGCCCCTACAGATGTACCAGCCTTCCCTAAATCTGCCATGGATGGGTATGCCATTACTTTCAAAGCAGATTGTAATGAGTATATTGTTGACGGTATTATAGGTGCTGGTGTTGTATGGGAACATCCTGTTGAATCTGGACATGCAGTACGTATTATGACTGGTGCGCCCGTACCAGATACATGTGATACCGTTATTATGCAAGAACAGGTGGTTGGTTCCGGAGAACCAGGCACAACAATTACTATTCAAGGTAACTATAAATGTGGTGATCATATCATCCCGCAAGGCGAGGAATGTAGTGCTGGAACTACTGTGATTCCACGTGGTACAGAGGTAACCTCTACAGTACAAACTATTTTGACTGGTCTAGGGTTTACTGAAATAACTGTAAATGCGATGCCTCGGGTGTTAGTTCTTACATCAGGACATGAGGTGATTGAGCCTGGTGAAAGTTTAACACCTGGCAAGATTTATAACTCTAATCGAGCTATGATATGCGGCTTGTTGGAGGATTTAGGTTTTCATAAGATAACGCATTATCATGTGAGTGATGCTCCAGAGGAACTAGAGTCTGAAATTAATCATGTGTTACAGCTCAGTGAAGATGCTGATATTATCATTAGCTCTGGCGGTGTATCCGTAGGGCTGTTTGATACAATGCCTCTTATTTATGAAAAATTAGGCGCTAAATCTATTTATGCGCGCATTCAAATGCGGCCTGGTGCAGCATCTTATGGTGCTGTAACGCCTAAAGGTCAAATTATTTTTGGCCTATCTGGTAATCCAGGGGCTGCGTTTAACGGTTGGCATCTAATCGTAGCACCGACCTTAAAACGCTATAAAGGGTTGGCAAACTGGACTACACCAGTCGTGGCCTGCGTAATGGATTCAGAGATTTTTAAGCGTAATGCCTTTGATCGGTACGTACAAGGTAAAGTCATATTTGGTGGTGGGGTCCCACGCTTTGTGGCTAACCGCCATTTTAATAGTAGCAGTATGTTAGGCCTCTATACGGTGAATGCATTGGCATGTATTCCTCGTGGTATACATGAGGTGCGCCCTGGTGATACCTTTAATGTGTATTTGTTAGGCCTATTACCAGCCATTTAAAATATATAAGATTAACAGCTTTAGATAATCAACATCTTAATAATTAAGCATATTTAATATCTGTCATATTTACCGATATTGATACATAACAAGACGAGGTCTCTGTAGAGGCCTCGTCTGTTTGTTTATATAAAATACATTCAATTCTGTTGCTGCAGTTACTGAAATTTAATCTCAGTCAAATTATAATAAAGTCAACGAAAGGATAATCCTTTTAGTTACATCAATTGAGGTTTGACAAAATTTATTTTAATCTACTTTTTAATTATCTTTGCCATTATATAGTTATATAAGGAGTGATTTTTATGAGTAAGACTTTCACAAAAAATATCCCTGTTAACGAAATTTTACATCTAGGAGATCGTTTAGAGTATAAAGAAGGGCAAGTGATTAGTATTACGATTGCCCAAAATGAACGCCTCAGTATTACCTTATTTGCGTTGCCAAAGGGAGAAGAAATCTCTACACATGTAACTGTAGGTGACGCGATTGTGCAAATCCTCGATGGGGAGGCGCACATCGTCGTTGGCGATGTTGAACATAATGTGAAAGCTGGAGAAACATTGATTATGCCATCTGAAGTGCCACATAGCCTTGATGCTCGCGAAAACTTCAAGATGCTGTTGACCGTAGTTAAATAAATATATCATAATGAATGCATCCCTTGGATTTCTAGGGGATGCATTTTTTGCTGTACGCCGAATAGGCATGACTAAACCCCCAGTTAAACTGGGGGTCGGTAAAAATTCTTAGAGAAAAGGAAAGAACCTCCTAGTGATAAAATGAAGTTGGTCTGGCAACCACAACATTTTAATATAGGAGGTTCAATGTCAATGAATGACGTAAAAAGCTTATCACATAGTAAATGGAGATGTAAATATCATATTGTTTTTGCTCCGAAGTATAGAAGACAAATAATTTATGGTCGGATAAAAGCTGATGTAGGTAAAATTTTAAGAGATTTATGTAAGAGAAAAAATGTAGAGATTATAGAGGCGGAATGCTGTCCGGATCATATTCATATGTTAGTAACGATACCACCACATTTAAGCGTATCGAGTTTTATGGGATATTTAAAAAGTAAAAGTAGCCTCATGATATTCGATAAACACGCAAATTTAAAATATAAGTATGGAAATAGACATTTCTGGTGTAGAGGATATTATGTGGATACGGTAGGACGATATGAAGGAGCGATAAAAGAGTATATTCGCAATCAACTACAAGAGGATATAGCGCAAGATACATTAAACTTTAAAGAATA
>NZ_PPDD01000005.1 GCF_002959895.1 Veillonella infantium | reverse complement strand
ACATTGAACCTCCTATGTTGAAATGTTGTGGTTGCCAGACCAACTTCATTCTATCACTAGGAGGTTCTTTCCTTTTCTCTAAGAATTTTTACCGACCCCCAGTTTAACTGGGGGTTTAGTCATGCCTATTCGGCGTACAATCAAAAGACACCTAGAAATTTCGCCCTTTCTAGGTGTCTTTTCAGGTGTACCAATTGAGGCACCCCATACTCTTCAAGTTAATTATAACACAATTAACTCTATGAATTTGTCTAGTTTATCTATTACACAATTACGAATAGTAGTATTGTAATAACAATCAAAGCCCCAATCACGCCGTAATCGATAGTTTTCAATCCTACAGATGCTGCAAAGCTATGTGTCGGTCCACCGAAGCCACGTAGTTCTAGGGACAACGCCATTGTTTCGGAGCGGCCCAAGGATTTTAAAAGCAATGGTTGGATAACAGATGCGTAAGACTTCATGCGTTTAATGAAGTTGCCTTCTAAGGATAAACCACGGCATGCTTGTGCCTCTTGTACAGCGTGACTTTCAGCAATGAAGTCAGGCACAAAGCGTAGTGCTGCGGTGAACATAAATGCATATTCATAAGGAATTTTGCATTGTGTTACGAGCGCTGCTGTAAGGTCTTGCAATTTTGTGGTTGCCAATAGGCAGATAAACACAAGTGTCATGGCAAGCATACGCAAGCCGGATACGATGGCAGATGTTACATCGCCGCTGCCAAGGAATTGGATAACACCAAGGAATACAGCAAAGCTAGTCAATGCCAATACGGCTTTGTGTTGTTTAAATAGCAAACCAGCTACAAATAACACTCCCAGTTCTACAACGACTAAAGCCAATAGAGATGCCCAGTCGCGCAATAGAATGGCCCACACGGATACAGCGAGGGTCATCAAAATTTTTGTTAACGGTACTAAACGTTCCATATGTCCCTCCTATTTTCCGCTCAACTGAGCCACTAACTTAGATTTCAATTCATCCATGGATTTGCAATAACCGAGGGATGGTACCGCTAGTGAAAGTTCCACACTTGGCGGTTTTGTAAGGCCTAGGTCTTGCAATTCGTCCGTAGATTTCTTGAATAATTCTTCTGGACTGCCATCAAAGGCAACGGTTTGGTTACCCATAATGAGTGCACGGCTACATTCGCTAGCCATGATTTCCATATCATGTGTAATGAGAAGGATCGTAATGCCTTCTTGATTAAGTTGACGCAATAGAGCTAACAACTCTTTAGTTTCCTTACCATCTTGACCACTTGTTGGTTCGTCGAGGATGAGGATTTTAGATTGCATTGCTAGGGCAGAAGCGATAGCAACGCGTTGTTTTTCGCCGCGGCGCAATGTTGGAGGATAGGCTTCACGTAAGTGAGCGATACCTGTACGTTCCAACACTTCATCAACGATGCGTTTTACTTCGGATTTACTGCGGCCTAGTGATTCAGGGCCGAAGGCAACCTCTGTCGCTACAGTAGGTCTGAACATTTGGCGATCTGGTTGTTGGAATACATAACCAATAAATTGACCCCGTTTAGATGGCGGCATAGACGTAATATCCGTACCATTATAGTACATGCGGCCTTCGCTCGCCTTTTCAAGACCAACGAGCAAACGAGTGATAGTCGTTTTACCACAGCCATTGCGACCACCGATGGCAATATATTCGCCCCCTTCGATGGTGAAAGTCACATCACGGAAGATGTCTACGGATGGCACATAGCCAAAGCGGATATTTTCAACCTTAAGCATGAGCGCCACCGTCCTTTCCTTGTACATCATCAACGCGTTGAATTGGTTGTTTATTTACTACTGTATTGGATTGATTAGTAGAATTTTCTACTGTTTTAGATTGATTTACTCTAGAGTTGCTTTCACCATGCACCTCAGTTTGGATAGCATGAGCCATTTCAATTTGGTGCAAGCCCTTGATAGCAGACTCAATGCTAAGCCAAGGCTCATCACTGTGGAAGCCCGCTTGCTCAAGTTCCATATACGTGGTGAACACGGATGGCAATGCCTCAACGTGAATATTGTGTTCGTACATGTAACGAAGCGTAGTTGGTACATCGTCATCACATGCAATAGAGCCATCCACCATGAGAGCCATGCGGTTTGCATACGGCAATACAGCGTGTAAGTCATGGTCGATAACGACAACGGTAATACCGTGTTTCTTGTTCAAATCACCTACGAGGCGATATAATTCGGCAGTCCCATCTGGGTCGAGGGAGCTCGTTGGTTCATCAAGAACAAGAACAGTTGGGTTCGTAGCCAATACGGAGGCAATCGCCAAACGTTGGCGTTGACCACCGGATAGACTAGTAATTTTGCGATCTTCTAAGCCGATAAGACCAACTTGTGCAAACACCTCTTCAGAACGTGCTTTGATGGTTTCACGGTCATAACCGCGATTTTCCATGGCAAAGGCCACTTCTTCACGAACAGTCATCGTTACGAGTTGTGTATCGTAATCGGCAAGAACTACACCGATGTGATTAGCCAATTCAGGAATTTCCATTTGCGTAGTCGCTTTACCATCTACGAACACCATGCCTTCAAGGCGACCGCCGTAGAATTTAGGCACAGCCCCTACCATAGCCATGCAAAGAGTACTTTTACCACAACCGGCAGGACCAGTCACAACGAGGAAGTCACCATCATGCACATCGAGATTGATGTTTTCAAGAGATGGTGTAGTCGCCTTTGGATGGTAATAATTTACGTGCTCAATAGAGATTTTAGCTTGGCGCTCAGGCAAGATCGTCATATGACTATGGTCAGACGTCAATTGATCTGTACTTGGCAACATGCCGCGTTTAGAGAATAGACGTTGCGCCGGAATGTACAAGATTGGCGTAATGGCACCATTCAAAGCGCCTACGATAAGAACCATCGGCCACATACCATACATATATACATTGTCTGGTAAGCCCAATATTTTCCACAAAATAGTAACGAAAATACCGCCAGATACAACAGTCGCTAAGAAGCCAGATAGGATTGGCGTTAAATCAAAACCACCGATTTTACGGAACTTCACGGACAACATAGCGCGCGTCACGAGAGCTGCCGTCAAAGCACCACCTGGTTCAGACAACAAGTTGCCATAAGGGAATGCTGACTTAGATGTCAAAACATTGATGAGGGCCGCTACAAGGCCAATCCCCAACGTTTGACTTAAACTAGGACGAGTCAATAAAATAGCTACGCAGTACGTAGCAATCGTCCAGTTCGGCGTTACCCCAGCCACACTAGGGCTCACCAAATGCAATATCGTGCCCAATGCGAGCATCAATGTGCTGACAGTGACCCATCTAAACTGGCCACCCTGCACATGCGTGTACACAAGATCTTGAATCCGTTCCATAATAGCCTCTTTTCTAAAAATGAATATATAATCTATATTTTATCACTCTTCGAGGATTTGTGAAAGACGGAAACCTATCAAAGGGCTTTAAGCAAAGCCCATAAAAAAGCACTATCTAATAACGATAGTGCTTTTAAGAACTAATGTACTTCATCTAATAGTATTCTAAGATAATCACGTCTACTGTTTAATATTCTATCAATATAGATAGTCCGATCTAAATAACGGTAAAAACTTAAATAATTATGACAAAGTAAATATCTATATTCAATTTTACTCCCTAGATTAATCAATAATCGCTGTCCCATTTCTGGAAATATACGCAACGAGTCATTCGTAGTCACTATATCCGAAATGGTTTTCTTAGCTAACTCAATATCACCTGATTCTTCTTCTATAAAAGATTTTATTTCTAGCAAATCTTCTCGTGCTTTTGGTGCATAGCTAATTTGATTATTCATAATTAAATCCCCAATTCACTCTTTAGTTGCTCTGACGAAATCCATCCTTGTTCTTCACCAGACTTACGACCGATCTCTAAAGCGCCCATAAGTTTTATAGTAGCCATTACACGTTCATAATCTTGTATATCCATAATTGCATATCGGCCTCTACCATTTTTTGTTAAGAATACGGGACTATCTATAGTAACATCACGTAAAACTTCAGAATAATTACGTAAATCTGAAATAGGTTTTATATTCGGCATACTATCACCTCCAAAATACTTTAGTGATATAACACTCATCTTTCTAATATCTTATCATTATTGTAGTTAAATTATCATGTAAATTCAACATCAGATTTTACAACATTTCTTAAAATTACTATCAACATATATGATACTGCTTTCTTCTTTTTCTTGTTATATACTTGTTATATAATGTGCATAGATACTTATATACGAAGAAATCGACAATAATTTAATAACTAATATAATAAATTCTAATCATATTCATGTAATACATATAATTTATCTTTAATGAAGGAAATACATCATGGCACAAGCATTAATCGTAATCGACATACAAGAAGGCTTAGTTAAAGAAAATCCTTTCGATACAAAAAATTTTATCATAAATACAAAAGCAATCATTCAACATTTCAGAGATCAAAATATAGAAGTAATTTTTATGAGACATTCTGAAGATGATGGTTTATTAGCAACGGGTAGTGATAATTGGCAAGTTTATCACGAATTAAAGCCTCAAGAAAACGAAAAGATTTTCAATAAATATTACAATAGCATCTTCAAAGATAGTGAGTTAAAAGAGTATTTAGATAGTAAAAGTATTACCGATTTAACATTCGTAGGGATGCAGGTGGAATTTTGCATTGATACATCCGTGAAAGTAGGCTTTGAACATGGTTATAAAATCACCATCATCGAAGATGCTATCTCAACCTTTAACAATGAGCATCTACCAGCCGATAAAATCCTATCCTTTTACAAAGAAAAGATTTGGCGAAATCGATTTGCACAGCTAAAAACAACAAAAGAAATCCTAGCAACTAATTAAATCAACATTCTCACTTTCTCGTCATATAGTTGTGATATAATGCATATAAATACTTATGCCTAGGACATAGGAGGTCTTTATGTACAAATATATTACTATTTTAGGGGCCGCTGGCCAGATTGCACAGAAGTTAACTGCTACATTATTAACATATACAGACATGCACCTTACATTATATGGTCGTCAATTATCTACTCGTTTACATCCAGAAATCTTGGAACATGAACGAGTTACTGTTATCGAGGGTTCTTTCCAAAATCCTGCAAAATTAGAACAAGCTGTAACAAATGCAGAGATCGTTTTTGTAGGTGCTATGGAATCTGGCAGCGATATGGCGGCTATTGTGAAAGCATTGAGCCGTAAAAATGTACGTCGTGTTATCGGCCTTTCTATGGCTGGCCTTTCTGGTGAATTCCCTGCAGCACTTGAAAAATGGACCTTCGATAGCTTGCCTATTAGCTATGTACAAGGCGAACGTCAAGCACGCAATGTATTACGCGAGTCCAACTTAAACTATACAATCTTGCGCCTTACTTGGCTCTACAATGATCCAGAAAATACAAATTACGAGCTCATCCCTGAAGGCGTTCAATTTAACGATGCTCAAGTTACTCGCGAAGCCGTTGTAAAAGCTATCTTCGATATCTTACATGTAGATGATGAAACTCCGTTCCACCGCACAAGCATCGGCGTAGGTGAGCCAGGTACACACTACGACAAACCAAGCTTTCACTAATATATAACTATATTAAGAACAAAGGCCTAACAGACTATGAATATAGGTAAAAGCTACAGTGATACAATAAATATTAATGATACTACAACTAGCATTTTACAAGCTAAGATAGATATATTATCTGCTATTGTAGAAGGCCAAAATGATATTATCCAAGGGCGTACTCTATCTCTAGAGAAATCCTTTGATAGCATAGACAAAATGTTAGAAAAAATATAAATAGTATAATCTATTAATTTTTTAATATAAGGTATATCCAAAATCCAGAGAGTACATTTTTACTCATGTAAGATAGATTTTGGATATACCTTTTCTTATTCTTATATTTTATAGTTATTTATATAGATAAAGTCGCTTATTTAGGCTATACTAATAAATGATTAAGTTATACTAATAGATATGTAAAAGTAAACGCCTATGCGGTTATCGATTACATGTATATATACATTTTAACGTATAAAATCCCCTAGTTTTTGTGTATAAAAATAATCAATAACTATTTTTCTGTCCCACTCAGGGCAAAGGCTTATTAAGGAGTTATTATGAATCGCATTGTTGTTATTGGTAGTTGCAACATGGATATTGTTGTTCTAGCGGACAAACGCCCTACGGCAGGGGAAACAATCATGGGCAACGAATTGCACATCGCTCACGGCGGCAAGGGTGCAAACCAAGCGGTAGCTGCTGCTCGCCTAGGCGCAGAGGTTACTATGGTTGGCTGTATCGGTGCAGATGCATACGGCCAAATGATTTTAGATAATCTAAAGGAAAATCATATCAATACAGACTACATCGTCACTGTACCAAATACTACAACAGGTACGGCACACATTACATTGGCTGAAGGTGACAATAGCATTATCGTTATTCCTGGCGCTAATGCTAAGGTAGATGAATCTGTAGTAGGTAATGCTTGGTCTGCTATCGAGCAAGCGGATCTCGTAATGGTGCAAAACGAAATTCCTATTCCTACAGTCGAATACATCGTTCGTCGTTGCCACGATGCCAATGTAAAAGTCCTCTTAAACCCTGCTCCAGCAGCTGACCTCAATCCCGAATGGTTAGAATTGGCAACCTATATTACGCCAAACGAGCATGAGTTATCTGCTCTCTACCCAAACCAATCTACACAAGAAACGTTACTAGCTAACGAAAATAAAATCATCGTTACCCTTGGCAGTAAAGGTGTAGGCTACGCTGACAACGGTGAAATCCACACCGTATCGGGCTTCAAGGTTGACCCAGTAGATACAACAGGTGCAGGCGATACCTTCAACGGTGCCTTTGCAACAGCTATCGTTAATGGTAAAAGCTTAGCCGACGCATTACACTACGGCAATGCAGCTGCGGCCCTCTCCATCCAACGTTTAGGCGCCCAAGGTGGCATGCCTACAAAGGACGAGGTCGCTGCATTTTTGGCAAAGAGTTAGCATATTAAATAGATCTTTAAACTATAAATACATCGGTCCGCTTTATAACAAAGAGAGTTAATGAATGAGTCTCTAAAGCCTCATTCATAGGAATATAATAAGGAGTTTACCATGCAACGACACGGCATTTTAAATAGCCATATAGCTAAGGTTCTTGCAGATCTTGGTCATACAGATACGATTTGTATTGCTGACTGTGGTTTGCCAGTACCTGAAGGGGTTCAAAAGATTGACTTAGCCTTAGATTTTGGTGTACCAAGCTTTGAACAAGTGGTATCCATCATCGCTAAGCACATGAAATCTGAAGCGGTTCATGTGGCAAAGGAAATTAAGGAAAACAATCCTAAGGCTTATGACTTCTTAGAATCTACCTTCCCTTCCAATCAATATGAATGGATTGAAACGAGCCATGAAGCTTTCAAAGAAGCAACAAAACAATGCAAATGCATTATTAGAACTGGTGAAGCATCTCCGTATGCGAACATTATCTTGCGCGCCGATTGTATCTTTAGCGATCGTCCCTAGAGTAGTAGATTAACTAACCATCTAATCTATTACATGCATTAGAGATACTTTCACCAATCATATAGGAGTAGTTATGGAAATTGTTATGTCAGGCATTGCGAAGGCATTTGGTACGAACCAAGTACTGCGCGATGTAAGTATTACCCTCAAGGAGGGCGAGGTTCACGCCTTGATGGGCGAAAACGGGGCCGGCAAGTCCACCCTCATGAATATCCTTACGGGCATTCACAAGGCAGACGCTGGTACAATCACCATCGACGGCATAGAACGTACCTTCCCGAACCCGAGAGAGGCCGAGCTAAACGGTGTGGCTTTCATCCACCAAGAGCTCAACATTTGGCCAAATCTAACATTGTTAGAAAATCTATATTTAATGAGACCAAAGCGCAATACATTTGGTATGCTCGACAAAAAAGCGATGCTCGCTGAGGCAGAAAATACATGCCGCGAGCTAGGCATCGAATTACCACTCACAACTGAGGCAGGCCTTTGCTCCGTTGGGCACCAACAAATGACAGAAATCCTTCGCATCTTGATGTTAGATGCAAAGGTTGTCATCATGGACGAGCCAACAGCGGCCCTTACAGAACGTGAAACGGCGACATTATTTAACATGATGCGCAAAATGAAAGCACGTGGCGTTGCCATCGTATATATCTCTCACCGTATGGAAGAGGTATTTAGTGAATGCGATACAATCACAGTTATGCGTGATGGTCACACCATCATTACAAAACCAACTGCTGAGATTTCTGTAGACGAAGTAGTACGCCACATGGTAGGCCGTTCCATCGACGAATTCTACCCTGCTCGCACTACAACACCAGGCGAGGTTGTGATGAGCGTAGATAACCTCAAACCAGAAGGTTTCGACAACGAAATTTCCTTCTCCTTGCGCAAAGGCGAAATCCTCGGCGTAGCAGGCCTCATGGGCGCTGGCCGTACAGAAATCATGCGCGCTATCTTTGGTGTAGATAAACATAATGGCGGTACCGTAACAGTTAACGGCTCCGTTCTGAACTGTAAAAAACCAGAAGATGCCATCAAAGCTGGCATTGCTTTCATCACAGAAAATAGAAAGAGCGAAGGCTTAATCCTCGATTTTTCCATCGGTTCCAATATTACATTGCCGAACCTTGGTGAAATTTGCCCATCTCATATATTGGATAAGGGCAAGCTCAATTCCTTTGCTGACGAATTGTCTAAAAAACTAGGCGTTAAAACACAATCTATTCACGAACCGGCATCGTCCCTATCCGGTGGTAACCAACAAAAGGTGGTTATCGCGAAATGGGTTGGTAAAAAGCCATCTATTATCATCATGGACGAACCGACACGCGGTATCGACATCGGTGCGAAACGTGATATTTATGATTTAATGAACGAATTAACGAACGATGGTGTGTCCATTATTATGGTGTCCTCTGAGTTACCCGAAGTACTGGGCATGAGCGATCGCGTTATGGTCATTCATGAAGGTCGCGTAGCAGGTATCTTGGACCGCAGCGAAGCAACACCAGAATCGATTATGACATTAGCTACAGGAGGACAATAATGGACAGCAAAGCTCTACAATATGTAAAAAAATTAGGCCCTCTCATCGGCCTCATCCTATTATTTGTAATTATCTCTGTCATGAACGACAGTTTCCTTGAATTCTCTAACTTGCGTAACTTGTTGCGCCAAGTATCCATCAATGCAATCATCGCCTTTGGTATGACGTTCGTCATCTTAACTGGCGGTATCGACTTATCCGTTGGTTCCATCCTTGCCCTTTCTAGTGCAGTGATGGCCAACCTCATCGTAACTGGTACTGACCCTGTATTGGCTATCGTATTAGCCGCAGGTGCAGGCCTTGTATTGGGCGGTATTAACGGTCTCGTTATTACCTATGGCCGAGTAGCTCCATTTATTGCTACCTTGGCGACCATGACCATCTACCGTGGTGCGACGCTAGTATTCACAGACGGTAACCCAATCTCTGGCCTTACCCAAGATCCTCTATTCCACGGCTTTGGCCAAGGGGATATTGCGGGCCTTCCAGTTCCAGCAATCACAATGTTCCTAGCTTTCATCATCCTTTGGTTCGTATTGAGCCGCACATCCTTAGGCCGTAAAACATACGCCGTAGGTGGTAGCGAAAAGGTTAGTTACATTGCTGGTATCAAGATTGACCGCGTTAAAATCTTCGTGTATGCCTTGACTGGTATGCTCTGTGGTATCGCTGGTGCAATCATCACTTCTCGTCTTAACTCTGCACAACCTACAGCAGGTGCAGGCTACGAACTTGACGCTATCGCAGCCGTAGTTCTTGGCGGCACAAGCCTTGCTGGTGGCCGTGGTCATATCGTTGGCACATTAATTGGTGCCCTAATTATCGGTACCCTCAACAACGGGTTAAATATTCTCGACGTTACCAGTTTCTATCAACAAGTCGTAAAAGGTATTGTTATTTTACTGGCTGTTCTTGCAGACCGCAAGAAAGCCTAGGAGGTTCCTATGAAAAAACTATTGTTACTGTTGGCGATGGCTATCATGGTTATCGGTCTTGTAGCAGGCTGTGGTAAAAGCGCTGATAACGGCGGCGACAAAAAATCCGGCACCATCGGCTTCTCTGTTTCCACATTGAACAACCCATTCTTCGTATCTATGAAAGAAGGCGTTGAGGCTCAAGCTAAAGCACTTGGTCTTAAAGTTAAAATCGTTGACGCTCAAAACGACCCTGCAAAACAAGCAAACGATATTTCCGACTTAATTGAAAGCGGCGTTTCCGTGTTGATCATCAACCCTGTAGACTCTGCAGCTATCTCTACTTCCGTAGAAGCAGCAAATGCTAAAAATATTCCTGTAATCACTGTTGACCGCTCTGCGGACAAAGGCAAGGTAGTGTCTCACATCGCTTCCGATAACGTAAAAGGCGGCGAAATGGCAGCTCAACTTATCGTTGATAAAGTTGGCAAAGGTTCTAAAGTAGCTGAAATCGAAGGTATCCCTGGTGCATCCGCAACTCGTGAACGCGGCCAAGGTTTCCACAACGTAGCTGACAAAGACTTAACAGTAGTAGCAAAACAAAGTGCTGACTTCGACCGTACAAAAGGTTTGAACGTAGCAACTAACATCTTGCAAGCTAACCCAGACGTACAAGCTATCTTCGCTCATAATGACGAAATGGCATTGGGCGCTATCCAAGCAGCTAAATCCGCAGGCAAAACAATCTTCATCGTAGGCTTCGACGGTACTGCTGACGCAGACAAAGCTGTTAAAGACGGCACATTGGCTGCAACAATTGCTCAACAACCAGACCAAATGGGTAAAATCGCTATCGATACAGCTCAAAAAGTTATCAAAGGCGAAGCTGTTGACGCTAAAATCCCTGTAGATCTTAAAGTTGTTACAAAATAATTGTATATAGAAACTGGGTACAAAAAAGAGTCGCATCCTTTGATGCGACTCTTTTTATTTCGGCTCTCGCTCTAAAAACTCTTTAAAAAACTCAATAAACCTTGGCAAATACGTTTGATCTAAACTTTCAATAGTCATATTACATTTGTAATTCCAAGTGGTACAGATAGTAACATCCATTGTCAAAGCACCCTTTTGGTCTAACGAGAATGTTAGCGTATCCCCTTCTCCTGTCAGAATATTTGTAAAGGTTGCTTCCCCTTTGCAGTTTTCATACAAGTTAACTAAGGCTTTATAACCAGCGCGAATGCCTGACCAATCACTAGGGTCAATATATCCAGAACAAATATTATAGCCCCGTTTAATATATATGCCAAACACACCAAATGGAGATAACTCTGTATCCATATCAAAGGCAATGGTTAAATTTGGTTCATTTACGATTTCATACATTCTATATCACACTCCACAAATAGTAATATTTTCATTTATTATAACATTACATGTATTAACAAAGTAGTAACTAAAGGTAAAAAAAGCCCGAGCCACATCTTTTTAGATATAACTCGAGCTTTATGTAGATTATGTGTTATGTAGATATTATATGCTATGTAAACTATGTAGATATTAGGCATTATATAACTACTATGTAGTATATAACGATTATGTATTATGCAAACAACATATATTAGAACATGAAGTTTACATCTGTACGCCAGTAATCACCTAATTTATTGCCGTCCATGTCTTTATTGCCAAAGCCATAGTAAGCACCAATTGATACATTTTGGAATGGTACGTAGTTTACATTAGCTACGAAACCTTTAAACCCATTACGTACATGGCCGACGCCTTTAGTATCTACATAATGTTGATTGTAGAAGCTATAAGCAGGAGCAAAGGCACTACTAAAGATTGGAGAGTTCCCTTCTTGGTAGTAATATTGACCACGTACGCTATAAGTATGAGCTTTCTTAATGTCATAATTACCATAACCAAGGCTAGTCATCCATGCATGAGAATCAGAAACGCCTGGTGCTGTAAGCCATTCACCGAATACATTCCAACGGTTAAAGTTCATATTTGCATTAAGTCCCCAAATGTTTTTGTATGGAGAATCAATGAAAGATTTAACTTGTTTGCCTGTCAACGCATCAACGTCTTGACCTTGGTACAATTTACCGTCATGGAAGCGACCATACATACCGCCAAGTGTTACATGTTTATTAAGTTTGCCCTTCACTTCAACCATAGCTGCCGTAACTGTATTTTCTCTAGTTTGATAAGTAGGAGCACCGCCCAACCAATAACCATAACTAGCAGATACATCGAGTTTGCCATGTTTGTACATAAGGCGAGCACCATCAACGAGATCGTCATACATAAGACCTAGGCCTGGTGTATAGAGCTGACGACCTACGCGCAATGTAGTATCCTTACCAAAATGATGATCTACATAGGCAAGATTAATTTTACCTTGTGTGGCATTGCTATTGCCAAGTTCGCTAGAGCCTTGAATACGTACGACTGCATCGGTTTTATCATTAACCTTAGCATTAAAGATAACGCGAGCACGATAATCAAAGGAGGAATGTTTACCATACGCATAGTTATCATCCTTCAACTCGCTGCCACGGTAACGCAAACGATAGTTACCAGTCACCTTTACATTACCGACTTGGTTTTCTAATTTTGCTACCCGTACGCCCAACGTGTTAAGCTCAGAACTAAATTCATCTGCCAAGCGATTAATCATCGCTTGTTGTTCAGCATTGGCTTTATCTTGGTTAGCCATCGCTTTAGCCACCATTTGAGCCATTTCGTAACGCGTAATAGGATTATTTCCTTTGAAAGTTCCATCTGGGTATCCATTGATAATACCTGCACTTGCTAATTGTTCAACAGATTGATACGCCCAACTAGAAGCATCTACATCGGAAAATGGGTTGGCTGCATACACACTTACAGAACCTAATACCATACAGGAAACTAAACTTGCTACTAACTTTTTATGCATCAAAAAGACCTTCTCTCATATAGATATCACACAATATCTTATAGATTAATGTTATTTTATGTACTGAAATACATTACAAAACAATATAGCAATGTAGGACTAAATCTTATATTACATAGTAATTGAAAGCTAAATCTAGCCCTACATAGACCTCTAGAATTATAGACTATTACATCTAAAACTCTTATTCATGAGGTGTAGTATAGTTAATATCTTGTGCCTTGTAGCTTTCACCATGAGCTAATACGTGAACGATGGTTTCCAATGTGGCACGTACAGTTTCAACAGCCATACTTGGTTGATTTGGTTTATCTACCACTTGAGATGGCAAGTACGGAATATGCATGAAGCCTGCCTTGATATTTCCTTTTTGTGCTGCGTAGTGGCACACGCCATACATCAAGTGATTGCATACGAAGGTCCCTGCAGTATTAGAAACCTTAGCAGGAATACCATTTTGGTGCAATGCGTTAACAATGTTTTTTATAGGCAACGTTGCAAAATAGGCACTAGGTCCATCAACTACGATAGGTTCATCTTCAGGTTGATTGCCTGCATTATCTGGAATGCGGAAATCATCACAGTTAATAGCGACACGTTCTACTGTAATATCAGGACGACCACCTGCTTGACCAACGCATAGAATAAAATCTGGTTCGCATTTTTGGGCTGCTTCTTTCACTGTATCAACAGATGTATAGCGAACAGTAGGAACCATTTGAGTTACTACCTTGTAATCACCATCAGTATAACCATCCATCGTTTTAACGGCTTCCCAAGCAGGATTAATTGGTTCACCGCCAAATGGATCAAATCCTGTAATCAAAATTGTTTTCATCACACTACCTCTATTATTCTTTTACAGTGAATATGTTAAATAAAGTAATACATTAATAAGATATTTAATACGAGCATAATTAATGCAATTGGAATTTGTGCTTTAATAACGCCGTATTGATCGCGCATTTCAAGGAGTGCTACCGGTACGATATTAAAGTTTGCTGCCATAGGTGTCATCAAGGTACCACAATAACCAGCAAGCATTGCAATAGCACCCACAGCTGCAGGATTTGCACCATGAGCCACAACAAGCATTGGAATACCGATGGCACTTGTAATCATTGCAAAGGCTGCAAACGCGTTACCCATAATCATTGTAAAGATAACCATACCGATGCAGTATGCAACAACTACGAGGAATACATTATCTGCTGGTACTACACTTGCTACAGCACTGGAAATAAGTTTACCAACGCCAGCCAAATTAAATAGATAGCCTAAAGCAGCTAATAGTTGGGACAAAATAGCAGTCCAACCAATCGCATCGATAAGACGACGACCTTCATGGAAGCCTTGATTAAGTGTACCTTTTGTAATATAAAGAGCGGCACACATCGCAATAATCGCTGCAATACCAAGCCCTACAAGAGCACCTAGCTTAGTAAAGAAGCCAATTACGAAGGTAATGATACCAACAAGTAAAGCTGGTACAAAAATAATATTACCGATACGAACAGCTTCGTCTCTTTTAAATTCGATAGGAGATTCGGAGTAATGACCTTTGCCGAGTTGTTTTACCAAGACGATAGCTGCCATGCCAATTACGAGCCAACCATTGATTTCTTTAGAAAGATAAGAGCCAAAGATAAAGGACACGCTGTACAAGAGCCAGAATAAACCTGTACCGATACGATATTTATGTTCTTTATCTAAAAATGATTGAATAGCAAAGATAAATAAGATGATCCCTACGAGAAGGTATACATAATCTAAGGGCTGCATTTTATAGAGTATTTCTAACATATTATTCAGCCTCCTTCTTTAATTCTTCTGGTGTAACAAGGATATTAAATTCATTAGGTACTAATTTACCAGCTTTCATATCAGCTTCGTCACGAGCTACAGAGGCTTGAATTGTTTTATCAAAAATAATAAAACGAATAAAGTTAACGATATAGGCACAAACAGCTGTTGGCAATCCGTACAATACCATATCTGTTAATTCCACAGAATACCCTAATTGTTCCATAACACCTTTGATGAGTAACAATCCACCAGCAGCAAGGAATAAGTTTTGGCCAAAGAAGTTACCAACGTTATCTGCAGAAGCAGCTATACCACGCACCTTATCAAGTGTACGTTGAGATACAGGACGACCTTGGGCTACCGCAGCCTCACTCATAGGGGCAATCAATGGGCGAACCATAGCCACCATACCGGACATGTTAATACCAAAAGCTACAGTTACTTGGCGTACAAATAAGTAAATCATAAAGATACGACCAGCCGTAGCAGCGTTGATCTTGCCGATCAAAATTTCTGCCCGTTCACGTAAGCCATGACGTTCCATAAGACCAATAACAGGTAAAATCAAAATAAATAATGACATATAACGATTTTTAACGAAAGCCTCCCCAATGGCACCAACGATATCGTTGATACTGAGACCACCTGCAAGGCCCGTTACAAACCCAGCGGCTACGACAACTAACAAGGCATTAAAGCGTAGCATCAGGCCGATGACCATCACTAAAATACCAGATAAGACTAACATAGTCTCACATCCTTTCAACAAACCATCTATAAACTCATAGTCTACAGATAAACTATATATAGTTTATATTATATACCTAAATATTCATTTTTTATATAAATAAACCTTACACATTAACTCCATTTAACGTAGCTTTTAAAATCTTATTATTAAGACACGTCCTATTAAATGAAATCATGTATAAGGTTTAGTTAGTATATATAGAAAGATTTACTATAGTAAATCTTTTTTAAAAAGTATTGTAGTATGTTGTTTGCCTCTAAAATGAACTTTATCATAGGCTTTAAACCCAAAAGATTCATACATCTTAGGCAACCATGGATGCTCTTGTGCTGTACCTAATGTAACGGCAGGAGTTTTAAATTGCTTAATCAACAACTCTTCCGCATAGCCTAATGTTTCCCGAGCATAGCCTTTACCTTTAAACTCAGGCGCAGTTACAAAGTGAGCAATATGCGGAAATTTATCTGGTGTTGAATATTTGACCCAAGGCATACAGAACGTAATAGAACTAACAAGTTGCCCATCAATATACAATCCATATACAGGATAGGTTTCGATCCACTCCTTGGATTCTTCTTCTGTAAAGTCAATGGCATCGAATGTGATTGGATAGTCTTTAATCGCCGCATAGCCGTCGATTAATACCTTATGATATTCTGCTGTATCCGCTACTGTTAATTGTCTAAATTCTTTCATGGTCTTTCCCTCGTCTTTATATTTTTATTCACAAACTATGTATATTTATTTATCTGATAAAAGTTATTATACACCTATATGAATTTACTTGCAATATTTTCACATAAATATTACATGAAGTTTTAATACCCAATAAGAAAATAGAGGATGATATATTGTAATATTAATATATCATCCGGCATCAACACTTCTCTATTATAAAAGTTATCCAATATACATAGACTGTATAAATATTACTATTTTAGAGGCAATATATTAATATCTATATAAGTACAAAAAAACAGGATGTATCACAAGGATACATCCTGTTTTTGAGCTTTCACGAGCTCGAGGGGAAGTTGTTATCAACGTATTATTGGTTAATGCGGGAACCGTATACGTCACGTTGATTTTTTGGTTCGTTGTTAACACGAACACGTTCTGTTTTATGACGATCGTTGTCAGTACCAGAAATACGGTCAATACGGAAGTGGTTAAGACGAATATTTTGTAATTCAGGACCAAATTCGTTCATAGCACGTTTCATGTTGTCATCGATAGGAGCACCATTTTGAAGTGCACGGTACAACATAGTAGCGAATTCGTAACGAGTCATTTTAACGTCGCCTTTGAATGTGCCATCAGGGTAGCCAACAAGGATACCATTACCAGCCAATTGGCTAATGTATTGGTAAGCCCAGTGATTACGAGGAACGTCTGGGAATTCCGCAGTTTTGCTAGGATCGATTGCATGTGGAGTCAAGATTTGTAACAAGTTGTTATATTTGTTTTCCATATCTTGAAGACGTGCATTCAATTCAGCAATTTCACGACCCATAGCTACGCGGGAACGGGACTCAGGGGAACGTTTACCAAGACGAATAGATACACCAGCGTTCAATTGAGTTTCGCCAGTACCTACTGTACCACCAACGGAGAACATTGTATCTTCGTTAGGACGGTAGAAAGCGCCCAATGCAGCGGAGTTAGCATTGTGGTAGTGACCATAACCAGCAGCGATTGTCCATTTGTCATCTGGGTTGAAGTCCAATGGATGTAAAGCAGCCAATGCAGCAGAACCTGCACCTACTTTATTAACGCGTTTTTCAACATTACCAACACGGTTGTTCAAGTTAGTAATATTGTTGTTGATTGCACCTGGTGTAGAATTGTTAATTTGAGTTTGTAAATCGTTTGCTACGGAGTACAATTGGCTACCATTTACAGCATCTGTAGAATCAGCGGAAATTTTACCAGCTGCTACGTTGTGAATTTGGCGTTCTTCGCCAGCTTTACCAACAGATACAGAGCCTACAGGGCTAGTACCAGCGAAGCCACCATATGTATGACCAGCTACAGTTGCGCTAGTTACATTTGTTGCAGAACGAGTAGTAGAATTAGCACCTAATGCGATGGAGTTTGCAGTGGATGCATTAGCTTTGTTACCGATTGCAATGCTGTAATCAGCAGTTGCAGCTGCATCAGAACCGAATACGTTAGTACGTAGGCCTGTTGCTTGAGCACCAGCACCGAATGCTTGTGCATGATCACCAGTAGCTGTTGCAGAGGAACCAATAGCATTAGCATGGTTGCCATTAGCTGTAGCATCAGCACCGATAGCATTAGCTTTGTAACCAGCGGATTTTGCTTGGTGACCAAGAGCTAAAGAACGTACATCGGAAGCTGTTGCACGAGTACCGATTGCAATGCCCCAAGTTTTGTCAGCTTGAGCTTCGTGACCGATAGCAATAGATTCGCTCATTTGAGCTTTTGCTTCATTACCTACTGCCAATGCGGAGCTACCTTTTGCAGTATTTTTAGAACCAATAGCTACAGAGTTGCTATTCCAAGAACCGTTTAATAATGTAGCAGAATCAGGCTCATTATCGAAAGTACGATCACGGAAGTTTGTAGTTGTACCTTCTACAGTATTGTTATAACCATAACCGATAGCATTTGTACCACTGATCACGTTGCTATCACCGAAAGCTTGTGCAAACGCACCTGTTACAGTGTTACCATCACCGAAAGCATTAGCTTGGTTACCATTAATAGTATTTTGGTTACCGTATGCACTGCTAGAACCATTAGCGCTTGTAATTGTATTACCTTGACCAACTGCAATACTAGTAGCTGTACCATTTGCAACAGTACCATAAGAAACACTATTATGTGTAATATCTGGAGTTTGACCAGCTTGATCACCTACGGCTGCAAAAATAAAACCATCTGCTGTAGATACAGGTGTTGCTGCACTAACAGGAGCAACAGCAGTACCTACTGCTGCAGCTGCAGCTAATACAGCAAATGCTAATTTTTTGGAATGTTTGTTTTCTCTCATCTTACACCCTCACTAAATTAAAATTCTTAACCAAACACAATACAATTTTTCATTTTCTCTAAGTTCCGCCTCTCTCCTCGGGCTGATAAAATATACTTCTTATTCTAAGCTAAGAAATATATTCAATTCATTTTAAGAAAAATTTATATTGTTGATTACTCGCATAGCATATCAAAGTTTTACGATATAAACAAGACTTTTTTCCATATAAAGTTCATTAATAGCTCTTCATAATAGCGAAAAATAGCATGATTACTGGTATTCTTTATTATATTAATATACTCATCAACTTTATTGATGAGTAAGAAAAATCACAGCTTTTTAAGGATTCTACAGAATATATTTTGTACGACTTATAAATAATCATAACTTTAATAAGCATTGTAAATATTTCAAATTATGCATCAGCCCTTATTCACATTAATTTCATGAACGCTTTCTGAAATTCCGATAAGAGAATAATTAATCATTTTTCTGGATTTTATAATAATTTTATTTTTATCATTAATAATATTCTATATCTACTTAAATAAGTTGATAAGTATGCACATATCACCCAAAATATCCGCATAAGTTTACAAAACAAGGCTTAATCTATATATACAGCATCCATATTCTTTCCATAGCTATCATAAAAACCAAAAAGCTCCTACGTTATATGAACGTTAGGAGCTTTTTGTATATTATGCCAACAAGGCTTTTACAAGTTCTTCTGCTTTACCAAAATCATCTGTATCTGGATTCCAGTTACATTTAATTTCAGGTTCTACCACGGAGAAACCATATTTAGTTAATTCTTCACGAAGTACCTTCGTAGATTCACCAGACCAACCGTAGGTACCAAATACGGCAGCCTTTTTATTTTTGAACTTCAATTCACGCAAAAAGTCGAGCCAACCAGCTACAGAAGAAATAACACTATTCCCTACTGTCGGAGAACCAACGGCAATCGCTTTTGATTTGAATACTTCTGTCATGATGTCGTTTTTATTTGTTTTACTGATGTTAAAGATCTTAACCCGTGTATCAGGAGATTGTTTAGCAATCTCATCAGCAATTTTATGGGCTAATTTCTTTGTACCATCCCACATAGTGTCATATACGACTGTAATTTGATCTTCTTGGTATGCTTGAGACCACTCATAGTATTTCTCTACGATTTGCAATGGATTTTCACGCCAAATTGCACCATGGCTAGTAGCGATAATATCAATTGGCAAGTTGAGCTTTTGAATTTCTTCAACCTTAGCTTTTACCAATGGAGAGAATGGATTCAAAATATTAGCGTAATATTTCATCGCCTCTGCCCATAGACGACATTGATCAGCCTTATCGGCCCACAATTCTTCTACCGCGAAATGTTGTCCGAACGCATCGTTAGAGAACAAAATATTGTCACCAGTCATATAGGTTGCCATAGAGTCAGGCCAATGGAGCATGCGCATTTCTACGAATACCAAAGATTTACCGTTACCGATATCTACGGAATCACCTGTCTTCACAGTTTTAAAATTCCATTCTGGATGATGATATTGACCAACCAAGGACTTAACGGCATTTTCTGTGCAGTAAATCGGCGTATTAGGGATTTTTTCCATCAAAGCTGGCAAGGAACCGCTGTGATCGACTTCGCCGTGATTACATACGATAAAATCAATCTTGTTTAGATCAATTTCAGATTCCAAATTATCAATAAACTCTGAGGAATGAGGTTTCCATACGGTATCGATGAGGACGGTTTTTTCCTCTTCAATCAAGTACGCGTTTTGACTAGATCCATTATTAATGCTGTAATCAGAACCGTGGAATTCTTGCAATTCCCAATCAATTTTACCAACCCAAGATACGTTATTTTTTATATGCTTTCTCATAATAACCTCCATAATTCTTGTGAAAGTCTTTCACAATTAACAATATGTATGGCCTATGTGGTATTTGTGTATATGTACCTATCTATATACCTATGCATATATCACAACTCGGTCATTAACTATGGTTTTATTATACCCATATCGCATAGTTAAGTCTGTATCTGTAGGTACAGATTTGATAATTATTCTAAAAAACCACTCATGGGTAAGCAAATACTTTATATTAGTATACCATTGATACACCATGAGTGGTTAGAAACATATGCAGTTTTAATAGCGGGTTGTTTATTATCTAACTTAGATAAGCTAGGATAACGTCCGATTATTTATTCTCAGGCTTAGATAATCCTGGGATAGCTTTATAGATATATAATGCAATATATCCATCAACCATACTATGAACGATAGTACCGCCGCCTACCAGAACGAATACGACATAAATTAGATCGATATTAGGTATCGTAGTTGTCGTATAGAATAATAGACACGCAAGCACTTCACCAATAGCGTGAATAATGGCACAGACAAGGTTAAATGCAGCGAAAGATAACGCCCCTGTTAATACGCCTGGATGGTGTTTAATATAATAAGCACCCATCAAGGCAAAGATGATATGAGATGCAGCGCGCATAACGATAACAATAGGGAAGCCAGCTACAAAGAAACCTAGCGTAGAACCGATTACGACACAAGCAGCCATCTTACGGGACAAGAACATGGCTAGGAATATAGGTACATGACTCGCTAGTGTATACGAAGCCGGTGGAATGACAACTTTCAGAGGCATCATAATAGGAATCATGATGGCTAATGCCATCAATAACGCAGTAATGGTTAAATTTCGATACATGGAAGAATTCATAAAGGCCTCCTTATTAGCTCTTCTCTCATCTAACAATATGATTATGGTAATTATAATATAAGACCAATCTAATGAATGGCTACGTTAACAGTCTTATAGATTAGTGACCTACGTTCCCCCACAAGTTAAGGATGACAACACCAACTACAATAAGACCTATTCCAAAAATAGTGTACATATTATAGCCCTCACTAAAGATAAAAACAGAAATGAGTGCTGTCACCACGAGACCTACGCCAGACCAGGTAGCATAGGTAACACTGAGTGGAATATATTTCAGTACATGCGTCAATGTATAGAAAGATCCTACATAGCCACATACGCAAGCAATAGTCTGTAACGGCCGCGTAAAGCCATCAGATGCTTTCAACATAGTCGTAGCAAATAGCTCAAGCCCTATAGATAAAGCAAGTAAAAAATAAGATAACATAACGCCTCCCACAAAAAAGAGAGGGCCTTACTACCCTCTCTTCAATACATAAGTACGCACTCAATCGCACCTATTATAAACGTTCGATTACAGCTTGCGCCATTTCTGTGGTACCTACCCGTTTCAACCCTTCACGGTAGATATCGCCTGTGCGGTAACCGTCAACGAGCACTTGTTCCACAGCTTTTTCAATAGCGTCAGCCACTTGAGGTAAATCAAGGGAATGACGGCACATCATAGCTGCGGACAAGATTGTGCCCAATGGGTTCGCCAAGTTTTGGCCCATAATATCTGGTGCAGAACCGTGGATTGGTTCGTACAACGCTGTGCCAGTACCCATGGATGCAGATGGTAAAAGCCCGATGGAACCAGAAATAACAGCGCCTTCGTCAGACAAGATATCGCCGAACAAGTTTGTTGTGACGATAACGTCGAATTGTGCAGGATTTACAACGAGTTGCATTGCTGTGTTATCTACGTAGAAGTAATCTGTTGCGATGTCTGGATTAGCTGCCGCTTTCTCTTGAGCGATTTTACGCCACAAACGAGAAGAAGCCAATACATTTGCTTTATCTACGGATACAACCTTTTTGTTACGCTTGCGAGCTGTTTCCATAGCGATGTCCATGATGCGCTCTACTTCGTAACGGCTGTATGTTTCTTTATCCCATGCAAACTCGTTAGCACCTTCCCCTTGTGCCTCTTCGCGTTCGCCGAAATAAATACCGCCAGTCAACTCACGAACGATAACGAAATCTACATCTTGTACGAGTTCCTTTTTAAGAGGAGAATACTCTTGCAAGGATGGATAGATTTTTACAGGACGCAAGTTACAGAACAAACCAAGCTCTTTACGAAGACCTAAGATTGCTTTCTCAGGACGAATAGCAGGATCTACATTATCCCATTTAGGACCGCCTACAGCACCAAGCAATACAGCATCAGCAGCTTTACAAGCCTCAATCGTATCCTCAGTCAACGGCACACCGTATGCATCAATAGACGCACCGCCCGCTTTTTTATCAATCCAATTAACCTTTACATTAGCTTTCTCAAAAGCCACATCACACACAGCCTTCGCTGCAGCAATAATCTCAGTACCGATACCATCACCAGGAATCAATACGATATTCTTTTCGCTCATATTACCTCTCCATATAACCAATATTATGGATGAACCACAAACTTATCTTTCCTTCAATTCCCCCGCCACAAATTCATTAAAGATTTTAGTAGCGGCTAGGTTTTTAAAGTTTTAACTAAAGCCGAATAATAAAACACGTAGATCCGAGGTGCATGCGCTAACGCGACTTTAGCAGGTCAAGGCTATGCCGCAGACCGTTAAGCTAGCTGGAGCGGCAGCGCATCACCGAGGATCGGCCACGTAGTATTACTTACGGTTTTTCGCAAAGTTCACTAAACCGCCAGCTGCCGCAATATCTTGAATGAATTGTGGCAATTCAGTCCCTTGGTATTGTTCGTTTTTAGTCAAGTTGTACACGATACCTTTAGACAAGTCTACACCAATAGCATCGCCTGCTTCAATGCGATCAACTTGTTCACCGATTTCAATTACTGGCAAACCGATGTTGATAGCATTGCGGAAAAAGATACGTGCAAAGGAGTGTGCTATGATAACAGGCACGCCTTTCGCTTTGATAACGCCTGGTGCGTGTTCACGGGAGGAACCACAACCAAAGTTTTTGCCAGCTACCATGATTTCGCCAGCTTTCACGTTTGGAGCAAATGTAGTATCAATATCCTCCATGGCATGTTCAGCCAATTCGTTCCAGTCAGCAATTGCCAAGTAACGAGCCGGAATGATTACGTCTGTATCTACATCGTCGCCGTAGCGCCAGATTTTTTTGCTTTCAAAATCCATATTAAACCTCCTCAGGGCCTGCAATGCGGCCTAATACAGCACTTGCTGCCGCCACGTAAGGGCTTGCCAAATATACTTCAGAATCAACGTGACCCATACGACCACGGAAGTTACGGTTGGTAGTGGAAACAGTGCGTTCCCCTTCAGCCATGATACCCATGTAACCGCCAAGGCATGGACCACATGTTGGCGTGGACACAGCGCAGTCAGCTTGAATGAAGATATCCAATAGACCATCTTTCATAGCTTGGTCATATACATCTTGGGAACCAGGGATTACGATACAACGAACGAACGGAGCCACCTTGCGGCCTTTGAAAATTTCCGCAGCTGCTACCAAGTCTTCGTAACGGCCATTTGTACAAGAACCGATGATAACTTGGTCGATTTTAATGTCTTTGTCGATTTCGTTGATGTAATGTGTGTTGGATGGCAAATGAGGGAATGCTACAACTGGTTGCAATTTAGACAAGTCAATTGTAATCGTTTGGGCATATACCGCATCAGGATCAGGATTAATAGGTTCTACAGGACGATTTACGCGGCCTTTGATGTATTCTTCAGTAATTTCATCGTAAGGGAATACGCCACATTTACCGCCAGCTTCGATAGCCATGTTACAGATTGTAAGACGGTCAGCCATAGTCATGTGTTGTACGCCTTCACCAGCGAATTCAAGAGCCATGTAACGAGCGCCGTCTACACCGATTTGACCGATTAAATCAAGGATTACGTCTTTACCAGTAACCCATTTGTTAGGTTTACCGATAAGCTCAACCTTAATAGTTTCAGGCACTTTGAACCAAGTTTTACCCTCAGCCATAGCAACGCCTGCATCAGTGGAGCCTACGCCTGTGGAGAATGCATTCACCGCACCATATGTACAAGTATGGGAGTCAGCACCGATCATCATTTCCCCAGGGCCGATAAGGCCTTTTTCTGGCAAAATAACGTGCTCAATACCCATTCTACCGACTTCAAAGTAGTTTGTAATGCCATGTTCGCGTACGAAGTCGCGCATTACCTTAGCTTGAGTAGCGGATTGAATATCTTTATTTGGTGTGAAATGGTCAGGTACCAAGTAGATTTTATGACGGTCAAATACAGGTTTGCCGATTTTCAAAAACTCTTTGCGCGCTGGTGGGAATGTGATGTCGTTCATCAACACCGCGTCCAAATGACATTCGATGATTTGGCCCGGTTTTACCACATCAAGACCCGCATGGCGAGCCATATTCTTTTCAGTAATGGTCATACCCATATTATTCTTCCTCCTGTTGTTCTAGCTCCATAGCTAGGAATACTGAGTTTACTGCATTAATATATGCATTTACACTTGATTTAACGATATCGGTGCTGATACCACGACCATGATACAAGCGACCGTTGTATTCTACCTTAAGGGTTGCTTCCCCAAGGGCATCTTTACCAGCTGTAATAGCACGGATTTGGTAGTCTTTTAAGCTGATTGGCAAGCCCACAACACGTTCAACCGCTTTAAGGGATGCGTCTACTGGACCATCACCGACCGCAGCATCTGCTTTTTCACCTTCTGGTGTCATGAGGCGAACGTCTGCGTAAGCGTAGCCTTTTTCACCCAATTTGTAGTATTGAGCCACGAGCTCGAATGCTTTTTTATGGTGCATATTATCGACTACGAGGGCTACGATATCATCGTCGTATACTTGTTTTTTACGGTCTGCCAATTCTTTAAATTTAGCGAAGAGGTCGTTGATTTTCTCTTCTGTGAAAGATTGGAAACCAAGTTTTGCCAAATGATCTGCAAAGGCATGACGGCCAGAGTGTTTACCCAATACGAGGTCTGTTTTTTCAGCCCCTACGGACTCAGGAGTCATGATTTCATACGTTTCAGGATTACTCATCATACCATGTTGATGAATACCAGACTCATGTGCAAAGGCATTAGAGCCAACGATTGCTTTATTTGGAGGAACTACAACACCTGTTAAACGGCTCACAAGCTTAGATACTTTCGTAAATTGTTTTGTATCGATGTTCACTTGAAGGTCATCGAAATAATCATGGCGCGTTTTAAGAGCCATTACTACTTCTTCAATCGCGACGTTACCAGCCCGTTCACCCAGACCATTAATTGTGCCTTCTACTTGTCGTGCACCTGCTTTAATAGCGGCTAACGTATTCGCATTGGCAAGGCCTAAGTCGTCATGGCAGTGAACAGAGATTATGGCATTTTCAATGCCTGGTGTATGTTCTTTAATGTAGCGGATTTTATCACCGAACTCATTAGGGTTCATGTAACCTACTGTATCTGGTACGTTAATAATTGTAGCGCCACCAGCAATGGCAACACCAAATACTTGGCATGCGAAATCTAAATCAGAGCGTGCCGCGTCTTCACCAGAGAACTCGATTTCATCAACCTTACCTTTTGCATATGCCAATACGGATTTAACCTTATCCAATACCTCTTGGCGAGTCATTTTTAATTTATATTCCATATGAAGTTCGGAAATAGCAATGAATACATGTAAACGGCTACGTTCCGCATCTTTCAACGCATCAATCGCTTTTTGTACATCCTTTTCATTAGCACGTGCCAACGCACAAATTGTTGCACCTTTCACTTCGCGTGCAATCGTTTGTACTGCTTCAAAATCTCCAGGGGATGCTGCTGGGAAACCAGCCTCAATTACATCGATGCCGAGGCGCACTAGGCCTTTCGCAATTTCAATTTTTTCAGGAGTTTGTAAAGACACACCTGGTGTTTGTTCCCCATCACGAAGGGTTGTATCGAAGAAATATACGCGATTTTGATCCATAATCTTCACCTTTTCTATACTAATAAAACATAACGCTGTATTATATCTATCTATTGTGAAAGTTTAGTAAAATCGCCGATTTCAACGCTATTTCGGCTGAAGCCAACGTAGATACATCAAATCAGTAATTTTACTAGACTTTTACAATAAAAAAAGCCCCTCAGAACAACTGTCGTTGCTCAAAGGGGCGTTATATTCATAACACGGTACCACCCTAATTGGGACTCGTTGCGGGTATAACGGAACCACCGTCGATGACTACTGCTGCATTCGCCATCAAAGCTCACGGGAGAGTGTCAGCGTACAACCTCTATTGCCTCGCACCAACCGGCAACTCTCTGAAAGTAGGATTTGTAAACCTTTATACCCATTCATAGCTTGTTTTAAGATATAAAGGTATTATACGGTATTCTATAGACTGTGTCAACAAGGTGGACATGTGAGTTTTGTGAAAGCACAGTTTTATCCTTACAGTTTGACATTCCCTATGATTTCACGCATACTGAAAATAAGCAGTACCAATGATTGGAGGAATTATTATGAGTGGTTCAAACAAATTCTTTTATATTTTGTCGGGTATTGTAAGTATTATCCTAGGGATATTCTTACTATTAAATCCGCTTATTAACCTCTTTGCATTCACTTGGGTTATGTCTATCATCTTCTTTGCCAATGCAATCAGTGGCATTATAAATTATTTTAGATTGCCTTCTGCAATGAGAAGCGGCTGGCATCTCATTGGCGGTATTATCAACGCTCTATTCGGTATCTATTTAATATTCGGCGGATTTGCATTCCTACCATTAGTACTCCCAATCACAATCGGCATCTGGATGGTAATTGAAGCCATCTTTATTTTCATTAAATCGAGAAACCCAGACAGTATAGTGTCACTCATGGGACGTAATGCAAAATGGCTTGCACTAATTCTTTTACTATTAGGCCTATTACTTATATTCGAGCCAATCATTTCCAGTAAAGCATTTATCTATTTCATCGCTTTCGGTTTCTTATTTGACGGTATTTATTCCATCGGCGAGGCTTTTAAAAAATAGAATTTAACTAAATAATTACACTATAAAATTGACTATGTACTGCCAAAACAGCTGTCATAAATTACGATGTCTATTTCGTATTTGTGACAGCTATTTTATTTGTTTTGTCTAGCCGTCATGGTAAATGTACTCGCCTACTACATTTGCAAGTGGTTAGACGCTTTCCTAGCCCTTTTATTTAGCAACTAGCCCAACGCTCTAGCATTACCGTAATAATGTAAAAAATAGCAGGGTGGCCGCCCTGCTATTTTTCGTTCATATGAGACTATGTCACATATTGACATCCCTTGTCATATATAGAATAACAATTCACTATGGCATAGTCAATGTGCCCTCTACTCAATCACTCTTAAAAGCTTACCCACTCTAAAGCCTCAAAATTATTCAGAATTCTCTTATCCATTTTTACAACTTGATTAGTAAGCTCTATTCGATTATTAACAAATGAAATATCTGTATACCATTCCTTAAGATTAGCATATACTTCATTCTCTAAATCAATAATGACAGTTTCTATGGGATCCCAAGTTTTACATCTTACAGACTCCACCATAACCATACTACTACCTATGAAAGTAACATCCCTACCATAAATCCAAAATGGCAATGTTTTGCCTTTGATAGAAATAGAATATATAGCATCACCATGAGGTGGTTCCGTTTCATATTGTGCACGTATTTGGTATCTTTCCATAATTTCATTACTACCTTTTTCTATATATGGCAGCTTTGAAATCTTGTAATTTTCTAAGTTCATAAAAACTCCGTTATTTTTGATTTCAGGCACAACAAAAAACCCCTTGCTAGGACCGCCATCCTTTGCAAGGGCTTCTTTAGCGCATTTAATCAACACTTTGCTCTATCGATATTCTACCAAAAAAAGTAAAATATTGTCACTATGAATAACTTCATTTTCATATATAATGTAAAAAATCCCTCGGAGTTGCCGCTCCGGGGGATTTTGTAGTTAATTGCACAACTATCAATTGCTATCTATAATATACTACACTTAAAATAGTTTTTCAATATGTTACACTGTTAATCAATTTTCTAACTCGCTCAACAGAAACTGGCTCATTAAATAAGAACACATGGTTTTGCCCCTCATGTTCCCAAGATGCTAAATAAACGTCGTCATCCACCATTCGATAAGTTACCGTCATCCCATTTACAACATCCTTTTTCTGAGGTAAGTAATCCTTATAATCGCCTGCGATATTACCTGATAGAGTCGATACACGATACTTAATATATTTCGGCATATCGTCGACTCTGTCAAAATACTTACCTTTTAAAAGCTCATGATAAGCATACACAACTTGTAATACATCATGATCCACAATGGATACATGTACAGGACGTAATCCCTCTAACCCACTTGGCAACTGCGGTTTAAAGTTCAAATGTTGCTGAGCCTCATATACAGTACCAAATACCTCTAGCGATTGACCTTTACGAGTGCTTTTATAATCACTATCAGTAATAGTACAACTACCAAGTCTATCAGGACATGGAAACTCATTTCTGTCACCATAAGGCTGGTCATAAATAGAATTACCATTAAGACGAAACCACAACAAATCATCTGCGGATACTACATTGATGGAACCTATGAAAGCTAGCATAGCTAACGCACATACAACCTTTTTCATGATACAATCCCCTGTAAACAAACTACATATAGTAAGTTAATTATATCACCTAAGACCCTAATATTCTTATATTTATAAGGATTTTAACTCCAGAAAAAGAAAAGCATTTTGCTTGCAATTCGTAATCATATGATTGCTCGTTTAAAGCATTTGCATTACAATATAAGTAACAGGAGGTGATACTATGGCTAAAACAGCCTCTATCAGTTTGCGTATCGAGCCAGCTGTAAAAGCACAATTAGAAGCATTATATGCTAGCTTTGGCATATCCGTAACTGATGCGATTAATATTTTTCTCCACACATCACTAATGGAAGGCGGATTTCCATTCCAACCTAAACAACCTCGTTATAATGCAGAAACAGAAGCTGCTATTCAAGAAACGAAAGATATATTAGCAGGAAAAGTAAAAGCAAAATCATATGCTAATGTAAAAGAAATGATTGAGGATTTAGGATTGGAGTAATCAGTTATGTTGAGATTAGTGCTTAGCAGTAAGTTCAAAAAGGACCTAAAGCGCTCCAAGAAACGCGGTAAAGATCTCAATAAACTCTATTCAATCATCACTAAATTACAGAATCAAACGCTATTAGATCCTAGTTATAAAGATCATCCATTAACAGGAAACTACGAAGGCTTTAGAGAATTACACATCGAGCCAGATTGGCTTCTAATTTATGCAATTAAAGATGATATATTAGTATTATCTTTAACTCGCACGGGTAGCCACTCAGATTTGTTCTAACTAAGCTAAAGAGGAATGTGAAAGCATTCCTCTTTTCTATTTTCCAAAAAAATTTAATACAGCTATCATCACAAATCCATCACATCTGATAGTATCTATCCAAAATAATTCTACTATTCAAAATAATTGTAGATGCTATAATAATCTCAACAAAGGGAATATGTGCTCATATAATGCTAGTTAGCGCACTGTTCTATATAGTTAGTAGTTTATAAAAGGAGTCCATCATGACACATACACAATTAACACAACTCGTACAGGCTTTATTGGATGCACCACAAAGCAACCCTAAAGTAAAAGAGTTCGCTCAGTCTTGGATTGATGCAGAAGGTACGCCTAAGCAAGAAGAACTTACTAAACAACTCGTGTCCGTAGCTGAACAAAACATCGCACTCATCGATGAAACAATTGGTTTTGCAGGTTCCGAACTAGCAGTCCAAATCCTTGGCAAAGAAGGTGCTGCGAACCTATTACAACACGCTAAAGACATCAAAGCGGAAGGCGCTGAATTCTGTGACTGCCCTGGCTGCGTAGCTGCTAAAAATATAATTGATTTGAAAGCGGAAATTGAATAATATAAATGAATAGAAAGAGGCTCCTTAAAAGGAGCCTCTTTTCTATATGTTAACTTATTTATACCTTTATATAATCACCTTGAGCTTCACCATTTTCAAAAATTTTAACTTTATCGTCTAATCTACTTTGCTCAATAATTAAACTCAAGCCGTATTTATATTTAAATTCATTATCCTGGTTTGTCAAATATGCTAGCTTAGTCTCATCTTTTATCACATCATCACGGTTCCACCATGGCTTTATCTCTATAACAACAAAATTTTTCTCATTATTGCCACGTTTATGAATAATAATATCTGGTCTAATACGACTCTCCCCCATACTTTTTTTATCAGCTACATTTCGATTATATTCACAATCCACATGATATTCAGTAACAAACAACTCCAAATAATGACTAAGTTTATGTGAAATAGATAGTTCACTAACATGTTCATCATTCTTCACCGGTTCATCAGCCTCATAATTTATTAAATACTGATCATTATTATGCAACATATCTAATGACTCCCTCAACACCGCTAAGAACTCATCTATCAGCTCCATCATATATTCTCCTAACAATATAATCTCTCCAACAACAATTTAACTTATATTATTTATTATTCTACCCTTTTATATAAACTCCTCTATCAATACAACTAATTTATTGATACCAACAATTTTATCTTAATCTACTTAAATAAAAAGACCCCTCACTGTGATATGTCCCCCTTTACTGGACAACCAGTAAAGGGGGGGACATATCAAAGCATAGGGGCTCTTTTTCTACTCACTTGCTTCCACAAGTGCTTGTGTATATGGATGTACCGCTTCTTTGAGTCGTTTTGATTCGATGGTTTCTACGATTTGTCCGTCTTTCATGACGATAATTCGGTCTGTTACGGCTTGTAATAGGCCGATGTCATGGCTGACAAATACGTAGCCGAAGGGTTGTTCCGTATGTAGTTTTTGTAGGAGGTCTAGCACCAACTTTTGATTCACCGCATCAAGAGCTGATGTAGGTTCATCAAAGAGTACTAGTTTTGGATTCATCAGCATGATCCGTGCTAATACAACACGTTGCAGTTGACCACCACTGACTTCGTGAGGGTATTTATGAACCGTATTCTCCGGTAAATCTACCCGTTGTATCCATTTACGGATATCGTCCTTTGCTGCCGCCATATCCATGAGACCATAGTTAATATACGGCTCTAAAAGAAATGCTTCTAAGTTCATCCTTGGAGGAATCACCGCCAAGGGATTTTGAAACATCATCTGCATGGAACGATATATTTCTGTATGGTTTTGAATGGATGTTACGTCTTCACCAAAGAGTCGCAGACTCCCAGAGGTAGGTTTTTCTAACATAGCAATCAGTCTAAGGAGAGTACTTTTACCAGAACCACTGCCACCTGCAATGCCTACGCGTTCATTGGGAGCCACGGAAAAGGATACGTTATCAACGGCATGGACCGTATGATGGTGGTTCGTATATTGTTTACAGATTTTCTCGAGTTGAATCATACTACACCACTTTCGTTACGGAATCTAACAAGATACGAGTATACTCATCCTTTGGATGGGCCATGACCTCTTCGGATGATCCCACTTCAACGAGTTGCCCCTTATTCATAACCCCAATGCTATTGGCAATACGAGCAGCCGCCTTGATATTATGGGTTACAATAATCACCGTTGCTCCAAGAGCCTGTGTTACCTCTTTCATAAGGTCCAATACAGAGGCTTGCACGAGCATATCTAAGGCGCTAGTCGGTTCGTCGGCAAATACGATGCTCGGCTTCAAGATGAGGCTTAAGGCTATGGCTAACCGTTGTTGCATACCACCGCTCAACTGAAACGGATAGGACTGCAAGATACGTTCTCCATCGGTTAAGTGAACGAGATTAAGCATATCTATAACGCGACTTACATCATAGCTTTCACCATGGGCACGAAATAAATCTTTGAAGTGATTTTCTACGGTGCGATTTGGGTTTAGATAGGCACTGGGATTTTGAAAGATCATAGAAATCTTTGTCCCCCGCAATTGTCGCCAATCACCATCACTCAATGTAGAAATATCGGTTCCGTTTAGCAAAATTTGGCCGCTAATGTTAGCTTGTTTCAACATGCCAAAGGCGGCACGAACTAACGTAGATTTACCAGAGCCGCTTTCACCAACGATGGCAAAGACCTCACCATTGGGCACGGAGAAGGATACATCGCGCACCGCTTGCTCCGCACCATATGAAATTGTAACCTTATCAAATACTATACAATCAGATTTATTCAATAGTAGAATCCTTTGTTAATAAGTAGTAATCGATTGGATGTACTGGTACATTTTTAACTTTTGTAGTAGATACAACTGTTGCACTTGGGTATAACAAGTAGATATCTGCTACGTCATCAACTAAGATTTGTTGTGCTTGTTTAGCAATATTAGAGCGTTCGTTTTGATCAAATGTTACGGACAATTGGTCGATTAACGCGTCTACTTGAGGGTTAGAGTAGCCACCAACGTTTGCTTTAGCACCAGTTTTGTAGAATAAGCTGAGGAACCAATAAGGATCATTTGTAGACATAGTAACTACATTGCGTTCTACTAAATCAAAACCGTCTGTACCAAGTGTATCTACTTCATCAGGACTTTGTAATTTTTTAAGAGTTACTGCGATACCAGCTTTTTTCAACTCTTGTTGAATTTCTTCGTATAAACTTGTGTCTTTACCCCAAACAGCAAGAGTAATCGCTAAGTCTTTACCGTCTTTTGCGTACATGCCGTTTGCGTTCTTAGCATAGCCAGCTTGAGTCAAGATTTGATCGGCTTTTGCTAGGTCTGTCATCGGTTTATTAGCAATCGCATCAAAGCCCAAGTTTGCAGATGGAGGGAATGGTGCCCCACCTGGTGTAGAGCCATTACCAACAATTTTTGCCATAGAGTCATAGTTAATGATATGAGCAATCGCATTACGTACAGCTTTATCATGCAATGGAGATGCTTCTGTATGATTTGCTTTCAACATAAGCACACGAACACCTGCGATATCTTGAATATTGAAACCGTCTTTGAACAAGCTGCGGTTAGCAGAGTCCACTTTTTGAATCACGTCTACGTCTTTAGATTGTAACGCCATAGCGCGTTTATTGTTGTCTTCGATGTCTTTTACAGTTACAGAATCAAGAGCTGGTTTGCCGCCCCAGTAATCTGCGAAGGCAACGAGTTCAATTGTTTCACCTTTTTTGAAATTAGTGATTTTGTAAGGGCCTGTAAGAACTGGTTTAGACGCTACGTCTTTAAGATCTGCAGTATCCATGATAACGAAAGCAGGTTCAGTCAAGCTAGATAACAAGGAACCATTAGGCTCTGTAGTTTTAATGATCAAGTTTTGACCATCTACTGTGATGGACTCGATTTTAACTGCTTTAGCGGAACGAGCACTTTGTTTCATCGTATACTCGATGGACTCTTTTACCTTTTGAGGTGTCATCGGTGTACCATTGTGGAATTTAACGTTTTCACGGATGTGGAATTTCCATGTTGTAGGGTCCACATTTTCCCAAGAATCTGCCAATTGTGGGGCAAATTTCATATCCGGTGTTACAACGGCTAAGTTTTCACCTGCACCGATACGAGTCAATGTCCATGCATCCCATTCGTGAGTTGGATCTAATGTTTCACCAAACCAATACAAACCAACATTCATATGCTTCCCTTGTTTGCCGTCTTTAGCAGTATCGCTACCGCAACCAACCAAGAGAGCCACCATGCACAGCATTGTGAGACATGCTAATAACCAACGTTTCATAACTTCTCCTTTTTGAACATCGCCTCTGTGAAAGAGGCTTTCACCATAAAAATCTATACACAGCACGGTTAACGAGATACATCGAGGGCATCGCGCAACGCATCGCCAATATAGTTAAATAAAACAACAGTAATGAAAATGGCGAGCCCTGGGTAAATCAACAGCCACGGCGCCGTTTGTAGGAAATCTCGGGAACTTAACAAGATAGCACCCCACTCCGGATCTGGCGGTTGAACGCCGATGCCGATGAGTGAGAAGCTAGCTACCAAGATGATAGCATCCCCTAGATGTTGTATAATGACGATTACCAATGGTGGCAGTACATTCGGCAGAATATAGCGCCATAGGATTCGTAGGTTTGAAGCGCCCGACATGCGAGCAAAGGTAATATACTCCGCGTGGCGTTCAATCTGTACGAGGCCTCTCGTGATACGGGCATATTCCGCCCATTTCGTAATGCACAAGGAAATGATGACATTCGTAATGCTCGGTCCCATGATACCAATGAAAGCAATGGCAATCACCATGTTCGGGAAGCCAAGTACTAAATCGATTAAACGAGATAACCAACGGTCAACGTGAGGTGTAGAGAATCCTGCTAATCCACCAATAGCGATACCGATGGCCCCACTAATGCCAATGATGGTGAAAGCAATCCCTAAAGAGGCTTTACCACCGTAGAGAATACGAGACCACACATCACGACCGAGTTGGTCAGTCCCTAATAGATGGGTACTACTAATGTCTTGTAAGCGGTCCGCAACACTCGTCGTTTCAGGATCAAAGGGTGCTATATAAGGAGCACACAGGAAAAATACAATCCACAAAGCAGATAATACCAACATTACATATAAAGTATAAGGCTTTCGTCTACTCATAGGAGCCTCCTTTTATAGCGGCTCTTCGCTTCGGATTCAGCCAAACACTCAATACATCAATGATAATATTAATCACGATGAACACCATAGTAATCCAAATAATGTAGCCTTGCATCAATACATAATCACGAGCCATAATACCTTGCACCATCATGTAACCAATACCTTTTATGGCGAATACCGTTTCAATAACGGCAGATCCACCTAGCATAGCGCCCATCGTTACCCCCATCATAGGCAACAACATAAGTCCTACATGAGGGAATATGTAACGGGTGTAGACCATCCATTCTGGCAAGCCTAATGCTCGCGCCCCCTGTACAAAGGGCTGTCGCGACACTTCTAAAATAGCATTGCGCAATCGACGAATGTAGAGACCACATATCCATAAAGCAAGGGTTACCGCGGGCAGAACATAGGCAGAAAAGCCAGTGGTATTCGTTACCGACACTAACTGCAATTTAACACCGAATAAGTACAGTAATAATAAACCGACCCAGAACCCAGGGATTGCTAACGCTAAGAATGTAACGAGACGAACCCCATGATCAATCCATGAGTCTTGATACTTTGCAGATAGCATACCGAGCGGTATGGTCACCACTATCCCTATAACAAGAGATAAGGATACGAGCCCTAAGGTATTAGGCAAGGCGCCACCAAGAATGGTCGCTACTGGTAAAGCGTACAGAATGGACTCACCAAAGTCCCCTTGTACAATTTGACCTAACCAACGTAAGTATTGCTGCCACCAAGGATCATTGAGCCCCAACTGCTCTCGTATCTGTGCAACTACAACTGGATCTGGTGTAGCTCCTAGAAGATTAAACTTCATCGACACGGGATCAATAGGAGATAATTTTATCAATACAAATGTACCGATGGTAACAACCAATAAAATACCTACAATACTTGCCAAACGCTGTAGTATTAATCGATACAATACATCACCTGCCTTCTTTATCAAAAAACAACTATATTTAATTTTAACAATGATTCTAATTTTTAGATATACCCATATAGGTATGTTAGAATGATTCTCATTATGAAATTTTAGCATATATACTAAAACGGCCCCTCATGAGAGGGGCCGCTTCTTATATAACCCTTACAGTGTCCATGCGATTGCTTCACCACAGCTCGCATGCCTATCCCACTAGGCTGGACTGTTATATTATTTTGTATATGCTGCATGTGCTGTAGGTGCAACAGTGTTAGCAATAATCGCTTTTGCCATATCACGAGTTACAGGGCGCTCAAAGTACATCGCATGTGTTTGACCATCTTTCGTCCAACCTGCGAGATATACCATTTTTTCGCCACCTTTGAAAGTAACCTTTGTACCGTTTACCTTTTCTGTAGCTGTAACGCGATAATCCTTATGATTACCACTGATATCACCTTTTGTAGTACCTACGCGATACACAATACGTTTGCCTGCCGCTTGGTTCCGCGTTGTATCTTCACCAGCTTGGTAAACATACACAACTTGCAAAACATCTTTATTGATTGTGCTTACAGACTCAATATTATAGCCTACAGGTAATACTTTAGGTAGATGAGGCATAATATTCATGTATTTAGCAGCTTCATCAATAGTAGCAAATTCATGAATTGGGCTTGGCATACCAACCATTGGAGCTGCCTGTTCTGCAACTACAGGTTTAGCTGGATCAGGTGGTACATCATAAGTACCTTGTGCACCAGCTACAGTATAAGAACCTATGCACGCACATGCAACCGCCATCAATACAAATTTTTTAACCATCCGTATAATCTCCCTTCGGTTAACACAAATATTATTAAAAACACATTATTTTATATGTGATGTTTCTTCAACAATATTACGGATAATAGCCTTCGCCACATCTCGTGTAACGGGGCGATAAAAATCTAAAGAATGATTTTGTCCATCTTTCATCCACGATGCAAGATAAACCATTTTGTCACTGCCTTTGAAAGTAACCTTTATACCGTCTACACCTTCAGTTTCTATCACCTTATGAATCTTATGGTCACCGCTGATATCACCAGGTAACTTAGATGAGCGATATATAATATATGCGCCGCCAGCTTGGTTATAATATGGATCCGCACCAGGTTCATAGACATAAACCACTTGTAATATATCTTTCTCTAAGGTTATGACAGATTGAATATTAAAGCCTACAGGCAATAACTTTGGCATCTGTGGTGTTATATTCATATACTCCGCCGCTTCTTTAACGGTGGTGAACACATGTACGGGGCTAGGCATAATAACATTTGGTTCTGTAGGTTCAACTGAGATTCCACCAGTCATAGACACAGATCTATCTCCAACAGATGGCCCGTGTGCACTAGTAATGCTATAGGAACCAATAGCTGCACAAGCTAAAGAAGCCACTAGTAATGTTTTTATCTTCGTTGTCATAACAACAATCTCCGAAAATGCATTTTGTAAAATTATATTTATCAAAATGTGCTTAACAAGTATATCCTAAATGATATAGAATTTCAAGTAATAAATACTACCTATATCATGTTATCAATCTTAGTATAATACCCTATTATTTCTTATGAACCATAAATCCTGCCGCTTGTTGGTTCGCCATGATAGTTACATCGGAAATTTGCAAGCGTTTAGGTTGGTTAGTTACATATAGTACAACATCGGCTACATCCTCTGGTTGAACAGCCTCAATACCAGCGTAGACAGATTTAGCTCGTTCCGCATCACCGTGGAATCGTACTTCGCTAAATGGAGTTTCTACGATGCCTGGTTGAATGGTAGTAACCTTAATGTCTGTAGCTATAGTATCCATGCGAATGCCATCGCTTAATGTCTTAACCGCTGCCTTTGTAGCACAGTACACTGCACCACCTGGATATGCATAAATGCCTGCAGTGGAGCCCATATTTACAATATGACCTTCATTTTTATCAATCATAAAAGGTAGTACTGCTTTTGTTACATATAAAAGGCCTTTCACATTAGTATCAATCATAGTCACCGCATCATCAACAGCACTATCTTGGAAAGGATCAAGGCCTTGTGCAAGACCAGCATTATTTACGAGCACATCGACGCCACCAAAAGCCTCAATAGCAGCAGGAACCTTGCTTTCAACATCCTCGCGACTACGCACATCAAGAACTAAAGTCTCAACACGCACGCCATGCTCCTTAGACAAACGAGCCTGTACCTCGTCGAGCAACTCAGCACGACGGCCAGAAATCAACACATTATCCCCATGCTTGGCATAAGCCTCAGCAATACAAAGACCAATACCAGACGTTGCACCAGTGACAAAAACATTACGAGCCATAAAAGCCTCCTCATCATCAATCCATTTTATTCTATCAAGTTCATTATACCATTTTCAAAATCCAAAAACGCTACCCTACCACCTATAATCGGCGAAAATATTGTATACATGGAAAACAAATAGGGATACCTATTCGAAGCCGCCTTGGGCGCTACGCGTACCATTCCGCCCTTCTCCAAATGACATATTGACGCATCTGAAAGGAAATCGTATAGAAATGAAAAAGGATTACCGTTCCGGAAGCAACTTAGCTCGCTTTAGAGCCTTCTGCTATTCCCTAGAATGATATATTGGCACAGCTACATTTAATACGCTGATATTTGAGCTCTACCACAGCTAGAAAGCAAATAGGGATACCTATTCGAAGCCGCCTTGGGCGCTACGCGTACCCATGAAGGCTGAGGATAGGTATCCCTATTGTTTTATTAGGTTTGACGAGGAGAGCTCAAATACTACGTCTTTTATTTCAGATGCGCCAACATATCATTTAACACTTCCATGCAGTCCCCTACGATGCCATAGTTAGCGTGTTGGAAGATTTCAGCATTTGGATCGTTGTTAATAGCTACGATTGTGTCAGCACCGGAGATGCCGCTCACGTGTTGGATAGCGCCGGAGATACCGAATGCCAAGTATAGTTTAGGGCTTACAGTTTTACCAGTTTGGCCTACTTGGTACGGCAATTCAATCCAGCCTTTTTCAACGAGTGGTCGTGTAGCGCCTACTACGCCACCGATAGCTTCAGCAAGTTCGTAAAGTTTATCAAAGTTTTCTTTAGAGCCCATACCGCGACCACCAGCTACGATGATATCTGCTTCTTGGATATTGTAGCCATCTTTACTGAACGGAATAAAGTCTAAACGCTTCATGCGAATGTCTTCGGGTTTGAGGTCGAATTGTTCAATTTGGATGCGACCCCAGCTATCTGCAATACGTTCAGGCTTTTTAAATACATTAGGACGTACGGAGCCCATTTGCGGACGATGGTTTGGAGAAATGATTTCCGCCAAGATGTTGCCACCCAAAGCAGGACGAGTCCATTCTACAAGACCTTCATTCGTATCTACAGTCAAGATTGTACAGTCTGCTACTACGCCGTTTTGCATGCGACCAGACATACGAGGTGCCAAGTCACGACCATTGTTAGTAGCACCAATCAAGAGGATATTAGGCTTATGGTCTTCAAAGAAATCTGTTAACACCTTAGTGTAGCCATCAGTTGTATAATATTTTAAAAGCGGACTTTCAAAAACGTGAACTATATCAGCACCATGTGCTACTAGTTCCTCTGCTTCGGTTTGCACATTCTCACCTAATAGCATAACTTGAACAAGTTGGCCTAGTTCTTTAGCAATGCGGCGAGCTTGACCGATGAGTTCATACGTAACCGGATGTACCACGTCATCGATGGTATCGGCTACAACAAAGACGTCTCTATATTCATCAAAATTTGTTACGGCCATTACCGGTCACCTCCTTTAGAACCTTCATTACCTTTAGCAGCTGCTACCGCCTTAAACTCACTAGGGGAGACGCTCTCAACAGATGCAGCTCGTTGCACCGGGTCTTTTACATCTACACCCTCATCATTGTCCTCAACCACTTCAACAGGTGCATCATTTGGCACTAATAGATGAGCAAATTTTTCTGGCTTAATATGGTACGCCAATTCAAGAACCTTTTTAGCCCCTTCCTCTATGGATGGTAACATTTCTACCTTACCACGGAGAGGTGGTTGGTATACTTTGCGTACGCGCGTAGGGGAACCGTTAAGGCCGATACGACTTTCATCAATATTAGGCATATCTCGCAATGTGACATGAGAAATTTCATAACGTTTCGCGTAAATAGAGCTCCAAAGGCCTGGTTGACGTGGCTCATTGAGCTCAGCTGTAGCCGTTACTAATAATGGCAATGGCACCTCTACGATTTCGTAACCATTTTCGTGCTCCCGTGTTACAGTTGCTTTTTGAGCCGCTGTATCTACGGAGAATTTACAAGCATACGTTGCTTGTGCCATACCGAGTTCTTCTGCAATTTGAGGACCTACTTGTGCAGTATCGCCGTCGATAGCCTGTTTACCGCAGAAAATGATTTGAAACTGACGGTTCATCGTACGTTGAATATGACGGATGGCAGACGCAATGGTATAGCTAGTAGCCAATGTATCGGCACCACCAAACGCGCGGTCTGTAACGAGTACCGCATCATCGGCACCGAGGGACAAACACTGACGAAGTGCTTCTTCAGCCTGTGGAGGGCCCATGGATAAAACGGTTACCCGACTACCTTCATATTGATCTTTTACCGCAAGAGCCGCCTCTAACGCATGCATGTCATCAGGGTTTACAATACTAGGTAAGCCTGTGCGGATGAGATTATTTGTTTCTGGATCCAGCTTAATCTCAGATGTATCTGGAACCTGTTTGATACATACTAATAACTCCATACACTCACCCCTGTCTAAATTCTACGCCCTTAGCGTTACGCGGATATTTCCATGTTTTTACGATTGTCTCGCCACAAAGAACGCGGCATGTACCACATTCTAAGCAACCAGCGAAATCAAAGGCTAAATCGCCATTTTCTTGCAATGTATATAAACCAGCAGGACAGCCATTTACGAGTTTCATTTTCTCTTCGTGGCTGAAGCCAGCGCCATCCACAAGGATATGAGGAGACGTTTCATCTACATAGTATTTATTGGCGCCCAAGCGCTCTTCTAATTTCATAGGGAACGCACCCCTTTCAAAGCATCACGAATTAAGGTAAATAGGCCAACGTCACCAACGCGACCCATCAATTTTTTCATCATTGGTACTGCACCATCACCGTTAACAGTGAATACATCTCGCATCACATTGTTTACGAGAGATGGATATTCCTTGAATATACGAGGATTGGATGCAAGGAATGCAGGCATATTTTTATACAATTTCAAATCTTTATGCAACCAAGAGTTCTTGATTTGACGTTCATATAATTTAGCTACACGATCCATATTTTCGTCGCGCAAGGCTACGTTAACCGCATCTGCTGCACACATACCAGACTCGATGGCAAGGTCCATCCCACGAATGGTATAACCAAGATTCATACACATACGCGCCGCATCGCCAACGATAATATAACCATTACCTCCCAATTGTGGCATCGCTTTATAGCCACCTTCTGGAACGAGATGAGCACTATGCTCTTTTAATTGACCATTTTTCAACAATGGTGCAATTCTTGGATGGCTTGTGAAAGCTGAAAGCATTTCGTCTACCGATTTATTGGCTTTACCAATATCCTCAAGGCCTACAACCATGCCCACAGAAAGGCTTTCTTTATTAGTATAAATAAAGCCGCCTCCTAATAGACCATCAGTCATATCGCCCAATGTAAGCCATGCCATACCTTCGTCACCAGATAGCATGAGGCGATTTTCAAGATCATCTTTCTTAAGTTTATATACTTCTTTAACACCTACAGCCATTGTACTTGGATCTGTAGGACCTGTTAAACCAGATTTTTCCAATAGCAATGTATTGGATCCTTCTGCGATGATAACGAGTTTAGCGTAAACTTCGTCATCGTGACAGCGAACGCCCACTACGCGGCGGTTCTTGCCTTCCCCTTCAGTAATGAGGTCTGTTACTTGTACATTAGATACAAGAAGGGCACCTTTTTTCTCAGCTTCTTCTGCGAGCCATTTATCAAATTTAGCACGTAATACTACGTAGGATTCTTCATTTGGTTTACCATCTTGGTAACTATACTCGATAGTCGTCATTTCATTGCCAGTACCAATAGAAATGCGCTCTTTTGTCACTTTGCGTTCCAATGGTGCACGGTCTCTAAAGTCCGGTACTAAACGCTCTAAAGAATGTGTGTAGATACGTCCACCCATCATATTTTTAGCGCCTGGTGCGGTACCGCGTTCAACGAGTAATACTTTTACCCGCTGTTCTGCGAGGCGTAGTGCCGCCGCAGAGCCCGCTGGTCCTGCACCAACGACGATAACGTCAAATGTTTCATTGCGATCAATTGCCATATACTCAGCTCCTTTAAATGAAAGCTTAACTTACATAAGTTTATACAGTATATATATATTCTCTATGAAGAACGAAAACACCTTTAAAAAATCGGCAAAAAAAATAAATATATTCTATATTTTACGAAAATGTGTTATATATCACTCTATATGATGTATATATACTCATTATAAACTCATACTATTGCATACTAGGATTTTTAATTAAGTGCAATAAAATTCATCAATTCGTGAAATTTATAAGTTTTTCTAGCTTTCACCGTGAAAGTAGCGTATGATAAAAGTAGGAAAAACCCTATACGGAGCAACACGCGTATAATACGACCGCATAATGCAAGACCACGGTCAAGGTTAGGCACTCATTATTTTGGAATTACCAGAGGAGGCCATATGGACCCGTTAAGAATCTTGAAAGCATTATCAAATCCACATCGGTTAGATATTATATTGTGGCTAAAGCACCCAGAGAAAGAATTCGGTGTACAAGTACACACTAAAACTCTTATCGATTTCCCTAACAGTGTAAGTGTTAAGAGTATTCAAAAGCGCTGTGGTGTATCTCAATCTTCCATCTCTACATTTATGAGCATCTTAGAAAATGCGGAACTCGTAGAGTCTCGCAAGATTGATCAGTATACCTATTTCCGCCGTAACGAAAAAGTAATTCGTGAGTTCGGCGAATGGTATAACAAAGAGGTATCCATCCAATCGGATGATATCGATAAATTATTAAAAACGCTTAACTTAGAAGACACTTCGTATCCTATAACAGAGGAAACCTCTGCGCTTGGCGAGCAACTCGCTGCCGAAATCAATACTAAGGGATCCGATCATGATGAAAACAGAAAATAAAATTCTCCCTTATTCACTATACTTAGGGATAAAAGAAAAAGAGCTATAATACATGTAATTATAGCTCTTTTTGATTTTTAATCATCTAATATATTTTGTAAATCTCGCCGATTATAGTAAATTAATGGTAAAATCGTAAGTTTATATTTCCGCTCCATCGATTCTCTCCCTTACTCGACGAAATACATCGGCACCAGAGTATCGAATTTTACTTTCTTTTGCTGCAGAATCGGCTTCATCCAAGGCATACTCAATAGGATCTGTTAATGCTGAATATTGTTCAATACTCATTAACACCATTGTTCCATATCCATTCTTAGTTAAAAATACAGGCGAATTCGTTGTAATAACGGTTTCTTCAACTTCAGGAAATTTATTACGCAAGTCTGATACAGGTCTAATATTAATCAATATATACACCTCCTTATATCATAATTCTATCATTATTTTATTAATTTTACTAACAATATTATGGTAATAATAATTCAACTAAAAATGCCCTCCAAAAGGAGGGCATCTGTTATATTAGAATTATACTTCTTCTATCGTTGTGCTTCGTAGGCTCTGAATAGTTTAGATAATAATTCAGGTGCCAAGCGCAATAGGTCTGGATTTTCACAGAATGATACGCGCAATTGTGTTTTGCCGGGATTCTCTTCACCTTTTTTGCCACTATAGAAACCATTGAGTGGAGCCATGAGAAGTGTATACTCTTTGCCGTCATCAAGGCTTACTGCACCGTGTTCAGCACACCAGGAGGCAAATTCTACGCCATCAAAGCCCGGTTTTGCTACCTTCCGTACGTCGATAACAAAGTAAATAGACGCTTCTGGACGAGATACGATGAAATCAGGTTCTACCGCTTTAAAACCTTCATGGAGTTCAAAGATCATCTTACGATAGTAGTCCCGTTGTTGCTCATACCAGTTATGAAGCTCTGCGTGGCTTTCATGAGCCAAAGCACCAAAGATATATTGGCCTAGTGTATTAGCACTAAGGTTTGCTGTATATTCAGCTACAGATTTTTCATAGCATAATTTATTATCTGTAATGATGGCGCCAATGCGTAGACCACAAGCATTCCATACCTTACTAGCCGTTTCAAGACTGATACGACGGCCTTCAATGCCAGGCACATCCTTATCGGTTAAAGCCCAGATACTAGATGTTTCTTTCCCTTTTTCGTAAGCCAATTCGCGGTACGCTTCGTCAGAAATAATCCACAAATTATGTTTAACACATAATTTTGCATATTCAATCAACGTTTCTTTACTGAATAATTGACCTGTTGGATTATCGTAAGGAATGATGAGCAACGCACCTGGTTTTGTATCGATAATACGTTGTTCTACTGTTTCAACGGATGGTAACTCAAACTCACCATCTTCATTAAGTCGACGTTCAACAGTTACAGTTTTACGACCGATACGAAGACCAACTGCATCATAGTTTGTATAAGATGGGTTGAACATTAAAAGAGGGCGTTCCTCTTCGCCTGCACCACCACACACGCCAAGCATGATGATTTCCATCGCCATGGATGCACCGTCTGTTACGAGTACATCAAGACCAGTTGTATCAAAACCTTGGCTGCGTAAAATGTGAAGGAATGCTTCGCGACATTCATCAGTACCTGTAGTTGGTACGTATGGCACGATGCCATTATGGAACGGGCTATTCACACCGCCCAAATCGAACAACCGACGCTGCATGGCGGGATGCATAGGACGCATTACATTACCAATAGAACCATTCACCAAAATTGGTGGGTTCTTACGTTCCAAGAATTTAATTTGTCCTAAGCGAATGCCAGATGGCTTTCGAGCCATCATATACGGCGACAATTCTGGTTGTTTCATTCAGATCCAACTCCTCTAAAAAAGAAACGGCCTCGATGAGAGGCTATGCTAACTGTGAAAGTAACAAGCGCAATGTTAGACGCACAACTACGGGTAACAAGCTTGCACATCACAAAGATAATATTCTTATATATTAAAAAATTCCCAATATATTGATATATATAGATACTTAATATTATAGTGCTTTTGTTATAGAAAATCTATAGTTTTATAACATATACGGACTCACATATATACTATTCGTACCATAAATCAATACAGTAGCCTTCAAGGCATACAAAAAAGACCGAGCTATTTATAGCCCGGTCTTATATAGCAGTAACAATTAAATTATCTATCGATTGTTTTACGGCCACTGTTCGTAGAGTTTGAATGATTTGTAGCTTTAGCTGTATGTTTAGTTGTAGAAGCCTTAGTAACAGGTTTTACTTCTTTACCTTTAGCCGGTTTAGCTTTTTCCATTTTTACAGGTTTAGCCTTTTCTTGCTTTACCTTTTTAGGTTTCTCTTGTTTTACTTTTACAGGATTTTTAGCATTAACCGCTGCACCTGCTGGTTTAACAAAGGCATTATTAAGGTTTGTCGCCACTTGTAGTGCTACGTCAGAACTTGGGGTAGATACGATGGATTGGCCTGCAACCGTTACAGTGTCACCGCTGTAAGATGCAGCGCCTGGCGTAATTTGGTTGTTATGGTACAGACGTGCTAATTTACCAGCCATGTAATACGCACGTTCTTCCCCTGTATAGCGGCCGCTACCTGCTGGGCTATAGATATTATCGCCGTTCACGTAAACTGCGCCATTAGACACGTTTACGTGGTTTCCAGAGTATGTGTACATGCGGGAAATATTGTTATTTACACGATCAGACAACTTAGGATGGTTATTAGGTGCCACTACTTGTGAAAGCCCTTCACGATAGTGTTCCCCCACTTTGTTGCGTAATACCGCCATAGAACCAGCTGCACCGCCTACATTATAAGGAGATTCGCTTAAAATCTTGAAGCCTAGTTCATCGGCTGCTTTTTCTTGGCTCATTGTAAATACTTGGTTAGACAAGTAGTTGCCGGCTACATTAGATAATAACGCTGCTCCTTCACTACCACCAGCTGCAATGCCTACAGCTGTAGAAAGGCCAATTTGCTTTTTAGCGCCATTAATAATATCTTTATGCTCACCATGAGCAATTTCATGGGCCATTACATAAGCCAATTGATCATCATCAAGGGTATCTAACGCACCTTTATTAACGGACATAACACGACCAAGCGTTGCAAAGGCATTAAACTCTTTATCAGGATTTGCATAGACAACGTAAGAACGCTTTACACTAGGGGAAGCCTCTAATGTTTTCAGAATGCGTTGTACGCGCTCTTGAGCTGCACTATCGTTTAAGTAGCCTGTTTTTTCTTTTGTACGAGCCAAGCTCTCTTGTTGGCCTTGCTCAGAATTATCCATTTTATTTAATGCAGTAGATACATAAGCCATGGCAACAGCACCACCTGCCAATGTTTGTACTGCACTAGATGCAGCATTCACAGGAGCTGTTTGCATGATTGCCGGTGCCATAGTTACCGCCATAGCTACAGATAACGTAGCTGCTGTAAGTTTCTTGTTCATTCTCTCAACCTTTCAAATGATATAACCATATCATAATCAATCAAAATAGTACTCTAACATTTACACACTATACATATAGTATCTCTTCATCGTAAATATAGAATGAATAAGAGAACATCTATTCATCTATTATCTATATGTCAATTATGGAGCGCTATATAACAATTATGAATCATTCCTCTATGGAAAATTAATCAAAGATTTTAGATTTATTCATTATCCACTACTGGTTTAGCTGAAAGTATAACAGCTTCTTTTCCATCCTTAGAAACGGCAGCCCCATGAGTATAGCCCACTACATCAAAGCCCGCCTCTGCACACTGCTCTGCGATGCTTTCATAATTTTCATTCTTACCACGGGTGCAGGTAGATAAATGAACCGTAGTAACACCCTTTTTCTTGAAAGACTCGATTTTCTTGGCTAGATCACCACCACTATGGGTGAAACCTACCAACTCAATATCCTCATCTGCATAACGCTCAAAGGAATCCGCTTTATTCATAAATGCTTTTAAACAACCGCCACAAGAACAGCGCTGCATTGTATCCTCATTCACGAGGACCGCAATTTTCTTAGTCATAAGACCTCCTATGAAAATATAGTATTAGAATTAGTATAACATAGCTATAAGGAAAAAACGTATCCTAAAGCACGTTCATTAATGATAATTATAGATAGTTTGACCTATACAATTAAAATCTTGAAAGCTCATTAATATCTTCATCACACATATATACATCTAGCCAAAATACCAAGTATTAACATCAGTTACATTTAACTAATAACAATAAATGATACAACTTGATTTCTTTTAATTATAGACCTTTAAGGATAGTTAAATACCTTAAGACTTGAATAGTGATTACCAGTCTATAGATTTATGCTTATTATTTCTTTAAGCTACAAAAAGCTACTAATTTAACTATATAGTAAAAATAAGAATTCAGATAAGCAATCACTTTAAAATTGAGGTTTGAACGCATATATGCTATCATAAAAGAAAGAAGGATTTGGATGAAGAAACCGAAGTTTATATCTTATACTAGACCAAATGGTCATAACGAGTTTGAAGAGTTTTATAACTCACTCCCTGTTAAAGACAGAAATAAATTACGTGCCACAATAGAAATGATTGAAGAAGCTGGTATACAAGCAGCAATTCAACTTGAATGGGTAAAAAAATTAGATAGCGAAATAAACGAGATACGATCAAAAGTTTCGTCAAATATTCAAAGAGCCTTATACTTCCATGTAAAAAACAACCAATATATTATCACTCATGGATTTACTAAGAAAACGCAAAAAACACCAATAAAAGAAATAGAAAGAGCAAAACAAATAAAATACGAATTTGAGGAGGAGTATTATGCCACTAAAAACATTAGATAAGATATTTGAGAAAGATAGAAATAATCCTACTTTAACAGAACACTATTTAGAAGAAAAAGCTAGATTAGAAAATGCCTTGGCCGTATTAAAAGCAAGGGAAGCTGCGGGTTTAACACAACGTGATTTAGCGAAAAAATCTGGTGTGCCACAGTCTACAATCGCACGTATAGAGAAAGGTGCAAATACTAGTTTAACTACTATGTGTAAAATTGCATTTGCTTTAGATAAACAATTAAAGATAAGCTTAGTATAAGAAATAACCCCTATAAGCTAGTTAAGATGGCTTATAGGGGTTTTATGCGTTCTCTTATAGTTGTTTCCATAATTGTTTTATTTACGTAACTTTATCCAAGTAACATACAGTGAATTTACAAAACCTTATAGATACTCAACTAATATACGGTGCGATACCATAGGTGCTACGCACCGCGGTATCGTTTAGAGGTAATTTGCCTCCTATCACTAGCCGCGGCTTCCTATCACACTCGCCCATGACGGCATTTAATATAATCTTTTAATGTACGGTGCTTATATTAGGGCTTCGTCGAACCTGATGCAATGGACGTATGCGTCGCATAGATCTAATTGCTTTTCGGTGGCCCTACTTGCTTCCTCACTGTGGATTTCCCTTCTCTGCTTCGCAGCTCGGTAAATCTTACGTTCGGAAGAAAGTGATGCAGTGAATCTGTCGTCGTTTCACTCCTCCATCTTCTACTGCCCTACTTTTCCCAACGCCGACTCTATTGATGAACACACATAGATAAAACTTGTACAATCTTGGCTGGAGACGGCTCTAGCAGGGTTAGCTTAATCAGCGAGTTCTCATGTACGGTTCTGCCCTCCAGGATACTGGGTGTTCGTCGCTGTGGATGGCCTTATGTAGCTTCGCTACATGTCCATCTTACGCTCCGAACTAAGCGATGCAGTGAATCTGTCGTCATTTCATTCCTCCATCTTCTACTGCCCTGCTTACCAGGTACCCTGGGAGGATAGGAAGCCATACAACAAAAAAAGACACACCC
>NZ_PPDD01000004.1 GCF_002959895.1 Veillonella infantium | reverse complement strand
GTCGTTACATTTAAGTAACTTTGAATTATGGTTGGTTTTGACTTTGTCAAAACCCGCACTCTGGCATATGTTCAATCATATGATTGATTACCTATCATTGTTCAGTTTTCAAAGATCTGTTATCAGTTTCACGCTTTAGTGAAGCGCCATCTGACGACTTGATTATAATAACATGTGAGCACTTTCATGTCAACACATTTTATAATCTTTTTTGAAGTTCTTTCGAACTTCAAAGTGTATTCCTACACTCATTAAGAAACAGTCGTTCGAACGACTGTATGCATATTATAGTATAACAAAAAAATAATGGCAACCCCCAATTCTCAATTTCACACTACTTTCATTGCACGTTCATTTTTCAACCTAAAACTAAAGATTGATTTTATGCAATCTATTTTGTATAATGTAGCTGTAATATAGACTCTTTCACTTATGTAGTTATATAGTTATATACTATTTAATACTATATTTTAATTTTGAATTAGCTCTATATTTCAGTTTAGTCTTTTATTATAGTAGTTATAATTAATACTATAATAATGTGTGAGGAGATTGAGTATGAAATTATCCAAACGTTTATTATCCAAAACAGTTGCTATTGCTGCGGTATGTGCAACTATGGCCACTGTAGCCTTTGCTGCACCACAAGGTACATTTGATACCTCTGAAATTCAAATTACAGGCGAAGCCTCTCGTTCAGTAGCACCTAACTATGCGATTTTAACACTTGGTATTACTAGTGAAAACACTAATATCAATGCTGCAAAATCCAATAACGATCGCATCATGAGTGATTTAATCAGCAAGTTAGGTCATTTAGGTATCGACAAAAAAGATATTTACACATCTAATATTTCTATTAACCCTACAAGTGATTATCAAGATGGTAAACGAATCAACACTGGTTATAGTGTAGCAAATCGTGTGACTGTAAAAATCAACAATCTTGATAATGTAGGAAAGGCTGTCGATGCTGCTGTTAGCGCTGGCGCCAATGATATCAATAACCTTTCATTCCAAAATGATGTATCTCAACAACTGTCTGATTCTTTAACTACCGAAGCAATTCAAGATGGTCGTCATAAAGCTGAGGTTATTGCTGCAGCCCTTGGTCGTACTTTAGGCCCTGTAAAAACCGTTTCTATCAGCACACCACAAACAAGCTCTATGGACTCTGGTTCCTATCGTAACGCAGTAATGTTAAAAGCGTCTCTCGAAACTGCTACTCCTGTTGAAAAAGGATCATTAGTAGTTTCTCAAGACGCTAATATTACTTATTATTTACAATAGAATTTTCTGGTACCACACCTTCGTGGACCGCTACAATGCCGCCTGTCAATTCATGATAGGTGGCATTTTCATATCCTAAAGATTTCCAGATTTCAAGAATCTCGCTTTGATGAGGATATCTGCGTAAGGATTCTGGCAACCATGCATAAGAGGAATTATCCTTACTTAACTTACCTATAATAGGTAATATATAGGAGAAGTAGAAATTATATAACTGTTTAAAACCAACCATGCTTGGCTTTGCGAGTTCTAACACAACTACTTTTCCACCTGGCTTTACAACACGTTGCATTTCAGATAACACTTGTTTAATATCTGGCACATTACGCATTGCAAATCCGCTCATAGCAGCATCAAATGTGTTATCTGCATATGGTAATGCCATTGCATCACCTTGAACAAGATTAACTTGATCTATTAAACCAGCATCTTCAATGCGTACGCGACCTTGATCAAGCATCTCACTATTAAAGTCCAAAGCCTCTACCTTTAATGTTGGTTCTTGACGTAATGCTTCTTTTGTAAATACACAAGTACCACAAGCTACATCAAGTATTCGTTGATTTGGACCTATATTCATTGCTTTTACAGAAAATTTGCGCCAGTAATAATCTTGGCCAAAACTCAAGACTGTATTCATCAAATCATAATTCTTAGCAATATTAGAGAATACACCTTGCACAAACTCTTCTTTATCTGCATATGTTTTAAATTCTTTCGTATTCATTATGGTCCTTTCACTAATCAAGAACTATATTCAAACTCTTTACTCGCATAGTATATCATACTATGACGCCTATCAAAAGAATCCTATTATATATACTATATATAGTAACTATGTAAAGAGCACATATTTAGTTAAAGTAATATATTCACTACTATTAAAACTAGCATATTACAAAATAAATATCGTTATCAGTCACAGTAGATCCAATTTAACTATATATTAATGACTATGATATTCTCTATTGCCACCAATCTATGTTCGTTGTATAATGACATATGTCCATGTTGAAAAGATATCTTTTCCATGGTCTTTTATTAGTTTTTATTAAGTATTGGAGTGTACTATGAATCGATTTGTAAAATCAATCAATAGAGTCAGTCTAATCCAACAAATTATCATAGGTTTGATTATTGGTATTTTGACAGCTCTATACGTGCCAGAAGTGGCAAATGAACTTGCTTTATTAGGCGTTCTCTTTGTTGGTGCTTTAAAAGGGATTGCACCAATCCTCGTATTTTTCCTTGTTATTGCGGCTATCAGTAAACACCGTTCTGGTCAAAAAACAGGGATGGGATCTGTAATCACATTATATTTATTAGGTACATTCCTTTCTGCAGCGCTTGCTGTAGTCGTAAGCTTTATGTTCCCTACTACATTACACCTTGCAGCTAGTGCAGCTGATGCTGCTCCACCGCAAGGGATCGTAGAGGTTATGAAAACACTTTTAAAAAATATTGTTGATAACCCTGTGAAAGCCTTAATGACTGCTAACTATATCGGCATTTTAGGTTGGGCCCTTATCATTGGTGGTGCGTTACGCCATGCACCAATGAATACTAAAGAAGTAATGGAATCCATCGCACAAGCTATTACAACTGTAGTAGGCTGGATCATCCGCTTTGCGCCTCTAGGTATTATGGGTCTCGTAGCTGATTCTATCGCTACTAATGGTATCGAAGCGTTAATTGGTTATTTCCAATTACTCGTATTACTACTTGGTTCTATGATTTTCGTAGCATTAGTTGTAAACCCACTTCTATCTTTTGTATATCTTCGCCGTAATCCATATCCATTGGTTTTCAAATGTTTACGTGAATCTGCAATCTACGCATTCTTCACACGTAGCTCTGCTGCAAACATCCCTGTTAACCTCGATTTAGCAAAACGTTTAAAACTTAACCCTGATATGTATTCCGTATCCATTCCATTAGGTGCAACAATCAACATGGGTGGTGCAGCGATCACAATTACAATCATGACATTAGCTGCTGCACGTACACTTGGAATCGTTGTAGATATCCCTACAGCAATTCTCTTATCTGTTATTGCTACTATCGGTGCTTGTGGTGCTTCTGGCGTTGCTGGTGGTTCCCTACTTCTAATTCCTCTTGCTTGTTCTCTATTTGGTATCTCTAATGACATCGCAATGCAAGTTGTAGGTGTAGGCTTCATCATCGGCGTTTTACAAGACTCCACTGAAACAGCACTTAACTCCAGTACAGATATTCTCTTCACTGCTACTGCAGATTATGCAAAACGTGGCTATCACGAAAACTGGAATTAAATACCACTCTACAAACATACTAAAGACGGTCCTTCGGGACTGTCTTTTTTTTGTATTTGAAAGTCATAAATAATAGATTACTATACAACTTATAAATATATTCATTGTATAATATAAAAGCAAACTCTGAAAATTAAACGATATATCTATATTGATTTTATTCAATATAGTGTTATAATAGAGTTAATGATAATAACTATTAATTGATATAAATAGAAAGGAATCAACATGAAACAATATGATATTATTGTCGTTGGTACAGGTGGTGCCACAATCGTAGCTGATGCTGCTATCAAAAAAGGGTTAAAAGTAGCCATCATAGAAAAAGGTAAATTTGGTGGCACCTGCTTAACTCGCGGTTGCATTCCTACAAAGGTTATGGTTACAGCAGCCAATGCGATCCAAGAGGTAGAAGAATTCAAAAAAATCGGTATTAATGTTAGCGACGCTACTATGGACTGGGACACTGTTTCCAAACGTACATGGTTTAAGATTGACGAATCTGCAGGCATCTATGATTATTACAATGCTTTCGATAATGTAGACGTATACCGTGGTGCAGCTAGTTTTGTATCCGATAAGGTTATGAATATTCATCTTAATGATGGTTCTGGTACTGTAGAAATTACGGCCCCTACTATCGTTCTTGGCACTGGTGGCTATAGCAATATTCCGAATGTACCAGGTTTACAAGAAGCAGGCTATCTTTCTAGTGAAAGCCTCTTTGGCGATAAATTCCCTAAACAACCATATAAATCCCTCGCAGTACTCGGCGCCGGCCCTATCGGTGTAGAGTTCAGTCACGTTTTTGATGCTGCCGGTACTGAAGTTACCATCATTCAACATAATGTACGTCTTGTACCTAAGGAAGACGAAGAGATGTCTGAACATCTTCTTCAAAACTATCGAGCTCGCGGCATCAATGTGATATTGAACCAAGATACTGTTGAAATCCGTCAAGAAGATGGCCTTAAGGTAGTAGTCACAAAAGATCGTACTACTGGTGAAATTACAGAGACAAAGGTTGAAGAAATTCTAGTTGCTGCCGGTATTCGCCCTGCTGTCGAAGAATTACACCTCGAAAATACAGGTATTGAAACATTACCAAAAGGCTGGATCAAAACAAATGAATTCCTCGAAACATCTGTAGATGGTATCTATGCGTTAGGTGACGTAAACGGCGAGCCTGCATTCCGCCATCGTGCGAACTATGAAGCTGATATTATCGCCCACAACCTATACTTTGCTAAAAACGAAGAAGATTTCCGTTGGGCACGCTATGATACATTGCCAAAGGTTACCTTCTCCTACCCTGAGATTGGTAGCGTAGGTCTTACTGAAGCAGAAGCTATTAAAGCTGGTTACAATGTAGGTGTAGGTAAAAACTACTACTCCTCCACAGCTAAAGGCTACGCAATGGGTATCAACCCTGGCGATGTAAATGACGGCTTTGTAAAAATCGTGGTAGACAAAGATACAAATCATATCTTAGGCATGCACGTAACAGGCCCTCAAGCGTCTATCCTATTCCAACCATATGTAAACCTTATGAACAGCGGTGTAACTCCGTTGACAGCAATTAATGAAGAAATCGCTTCTGAACGTACTAAACGCTTACGTGAAAAAGGTATTACTCGCGAAATGGATCCTAAATCCGTTATCACTGTAGGTGAAACTATGAGCCCTCACCCTTCTCTTGTAGAGGTTATTATGTGGACACAAGTATACTATGAAAATCGTTGGTAATAATAAATATATAACCATTATATAAATGCAATAAAAGAGCTGAAGATTGTATCTTCAGCTCTTTATTTATAATATCGCTAAATAGATTAACGACCCATATCAATGGTGTTATCCCAAATAATATTTGTTTTACGACCGTCGAAACCTTGATCTGGTTCAGGAGGTAATTTACTAGATTTAGATTGACCTACATAAGCCCCTGTTTCAGCATCTACAGTAACTACAGTCTTTTTACCATCTTGATGCATTGTCATATAGTATAGGATCTTGCCTTCATGCGCTTCAATTTTCCAGCCTTTTACGACTGCATCAGCACCAAGTTGTTGTTTTGCAACGCGCTCAGCTTGAGCTGCTTCGATGACCTTATCTTTATTGAAGATTTCACCGATAACTTTCTTAGGTTTGCCACCTTCATCCATATCAGATGTATTACCAGTGATAACGTCGATTTTCATCTTATATTGATGATATTTACTATAGCCTACTACTTTGTAACCATAGTTCAAATCATTAGAGTTAAGCTCTACAGAATGAAGTGCTGCATTAGGAAAACGGTTTTGGAAAATAGTACCAATTTTACTCATAGTCATAACCATGGATTCCCCTGGTGCACGTTGTACAGAAATATCAGTACTTGTTTCTGGTTTTGTTTTACGTGCATCTGCTACACTAGGTGTAGCAACGGACAATACGCCAACTGCCAATACACCAGTTAATGCCATAGAAATCAACTTTTTATTCATTACATATCCTCCTACTATATACAATGCTTTCACCTATGGTAAAAGCCATCTGTATACTAGAATTACTATAATTTCGTGCTATATGCAACAGCACACAAAACATACATAAATAGATATATTATTTAGACAATATACTATAAACCTTCATTCGATGCAAGTCGATCGTTTACATCAGTCATAAGCAATTTGTAACATGTTGCCACCAAAGGTACACCAATCAACATGCCAGTGACCCCCATTAAACTACCACCTACGATAACGGCTGCAAACACCCACAATCCAGGTAAACCAACGGAATTACCTACAATCCTTGGATAAATAAAGTTACTTTCAATTTGATGAAGAACCTCTAAGATAATCACATAAATTAATGCATCCATAGGACTAACAGTAAGTAAGATAACCGCGCCTATAACGCCCCCTACATAAATACCTAGCAATGGAACTAATGCAGTAAGACCAATAACACAGGCAATCGTAGTAGCATATTCGATATTAAATGCCCACAATGAAATACCCACCATAATACCTAAAATCAAGGCATCTATAAACTGGCCTACAAAGAAGTTACTAAAAGTTTGAACAGCTACGCGTGTCACATAACTAACACGGTTAACCCACTCATCAGATGCATAGGCTCTTAGGATTCGTTTACCTTGCATCATAAGTCGCTCTTTATCGAGCAACATATAAATGGCAAAGATTAAACCTAAACCTATATTCAAAGTCCAAGATAAGGCTGTCCCCATCGCATTAACTAGGTATGTACCACCCTTTGTGCCCCACTCGCGAGTATATTTAACAACACTTTCACCACTCAAGGTATCCATAAGAGTTTGATTGGAGGCCATTGGAATGGTTTCTGTAAAGTGTTGCATCCATGTTTGGAAATCTGTATACAACTGTGGCGAAGAAGCTACGATAATCGACATGGAATGAATCAATTGTGGAATCGCCATGCGAGCAATGAAATACACGATAGCACTGATAGTAACAAAGGATAATACAAGACTTAAAGGTCGTCTAATTTTATCTTTCCAACCAGTTTTACTCTTAGGCCACAGCCAGCGTTCATAACGCACAACGAGAATATCGAGGACAAATGCGATACAAGCACCTACTATAAGTGGAACAAAAGCAGTAACAATGGCATCAATAGCATTGGCTATATCGCTGATACGGAGCGCCATCATGATCATAACGCCAGCCAATATAATGGCCCCTATAAGCGGTTTGTAATATTTAAATCGTTTCATATATAACCTACTTTACTATACTCACACTGCATACATTACCAAAACTTAATGAACATTGTATGACCTACGATTGTATGCAAGTTTAGTATAACACAAAAGTCCACCTTATCACATGCTCGGTCCCCCGATGAACACGAGAGCATGATAGAAGGTGGACTTATTATATGTCTAATCTAAATTAGATTGAAGATTAGCGGTGAATGTAAACGTCTACACGACGGTTTTCAGCTTTACCTGCTGCAGTAGAGTTAGTTGCTACTGGTTTAGTGTCGCCATTAGCGATACCGATGAAACGATCAGCAGATACGCCGTTGTTTACTAAGTATTGAGCTACGTATTGTACGCGGCGTTCAGACAAGCCAACGTTGTATTGAGGAGTTGCGTCAGTATCAGCATTACCCAACAATTTAACTTGGTCTTGAGAGTATTGGTTAGCAGCATTTACAGCAGCTGTTAAGTTTGGATATTGGTCTGCACGAGCTACATCTTGGTCGGAATCGAAGTAAATGGATTGAACATAGTAATCCAATTTAGGAGTTTTGTATACAGGAGCTTCTACTACAGGAGCTGGAGCTGGAGTGTATACAGGTGCTGGAGCTGGAGTTGCTACAGGAGCTACTGTTTTGTGACCACCGAAACGGTAGGACAAGCCAACTACAGGACCTTGGAAGGATACGTTTTCAGTATCAGTATCTTGTGTATTGATATAACGGTAACCAGCGTTGATATCCAAGTCTTCGTTTACTTTGTAGCCTAAGCCAGCTTCCCAAGTTGTAGTTTTCTTAGTACCTACACCAGCTTTACCGTAAACTTCTACTTTGGAGCCAAGGTTAGCTTTACCAATTACACCTGCTTGTGCAATGTTGTTAGTGCCATCACCATCATTATTATGGATGCGTGCATAACCACCATATACTGCGAAGTTTTTATTCAAGGATTGAACCAAGTTAACTTCATGCATGTTTGTATCAAGATGTTTGGAATTTAAACCATGGTAACCATATTGAACAGCAGTTTTGTCAGACAAAGCATAAGTCAAACCACCATCAAAGTTCCATTTGTGAGCATCTTTAAAACCTTCAGTTTTAGTTTCAACATTTGCTGCACCAAGATCAACTTGGAATTCACCTTTGTTGAATTGAGTTTGTGGAGTTGCGCCAGCTACGGATACGCCTACAGCAGCAACTGCCAATAAAGCTAATAATTTTTTGTTCATTATAATTCCCTCCAATAACAGCCTTTAACAATACACAGGCCTTTGGTAATAATATACTTTCATTTTACACAACTTTTCGATAAATTTCAATATCTTTTATGAATTTATCATGAGGATTTCGAAATTTATCTATACACAGATGTTATATGTTTTAAACTTCTAAAATACAAATATCTTTATAATATAGGAATATTGAGGTTCTAATTATAGGATAGATGAGCTAATCCTTTATTCTTTTAAGATATATCTTATACTTATCTTAGCAATTCTTTAAATTCAACTAAATAAAAGAAAACGCCTACGTTTCCGTAGGTGTTATAGATTCAATTAGTTTTCTTTCACAGAGAACCATGCGCGATGGAATATAGCTGCAATCGCACTACCTACTAAAGGAGCCACGATAAAGAGCCATACACCAATGGATACTGCATGATTTTCATCACACAATAAATTCTATAGAATATAATATACTGTTACTACATACTTTGTAGAAATTACTATTATATAGAGTTATATCGAGCTATATAGGAGGAACCATGAGCAAAACAGCTTATATTGTACGTCATATTAACTTTGAAAATGCCGGTATTTTAGAGTCAGTCCTTACTAATCGAGGGTTTGAACTAACATACATCGAGGCTCCCCTCGCCAATTTTGAACACTATGATGCAACAGCGGCTGATTTAGTCATCGTCTGCGGTGCCCCTATTGGCGCATACGACGAAGAACTCTATCCATTCTTAACAGATGAAATCAAATTCATTACAGATCGTATTAATAGTAAAAAGCCATTACTGGGCATCTGTTTAGGCGCTCAACTCATTTCCCGTATTATGGGTGGTCACGTAGGACCTATGAAGCATGGTAAGAAAGAAATTGGCTTTGGGCCGCTAGAGTATACGCCTGAAGGCGCCTCCTCCCCACTAGCATTGCTCGGTAATATACCAGTTCTTCACTGGCATGGTGATGAATTTGAAATCCCTAAAGGTGCCGTACGACTTGCTAAAACAGAGTTATGCCCAAATCAAGCATTCTCCGTAGGCACACATATTCTAGGTCTTCAATTCCATATGGAGGCTGATCCTGCTGTAATTGAAAGTTGGCTTGTAGGCCATTGTGCAGAACTTTCTAACGCGGGTATCGATATTCCTAAACTTAGAGAAGATGCAAAACGCCTACGTCAAGAGTTACCTGCTGCAGGAAAAGCCGCATGCATCGCCTGGCTTGAACAAAATCATTTATAAAACAAAAACCGCCTTAGCTGAACTAAGGCGGTTTTTGCTTGTTTCTTATATATATCCCTTACATATATACATGAAATCATAGATTTCTGGTCCGATAACACATTCCCCAATGTGTCATTTTTTCCACATTTCGTATTGTACATCAAACAAATTGAATATGCAAGAACTTTTTCATAAACCTTTCATAAATTATTTTAATTTTTTCAATATAGAAAGTGATAAGCAGTAGAAAACACAGATATTATCTATACCAAAGCCCTATATCGAATACTATAAAATTTAGGTTTTATATGAAAAAATACTATTTAAATGATAGTTAAAGTTAATATTCCTGTCATTTCCATGTAAGATTAAACTATCTTATGCTGCCATGCACCACGAATAAATCGGATATAGGAGCAACATAATCGTAAGGACTGGTCAAAGCACAAGGATAACCATGCGCCTAAAAGCCCTAAACCTAATGTAATACACAATAGGTATGTAATGATAGGCCGAATAATAGCTACACTAACAAGGGAATATTTCATAATATAATATGTATCCCCTGCCCCTTTTAGAACACCAGAATATACTTGCTGTAATGCTTGAGGGAATGCTGCAACAGCCATAATCCCCATTAAGGCACCCGCTAAGGTAACGACTTCACTTTCACGAGTATACAACTGTACTAATAGATCGCCAGGGCCAATAAATATGAGAGCACTTACAAGGCCTACTACGAAACCAATACGAGCCCCAATTTTACCATACAAATTCGCAATATCTGGTCGTTTATGACCAAGACTCTGTCCCGTATGAGATGCCCCTGCAAAGCCAAGTCCCATAGCAAAGTAATAGAATATATCCATCAAATTCATACATACATAATGTGCTGCTAAAGGTACGGCACCTAATGAAGCAACAATCATGGTGTACGTATACATACCAAAACGTTCAAAGAACTGTTCCCCTAGTGAACTACCACCAACGTGGAACATAGTATGTAATACCGTTCGTTCAAACTTCCATTTTGAAGGATGCCGCAAGGTTAATCCCGTAGTCGTATGTTGCGAAATCGTACGCAGTAATAATAGTGCAATGACAGCACTACTGATCATTGTAGAAACGCCAGCGCCCATAACGCCGAGCTCAGGGAAAAAGCCAATACCATAAATCAAGAAGAAGTTCATTATAGTATTCAGTATATTCCCTACTACATTGGATTTAAAAATAACCTTTGTATTGCCATACCCAATAAGGGCAGCCCCTACAATTTGGCTAAAGGATTGGAATATAAGACTAATGACAATGAAACGCCCATACCATACAGCTGTCTCAATATAGCCATCTTCAGCGCCGGTAAAGCGTAAGATATGTTCTAAATTAAAGAAACATATCGCTAATAAAGGTACATAAATCAAGAAATTCAACAGAATGGACTGTTTAAGTACGGCATTCATGCCATCTACTTCGCCTTCACCGTGACGGCGAGCTATAATAGCCGTTACCGCAATCGATAAAGCACGACAGAATATGAGCATCACCATCTCCGGCTGTCCCATAATCCCTACCGAAGCAAGAGCAGATGCCCCAAGAGCACCAACCATTGCTAAGTCGATGGCTGTCATAAATTGTAACATTAAGCCTTGTAATGTAGCTGGCCAAGCTATTTTTAAGTAATTACCGTATAGCTGCTTTGTAGTCCCCACAGGGCCTAATCGTTCTGCAGCAGGCAACATAGAATCTATGGAAAGCCATCGTTGTATGCGGTCTAACATAGTATCTCCTATTCATGCAAGATCGTACAAGGTAGAGCTAACATCTAACTCCTAATATCTTCTGTATTATATCACAACAATATATGAAAAGTCATTCATATATCATGATTATATTTAATAATCTATATCAAAATTGCAAAAAAGAACCTCTTATAGTATCCGAATATACCCTACTAGGTATATCAGTATATAAGAGGTTCTTTTATTTCTGATCAGACTTTATATTAGCCTAGATTTTGATACGAACTATCAATTACTAGCCTTTAGATGCTAACAATTGGCTAACTGCTGCACGCAAGTCCTCTAAACCTTGTTTAGTTTCAGCTAACTCTTGACGTTGACGTTCATTTTCTGCTTCCAACGTATTGAGACGAGCTGCTTGATCTGCGATAACAGTCTTTTGTTCGCTATTTTCTTTCTTGAGACTAGATACTTCATCTTGCATTACATACACAGAGCTAATAGGGCCTGCTTTGTAACGATCAGGAATATTTTTCTTTTCTGGGCTAGAGCCAAATTTGTGAGTTACCCCAGCATTTACCATATTACGGTTTGCACCGAGAGATACGCCAACATTGAACATTGTATCTTCGTTTGTATAGTGTGCAAGACCTAAGGCCGCTGCTGTTTCACCACGATAATTGCCTACGCCAGCCATCACTTGAGTTGGTTCCAATGGATCGTATTGGATTGGTTTCAACGCTGCCATTGCTGCTGCATGAGCACCTACACGTTGTACCTCGCCCGCTACTTGACCAATAGCATCGCCAATTCTTGCATTAGATGCTTTCAACTGACTCACATTTACTGCATCAGTATCATCTGTACCAGGTGCAATGCCTTTAAGTTGGTTATTACCATTATTGAGACCATCCTTAGTCAAGGAAATAGGGCCTGCATTAGGATTATTAGGGTTTGCACTACCAGGTGTAATTGTTATGCCATTACCATCTGTTACAGTCGTGTTACCGGCTGCATCTTTAAATGTAGCAGACTTCATATCCTTGAGTTCTGGATTTACTGCATAACTAATCGTTTTACCTGCTTGGCTAACCATCATATTATTGCCTGCTTTGAAAGTAACTGTTTCATCAGTTTTTACTTTTTCAGCAGTTGCCGTTGGTGTGCTATTAATACCAGAGCCTTCTGTACCAACAGTTGCATTCCAGCCAGCATTTTCAACAGCAGATTTTACTTGATCTTCAGTAGCTGCACGACCAGACGCAATATTATTTGGATTCCAAGTTTTATTAGTCAAACCTGTAACAACACCATCTTTGCCATTTACAGCAACAGGATTATTACCACCAGTAGTAATGATGCCATCTTTACCATCGATACCTACAGTACCAATTGTAGCCTTACCATCCTTACCATCAAGAGCAATCTTATCACCAGCTTTTACAGAACCATTTTTGCCATCGATAGCAACTGCATTGGCACCATCACCAGCTTTAATCGTACCAGTTGTACCATCTACAGTTACTGCCTTAGTTGGATCTGTACCCAATGTAACGGTATCATTTAATTTATTGTCATAAATGATATGTCCATCAGCGGCAGTAGTCTTAGTCAATACAATATTGCCTGTAGTACTACCAGCACTTTCACCACCATTAGCAGTCAATTCTGTTTTAGACGCCTTAGACTTAGCTTCTAATTGACGTACATTGACAGCATCTGTGTCATCTGTACCATCTGCAATCTTAGAAATTTTATTGCCCCCATTATCGAGGCCATCTTTAGTTAAGGATACAGGATCCTTACCAGCTGCAGTAATTGTTACACCATCTTTAGTAAGAGCTGTTTTATTACCATTGCCATCATCGATAACTGTGCTATCTGCTGTGGAAGTATTTGTTTTTGTACCATCAGTAATCTTAGTACCATCAGCTGTTGTTGCGGTAGACTTAGCACCATCTGTTACTGTATTACCAGCTGCAGTAGATGTATTCGTTTGCGTACCAGCAGTTTGTGTAATGGAATCACCATTGATAACAGTTGTGTTATTACCAGTACCGTTGAAGCTTGCAGAGTTCATGTTCACAAGGTCTTTATTCAAAGAATATGTGAAGTCACGCTCATTTTGGTTGATAGTGATATTTTCACCAGCAATCATAGTAACCTTTGCGTCTTTACCTACTTTGGCATCTGTTTTAGTACCAGTTTGTTTACCAGATGTAGCAGCATCTTTATCGGCTGTAATTTGCCATGTTTGGTTAGCTGCAGCATCAGCTACTACTTTCAATTGATCCTCGGTAGCTGCACGGCCAGAAACAGCATTACCATCCCAAGTCGTATTAGCGAGACCTGTTACATGGTTATTTGTACCATCTACTGTAACGCCACCAATATTAGCAGCTTTACCTGTAATAGTACCAGTAGTACCATCTAACGTTACTGCCTTATTACCACCTGTTGTAATTGTATTATTTACACCATCGATAGCTGCACTACCAATAGTAGCCTTACCAGCAGTACCATCAATAACAATGGCATTAGCACCAGTACCAAATGTCAATGTATCATTAAGTTTTACATTGTAAATTGTATGACCATCTGCAGCCGTTGTAGATGTTAATTTTACATTACCAGTTGTTGCGTTGGCCGCTTCATCATCATTAGCAGTAATTTCTGTTTTAGATGCTTTCTTAGCTGCATTAATAGCATCAGCTACATTCTTAGCTGTTGCCACGCCATCAGTAGCAGGGGCTGTAACGGTGCCATCTGTACCAGCTGTAATAGCCGCTGTTTTTACATCATATTTAACAACGCCTGCATCATCAATAGTAGCAGAAGTTAACGTACCATCTTTAAAGTTCAACCCATCTGCTAAGGATACTTGTTTAGCTGTACCATCATTTGCTTTGTAAGACAATTTAGTCTTAGCTGCAACCTTAGTACCATCAATCGTTACCTTGTAATCCTTAGTTGTGCCATCTGCACTTGGTGTACCTGTAACAGTCAACGGATTATCCGCATCAGTTGTATCAGTACTTACTGTAACTGCACTGACAGCAGATTTCTTAACCTCTGCTTCGGATACTTTTACTGTTAAGTTCTTACCATCTGCATCTGTTGTTACATATTTACCGTCGCCTTTAATACCCAATGTATCATCTTTAAGATTTACAACACCAGCAGAGGTATTCGTATCGCCAGCAAATTTCAAGTTAATTGCATCAGTGCTTGCTTTAGCTGCCTTGTTAATAGCATCTGCTACATTTTTAGCTGTTGCTAAGCCATCATCGCCTGTGACAGATGCTGCACCTGTAGTAGCATTGCTATCGATAGTTGCACGTTTTATAGACACCTCTACAGTATCGCCATTCATCTTCGTAGAAATGAAATCACCAGTCGCACCTTTTACATTAAATGCTACATCCCCATCTTTTAAGGATTGGATAGATGGTGTACCACTATCGGCGCCAAGAGAAACCTTACGGCTCACAGCTGCTGCAGAATCATTGATCTTAGTCTTAGTATCATCATTAATATCAAATGTTACCTTACCATCATTATCCACAGTAGCTTTTGTCATTGTGCCATCTACAAAGTCTAGGCCTTTAGATAATTTAACAGACTTAGCATCTGCATCAGCTGCACTATTAGCACGGTATGTCAACGTTTGGCTTGCTACAGTATCTTTCAACTGTTTTACATTTACTGCATCAGTATCATCAGTACCTTCCGCAACCTCTTTAATTTTGTTGCCACCAGCATTGATTTCATCAAGGGTAAATTGAACCTCTTTACCTGTTGCAGATCGGAATGCCATACCTTGGGCACTGCCTTGAGCAAGATTTCCATCTTCATCATTAAATATGAGTGTTTTAGAATCAAGAGAGCTGCTATTAGGTCCGGCTTGTAAAGATAAAGTACCAACGTCTAAATAAGTATTTGCTGTATTCGGTTGATTTACATCAATACCATTATTGATTCTAATACCATCACGGTCAATTTGTGTATAATTACCTACAGCTGGATCACCAAACTTACCGCTAGCATTAATTGCATCAAACTTGATTGTCTCACCCACACCATTTTCAAGAGAAATAGAGTTTAATTTCTTAAGATCTTTATTTAATGTGGTAGCGATATTTTTGCCAGTTTGTGTAACTGTAATATTGTTATCACCAGTAAAGTCTACAGTATCTCCGCCGGCTACAGTAGTCGGTGTATCACCATTAGCAGATAGTTTCCATGCTGCACCGTCTTTAGCTTGGCTAGCAGCTTTATTAATCGCGTCGGCCACGTTCTTAGCAGTTGCTAAACCATCATCACCTGTAACAGAGGCAGTACCTGCAGCATCACTGTTGATAGTGGAACGTTTTGTAGAAACTTCTACAGTGTCGCCATTCATCTTCGTAGAAATGAAATCACCAGTCGCAGCTTTTACATTAAACGCTACATCCCCATCTTTCAAAGATTGACTAGATGGTGTACCACTATCTGCGCCAAGGGAGATAGTACGATTCACTGCGGCAGAAGAATTATCTACTTTAGTTTTAGTATCTGTATCTAAACCAACTGTAATAGTTTGACCATTTACAGTTGCAGTTACACCATTTGTACCAGCTACATTAAGTTTTTGGTTTTTAAGATCAATAGTACCGTTATTTGTACCATCTGTAATATTTAGGTTTTGAGACAAGTTAGCAACAGCTTGCTTTACATCACCAATATTTGCTGCATTGGAATCAGTTGTACCACCACTAGCAACATTAGTAATTGTTTTGTTACCTGCGTTGATACCATCAGTTTTATCAATGGAGATACCGCCTACAGTTACTTTATCTGTTGTGATACCAGTACCTGTAATTGCAGTCGTACCATTTGTTAAACCAGATGTATTCATTACTGTGTTACCTGCAGTAATAGAATCTACTGTAAGATCTTTCTTCGTAGCTACAGTAATTTTCTTTTTATCTGTACCATCTTGAGTAATCAAGATATTGTCGCCATTGATAAGATCTACTGTGTCCCCACCTTGTACAGATGTTTTATCTGTTGTGCTGGAATTTGTTGTTAAATTCCATGCTGCACCAGCTTTAGCCGCATCAGCTGCTTTATTGATAGCATCAGCTACATTTTTAGATGTTGCTAAGCCATCATCACCTGTTACAGATGCTGCGCCTGTATTGGCATCGCTAGTAATAGCTGCACGCTTAGTGGAAATTTCAACAGTGTCGCCATTCATCTTCGTAGATACTAAGTCACCAGTCGCAGCTTTTACATTGAATGCTACATCACCATCTTTTAAGGATTGGCTAGATACTGTACCACTATCTGCACCTAGAGAGATGTTACGAGCTACTGCTGTAGAAGCATTATCTACTTTAGATTTTGTAGTTGCATCAAGACCTACTGTAACAGTTTGGCCATTTACAGTTGTAGTTACACCATTTGTACCGGAAACAGTAAGTTTTTGATTCTTAAGTTTTACAGTACCATCTGTAGCACCATCAGAAACAGTAAGATTTTGAGACAAACCGTCTACAGCTTTATTGATAGAGTCCGCTACATTTTTAGCAGTCGCTAAACCATCTGTAGGGCTATTTACTTTAGCTTTACCATCAGCATCATTAGTAATCGTTTCAGTGGCAGTAGAAATAGTTACAGTACCATTTGTACCTACCGTAGCTTTTGTAAAAGTACCATCTGTAAAGTTTAAACCATTTGCCAAGGATACTTTATTTTCATTGGCACCATTAGCTTTGTATGTCAATTGTGTTTGATTAGCTAGCTTTGTAGTATCGATACCAATAGCATAATCCTTGGAGTTAGTACCTGCTGTTGGTGTAATTGTAATAGGATTATCTGTCGTATTAGCCTTGCTAACAGTTACTGCGCCTACAGCTAAATCTTTTACTTTAGCAGAATCAACAGCTATTTGTACACCTGTAGTAGAAGCCTTAGTAGTAACTAGATCGCCATCACCAGCTACTTTAAAGGTCGCATCACCGTCTTTAAGATACTTAAGACCTGTAGATCCTGTATCACCGGTTAAACTAATACCTTTAGTCGTAGCATTTACCGTATTCTTGTCTAGACCAACAACAAGACTACCATTATTCGTACCCAATAAATCAGTTCTAATACCATTAGCCCCAATTACTTTTAGTGGACTTTCACTAAGCTTAACAGTACCAGTTTTAGAATTTGTATCTAGGTTTAATGTAACAGCAGCTACAGCATTCTTAACATCTGTAATGTTAGCTGCATTAGTACCTACATTACCACCGCTAGAAACATTGGTAATTTGTTGACCACCTGCACTAATACCATCTGTACCAAACTTAACAGTTTTCGTAGCAGTTTTTGCAGTTAAACCATCACGAGTTATGGTCACATTATTACTACCAGTAGTCGGACCAATTTGAAGCGTTGTATTACTCAATACATTATCGCCGGCTTTAAATGAATCGCCAGTAAAGTTTCTACCTTTTACAGAACCGTTTGTACCATCTAGAGTAATTTGATTGCCACCAGAAGAAACCGTAACAGATCTATTAGCTTTCACAGTATCTACAGTAATCGCCTTATTCAAAGAAGTAGTAATTTTTTTGCCACTACGAGTTACTGTAATATTGTTGTCCCCACCAAAGATTACAGTATCTGATTTATTAATTACTTCAGGAGCACTAGGATCCCTGTCTGCCGCTAATTTCCAATGATATGCATTGGCAGAAATGGCTTTATTGATAGCATCCGCTACATTTTTAGAATCAGCCATGCCTGCAGCATTTGCAGAAGCTTGACCATTTGTGACATCAATATTTTGTGTTTTACCAGAAATTGTAAGGTTTTGACCGTTGGCAGATGTTGTAATATATGTATTATCGCCCTTAAGGCCTAATGTACTATTTGCAATATTCACATTGCCAGTATTTACATTACCAGAGAACGCAAGGTTAACACTCTTTAATTGGGCTACGTTAACTGCATCTGTATCTCTTGTACCCGCTGCGAGGCCTGTAAGTTGACGTGTTACAGTAGTACCATTACCAATAGAAACGGCACCAGTTGTACTAGTAAGTACATTGCCAGTTAAACCAGAATAAATATCTGTACGGTTTGTATTAGGATTATAACCTTTATTAGTAACACCACCTATTACATTAGCAACTGAATCTCGACCTAAAGCAACACCACCATCTACGGTAGCTATAGAATCAGGACCAATAGCAACAGATTTAACAGCACTTGCATTAGCTCTAGTACCAATAGCAATAGAATGTTGAGATGTGGAGTTAACGCGACTGCCTATGGCAATTGATTCTAGACCATTAGCTGTCGTAGCAGAACCGATTGCAAGAGCTCTATTGCCTGTAGCTTTCGTTGGAGTAGATCCATAAGAACCAATGGCAATAGTTCCATCACTATTTGCTGAAGCACTACCACCTAACGCCACAGAATTATCACCATCAGCCGTTACATTCATCCCCATAGCAACACTATTAAATTTATTAGACTTAGCAGCTTGACCAACTGCAACACCGCCTAACGCAGCCGTAGTTCTATTAGTACCTACAGCAACACCATTTTTACCTATTGCAGATGATAGATGACCTACCGCAAGGGAATTTTCTCCCGTAGCAGTAGTTTGCATACCAACAGCAGTAGCCGATGTAGCACTAGCTGTAGATAAAATACCTAAAACTGTTGAAGACGCGCCTGTAGACGTATTCTTTCTGCCTACTGCTACCGCACCTTCACCGGTAGCTTGAGATTCAGAACCAACAGCTAGAGAATTAGATGTTTTAGCATTTGTCTTATAACCAATACTTACACCTGCACCCCCATCTGCCTTAGCAGCAGTACCAATAGCTACGCTATACCCACCAGAAGCAACAGCATAATTATTAAATTGATCGGATGATGCGCCACCAATAGCAACATCGCCAGCATTAGTTGCTTGTGCATATGTACCACCTGCAAAAGCGCCAAAGCCAGTCGCCTGAGTAGCACTACCAATAGCAGTACCACGAACACTAGAATTCGCGATTAGGCCTAAGGATACACCACCTCTGCCAGTCGCATGAGCACCAGCACCAATAGCTACAGCTGGTTGAGCTGGATCAGCATATTGTGAATTAGCTATTGCTCTGTAACCGATAGCAATAGATTGATGACTGTTGGACTGGGATTCATTACCGATAGCAAGACCATTAGTTAAGTTTGAATACATTTTAGTACCGCCCTCAATAGTTCCAGTCGGTCTATCTGCTGCAGTTACATCTGCAACTACACCAACTTGCATCGCCAAGGCAGCTAAGATACTTGCTACTACAATTTTCTTTTTCCCTGTTTTATTTTTTGCCATTTCAGATACTACAACATAGCACTGTTTGGACTTAGACCAAATGACTTTAAATATCTTATTCATACATTTTCCTTCTTTAAATTACTAACCCTCAACTATATGAACCATATGTTCCACACTTCTCTCAGTCTGGAAATAATGAAAGCTACACAGACTTTCATTTATAAAATCTATCTTTAATTTTACCATAATTCATCTAATTTTCTCAATTTAAAAGTGTAATTTTTGGATATTTACTATTATCTCAATTATGCATAGAGTATGCTTAAACACGCAGTATCATCATAATTCATTTACAATTCACCTTAATAAATTGCATATTATATGAATTTTTATGCTACTAATTGAGAACGAAAAGAATATTAGATTTCATTACAAAATTAATCACCGTCTAAAAATATTCATAAATTATTCATTATATACAGCTTTATCGATATTTTTATTAATTATTAAATTAGAATTTTCAGACTATTTTATTTTACAGATATAGCTTTAATAAACTATTTTTGTTTTCATACTAAAAAGAGCCTCCTCTTTCGAGGAAGGCTCTTTCTAGTTTTACATATCCATTCACGGGATATACATAGTTCTAACTATATGTACAATATGATTATGCTTTATTTGCCAACAATTGGTTAACTGCTGCTTTCAACGCATCAATTTCAGATTGTTGTTGTTCAAGCTTGGATTTGTACTCTTCATTTTGGGAACGCAAGTGACTTACTTCATCTTGCATTACGTAGATAGAGCTGATAGGACCAGCTTTATAACGTTCTGGAATAGCATCTTTTCTATCACGGCTACCACCAAATTTATGAGTTACACCAGCATTGATCATATTGTGGCTAGAACCAAGAGTAACACCGATGTTGAACATAGTGTCTTCAGTTTTGTAATGTGCAAGACCGATTGCACCAGCTGTTTCACCACGGTAGTTACCAATACCAGCCATAATTTGTGTTGGTTCCAATGGATCGTATTGAATTGGTTTCAACGCTGCCATAGCTGCTGCATGAGCACCTACACGTTGTGTCTCAACACCTACACGGTTAATAGCCTCTTGTAAACCTGCTTGTGCACCTTTCAATTGGCTCACGTTTACTGCATCTGTATCAGCTGTACCAGGTGCTACACCATGAATTTGGTTACCACCATTGTTCAAGCCATCTACAGTAAGAGATACAGGGCTAGCTGCAGAATTTGCAGGGTTAATAGTCATGCCTGCACCATTAACTGTTGTAGAGTTACCAGCTGCATCTTTTACAGTTGTGCCTGCAGGAGTAATCTTAGTGGATGGACCATTTTCATCACCTACAGTTACACTGTTAAGACCTTTCACGTCTTTAGCTAGGCTATATGTGAAAGTAGTACCGTCTTGTTTAACTTCAAGGTTATCACCTGCTTGGAATTTAACAGTATCGCCACCTTGTACTTTTTCAACAGTACCGCCAGCTGCAGTTACCTTCCATGCAGATAGATCTTTAACTTGTTGTTTACCAGCATCTGTTAAGTTGCTCAAGTCTTGATTTGCTGCATTATCGATTTTTGCTTTTGTTGCATCATCGATTTTAACAGTTACATCTTCACCATTAGCTTCAGTTGTTAAACCGTTTTCGCCTTTGATGTTGAATTTAACATCGCCTGTGCTCAAGGATTTTTCATCAGTAGAACCAGTGTTACCACCTAAGGAAATCTTACGGCCAATTGCTTCTGTGTTTTTATCGATTTGAGCTTTGTTTTTCGCAATATTATCAGCATTTTTACCAATGTTAGTTTTATTTTCTGCTACTTGGTCATCAACTTGTTTCAATTGATCTTCAGTTGCAGCACGACCACTTACAGGTTGTGTTTTACCTGGAACCCAAGTTTTATTAGTCAAGCCTGTTACTTCTGGAGTTTCTACACCATCAGTTGCTTTTACTTTTGGAGCTGTAATTGTGTCATTAGCAGTTACAGTATCGAATGTTACATCTTTCTTAGTTGCAATTGTGAAGTCTTTACCATTTTGAGTAATGGAGATGTTATCACCATCGATGAACTTAACTGTGTTACCACCTTCAACTTTTTCAGCAGTACCATTGTTAGCCACTACATTCCATGCGGATAAATCTTTAACTTGTTGTTTACCAGTATCTGTTAAGTTGCTCAAATCAGTATTTGCTGCGTTGTTGATTTTGTTTGCAGTATCATCATCTAACTTAACAGTTACATCATCACCATTAGCTTCAGTAACGATACCGTTTTGCCCTTTAATATTGAATTTCACATCGCCTGTGCTCAAGGATTTTTTGTCAGTAGAACCAGTGTCACCACCTAAGGAGATTTTACGAGCAATTGCTGTTGTATTTTTGTCAATATTATCTTTATTTGTTTTAATATCGCCAGCATTTTTATCGATAGCAGTTTTGTTATCAGCAATATTTTTCTTGTTCTTAGCTACTTCATCATCAACTGCTTTCAATTGATCTTCAGTCGCAGCACGACCAGATACAGGTTGTGTTACACCTGGATTCCAAGTAGTATTTGTTAAACCACTCACTTCAGGAGCTGTAATTTTTTGATTTGCTGTAACGTTGTCAAATGTTACATCTTTCTTTGTGGCAACAGTGAACTCTTTACCATTTTGTGTAATGGTAACATTATCACCATCGATGAATTTAACTGTATCGCCACCTTGAACCTTTTCAGCAGTACCATTGTTAGCTACTACATTCCAAGCTGCTAAATCTTTAACTTGTTGTTTACCATCTGGAGTTAAATTGCTCAAATCACGGTTTGCTGCATTATCGATTTTATCTTTTGTAGCATCGTCCAATTTAACAGTTACATCTACGCCATTAGCTGCAGTAGTAATGCCATTTTCACCTTTAATGTTGAACTTCACATCACCTGTGCTCAAAGATTTTTTATCTGTATCACCATCATCACTACCTAAGGAGATATTACGAGCAATAGCCGTTGTATTTTGGTCAATTTTATCTTTGTTTGCCGCAATTTCCCTTGCATTGTTAGCAATATCGTCAGCATTTTTATTGATAGCAGTTTTGTTAGCCGCAATATCACCAGCATTTTTAGTAATATTAGCTTTATTTTTTGCAATATCATTAGTATTTTGAGTAATATTGCCTGTATTTGTTTTGACTTGATCGTCAACTGCTTTCAATTGATCTTCTGTGGCTGCACGACCAGATACTGGTTGTGTTTGACCTGGAACCCAAGTTTTATTAGTTAAACCAGTTACTTGAGGCGTTTCCACACCAGTTGTAGCTTTAACTTTTGGAGCTGTAATAGTGTCGTTAGCCGTTACCGTATTGAATGTTACATCTGGCTTAGTAGCAAATGTGAAGTCTTTACCAGATTGTGTAATGACAATGTTATCACCATTGATATATTTAACAGTGTCGCCACCTAACACTTTTTCTGCAGTACCATTATTAGCAACTACATTCCAAGCAGCTAAATCTTTAACTTGCTTTTTACCATCTGGAGTCAAATTGCTCAAATCTTTGTCAGCAGCGTTATCGATTTTATTTTTAGTATCTGTATCAAGTTTAACTGTTACATCATTACCGGAAGCGGTTGTAGTAATACCATCTTCACCTTTAATAGTGAAGTCTACATCATCGGCGCTTAAGGATTTCTTAGTTGTAGTACCAGTATTACCATTTAAGAAAATCTTACGCGCAATAGCTGTTGTATTTTTATCGATTTCTGTTTTGTTATCAGCAATCTTTTGCTTATTATCTGCAATATCAGTAGTATTTTGAGTGATATTGTCTTTATTAGCTTTAACTTGATTATCAACTTGTTTCAATTGATCTTCTGTAGCCGCACGACCAGGTACAGGTGTTGTTTGACCTGGAGTCCAGTCTCTATTAGTTAAGCCTGTTACTTGAGGTGTTACTACGCCTGTTGTAGCGTTCACAGTTGGAGCTGTAATTGCTTGCGTAGCTGTTATGTTATCAAATGTAACGTTTTTCTTTGTGGCAATTGTAAAGTTTTTACCAGCTTGTGTAATTTCGATGTTATCACCATCGATGAACTTAACAGTGTCGCCACCTTTAACATTTTCAGCAGTACCACTGTTAGCAACTACTTTCCAAGCAGCTAGATCTTTAACCTTTTGCTCACCGGCTGGATTCAAATTGCTCAAATCTTTGTCAGCAGCGTTATCGATTTTATTTTTAGTATCTGTATCAAGTTTAACAGTTACATCATCTCCAGAAGCAACCGTAGTTAAACCATCAGCACCTTTAACATTGAATTTTACATCGCCTGCGCTCAAAGATTTCTCTGCAGTAGAACCACTATTACCACCTAAGGAAATTTTACGAGCAATTGCAGCTTTGTTAGCATCTGCTTTAGCGTCTGTTTTCTTCAATTGAGATACATTGACAGCATCTTTATCTGCTACACCATCAGCTACGTTAGTAACTTTCATATCGCCTGCATTGATGCCTTTGTCGCCATCAATTTTTACAGTTGGATTACCTGCAGCATTGTTGAAAGATGCACTGTTTAAACCAGTAAGCTCTTTCTTCAAGGACACAGAGATATTTTTATCATTTCTAGCAACTGTAATATTATCAGCACCAGAAAAATCTACTTTATTACCTTTTTCAACTGTTACTGGTGTTGCTTCACCATTAGCAGAAAGATCCCAAGTATATTTGTTTTGATCGATAGCATTATTAATTGCTTCTGCTACATTCCTAGCATCAGCCATGCCAGCTGTACCTGTAGCTGTACCATTTGTTACAGTAATATCTTGCTTTTTACCAGCAATTGTAATTTTCTTACCATTAGCTGTAGTTTCAATGTATGTGTTATCGCCATTTACAGCTAATTTGCTATTTGCTAAATTCACATCGCCACTACCAGTATCGCCTGTGAAAGCAAGGTTAACGCTCTTCAATTGTGCTACGTTAACAGCATCTGTATCAGCTGTACCAGCAGCAACATAGTTGATTTGGCGAGTTTGATCTGTTGTACCTACTGCCACACCGCCTAATGTAGATGTTAAAGTTGTACCAGTTAAGTTAGCATATGTATCAGTACGACCAGTATTGGCATTATAGCCTGCTACACCTGCAGCTGTACTAGCAACAGATTTAGAACCAATAGCTACGCCATTAGCTGTCGTTGCACTCGCACCATCACCAATAACTACAGATTTTTCTGCAGCTGCAGTTGTAGATGCATTTGGACCAATAGCAATAGAGTTATTTGCTGTTGCGCCTGTATTATCCGCATTTGGAGTATCAGTAGATTTAATAGATACATATTTATAAGCAATTTGATCCACGATAGCAGCTAACTGAGAGCCGTTGATGGCATCTGTAGAAGTAGCACTTACTTCACCAGGAGCGACGTTTTTTAACTGACGTTCATATCCTTCAGCACCGAAAGATACAATATCACCTTCTAACGTTTTGTCACCACCAGCCCATGTTGCTGTAATACCATTTGGCAATGTATAGCTAGATTGTTTAGTACCTGCCTTATCTGTAGTAGAACCACCACCTAAAGCGACAGAGTTATCACGGTTTGCTTTAGCACCTGTACCAATAGCGATGGCATTTGTTACAGATGTATTATCGGCAGCACTTGTATTTACGCCATTTAAAGCACCGGCAATACGATTTTTAGAGTCAGCGCCAGTACCAATAGCAATACCAGCATTACCAGATTGCCCTTTAGTACCCACTGTGATACCGATATGATCTGCTGTAGCATTATTATAATCACGCCACTTAATTTCATACCCTGTTAAAGCTTTAACAGCATCAGAAACAGTAGCGACAGCAGCTTTTCCTGTATTAATATCGGTATAAACGGCTCTCGTACTTGTCATTCTATCAGCGTCATCACCACCAATAACAATTGAGGAGTGACCAATGGCTTTAGTATTACCACCAATAGCAATACTTTGGTCACCTATAACGGTAGCCCCTTGCCCCGGTAATGCACCACCACCAATGGCAATACCTTGTGAAAATGAAGTACCAGCTTCGTTTACTGCCGCATTAGTACCAATAGCAATCGCAGTACCACCATTTGCAATTGAATCTTTACCTACAGCAACACTTGGTGTATTACCATATAGACCTTTTGATTTAGCATTTTGACCAATAGCAACCCCACCACCAGCAGTCTCTACTTTTGCAGCAGTACCAATTGCAACAACATCACTAAGAGTAGCTTTTACATTTGTACCTAAGCCAACAGAATTCCTACCAGAAACATTAGCTCCAGCACCAAAGCCAACAGAAGTTGGATCAGCTACGATAGGTAAAGTATTTGCTGCCAACGCCACATTAGCATTAGTCATAGCCAATGCTGCAAAGATACCCGCTACTACAATTTTCTTTTTACCGCTATTATTTTTAGCGAATTCAGATACTACTACGTAGCATTCTTTAGATTTGCTCCAAACCACCTTAAAAATTTTGTTCATCCTTCTTTTCTCCTTTTTCTCCAATAAACCTTCTTATAATCTCTCTATATATATTTACTATGATATGTTAGTCATAATTGACTTTCAATTTTTTCGATGTAGTTAGTATATCAAAATCTTCGATATAGTTGCAAGTGTTTTCATCAAACTTTCACAAAAATAATAACCTATGCAAATACTGCAATTATGCGGATTTTTTTATGATTTCTATCAAAATTTTACCACATATGTGTCATATTTACACCATAAATAAAATTCTAAGATGAATATAAACTCATAATTAAATTTTTAAACCGAGTTTATATGATTGCAGGCACAGAAAAACACCTCTATAACTGAATAGTACAGCTCAAACTGTACATCTTCATTACAGAGGTGTTCACTTCATTAAATCTATATAAACTTTTAAATTTTATTCCTTACCTTAAAAACATAAGCACTTTGTTCATGTGCTAATTTAATCCGCTTATGTAAACGTTCCATATACGCTCGGTATATATCTTGCGCTTCGTCAATAGATACGATATTAAAGTTAATCCCATCCCCTACCGGCAATTGGCTAAGCCGAGGTAGGTCCGCGGTAATGATAGTGCCTATTTTTGTATAGCCCCCTGTTGTTTGGCGATCTGCCATAAGGACAATGGGATGTCCATTCGATGGCACTTGGATAGAGCCAAATACGGCACCATCAGAAATTATATCTGCACTGTCTACGTGTTCAATTTCAGGACCATCTAAGCGGAAGCCCATACGGTCACATTCTACAGTCAGTGTATAGATGTTATCACTAAAGGTCTTGATTCCCTTCCCGGTGAAATGTTTTGCCTGATCACCTAATACAACGCGTAATGGTTCATGACATTCACGGCCACCACGGTTATACAAGGCTGTATTGAACAGAGTATGATCTTCACCACGATAATCGCATACATGTACTTCGTCTCGAGTAAAAGCTTTAATACCTAGCTCATCGCCCTTTTGTAATGGGCGCCCCTCAAGGCCACCTATTTTTGCCTTTGTATGGGTAGAAACACTGCCGTTGATACTTGGCACATCGATGCCACCAGAGAATGAAATGTACATGCGCACACCACATTGGCTAAAGCCACCGGAAATAACATCACCATCGTGACATACGAATGGAATATATCGAGGCACCCGTACATTATTAATTGTCGGTTCCATGTCGGCCCCTGTGAAAGCAACGATACATGTGCCTTTCACGGTTAGTGTAGGTGGTAATAAGGTACATTCTAAGGCACCTACTGTTTCTACATTACCTACGAGAGCTTGACCCAAGAGGTAGCTTTCACTATCCATAGGACCTGCTACAGGCATACCGTATTGTTGGAACCCAACACGACCTTCATCTTGAATTGTCGTATACATACCAGGTGCAGTTACGTAGATTGATGATTTCTTAAATTCATTAATAGCCACGCAACTCACCTACCTCTACTTTATACATGGACGGTACATAGTCCGAACCCAATGCTTTAATACGATTATATTCTGCTTCATCAATTGGTACATAGCGTACATAGTCGCCGGCACTCAATAGTGCCGCTTGTTCCTTGGACATATCATACATGGTTACAGGTGTACGTCCAATAATCTGCCAGCCCCCTGGAGAGTCAGACGGATACGTCCCCGTCTGCTCCCCTGCAATACCTACAGAACCTGCTGGTATCAATGTTCTTGGAGAGGACAAACGAGGCGTCGCAATACGTGGGTCCATACCGCCTAAATAGGTAAAGCCAGGAATGAAGCCAAGCATATATACCAAGTAATCCGTACCACTATGAATGGCTACAACCTCATCTTCGCTTAAGTTATTATGAGAGGCCACAAAGCCAAGGTCTGGACCAAACTCACCACCATACACGGTAGGAATTTCTACAACAGTAACAAGCTCATTATCATTATCTGTTATGGTCTGCTCCAACGTAGGCTCAATGATGTTACACAATTCCGAATAGGAATATAGCATAGCATCATATTGTAAAAGTAATGCACAATAGGTAGGAACTAATTCAATGATTCCCTCTAGATGCAGCTCTTGAATTCGCTCTATCGTTTGACGTATATGTCGATTAATCTTTGGATCGATCACTTGACCAAAATCAATAGAGATAGCGCAATCCCCTACAGGTGAAATTATAGGTTTCATAGGTATCTCCTTCCTAAAACCAGAAAGAACCATTACCTTCAAACGAAAATAATGGTACTTTCATAATTATCAAATTAACCAAGTAATTTAGCAATGCCTTGTAAGGATGTAACGCCGATGTAAGCTGTTACAAGTACTACAATCCATCCTGTATAGTATAACAGTTTATTATGTTTGTAGTCCCCTACGATTTCAGATTTATGAGTAGCAAAGAGCATTACTGCTAATGTAATCGGCAAGATTAAGCCGTTTACGGAGCCAGCCAAAATCAACAAGGATGCTGGTTTACCAATAAAGATCAAAATACATGTAGAAACGAAGATGAATGTCATAATAGTCAATTTTTCATTGCGTTCCACTACTTTGAATAATGTTTTTAAGAAGGACACGGATGTGTACGCTGCACCTACTACAGATGTTAAGGCTGCGCAGAAGAACACGATACCGAACAATTTATGACCGATTTCACCAGCACCAAGAAGGAATGCAGAACCAGCTGGGTCCTTAGGATCTAAGGCATAGCCCATAGACACAACGCCAAGAACGGCCAAGAATAACAAGATACGAACCACTGCATCTACGGACATACCCATGAAGGCTGCACGACGTACATCTTTCAAATGTTCTTGACCAGTAATACCCGCATCAATGAGGCGGTGACCGCCAGAGAATGTAATGTAACCACCTACGGTACCACCGATAAGGGTAATAGTTGCAAGCCATGGATAATGCGTCGGTGCCACCGCATGAGTAGCCGCTTCAGCCACTGGCGGATTTGTAGAAAACGCCACATAACCAATTAATACAAGCATTACCGTACCAAGAATTTTGGCTGTGTTGTCTAGTACACCACCCATTTTTGGAGAGGCGAATAATAGAATACCAAGGATACCACTGATAGCCGCTGCAGTCGTTGTATCAATACCAAATACAATATTTAGGCCCATAGACGCGCCCCCAATGTTACCGATATTGAAAGCAAGGCCCCCAAGAGAAATCAAGAATGCTACGAAATAGCCAAGTCCTGGCAATACTTTATTGGCAATATCTTGACCACGCATTTTAGATATGCCAATGATGGTCCACACATTAAGCTGTGCAATAATTGAAAAAATAACAGACACAATGATGGCAAACGCAAAATCTGCTTTTAAATCATTCGTAAATGCTGCCGTTTGTAACATAAAGCCCGGCCCAATAGAGGACGTGGCCATCAAGAAAGCTGCCCCCAAGAGGACAGATAAACTTGCTTTACCTGAAATTGGTTTCATAAAAACCTCCACACAATAATTTATTAACGATCTATTATGTACTTACTATTTACTACATATTTACTATTTACTACATAATTACTATTTATTACGTATTTGCTATGTATTGCTTATTTTCTAATGACCGTTTTACTATTTACGGTTTTGAAAATTAGCCACTGTAACACCCGCTTTTGTAAGGCCTTCACGGATGTAATTTGTGAAAGCTATCGCTTCTGGGTTATCGCCGTGTACGCATACGGAATCAGCTACAATATCAATAGTATTACCTGTATTAGTGACAACCTTACCTTCTGTAACCATCATAAGTACTCGTTCAAGAGCCTCTTGAGGGTCTTTTATAAAAGCCCCAGGTTCTGTACGAGGTACCAATGTACCTTCATCAGTATAACCACGATCAGCAAATACCTCCTGAATTACAGGAATGCCTCGACGCTCTGCTTCTTTTGCAATATAGCTACCGCTCAACACCATAGCTGCAATATTAGGGTTTACCGCTTGTAAGCCATCTAATACAGCATCTGCCAATGCAGGAGTTACACATGCGGTGTTATAAAAAGCACCGTGTAATTTCATATGTTGTAATGTAACACCATAACTATCACAGAAGGCTTGCAATGCACCCACTTGATATATCATATACGCTTTTGCCTCTGCTGGATTTACGGCCATTGCTCGACGACCAAAGCCCATTAAATCAGGATATCCAGGATGCGCCCCTACGGCTACGCCCTTTTCCTTGCACATGCGAACTGTAGTATCCATAATGAGAGGATCTCCAGCATGCCATCCACAAGCAACATTGGCACTTGTGACGTGATTTAACACTTCACCATCCATGCCTAATGTGTAGTTGCCAAAACTTTCACCTAAATCGCTATTTAGATCTACATAATGTGACATCAATATCTCCTCCCTTTCTTCATCTCATTTTTAAATTCTATAGAATATTGAATTAAGTGATATGATTATACTAAATACATCGATGTATTAGCAATGATTTTTGTCATGTATACAAAATTCTTTTATTAATACACAACTATTGATACAAAAAAAGCACCCGACATATTGTCGAGTGCTTTCACCATCAATAGGACTATTATTATTTATTTGTATATGGAGAGAGTTGTAAGGGATTCATTAGTTAGTGTCAATAGCCTACTGATTATTTATTGTCCTTGGATGCAGCATCATCAGCTTGTTTGCTGTCGTCTGCAGATTTTTTATCACTGGATGTATCATCAGATTTTTTATCAGTATCTTTATCAGCGTCTTTCTCACTGATAACAATGTGACCATCTACAACATCAGCAAGCAAGTGTTTAGCATCGATGTGATCCAAGTAGAAGTCAGTTACATTATCACGGATTTCAGATTCGATAACACGACGTAATGGACGAGCGCCCATAGTTTTATCATAACCTTGTTCCATCAATAATTCTTTAGCTGCATCAGTTACATCAAGAGTGATGTCTTTTTTAGCCAAAGTTTTGTTAACTTGATCAAGCATCAAGTCTACGATTTTCTTCAAGTCGTCTTTGCTTAATTGGTTGAACTCAATTACTGCATTGAAACGGTTCAAGAATTCTGGACGGAAGAATGGAGCAATACGTTCCATTACATCTACTTTGTTTTCATCGTCATTATTTTGACCATAACCAAAGCCTGCGTTAGATGTAGCAATGATAACAGTGTTTTTGAAGTTTACTGTGTTACCTTGACCATCTGTTAAGCGGCCATCGTCCAATACTTGAAGAAGTAATGTAATAACTTGAGGGTCTGCTTTTTCGATTTCGTCGAACAATACGATGGAGTAAGGATTACGACGTACACGTTCAGTCAATGTGTTGGAGTTATCTTCGTAACCAACATAACCTGCTGTAGCACCAATCAATTTAGAAACAGCTGTGCGATCACTATATTCGGACATATCCAAACGAATGATAGCATCTTTGTTACCAAACATATCGAGAGCTAATTGTTTAGCCAATTCTGTTTTACCAACACCAGTAGGACCTACGAATAAGAAGCTACCGATTGGACGGTTACCTTCGTCAAAGCCTGCACGGTTACGACGGATAGCTTTAGATACAGCTTCTACTGCTTTATCTTGACCAATTACATGAGCTTGTAAACGAGATTTCATGTCTTTCAAGCGTTCAATATCGGACGCACCCATTTGAGATACAGGGATACCAGTCATTCTTTCAACGGCTTCCGCTACATCGTTAACCTTAGCCACTACCTTTTGGTTTTCAGTGTGATTATCGATTTCTTCTTGCAATTTTTGAATACGCATCTTTTCATTAATAGCGGATTCGTAATCTTCTTTTTGAGCAAACTCTTCTTGTTTTGCTTTAGCTTCTGCAATATCTGCTTCTAATGTTTTAATATCAGTTACAGGATGTTGGGAAGCCAAGTGAGCTGCTGTTACATCGATCAAGTCGATAGCTTTATCTGGCAAGCTACGTTGAGGAATGTATTGTACGGAATAATCTACAGCTGCTTTCAACACGGCATCTGGCAATTCGATATTATGATGCGCTTCATACAATGGACGAATGCCTTGTAAAATTTTGAAAGTATCTTCTGGAGATGGTGCATTTACCTTAACTTCATTGAAACGACGAGCAAGAGCTGCGTTTTTCATGATTGTGTTACGGTATTCATCTTGTGTTGTAGCACCAATAACAGTCATTTCACCACGGGACAAAGCAGGTTTCAAGATATCTGCTAAACCTTTAGAACCTTGACCATCACCTGTGGAACCAGCGCCCAAGATTTGATGGATTTCGTCGAAGAACAAGATGATATTACCAGCAGCCTTAACCTCTTTGATAAGGTTTTGGATATTTTCTTCGAAGGAACCACGGTATTGAGTACCAGCTTCCAAACCGGAAATATCGATGGAAATAATTTCTTTATTTTTAATAGCTGCAGGAACATCGCCATTGACGATAGCTTGTGCCAAGCCTTCTACTACTGCTGTTTTACCAACACCGGCATCACCTACGAGTACAGGATTGTTTTTAGTACGACGTGCAAGGATTTCTGCTGTTTCTTGGATTTCTTTATTACGACCAATTACTGGATCAAGTTTACCATCACGAGCTTGTTGAGTTAAGTTTGTACCCAAACGAGCAAGGATACCATCTTGTTTCATTTTACCTTGTTGTGCAGCTTGAGCAGCTTGCATTTCTTCGTTAGAAGGCAAACGACCAGTTTGACGATAATAAGCGAATTCTTCTGGAGTTACTTCGCGACCATTAATTTTATAACGACGGTTTTCTGTGGAATAACCACCCATGTTACCCATCAATTGATTGAATAAATCATTCATGCTACCGAAGTCGCTACCAAAGTTATTGAAGTTGTTGTTCATATAAATTACCTCACTTTTTTACTACAAGTATATCTATTTGACTTTTTAAGTCTGTTTAATTTCTTGCTTTATTTCTAGGTTTCTTCAACCTTATGACATTATAATAATCTGATTAAGTCAAAAAGTCAATAGGTCAAAGATAAATTTTTTGACTTTTTTTGACTTTTATTTTGACCAATTAGATTTATATGGCAAAAATATAGATAAATACTGGATTTGTGAGAGATAATTAAATTTGAACTTTTAAAATATTTACTATTAATTAGATTGTTTTTATTGATTTATTACCTATATAATAGATATAAAAGTCAAATATATAGTAAATATAAAAGTCAAAAATACAGTAAAGGAATTTAATTTATGATATCAAAAGATCAGAAAATTATCGATTGCAAAACAAACAACAACCCCTCTATCATAACTAGTGATACTAATAAAGAGCTAAAAAAGCAGATAAAAGACATCTCGCAACAAGTATTAAAGCGTAATTATGACCTATATAAAGCATTGGAGAATAAATGAGTACACCTAATATTCAACTCACTGTACAAGATATCTACGAACTGCACAGAGAATTAGAAGATGCATTTGTCCTCTCTTCAGGAGTGCGAGATAAGAATCTTTTAGTATCAGCTGTAAATACCCCATTTCAAACATTTATGGGGAGCGACTTATATCCCTCTCTCTATGACAAAGCAGCACAATTATGTTATGGTATCGCCAATAACCATCCTTTTACAGATGGCAATAAGCGAACTGCACTACACAGTATGTATGTGTATCTTATTATCAATGGTTTTGATATTACCGCTTCACAACAAGAAGTTGAAAACCTAATTATCAATGTGGCCGCAGGAAATATGACAAATGTAGAACTAGCACAGTGGTTAAGAGATAATACTATACAGTTAGATAAACTTTAAATATTACAAAATAACTACTGATTTATAATTTAAAATAGCAAAAAAGCGGATAGCTCATTACGAGCTATCCGCTTATTTCTTTGGTGATCCAGGAGGGATTCGAACCCCCGACCCACGGCTTAGAAGGCCGTTGCTCTATCCAACTGAGCTACTGAACCATGTGGATTACCTATATATGTAATTATCTATTATAGTATAAATTATGTACTATATATCGTCAACTGTGCTCTATTTTATTTTAGTTTACCCTAAAAAAGGCAAAAAAAAATGGAGCGGGTGAAGGGAATCGAACCCTCGCGACCAGCTTGGAAGGCTGGGGCTCTACCATTGAGCTACACCCGCAAAAAAAAATGGTCGGAGCAGCAGGATTCGAACCTGCGACCCCCTGGTCCCAAGCCAGGTGCGCTACCAAACTGCGCTATGCCCCGTCATTAATTACTTGCTAATTATAGCAAACCTGGTAGTTGATGTCAACCACTACTCTTGCTGAGTTTTTACTCTATTGAGTATCGCTCTGCAACGAAAATTATTATATCATCGATACAAATTAGTGACAAGTACTTTTTTACAACTTCATTAATTTTTTAAATTTTATTAGTTCATATTCAAAAACATGCACCCCTTTCGAGGTGCATGTTTGTATTGTTTATATTATCTTACTTAGGTTTTAAGAGGCTATTAAGCATTAAGCTCATAGCAATTAGATTAACCTTCGTAGCTGCCGTCTTCTACTACTTGTGGATTTCTTGCAATACCTTGTTTTACAGCAACTTCAGCAACTGCTTTTGCAACTGCTGGAGCTACACGAGGATCGAATACGGATGGCATAATGTTTTCTTCGTTCAATTCGCTGTCTGGAATCAAGTTAGCCAATGCATCAGCAGCAGCCAATTTCATTTCATCAGTAATTTTAGATGCACGAACATCGATAGCGCCGCGGAATACGCCTGGGAATACTGCTACATTGTTGATTTGGTTAGGAGCGTCAGAACGGCCAGTACCAGCAATACGAATACCAGCAGCTTTCATATCAGCATATGTTGCTTCTGGGTTAGGGTTAGCCATAGCGAATACAATTGCATCATCAGCCAAGTTTTCCAAGATTTCTTTTGTGAAAGCACCTGCAGCAGATACGCCAAGAAGAATGTCAGCGCCTTTAGCATTTTCAGCCAAGTTGCCATGTTTTTCTTCAAGTTTAAGCAAGTCGATCAATTCAGCTTGCAAGGAATCAAGACGTTTGTAGTCTTTGTGCAATACGCCGGAGGATACTAACAATGTAATGTCTCGAGCACCTGCAAGGTACAACAGACGAGCGATGTTTGCACCAGCAGCACCAGCACCATTTACAACGATTTTAGCAGTTGCTAAATCTTTCTTTACAAGGCGAAGAGCGCCTTTTACACCAGCTAAACAAGCGATAGCTGTACCGTGTTGGTCATCATGGAATACAGGGATTTCCAATTCTTCTTTCAAACGGTTTTCGATTTCATAACATTTAGGGGAAGAAATATCTTCCAAGTTAATGCCAGCAAAGTTTTTTTGCAATAATTTTACAGTGTTGATCAAAGTATCAGCATCTTTTGTATCTACAACCAATGGAATGCAATCTACATCGCCGAATTTTTTGAATAATAAAGATTTACCTTCCATTACAGGCAATGCTGCTGCAGCGCCGATATCGCCAAGACCAAGTACACGAGTACCGTCGGATACAACGGCAACCATGTTGGAACGGCAAGTTAATTCAAAGGATTCTGCTTCATTATCTTTAATACGCAAGCATGGTTCTGCTACACCTGGTGTGTAAGCTACAGATAAATCATGAGCGTCTTTTAATTCATATTTTGTTCCTACAGTAAGGAAACCTTTTAATTCACGTTTCTTTTGTACAGCTAATTCACGTACGTCCATAATAATTCTCCTTTGTGGATAAACTCGGACTCTTTTGAGTCGGTAATTAATACCTTTAACTAATTGTATTATACAAAATGATATATAACAATTCAAGTTTTTTCGATATAGTTTTCCGAATATTTTAGAATTAAATTCTATTAATCTAATTTAGTAATAAAAATGATAGCTAAATAAAAAGTAGATAAGCCATATACGACTTATCTACTTTGGTACTATATACGTATTATCTGATAGGACACATAGCGTACAGAATATATATTTTTTATTTATGCTTTTACAGATGGCAAATTACGACCATAGAAAATTTCCATCATTTCTTGTTTTAATTGATGTTTAATTTGTTTGATTTCTCGTTCACTCAATTCAGATTCAGTAATACCAAAGAGATAGTTATCTAAATCAAATTCTTTTAACATCATTTTTGTGTGGAAAATATTTTCTTGATATACGTTTACATCAATCATATTATACATGTTGCGAGTTTTTGCATTGATGTAGTTTTGGATAGAGTTGATGCGATGATCGATATAAATTTTCTTGCCAGATACGTCACGTGTAAAGCCACGAACATGGTAGTCCAATGTGAGGATATCGGAATCAAAGCTTTGAATCAAATAGTTAAGTGCTTTAAGGGGAGAAATCTGACCGCATGTAGATACTTCAATATCGGCACGGAACGTACTAACCCCTTTGTGCGGATGGCTTTCAGGATATGTATGTACAGTAAGGTGAGATTTATCAAGATGCATGACTACATCTTCCTTTTCAATTTCCTCTTCAGAAATCAAAATCGTAACAGATGCCCCTTGTGGATCATAATCTTGTTTCGCTACGTTAAGGATGTTGGCACCAATAATATGGCTAACCTCTGTTAAGATAGCTGTTAAACGATCCGCATTGTATACTTCATCAATGTATTGAATGTATTGTTTTTTCTCTTCTTCTGTACGAGTATAACAAATATCATAAATATTAAAACTCAATGTCTTTGTGAGATTATTAAAACCATATAATTTCATTTTAGGCTTTGCTTTAACTGGTGTATCCATGATATGTCATAACCCTTTCCATGCATAGACTTACTATTTTTTTGAAAGCTTTTCGAACCATCGAGTTTCAAAGCTTTCACCATATAACTAAACAATATCTTGTTTATACACAAACTCTACATCAAACTGTCCATTATCGTAGGTAACGATAGCAAATGTACCGCCTGAGCGGTCACGAGCCAACGATATACTGCCGGGATTCACAAATACCGCATCACGAACTCGAACCTCACCATGATGATGACTATGACCGGACACGATGAGTCGCGCCCCCATATCAGTGCCTAACTCAATCAGTTTTTGTATTCGATTATAATATGATACCTCATGACCATGAGTCATGTAAATATAGGTATCCTCTAGAGGAATCAACTGTTCTCGCGGTTCAAGCGGCTGTACACGGTCATTATTACCGCGCACTGCATATACAGGAATATCAGTATGTTCCTGCATATAGCGTGCATCATCACCATAATCACCAGCATGAAGCCACATATCAATTTCTTGGTCTGCTGTAGCCTCCAAGACAAGATCTATATCATCTAGATACCCATGGGTATCACTTAAAATACCAATTCGTTTCATTTTATAAGTTCTCTAACACTATTATATTACATATTTATATGAACTATACCATATAGTTCGAAAATATTAAAGCTTGTTAATTAATTTGCGTAAAGCACGGCCACGATGGCTGATGGTTTCCTTTTCTTCAATGCTAAGTTCTGCCATTGTCTTTTCAAATTCAGGCACATAAAAGTATGGATCATAGCCAAAACCATTGTCCCCTTTTGGCTCATCTTGAACAAGTCCATCACAATAGCCTTCAGCTGTCACTTCACGGCCATCAGGATATACGAGTGCTAAGGCGCATACATAATGAGCTGTGCGGTCGCTTTTACCTTGCAGTTCGCGAATTAATTTTTCATTATTAGCTTGGTCATCACCATGATGACCTGCATAGCGAGCAGAATATACCCCTGGTGCCCCATTAAGAGCATCTACGGTGATGCCAGAATCATCAGCAAGGCATGGCCGATTGGTAGCCTTTGCGTAGTAGCGCGCCTTTAAACGTGCATTCTCCATAAAGGTTGTCCCTGTTTCCTCAGGTTCCTCAATGGCAATGACCTCTTTTACAGGTACACAGTCGATGGATAAATGGGAAAAAGCCTCGGAAAATTCACGAATTTTTCCTTTATTACCTGTAGCTAATACGATTTGTTCCATCTTACACCTCCGGAGCTGTAGGATATACCTTACCTACTTTATCTGCTGTTGTACCAAGTACTTCACGTTGTTTAGCCATGAGCTCATCTGTAGCAGCCTCTGCTAAATCGAGTAATGCATTGAGTTCATCACGATTAAAGGTACCATGTTCACCTGTACCTTGCACCTCAACCATATTACCAGATCCAGTACGCACCACATTCATATCAACGATAGCCGCACTATCCTCTTCATAGCAAAGATCCGTGATAGGACCTTCTGGGCCAATCCCTACGGAAATAGCTGCACAGAAATCGGTAATTGGGAATTTGCCAGCTCCGCCAAAGGTGAAATCCACCGCATCAACGAGAGCTACAAATGCACCCGTAATAGATGCTGTACGCGTACCACCATCGGCTTGAATAACGTCACAATCGATAGTAATAGAACGTTCTCCTAGCGCTTCAAGGTCTACAACAGCACGTAATGCACGACCGATAAGGCGTTGAATTTCTACAGTACGGCCCGTTTGTTTCCCCTTTGCAGCCTCACGGCTCACGCGAGTTTGCGTAGAACGTGGCAACAAGGAGTATTCCGCAGTTACCCAGCCTTGGCCAGAACCTTTGAGCCAGCGCGGCACAGAATCCTCAACAGTAGCAGTACAGATAACCTTTGTCTTGCCACACTCAATGAGTACAGAACCTTCTGCATACTCTGTAAAATTCCGTGTTATTTTAATAGGTCTCAATTGACCTGCTGTTCTATTATCGCTGCGCATAGGAACCTCACCATTCTAAATCTAAACATTAGAACGCCCCTTACACAAAGGGGCGTTATCTTTTCCTATTATATCACAATTTAACTATTTTTTATCACTACGAATCAGATTATGTATTGTCCATCCCCAAGTGGATCCACCACAACATAACGACTTGTACCACCTTCTGTTTTAGCCCGTCTGGCCTCTGTAATGGCATCTTGACGAGTTCCCTCATCGGCTTGCCAAGGGATAAACATAGCATATACACTCTGCGGCCCATAGGGTCCATATTGACCATGTGAAAGTACGCTATGCCACCCAACTTTATCTTCATACATGCGCACCTTTTCAAGGCGCTCCTCTTGTACACCTGTTTCATCATAGTACACATTGTAGCGGTTCGACCATATATCGCCCACACTGATGCGTTCCTCTTCGGCCATCTTATGACGGTTAGCCCATTGTACCTTCCACTTAGCGATAAGGTCATCAATATAAATGGTTACATTTTGACTTTGCTTATATTTAACAGGGTCAAAGGCAGGTTCTACTACCTTGCTGTAATCAAGGCCTGCCATAGATAATATGATACCTGTATTTACATAAGGCAACGCTTCCTGTACAGAGTAACCACCTTCTAAAACAGCTATATCTGCTTGCAATAAATCTACAAGCTCGGCATAGCCTTTTGCGGTAACTTGCATATTCGCCAAAGGATCGCTAAAGTGATTATCTTGCCCCGCTGAATTGATAACGATATCCGGATTAAATTCCTCTAATATAGGTAATACTAATTCACGCATAACCTTCATCAACCCTTCGTCACCAGTTCCTGGGGGCAATGGAATGTCTATATTACCACCAATAGCTTGAGGACCGCCAAACTCATCCATAAAGCCAGTGCCTGGATATAGCGTGCGTCCATCTTGATGGAAACTAATATATAGAGTATCAGGATCGTGGTAGAACACATCTTGAGAACCATCGCCATGGTGCACGTCTGTGTCCACCACCGCCACTCGTTTTATACCATATGTTTGGCGCATATGTTGAATCATAACAGCTTCAATATTTATGGTACAGAACCCACGAATACCATGAACCATAGCCATCGCATGATGTCCTGGAGGTCTAACGAGGGCAAAGGCACGGTCTACCTCTCCGCGCATAACCGCATCAGCAGCCACAATAGCACCACCTGCAGATACACGATGTGCTTCCGTTACCCAAGACTCTAAGTTAGGTGCCCCTACATGAACACGCTCTATGGTATCCCAATCAGCTACTATAGGATTGTATTCCCTAATATTTGGTATATCTAATAAACCTTCCTCTACGATTTGATCTCGCGTATAAAGCAAACGCTCCTGTCGTTCAGGGTGAGTTTCTGAAATTTTCCAGTCGAAAGCAGGGAAAAATACTAGACCTAAACTGTGATGATAGTTAGCTTTATTAGTAGCTGAGCTCGTAGCCTCATCCTGTTTAATATCCATATTTAGAATGCCATGACGCTCACGATAGGATAGACCCTTATTCCACATAGTATTTCACCCCCGCTTCTAGTTGTACTTTCACCGTAATTAGACGTTCCATAGATTGCCAGCCCTCGACAACAGGAAAGTCTTCAATGCTAATAACCTCGACCTCTTGCGTTTTATCCAGACCCAAGCGTAATGCCTCTTCAATAAGAGCCTCTTTTGCGCGCTCTACTACTTGTTCAGCTCGTTTTAAGGTACAGGTTTGCTGCTTAATACCTAACTCAGGAATAACAAGCAAGCGACGTTTTGTATCGACGTGAACGGTAAGTTCAATGGTAGATAGTGCTAATGCTGCACCTATAGCATTTGCTACAGCTGCATTGTCAGGAATGGTAACGGGTAAGTTTAAAAACTCGCCGATACTTGGCCCTAAGCTAGGCGCTGTACCGCCCACTACGACGATTTGAGCAGGCACAAAGACATCGGGATTTACAATATCTGCTACGACATACACAGGTCGTTTGTTTTCTGCCTGTACCACTTCATCGATACCATGTTGAATTATTTCTAATGCCTTTTCAACAATAAGCTTTGCCACATCTAAAGCTGACATATTATGATTACATTGCTTTTCAGCATTGTGCTTTGTAAATGAATCTTCACAGTCCGCCTCTTTCCAATTAGTCTGTAACACACGAGCTAACTGTTGTAAGGATTGTGTCGCATGTTCAGTATCACCATAACTTGCGTGCCCTAATACGATGAGAGCATCCCCTAAAGTAGGTTCATTGCCACCTAAAGCCGCTGATGGCCCTACACGTTCAGGGCCTACCGTGATTTCACCATCTACTATGCGAACTACCGACTCACCGCCAATACCGACGGAGGTAACGGCAAAGGATCGCACTGCACTTGGATATTCACGAATGGATACGCCATTCTTTGTCATCAATGGTTTCCCATATTTCCACAGGGAAATATCTGTTGTAGTCCCCCCAATGTCTAGTGCCACTGTATGTGACTCACCAATGGTACCTAGAGCCGATAAACCAAGCACAGTTGCGGCAGGTCCCGTGAAAGCAGTTTCTACAGGTCGACTTACCATGTGCGCCATAGGAAGAGAGCCCCCATCGGCCTTTAATATATGAAGTGGGGCGTTAATATTTCGTGCACTCAGCGCATCTTCTACATTTTTCTTAAACACTGAAAATACTGGCATTACAGCGCTATTAAAATAAGCACTAATGGTGCGACGTGGAAAGTTCAAGGAACCGCTTAACAAGCTACCATTAGATATAGTATTATACGTTTCTTGTAATGCTTCTGTTATAGATAATTCCTCTTGAGGATTACGAACACCAAATTTTGCAGATACAGCGGCCAAGTCAGTACCACTTCGCTCTTGTACCATACGCGCTATGTCACACACTGCATCAGTAGAGGTACGCTCTACAACAATACCTCTATGATCTGTATAGCCTTGAAGATATATAGGCTGCACAGGAAAAATATCATCCACATTTCGACCAGGCCCAGTCACTACATACAAATCTACAACCTGCTCCTTTTCTTCTACGATTGTATTTGTCACAACAGTAGTAGATAAGGTTACTTGTTCAACATTAGATGTATCACAACTATCTAGGACTGCATCTAAAGCCTCGCCTATGCCCTGCATTAGATTGTCCTTTGTAGTCCGTCTTTTGGCGGATGCTACTACGCGATGACCGTCTATGATAACGGCATCTGTGAACGTACCACCTACGTCTAAACCGAGTAACATAAAACCTCCTTATTAGAATTTATAGAGTCCCTTACAAACTCAATTATTGAACTAAATGGGCTCCATCAATTTAACATATAAATCCCATTTATCCACGCAACATAAAAAAAGGCTGTCCCCATCTCTATGTGATGAGTACAGCCTTCTGTTATTTACCAGATACAGATGCGTAATTTTTAATGATAACAATCGGAGTCATTTGGCTATCATTACCAAATGGATTGTCAATCAACAATTGTGCAATTTTATTACCGTCAATGCCACGGCTTGTACCTAACACAGCGGAACGTTTCAAATCATTAACGTCAGCTACAACAGCGCCATAACAGCCTGTGCGAGATACGATTTTCTCAGCTACTTTATCTGGGTCCTTTGGACCAAATACGATGTGCTTGTCAAATGGAGGCATTGTACCAGTTACATCATCAGTTAAGGATGCAGCGCGAGCAATTGCATAGAATACACCTGGTTTGCGGAAAATTTTAGCAATAGCACCTAAAATGAAGGCACCCAATACTTTCCATTTACCATCTAGATTCATAGCGGATTGCATGCCATAAATGGACGCCATAGAGCCATCTGGATGGATAAAACGATTGATTAAACGAGCTTGCCAGCAAACATTTAACTCTTCAGGACGAGTAAAACGACCTTGTGTAATAGCTACTACAGATTCAGCTACACATACGATATCTTCAGGTCCAATATTATGACCGCCAAATTCAACGATAGCATCCACGATGTCATCATTATCTGTAAGAATACGTGTTGGCACACATACTAACTCTAATTCTGCCATTGTTATGCCTCCTTATTGAACCAATGCTGCTTGCACTTCTTCAGCAGTCAAACGAATACGTTGTTTATCAATATGATAATCTGTACGACCTACGATTTGATAGTAAATATCGATGTCCATATAAGGGAAGCCCTTAATATCTTCACGAATATTCCCATTTTTACCTGTCAATGTAACGAATACACGAATCGTACCGCCTTTTCGAGGTTTGATAATAACAGCTTCAAAATAACCATCATGACGAGGGCGGTTAATATCCATAGCCCATGCATTGACTTTCACAGCATCAAAATGTTCCTCAGGTAACAATGGACGTGGGAATAAATCCATAATTGTACCAAGTTGACGACCTTTGTTTACAAACGGAATATCACAGAACAAAGTAATAGATTCAAAATTACGATCAGATACTTGGAAGTTTGTTGCTCGTTTTGGTATTAAGATAATCTTTTCATTACCTTGTTTCAATACAAATAAACGGAATAATAAATACAAAGCTGCAATAGCCACAATAATAGCTATTACAAAACTTAGGATGTTATAAAACCACATAGGGCATCTCCTTTATAATGTAATATGTTCAATGCTGCGACGACTTGTATCAAGGAAAGAGGCACTCAGCGTATCACCAAGCTCAATATCCTTTGTAAAATACAATGTTACAGTACCTGCAGATTTTTGAGGATTAAACAAATCTTTACTCTCTAATCTACGGCGAACCAATTCACTCGTTTCAAAAGCAGGGTCAATAAATTGAATACGCCCTGACGTCAGTTCCTCTAGCAAAGGTTGTACAAATGGGAAATGAGTACAGCCCAAAACTACGACCTCAATTTCTCGAGATAATAAAGGCTCTAAATAGTCAGTACATACATCACGTACAAAATAATCATCTAAATGGCCTTGCTCAATGAGACCTGCCAATTCAGGACAAGGTTGTTCCCAAACAAGAACTTCATGATCAACTTCGAGGGCTACGTGTTTATGAATATGGCTATTCACAGTCGCCACCGTCGCCATGATACCAATGGTCTTACTTTTACTTTGACTAATCGCTGTTTTCACGCCTTGTGACACACCAATAACGGGTACAGACACGCGTTCTCGTACCGCATCAAGTGCTACAACAGTAAACGTATTACAAGCAATAACCATCAATTTTACAGGCTGTTTTTCAAGAGCCTCTGCAATATGACAAGCTAAATATGTAATTTCATCATCACTGCGATTTCCCACAGGATTGTTCGCGTTATCGCCAATATAGATAAAATCTTCATTAGGAAATTGTTCTTGTAAAACCTTTAAAACAGATAGCCCACCCACACCGGAGTCGAATACACCGATAGGCAATTGTTGTACATTACTCATTAGGCATCTCCTCAACAGCTGCTAACATTGGCTGATAAAAAGTATCGTCTAATCGCACAATTTTACCTGTTGATTTTGACATAAATGCATTCTTAGTCTCTCCCGTAGCTAGGAGAGCACCATCACTGGCACGGCGCATACGATAACGAAATACCATCTGTGCACGTGTCATCTTAACTAGATACGTTTCAATATGAAGCTCATCATCAAAATTTGCTGGTTCTTTATAATTGCAAGATACGTTCATAATGGGAAATACAATATCCTCATTCATCATATCCCACAGGGTTACACCGATTTGACGAAGGAATTCAATACGTGCCATTTCAAACCATCTAAAATGATTACTATGGTGCGCAATGCCCATCATATCGGTTTCGTAAAAGCGTACATTTACTGAAGCAATATGCATAAATTTTTCCTTCTTTTTTCATAGAATACAATCTTCATTGTATCTCTATTACTTTAGTGTGTCAAATAAATAAAGGCAGTTCAACCGCAACGGATCAAACTGCCTTAATGGTTAAAAGCTAGTTACTGCCACCAAATGGGAAGTATTTTTTGGCCTCTTCTTGATGACTAGTTTTAATATAGCGATTGGCCACCTTAAAAGCAAGGCCAAGCACCGCTACATCATCTATCCAACCTAATACGGGAATTGTATCCGGTACAATATCAATAGGTAATACAAGATACCCTAAGGCACCAGCAATGACTGCTTTTACATATTTTGGAGTGTCCTTATCACGCATACAAAGGAACAAGGTCACTGCTCGTTGTACAAAGGCAAGTTTCTTCCCATATCGCCCTAAGAAAGCGGCAAATTTAGATTCGTTAAAATACTTACCATATGTAATAATTTTTAATGGATTCATCTTCATAATCCTTTAGCGCCTATTTGCGCAAACCACCAATTTTATCTTTTGCTGTATTAACAGTGTTTGTAGCAACATCTTTTGCTGTTTCAACAGCATCATTAGCTTTAGTTTTTGCAGTTTCTACTGCAGCTTGTGCAGAAGCTTTAGCTACTTCTACGCCACCTTTAGCTAATTCTTTAGCTACATCAATATTTTCTTTAGCAACATCAATTTTCTCTTTTGCCGCATCGGTTACTTTCGCCACAACTTCTGCTGCATTGTCATGGATTTGATATTTTGTTTCGTTATTCCATTTATCGATAGCAGGTGTTACTTTTTCTTCGTAAACTTGTTTCAAAGTTTCTTTAGCAAGACCTGTTTCATTAGCAATACCAGCCCAAACGTCGCGTTGACCTTGTGTGAAAGGAATGCTAGCGCCTGCATCACGGATGATATCACCTGCTATAGCTTTACCGCTTTCAAGGAATTCAGCAACCATTGGTTTATAACGTTCGATATCAGAAGGCATACCATCTTGGATCCAAATGTGAGCAATTTTACCAATAGCATATGTTAAACCAACTGCTACAGGAACGCGAACTGCTTTTAGAGGAATAAGAAGAGAAATAGCCGCTGTACCTACAGCTGTGCTAAGACCACCAACTAGACCCACTACGGCACCAGATTGCAATTCTACTTCGTAAAGATGTGCAATGCGAGTTACCATATACGTTGCATTGGCGCACAAAGCAACACTGCTGAATTTAGGAGACAAAGCCAATGCTGCTGCACGACTTGCGCCCCAGAAAATAAATTGTTCAACTTGATAGTCACGATCTTGAGAACCATCCATAAGTGGCTCAAGTGTTACGCCATTATATTCTGCCATAAGTATTCTCCTTTGTTGTGAACCAACTATAGGTCATATTATTAGTATTATTATACCATTCTATTGATATAAGGGGAATGAATTTTTACAATTATTCCAAGTTTTAAAAAGTAAAATATCATCTAAGATTTTCAATATTACCAACTAGTGAGACCACCATCAATAGTCCAAGCAGCGCCCGTTACAAAAGAAGCTTTACTACTCAATAAAAATACAATTACCTCTCCAATCTCATGAGGTTGGCCAATCCGACCTAGTGGATAATGTTGCCCCATTTCAGCCTTGGCAGCCTCTGCATCTTGTTGAGCATTTGCAATTTGCTTATCTACTAAGGAGGTATCTACATCACCTGGACACACGCAGTTAACGCGTACATTATGGGGTGCCATTTCTAGCGATAAAGACTTCGTAAAGCTTACCACCGCCCCTTTCGAAGCGCCGTATACAGAACAAGCTACGTTACCTTGCAATCCTGCATCACTGGCTACTGTTACAATGCTGCCCTTTGTAGCGCGCAAATAAGGCAATGCCGCTTGGCACAAGAAAACCGTACCTTTCACATTGGTGCCAAACATTTCATCAAAGGCCGCCTCTGTCACATCTGCTAGAAGCTCTTCCTCATAATAGCCTGCCGCTGTTACGAGAGCAGATACACCACCAAATAATTTGACAGTTTCTTTTACAATACGCTGGCAATCTTCAATCTTAGATACATCCCCTTGTACATACTGTACCCTTGAAGAATAGCGACGCAATTTCATCTTAGCTTTTTGTCCTGACTTTTCATCACGACCATTGATGACGACACACCAACCTTCTTTTAGAAGTAGTTTCGCAGTAGCAAAGCCAATTCCTGATGTGCCACCACTAATCAATGCCACTTGTACATCACTTTTATGAGGCATACCTTGCCCTCCTATAATGTTGAAACATAATCATAGACTAATTTCAACAACATAACTGTCGTTACCGACAAGAATACAACACGTACCAACGACGATCCTTTAGCAATAGCTAAATGAGAGCCTAAATAAGCACCTATAATTTGTCCAACACCTGTGGCTAGACCGTACTTAATATTGACGTGACCTAAATACAAAAAAACGATTAACGATGCTAAATTACTAGTAAAATTCAATATTTTTGCATTTGCAGAAGCATGTAAAAAATCAAAACCAGTAAAGATAAAGCCCATAATCAAAAATGTACCTGTACCAGGGCCAATAAAACCATCATAAATACCAATACCAAGAGCAAAAGCCATGCAAATATACAATGCTTTTCCTGCCACTGCAGAAGTGCGGTTCACCTCACCCCAGTCCTTTTTGAATACCACAAAAAGTGTGACACAAACGAGCAGGATGATTATAATTGGCTTCACATATAATGGTGGCAACGATACAACCGCTAATGTACCAATCATAGAACCAATAAAGGTAAATGGCAATAGTTTACGAACTAACGAAAAATCAACCATATGATTTCGCAAGAACGTAATAGATGCACTGCCAGCACCAAAAATACTGGATAATTTATTACTGCCCAAGGCCATACTAGGCGGAAGATTTGTTAATAACATGGCCGGAACCGAAATGAGTCCACCGCCGCCCACAATGGAGTCTACAAAGCCTGCAAAAGCACCTGCTATAGCGAGCAAAATGAGTATAAGGATATCAAATGGTAAACCTGTTACCTCAATGAGCCACTCCATATAAACCTCCTACAGATAGCACATCAACGGTCGCCAAAGGGCCACCGTTGTCATGCTAGTTTATATTATTTTGCACCTAAACGATCTAGCGCTAATGTATAGCCATCAGCACCATAAACTAGGCATCGTTTTACACGGCTAATCGTTGCCGTACTGGCGCCTGTTTCTTCTACGATTTTTTCATAGCTATCCCCTGCGCGTAACATTTTTGCTACTTGCAAGCGTTGAGATAAGGCTTTTAATTCATTAATCGTACAAATATCTTCAAAAAATGCATAGCATTCCTCAGTATTTTCAAGCGTTAAAATAGCGGTGAATAACTCATCGTTTTGTTGACTTCTCAATTTTTCATTGATACTCATAGGAGCCTCCTACTTCTTATTCATCGCTTTAGACCATGCATCACCAATCATTTGTACTAATTGTACCAAAATGACCAAGATAATGATGGTAGCAATCATAATATCAGCTTGGAAGCGTTGATAACCATATCGGATAGCAATATCACCAAGGCCACCGCCGCCGATTGCACCTGCCATCGCAGAATAACTGATGAGATTAACGATTAGAACCGTTACATTGTCGATAATCGTAGGCAATGCTTCAGGTAATAATACTTTCCAAATAATTTGGAGTGGACTTGCCCCCATAGATTGAGCTGCCTCAATAACACCAAAGTTAATATCTTTAATAGATGTTTCCACAAGGCGCGCTAAGAATGGTATTGCTGCAATTGTTAAAGGTACACAAGCTGCAGTTGTACCAATAGATGTGCCTGCCACCATACGAGTAAATGGAATGATAGCTACCATCAAGATGATAAATGGTATGGAACGCGTTGCATTCACGATAGCACCTAGCACCTTATTAAGCGCTACATTTTCTAAGATATGACCCTTAGAGGTTACTACCAAAATAACACCGAGAGGAATACCAAATAACATAGCCATGACTGTAGAGATGATGGTCATTTGCAATGTATCAAGGGTCCCAGTTATGAGAAGATTAATGATTTGCTCTGACATAACCGATCACCTCGCTTTCAATTGGTAATGTTTTGATGTAATCTAAGCCCTCTTGAGCATTTTCAGGGTCACCATTCAAGATAACGATAAGGCGACCAACGCATGTATTTTGGATATAGTCGATGCCACCAAAGAGGATACTTACATCGAGGTTAAAGCGTCGTACAAGGCCTGCTACTACAGGTTCATCCGTAGCTTGGCCTGTAAATTTAAGACGTACTAATGGAGCTGTACCTGCAATCCATTGGTCATGTAATTCTAAATGCTCTAACGCTTCTGGCGGTAAGTTCTCACTTACTACAGAACTAATGAATTCTTTTGTAGTATTTTCACGAGGATGTGTAAACACTTCAACAGTGCTACCTTCTTCTAAGATTACACCGCCTTCGATAACCGCTACACGATCACAAATTTCACGGATTACGTGCATTTCATGAGTGATGAGAACGATAGTAAGGCCCATCTTTTCGTTGATATCTTTCAACAATTTCAAAATGGATTCTGTTGTTTGCGGATCAAGCGCAGATGTAGCTTCATCACAAAGAAGAACCTTTGGATTAGACGCTAAGGCACGAGCGATACCAACACGTTGTTTTTGACCACCGGATAATTGGGATGGATAATTGTTCATACGCTCAGTAAGACCTACGATATCAAGGATTGGCGTAATGCGTTCCTTGATTTCAGATTTGCTCATTCCTTGTAATTCCAACGGAAATGCCACATTATCATATACTGTACGAGATGACAATAAATTAAAATGTTGGAAAATCATACCAATATCTTTGCGTGCTTTACGCAAATCGGATTTGCTAAGTGTTGTTAAATCTGTACCATTGACGATAACAGAGCCAGAAGTAGGAGCTTCGAGCATATTAATGCATCGAATCAATGTGGATTTGCCGGCCCCAGATTGACCGATAATGCCAAAGATTTCACCTTCCTTAACGTCAAGGCTAATATCTTTTAAAGCTTCCACACGAGTAGCACCTTCATAGACTTTACTAATGTGTTGTAATTGAATCAAAATAATGTCCTTTCTTAAGGGAAAAGTTTACCATGTAATGAAAGTCGATTACCTATTAAGGCAAACCTTCTTCCATCAATTTTTCTAGTGCTTCGCGTAGACGAAGTGTAATAGCACCTGGTTTGCCACCAGATACTGGATTTCTATCTAGCTTAGTAATTGGGATGACACCACCAATTGTATCGGTAAAGAATAATTCGTCCGCATCATCTACAAAGGCACGATCAAATTCTTTTTCAATAACTGTAATACCTAGAGATGGTGCTACGCGGGTCAAAATCATTTGGCGCGTAATACCTTTTAAGATATGATTGTCGGCCGGGTGCGTATACAAGATACCATCTTTGATAGCAAATACATTAGATGTAGCGCCCTCTGTACAAATACCATCTCGGAATAAGATTGCAGTATAAGCAAATTTCTTTTCCGCTTTAGTTTGTGCCAAGATATTCGGAATCAAGTTAGTAGTCTTAATATCTACATGGTCCCAACGTTCATCAGGCAATGCAATTGCTTTAACACCTTCGCCCAATTTATTAACCGCATCCATATCTAGATTGCGGATAGACATGAGCATTTGTGGTTCTAGTTTAGAGCGATCATATGCATGATGACGTGGTGCTACACCACGAGAGATTTGCAAATAAATATAACCCTCTTTAATTTCACTTTGCTCGATTAGAATTTCGTGCAATTCAGTTAAATCATCTGGGGTCATTTTTACTGGAATATCCATTTCACGCATAGAGCGATACAAGCGATCTTGATGGTAGGACAATGCGAAGCAACGGCCTTTTACGACACGTACCACTTCGTATACAGAGTCACCAAACAAATAACCACGGTCATCAATACTGATAACTTTGGCACCTGGTTCAACGAACTCGCCATTAAAATATGTTAATTCTTGCATAGGAGCACCTCTTTTTCTATATCGTTACTCTATCAAGTAGTAATCATCATGGACTTATTATATCACAATTACTTTCAAATTTTCACACTTTACTTTGTGAAAGATACAATTTAGATATACAAAAATCCGCTAGGATGCCATAGTTAAAAACTATATCCTAGCGGATTACTACTAATGTCCCAATATAAATTTACGAATTGGTTTAGGCACATAATTGAGAGCAACTGTAGTCAAATAAGACAGTCCTAGCGCCATAGCATACATGGCAAGTACATTGACCACTGTATAGAGGAGATTATATTTAGCCATCACGCCAGAGATGATCAACAACCAGAATGGATGTGCTAAATAAATACCGTAGGACTTATCCCCTATTTCTGACCAAGTAGATTCCATAGTCGCATTCATTGGTAAGGTTTGGAATAGGAACAAACTAAATAGTGTTCCCAGTCCAGTATAGAGGACACCCATTGGACTCATTTGATGAACTGTATAAATTGCTTCTAGCACTGTATAATGCCATACGTCCATGACATAGTAGTAGGATCCGAGCATCAACAATATAGAGCCTACTGCACTAGCACCTAACAAGTAACGATAACGCCACATGTATTCGCATACCGTTTCATATCGTTCAGCACATACAGCCCCCAACAGGAATATCCACACATAATGGATGACCCAATAGTTAAGTCTCATATCAAAGAGATATTTCAACACAGGGTTATTACTAAGATGTTCTGTTACCCAACGGCCGAGTATGTAAGACGAGACATAATCGATAGCAACTTGGATAATAAATAGTAAGATCATCCAAAATACAGGTCGTTTTAAGATAACTTTCACCATAGCTCGCCATAGCGGCATCATCACGTAGAACCATAAGAGGATAACCATAAAGTATAAATGATACATAGACGTACCAAACAATAGATTTACCGCCAATGGCCCGGGATGTAAATTGCCTAGATTATGTGCCGTCAGCCCCGTATAGAGCAAGTAAAATAAAGACCACGTAATATATGGAAATAGCACCACCTGAATACGGCGGTGCATAAATTCCTTATATGAGAATGGTCCCTCTACAGATGTATGATAAAACAAGCCAAATGCAGAGAGGAAGAAAAATGCCGGCACTCCAAAGCGCGATAGAATTTCTAAGACGCTAATAAGTTCTAAATTTACAAAAGGATTTTGCAATGCATAGGAGCCTACATGAATGCCGATAACACCGAGCATACAGAGGCCACGCATATAAGTAATTTCCGGTAAAAATGCTTTTTTCATAGCCATTCCCTATTCATTATTGACCAGGTACAACGGCAGGTGTTGGCACAATGCGTAGACCTTGAGATGTAGTAGCTGGTTGTTTTACTACTGGAATTACAGATACTGTAGAGAGTTCAGTTTGAGTCTTTGCTGGTTTGACTGGCACAGCTTGACCATTAGCCTTAGCTGCAGCTTCTGCCTTAGCCTTAGCTTCCGCTTCGGCTTTAGCTTTTGCCTCTGCTTCACGTTTCAAGCGCAATTCTTTTTCAAGAGGCACTACAGGTTTATCATAGATTGTAATATCTGTTTCGAATAGACGGCCCCAAGGGAATGTAGCTTTTACTGTACGAGGGTCAACTTTAAGGTATTTTTCAGCAAAGTCTTGGATACGTTCGCCTAAATAACTTTCAAGACGTTCATTCAACTCGCCAGAGTAACGTACATTATCTGTGCGAATAGAGTCTTGCATACGGTAAATATCTTTACGGATATTTGCTTGGTACGCCCAGTTATCTAAGTATTGTTGAGTCAACATCTTACGGTGACCTTCTGGGCTCATAGTTTTGAGCAATACGCCTTGAGCAATGGCATAGCCTATCGTATTACTTGCTGTATTCCAACCATTATACGCACCGATTTTGTATAGCAAATCGCGCTTATACATAGCAGATACCAATGTATTATCAGCACCATTGTTATAAGCAATATCAGCAACACTGACGTTTACACCAGAATCAACAGCTTGTTGAATGCGATCTACGAAAGCATTAGTAGAATTAGAAATCATCGGGAAGTTCTCGAAGCTTTCAGATTCACCAGTACTTGTAGTAAGTGGTGTATTCACGGCTAACAACACAGTTGGTTTACCTTGTGTCACCATAGTGCCACCTACGGCCTCAACGTGTTGTGCAATCGTTTTATCAACTGTTTGGTCTTCGTAACCTGGCAAAGTTTTACCGCCACCACCGAGTGGGTAAATTACGGAGAATGTAGGTTTTTCTGTACTTTCATCTGTACGAGAACGAGCCATCAACAATAGACCAAGTTGGTCGGCACCAGGGAAGCTACCATATTTCTCAGCAGGAATATCCTTAGAGTATTTACTTAAGTAACGACCTTCTAATGCAGATTGAGACAATTGAGATGTATCATCATGACCCAATGCAAAGTAATCGAATACACCGCTACGAGTTTCATCGATTAATTCTTTGTTGATTTTCATATTTTTTTGACGGCGGTCAAACCAATCTTGTAGATATTCTACAGGAACAGAGGCTTGCAAGCTCATCAATTTTTGAGTTTCCTCTTGTGTTAAGGACCCAGAATCTAATTTATCTTGTAATGCTGCAATTTGGAAGATAGTAGGACCGTATTCAGCATAGTAAGCTGGCTCAGTACCGCCACCACTAGCACGTGGAGAACGCATTACAGTGCCAAAGCCATAGATACGAACCTTTTTATTACGAGCTTTTAAGGCTTCAATACGTTTCAAACGACTTTCCAATGTTGAAAGTGGAATATTATGTTTACGAGAGTCTACAAGACCACCATAAATAAGTGTATCTGTACTCAATACCATCACATCAGCACGACCTGCATTTTGTTCAACCCAAGCCATAATTTGATCTGCTTGACCTTGATAGGTCTTACCTGAAATCAAATTTTGAGGTGGCGTCAATATAGTCATACCTGCTTCACGAGCTGTATCTACAGTATATTGTAAACTTACAGGGCGATCATCTTGAGGTACGTACAATACGGTTTCCGCATCAATTTTAATAGATGTACCAGTAGCGATGGCTGCAGCCATAAGTGCTACTTTCAACCATTTATTCGTCATAAATCAAATCTCCTTCTGTGTAGCGAGTACTCCCGACTCGCAAAATGAACTGTTATATAATACTCTCTTTTTCTGACACTTTTATGAAATGTTCATATGCTCAATAGTATAATTATATCATTTGACCATTATTTCGCAACCGGCTTGGACTTTCCTACCTTAGGTAGACTCCAATTGTACTTGATGGCTAGCAGACGGATAACGAGTACCACTGTGAAAGCACCATATACGGCCATACTGTCCCAACTCGATGTGACCATAAGATAATAAACGATGCCTCCAATAATACTAGGCAAGGCATATACATCCTCTTTCAAAACAGATGGGATGCGTTGCGCCAACATATCGCGGATAATACCGCCACCAACAGCAGTGATTGTACCGAGCAATACAATAAAGATAGGCAACTCTGGATAGAGTTTAAAACCTGCAGAGGCACCTGTTACTGTAAATGATGCTAGCCCTAATGCATCAGCTAACAAGTAACTAGCTCGACTACGAGGCCCCATAGCATGCTTGCGATATCGACTGTTATAAATCAAGAACACGATAACAGTTACCACTAAAACAACGGTAACATACACTACATTTCGCAATGAATTCGGCGGAAAATAGCCGAGCAACACGTCCCGTACAATACCACCACCAATGGCAGTAGCCAATGCAAGAACAGTCATCCCAAATATATCCATCTTTCGGGCTACCCCAACGAGTGCACCGGATACAGCAAAGGCAATAGTGCCAATCATATCAAATATATACCAAATAATGTCCATATTTCCCCCAAATAATCTATTCGCATAACTGCGTACACTATGATAGACTTTATGTAAGATATTATACATGAAGAGGTATGCCAATGACAAAAGACATTACACCTATCGATATTGAAAATATGGATGAACGCACACGGGATGAGTATTTCATGGCTATCGCCATGGAAGAAGCTCGCAAGGCTTATGAACTTGGAGAAATCCCTATTGGTGCCATTCTCGTAGAAGATAATACAATCGTGTCACGCCACCACAATCGTCGTGAACTTGATCATGATGCAACGGCTCATGCAGAGGTCCTCGTCATCCGCGAAGCATGCGATGTTCTCAAGCGCTGGCGGTTGACTGGTTGTACCCTGTATGTTACGATAGAGCCGTGTCCGATGTGCGCTGGAGCCATTATTAACAGTCGTATTGATCGTGTCGTATATGGTGCAAGTGATTACAAAGGAGGCGCTGTAGAATCGCTATTCAATGTGCTCTCTCATCCTGGTTTAAATCATGAACCAGAACTAGCATCTGGTGTGCTTGGTGATGAATGCAGCCAAATTATGAAAGACTTCTTTAAAGAGCGCCGAAAAGCACGGAGGAGTACCCAAGAGGCTGAAGGGTCCGCACTCGAAATGCGGTAGGTCGGGCAACCGGCGCGGGGGTTCAAATCCCTCCTCCTCTGCCAACTGAACTATATAAAGCGCTAACTGTGGTTAGCGCTTTTTTTGTATCTATATTTATCAATACTTTAGTAACTTTATGAGTTATAATATACACAAGATATAATTACTGCTATTAAATAGACTCAAGGGGACACTACTATGAAAAAATATTACCCTTATCTCATTACAGTGAGTCATATGATTAACGACTCCTGTCAAAGTGTGTTGCCTGCCCTCTTACCTCTGTTCATTTATACCTATGGACTGAGCTTAGAGCAAGCAGGTTTTCTCATCTTAGCTAATACAGCATTATCATCATTATTACAGCCTTTACTAGGCTATATTTCAGACAAGATCAATCAGCCCCGGCTCATTGCCTTCGGCGTTTTATTATCTGCATGTAGTACAGGTATGATGGGCTTTGTTACCTCTTATGAAAGCCTCCTCGTTTGTGCCACATTAGCGGGCGTTGGCTCTTCCGTCTTCCATCCTGAAGGCGCGAAGATTATGAACCGTCTCGGCGGAGGCAAGAAAGGTAAGGCCATGGGCACCTTTGCTATCGGCGGCAGCTCAGGCTTCGCCTTTGGCCCACTCTTTGCAGGTGCTATCGCCTATACAGTGGGCCCACATGGATTAGCGGCTTTCACTGTAGTAGGTATTATTATATCTACTATATTGTTCGTACTCATGCCTCGCATCGTAGCTCATGCACGTACTATCGACCAAGCAGTAGCTACTGAAAATCCAACAGTGGCAGCAAAACCGCTGAAGAACTACTGGAAATACTTTGGCATCTTGTTCATCATTATCTTGAGCCAATCAGTAAACTTCCGCGTTATCAATGCGTTTATTCCGATTTTCTGGACTCGCGAGCTCGGTACAAGCCCAGAACAAGGTAGCTTTGCCTTGACTGTATTCTTTAGTATCGGCATCTTCATGACCTATATTGGCGGTCTATTGGGCGATAAATATGGTCCTATCAAGATTATCAGACTATCCCTATTAGTTTGGTTACCTGCTATGTTCCTATTAACAGAGGTGCCAACCTTCTCACCACTCATCATGATGCCTGTAGCCTACTTGCTACTACTCATGATTGGTGCTGCTAAAGCAATTAGCTACAGCCCAGTTATCGTACTAGGCCAAACATATCTAGCCAAAAGTATCGGCTTTGCATCGGGTATCACCCTCGGCGTGAGCCAAACTATCGGTGGTGTCATCGCACCTGTAGTAGGTAACCTAGCAGATACCTACTCCCTACCGGTAGCTATGATGACACTCGTGCCATTCCTCGTAATGGGTCTTGGGGCATCATTGATACTCAAAGATCCTAAAAAATTACAGTAAAAAAGCCCCCTTACGGGGGCTTTTATTTTTAGCTAAATTAGTGTTTTAGCATTTCATTCAAGATAACTACGTCCGTTTCTTTCATACCTTGAGCCACAGCACCGATACTACGAATAGTATCATCAACGGAGTAGGCTACAAGGCCATCACCTTTTTGGTAGTTCTTATTAAGGCGAGCTTGTTTATATCCCATAAAGGCGCCATCAAGGGAGATTGCAATTTTACCTGCGCAGGATGGTTTTGCACCATCACATACAATACCAGATAAGCTGGCAAGACCATTTACAAGGGTATTCTCGATGATATCCTTACTATCACCTTTCAAGAAGGCAATACCTGCTACACTTACCACACCGGCAGATACAACGCCGCAGTAGGCGGACAATTTACCAATACCAGATTTAACGTACAGTGTTAACAAGTTAGCAAAGACTAGCGCTCGATAAAGTTCATCATCACTTTTACCAAGTTCCTCGGCAGTCGTAATAATTGGTACAGATACGGTTAAGCCTTGGTTACCAGAGCCAGAGCAGATAACTACAGGCAATGGACAACCGCTCATGCGCGCATCGGATCCAGCCGCTGCACGAGCTTTACATTTCGTTTCAAGGGAAGGATTTTCTTCATCCAATAGTAATAGCTGTCCTATGTTGGATCCATAGTCATTAGATAAACCTTCTCTAGAAATAGCCGTATTATATTCTACTTGCTGTTTGATTTGAGGAATGATGCCAGAAATATCTGCCGTTTTAGCAAATTCGTAAATGCTATCAAAAGTCATAGCATATTTAGTTTTTGCAGCCTTCTTAATTTCATTAGTTGTTTCAGAGACAATCTCACCATCTACGGCTACATAGGTTACATTCGTATGGTCATTTTCAATGCGAACCACCGCTGTATGTTCATCTGTTTCAGCAGTGATTTCGATATAAAGATTATCTACACCTTCAGCGAGTGAGACCGTACAGAAGTTAGCATCCAACAATGTGCCAAGCCATTTACGATCTTCATCTGTAGCAGATTCTAGTACCTCTAGCTCACGCTCAGGATGACCTACGATGGCACCAAGGGTGGCAGCCGCTTGAAGGCCCTTTCGCCCACCAGAGTTAGGAATTACTACGGATTTTACATTTTTAATAATATTCGCGCTGCATCGTGCGTGAATATGATTAGGAAACTCATCTAAAACAGAGACTGCCTTCGCAGCCGCATAAGCCAATGCAATCGGCTCAGTGCACCCGAAGGCAGGACGCATCTCTGATTGTAATAAGGAAATATAATCCATCTTATACTTCCGCAATAATTTCCACTTCTACCAAAGCACCCAATGGAAGGTCTTTTACTGCTACGCAAGAACGAGCTGGTTTAGAAGTGAAGTATTTAGCATACACTTCGTTAAATGCTTTGAAGTCAGCAATATCAGCCAAGAAACAAGTAGTTTTAATAACTTCAGAGAAGTCAGAACCTGCTGCAGCCAATACAGCATCAATGTTTTTGCATACTTGTTCAGTTTGCTCTACGATACCGCTTGCAACAATGGAACCAGTCTTAGGATCGAGTGGAATTTGACCAGAAGCGAATAATAAACCGCCTACTACTTTAGCTTGAGAGTAAGGACCTACTGCTGCTGGAGCTTTGTCTGTGTGAATTGTGTTCATAATAATTCTCCTTTAAAAATATAATAAAAAATAATATAAATCATGCTAATGCCGACATACTCACATTAGTAATTACCTTGTATATGACATACTCTGTGAAAGTATATCTATAACAAATTATTTAATAGATTTGAAGGCATTGTCAAATATCGTTTTGAAATAATCCCGCTGTACATCAGTTGTTACACCTACGTATAGTACCGGTTTACCTGGCTTTAACACAAATGCAGCATTTGCATAAAGCGGAGTTTGTACATTTCCATCTGCATATAACAAGCGAGAACTTGCTGCATAAGTTTGATATTTTGTACCAGCCACAGGATGTACTTGTTCCGCATTTTCTACGGTAAGCGTTCTAGGTTTTATAAGCAGTTCACCTGACCGAGTCTTAAGATTAGCATAGCGTTTCGGATCATTTAAAGGTACTACAGTTGTAGTAGTTGGAATTTGCTTGTTAATAGCACCTAACATGAGTTGTTCTGTAACAGGGTCAATTTGACCTTTATCTAGAGCCGCCATAGCCGCTACAAACATAGGATCATTAGCTTTGTCCTTAGCCACTTGCTGCGCTATTTGTTTAACATCTACCGCTACTAGGAATGCATCCTTTTGACCTGTTTTATCATTTCCTTGTAATTGATATACATCAAAGTTAGTACCTAGATTTTGAAGAAACTCCTTAGCCATCATGTTTGCCATTGATGATTTTGAAGGGTTCTCATCTAATTGTTTCGCTACAAAATCACGTGTATTTGTTTTAGATGCAGAAACAACATTGACATTGTTAGGCACTACCATAGAACCTGCAATGGTTTGTACATCCTTAGCGAAACCTACACCAGATACGGTTCCCAATAAGCAAGCTGCACAAGCCAATACTTTCAAAGATTTCATATTATTTACCTCCCTTGAGAGATTGCGTTTGATACATATGATTTAACTCATTAGCCCAATAATCATGGCTAGAATCATCAGACATTAAAAGCTGTAAAGATACACCTTTATCGGTAGGAACAGCATAACCAATCAAAGCATAAGAATTTCTAAAACCATCATATTTAAGACCACCACGCAAATCGCCTGTTACAGCCGTACCATAACGTGTTTGAACAGGTTTATAAGCCACATGCGTTGCATCTAGGCTCACTTGTTTCGCCATAAAATCTACATAAGAACGGACCTCTTCTATACTTTTAGGAGATATATTCTTATCTGTGGCAAGCATTTTATCAAAGGCACCCATAATGTGAGTAGGTAACTTGTCATTTAGCATCTTCAAATCTTTCGCTAATTTAGCACCTTCAATAGTATTGCCCTTCAAGGCTTGTAATTGTTGTTGAGCCTTCTCTTTAGAGTAGGAATCTACATATTTAGAGATAGAGCTTTTTATTTTAGCTTTTTCTGCGTCTGGAACCTTTTCTAAAATAGTTTTATTCATATTAATCACTTGATCAATGGCATTTTTAGAATAGTCTACAACAACTAACTGCCCTACATGGTGACCTTGTTTGTCAGTTCCTTGTAATTGATAGTAGGAAAACCCATCTAAAACATCGCCCTTCATAGGTGCGACAGAAACTGGAGCATGCATTTTAAAATGAGCATTAACAGCATCGACAGCCGCTTTATTTGCAACTGAAATCATTTGGCTTTGCTCATTATTACGCAACTTAGCATCCGTAGGAACACGCACAACTTCTACAGCCTTCACTGTAGGAGATGTACTGCCATATAAACCATAGCCTAAATCTACTGTATCGGCATATGCCACTGCACCGATGCCAACAGTCAAGCACGTCGCACAAGCCAATGTCATCAATTTTTTATTGAGAGCTCTCATAAGACACCTCACGATTTAACAATACACTATGTATACAGATTATATTCATAACCTGTACTGCATCTATAAGATTTTAAAAAGATAATCTATACTGCATATACTAATTATTATACTATATAGAGATGTATAACTGTATAGTGTAATTTACAACCTTTCAGTTCTGCTATACAATACTTAAATAGATATGTAAACATAGAGTATGAGAAATAGAAAGGAGTGCACACTTGGTGTGCTTTTATTATGATACAAGAAATAATTCCACTCACTAGGCCTCGTACATTAGCGGCCGCTCTAGGGCCTACTATTTTAGGCGCTGCCTTTAGTTATTACGCGTTTGGTGCCGCACATGGTACAGGTCTCGCCATTTTCCATACGATTTTAATATTTTTAGCTGTTGTAACAGCTCAAATTGTTGCTAACTTATGGAATGAATATAAAGATTTTAAATCTGGTCTCGATGCGGGGCAAAAGGTCGGCAATGCTGGTTCTATCACCCGTGGTGCCATTACACCAGAGCTCATCGTTACCATGATTAAGGTACTCATGGTTGTACCTATCATCATCGGTCTTTACCTATCAGCAACCATCACCTGGTACTATATTCCAGCTGGTTTTCTTTGCATTCTCATTAGTTTTCTCTACTCTGGTGGGCCAAAACCAATTTCTCGCACACCATTTGGTGAAATTTCCTCTGGTATCGCTATGGGTTTTGCCATCGTCCTCATTACGGGCTATGCATGGACGCGAGACTTATCTTTAGCATTATTAATCCCTGCTATTCCATCTACATTGCTCGTTGGTTCCATCATGCTCACGAATAACATTCGTGATATTCGAAATGATGAAAGCCACGGTCGTCGTACATTACCAATCGTATTGGGTCGTGAACGGGCCCTCAGTTTAATGAGCATTACTTACCTATTCAATTTCATTTGGATCCTTGCATGGATCATTGTAGGTCATATGACATGGTTCTCCCTCTTCGCCTTTCTCGCAGCACCATTAGCTTTCAAAACTGTACATACCTTAAGTACTAAAACAGATGAGTTCCTACTCGACAAAGCTATGGGTACAACTGCAGGGGCTGCAATGATTTACCAAATCATGTGGTCCATTGGTTTGATTATCGGTAAATAAGTGTTTTCCAGTATGTACAGAATCTAATTGCAAGTTCATAAAATAAAGAGAGATTTCCAAACACTATCAACTATTTATAGATACTAGTTTGGAAATCTCTTTTTGATATAACTTCAAGCTATGGAGAACTCATAATAATTCCTTCTTGATAGATAGGAAATAATTTAGTACTATAAGTGTAATATTTTATATGAAATGATTGTAAAAGGAGTGTATCTAATGAGAAAATTTTTAGCATTAGCAGCTACTGTAATCCTTGGCGGTGCTTTATTGATCGCTGGTTGTGGTAATGACAATAATAAACAAGCTGCTAACAACGGTAAACAAGTATTAAAAATTGGTGCTACTGCAGTACCTCACGCAGAAATTTTGGAACAAGTTAAACCTATCTTGGCAAAAGATGGTATTGATTTACAAATCACTGAATTCACTGATTACAACACACCAAACCTTGCGTTAGGTGATAAAGAAATCGATGCAAACTTCTTCCAACATGTACCTTACATGGATGAATTTGCAAAAGCTCACAACCTTCCACTAGTATCTGCTGGTGGTGTTCACCTTGAACCAATGGGCTTATATTCCCGTCAAATCAAAGATTTGAAAGATCTTCCTAAAGGCGCTAAAATCGCTATCCCTAATGACCCTACAAATGGTGGTCGTGCATTATTGTTATTGCAAAAAGAAGGTCTTATCACATTGAAAGACTCCAGCAATATCTTGTCTACAATTCAGGATATCACTTCCAACCCTAATGATTACCAATTCGTTGAATTGGAAGCAGCTCAAGTACCTCGTTCTCTTGACGATGTAGCTTTAGCAGCTATTAACACTAACTATGCATTAAATGCAGGTCTAAACCCTAGTAAAGATGCATTGGCAATCGAATCTAAAGATTCCCCTTACGTAAACATCGTAACTGTACTTAAAGGCAATGAAAACGATCCTCGCATCAAAAAATTGATGGAAGCTCTTCATACCCCTGAAATCAAAAAATTCATTGAAGAAAAATACAAAGGTGCAGTTGTTCCTGCATTCTAAGGTATACTAAAGAGAGACCACATAAGTGGTCTCTTTTTTATTGTCTTAGCTTGTCGCCTTAACTTATAGTCTAACCTTGTTGTTTTAGCTTATTGTCTTAACGTGTAACTACATGCTATGTGCACCAAATCTAAAAGGTAATAGTTCATCTAGTTCAACTACTGTATAATCTCCTTTTAGATTTGCCATAATAATATAAGGTATTTCAAATTCAGATATTACTTGACGACAAGCCCCACAAGGCGAACAAGGCCCTTCTGTATCAGCTACTACCGCAAGGGCTTTAAATTTTGTACGCCCTTCCGATACAGCCTTAAAGATAGTAGTACGCTCAGCGCAGTTAGTGAGACCATAGGAGGCATTTTCTATATTGCAACCTTCATAGATTCCCCCATCCTCACACAGAAGGGCTGCACCTACTCCAAAATGGGAATAAGGGCTATAGGTCTTCTCACGCGCTACTATAGCATGGTCAATAAGATTTTGAATTTCTTGTTCCGTCATATGGATCTCCTTATTCCACCATATCAAGAATCGTATCTACCACCACTGGTGCTGTTTTACCAAATGTAATGGCCTCTAAATATGTTTTGGCTGCATTTACGAGCAAGCTTTCATCAGAAGCATACAAGGTAGCAATACTTTCACCAGCTGTAATAGCATCACCGGTTTTCTTATGCATTACTATGCCTGCACTATAATCGATAGGTCCATCCTTAATGGTGCGACCAGCTCCAAGCATAACAGATGCAATACCACATTGTTCTGTATTCATATGTGTAATATAACCGTCTAGAGGCGCTGTAACATCATAAGTAAATTTTCCGATAACTAATAAGCTTTCATCATCAAGAACTCGGCTATCTCCACCTTGGGCATCAATCATCATATGCAATCGTTCAAGAGCAGCTCCCGAATTAAGGGCCTCTTGTACGCGACTAAGAGCTGTTTCATAATCACAAATTTGGCTCAACACAAGCATATGGGCTGCCATGATAAGACATTCATGAGTTAAATCCTCTGGGCCATGACCTTTCAAGGTGTCAATAACCTCACGAATTTCCAAAGCATTACCAATGGCGTGACCTAGTGGTCGGTCCATATCGGTTAAAACAGCCTTAACAGAACGACCATTTTCCTTACCAATATCTACCATAGCTTTTGCTAATGCGCGAGCATCATCTATGGTTTTCATAAAGGCGCCACTACCAACCTTTACATCCAGCAAAATGGCTTGTGCCCCAGAGGCTAATTTTTTACTCATTACAGAGGATGCAATTAGAGGGATACTATCGACGGTGCCTGTTACATCACGCAAAGCATATAGCTTCTTGTCTGCAGGTGCCAGTCCTTCAGATTGTCCGATAACGGCAAGACCTATTGTATTGACTTGATTAATAAATGCCTCTTGGTCCAATGACACCTTTAGATTTGGTATGGATTCCATCTTGTCGATAGTGCCTCCCGTATGACCTAAGCCACGGCCCGACATTTTCGCTACCTTGCCTCCACAAGCAGCTACCAAAGGTCCTATGATAAGCGTAGTCTTGTCGCCTACGCCACCGGTACTATGCTTATCTACTGTTATACCATCAATATTGGACAAATCTACCATGTGCCCCGATTGTGCCATCGCCATGGTCAATGTGCCGAGTTCACGTGCATTCATCCCATTAAATACAATGGTCATCAACAAGGCGCTCACCTGGTAGTCTGGAATTTCGCCATTCACATAGCCAGAGATGACAAAACGAATTTCCTCATCTGTTAAGGGTAAATTAGATCGCTTTTTTAGAATAATATCATACATGCGCATGGTTATACCGCCATTCTAAGAAACCACCTAAGCACAGCCTAGGTGGTTTTCTATTATACTTCTTCGTCTAAATGATCTTTAAGTAGTTCTACTGCTGCACTGGCGCCGATACGGCTACAACCTTCTGCAATATAGGCTTTCATGTCAGAGATAGAACGAATACCACCGGCAGCCTTAATTTTTACATTAGGGCCGATGTGTTTCTTAAAGAGTTGAATATCTTCAATACTAGCTCCACTGCTACCAAAACCTGTAGATGTCTTGATATAGTCAGCACCACCGTCTGTAACACATTTACATAGGGCTACCTTTTCAGCATTAGTTAGATAACAGGTTTCGATGATAACCTTTAAAATTTTATCTCCACAAGCCTCTTTTAATGCCTTAATTTCAGATGTAACAGCCTCAAAATCGCCTTGTTTTACATTGCCAAGGTTTATGACCATATCAATTTCAGAGGCGCCTTCTACAAGGGCTTGCTTTGTTTCAGCTACCTTCACCTCTGTCGTTTCATACCCTAAAGGGAACCCAATAACAGTACATACATTGAGGCCTGGATATGCTTCATGGGCAGAAGCCACAAAATCTGGTGGAATACATACAGATGCTGTTTTATAGGCTACGCCAGCGTCACAAATTTCTTTAATATCATCCCATGTAGCTGTGGGCCGCAATAGTGTATGGTCCACATAGGATAATAATTCTTTACCTAACATAATGTCTCTCCTTACTAAAAAAATGACATTTGCTCTGGCTCAGGCTCTTTATGTAAAGCCTCTTGAGCAGCGCGATTTTTGTCATCAATAAATGGTTCTAGTGGTACACCTGTAGCCTTCAATAAATCTGGTAAGCTATTAACACCCTTAGCTTTAGCCGCCTCTAATACAACCTTAGCACATGTTTCCGCATCATCTAATGCGTAGTGATGTTTAAACTCGACTCCGATGTATGCAGCCATTGTATTTAGCTTATGGTTTACTAAATCTGGCCATACTGCACGTGAAAGTTTCACCGTACATGCATAATCAAGATCAGGCCAAGGGATTTTATAGTAATCCAGTGTAGCACGCAATACATTCATATCGAATTTTGCATTGTGAGCTACCATGATATTGCCTTTTAAGTGATTTTCGTAGATAGCATTCCACAATTGATCAAATGTTTTCTCGTGAATAACATCCTTTGGTTGAATGCCATGAATTTCAATACATTCATCATCAAAGCTCATGAATGGTGGCTTAATAAGGCTGTATGCCTTTTTTGTAATCTGTCCGTCCTTTACGGTAATAACCGCCAAGGAGCACGCACTATTTTTAAATTTATTAGCTGTTTCAAAGTCTAATGCAACAAAATCTAACATAGGACTCCTTTCAAATCTATATGTTTCAAAATTTATATATAAGAATTATATTCATTTTCTCCATTTATTATAGCATGAAACAGTCTATAATCTACTATTCAAGGGTGACTAATAGTCACCGCTTTCACATCAAATTTAATTGACAGATAGGCCCTCTGTATGTGAAAATTATTTAGATATATATGTAGTATGGAGGTTGCAAGATGGCAGATGACAGATTAATCGTTGCCCTTGATGTATCCACAATGGATGACATGAAAGAAATCGTAACATCCCTTGGTGATGCGGTTAGCTTTTACAAGGTCGGTATGGAACTATTCTACGCCGAAGGAGAGCAAACAGTTCGCTTTTTACAAGAGCAAAACAAACAAGTATTTCTTGATTTGAAATTGCATGATATTCCAAACACAGTAGCACATGGCGTATCTTCCCTAACACGTTTGGGTGCTAACTTGATCACTATGCATGGTCAAGGTGGTCCTGTTATGATGAAAGCAGCTGTAAAAGCCGCTCATGAAACAGCTGAACAATTAGGTGTTGAAAGAACTAAATTGTTGGCAATTACTGTGTTAACTAGCTTTGATGATGAAGCGTGGACATCTACTGGTGGACAATTGCCTATTTCCGACCAAGTTATTCGTTTAGCAAAACTCGCTAAAGAATGTGGTATGGATGGCGTTGTATGTTCCGCATTAGAAGCTAAGATGATCCGTGAAGCATGTGGTGATGATTTCCTCATCGTAACACCTGGTATTCGCCCTTCCTTTGCAGCAACAAATGACCAAAAACGTATTGCTACTCCTGCTAGTGCATTACAAGATGGCGCATCTCGCCTCGTTATTGGCCGCCCTATTACACAGGCTGAAAATCCTCGTGAAGCAGTTCGTTTAATTATTGAAGAAATGGAGAATGTATCCAAATGATGACAGAACAAGAAGTAAAACAATTACTTATCGACACTCAAGCTATTTTAGAAGGTCACTTCCTTTTGACATCTGGACTCCACAGCCCAATGTACGTTGAAAAATTCAATGTGTTGCAACATCCTAAATACACTGAAACACTTTGTAAAGAATTAGCTGAACGCTTCCGCGACCAAAATGTAGAACTCGTTATTGGACCTATGACTGGCGGTATCTTACTTGCTCACGAAGTAGGTAAAGCTCTTGGCACACGTGCGATTTTCACTGAACGCGAAAAAGGTGTTATGACATTGCGTCGTGGCTTCAAAATTGAGCCAGGCACACGCGTACTTATCGTTGAAGATATCGTAACTACTGGTGGCTCTGTACAAGAAGTAGTAAATGTTGTAAACCAATCTGGTGGTGAAATCGTAGGTGTAGGTTTGCTCGTTAACCGCTCTGGTGGTAAAGCAGAATTCGGCGTGCCTCACGAAAAAGTACAAGCATTGCTTAACCTCGAAGTTCCTACATACAAACCTGAAGAATGCCCTCTTTGCAAAGACGGCGTAGCTATGACAGAACGTGGTTCTAAACACATCAAATAAAATTATAAACAGATACAAAAAGAGCTCCTTCACACTGAGGAGCTCTTTTTGTTTGTGTGTAGTTATTGTGTGTAAGAGAGAGATTCTGATACGAATGTATCACGTAGAGTGTGTGGCTCTACAGTGGCCATGAATGCACTTTCATGACCACGCTCTCTATTTAGTGTTCAGAGAGAGAATCCAATAAGAGTATTATTGGTGTTGTGTAGTTTGTGATGCGCCTTGCTCCATTGGTGGTTGTGGAGCATTGCCATTAGACTGACCACCTTGAGGTGGTTGGCCTTGTGGTGGCATTTGATGATTATGACCTTGTGGTCTCATTTGATGATTTTGGCCATCTGGTCTCATTTGGTGATGTTGACCTTCTGGTCTCATTTGGTCACCATCAACATGTGGAGGCATATTATCATCTTGATGATTCATTTGCATATGCCCCATTCGATGTTGACCATGCATTTGATTATTTTGACATTCTGATGGCATATCACCTTTTTTATCTTGGAAATGGTTTACATCACGATTTCGTTCTACCAATAAGTTCATTTTGATAGGTTCATTATTATTTTGTACATCATTAGCAGAAGCAAATGTTACCCCGCCAATCCCACATGCTGCGGTTAATACTGTAGCAATTAAAAGTTTTTTAATATTTTCACCTTTACCTAATATTCAAATACGATTAAAACAACAATATCCTCAGATAGATCTAACTCTATATCTATTAATATCTTAAAATATACGGCTCAATCTATATTAATAGTTTTATATATTTTATTGAGCTTGTGTCTCACCATTAGGTGCTTGTTGTGGAGCATTACCATTAGGTTGCGAACCTTGAGGTGGTTGACCTTGAGGTGGTTGGCCTTGTGGAGACATTTGACCATTTGAGTGCATATGTCCACCATTGTTTGGCCCCATACCGCCTTGAGGCATCATTTGATTATTTCCATCCATCATATGTTTATCCATATGCATATTAGGACCATCATGTCTATGTGGTTTTCTGAACTGTTGTTCATTCGTTTTCATCCATTCGCCAAAATTTGGTAGATCATTTACAGCAAATGATGTACCTGCCCCAACAGCACAGATTACTGTTAGAATGGCAGCAATTATAATTCGTCTCATAGGTCCTCCTTAATCTATATTTTGAAAGTAACGCTCACGTACGCCGCGAAGCTCAATGCCAACAAAGATACATACAAGGCCTCCGAAAAGCCCTACGCCGCCAAGCGCCACTAATGTTATTAAAGATAATGCCGGAAATGCTGTTACATTCTCAAATGGTTGCCAAGAGCTCCCCAATAGATACAGGATTGCTGGCGTAATAATAAACAGCAGAACCCCTACGATATATGATAAAGCACTACCAATAGATAGTAATGTTTTGGATGCTTTTTTTGCCATTCCTGGTAACTGAGGTAACAAGCGCTCTTTGTAATCTTCAAATCTTGCATAGATAGCTTCCATATTAACAGATTTACTTTTACTACCATCTTGAGTCAAAGTCTCTGTAATGATACCTGCATCTACATAAGACGCATAGATTTCCTCTGGGGTCCCTAATGCTTTAATAATTTCACTATCTGAAAGACCTCTTTCATACCCTACTGCAAAGTGTTCTTCATAAACCTCTATAATACTTTCAACATCAGCAACATGTGCCTTTTTGAAGATATTACGTAGTGCTTCTAAAAAGCTATTCTTATTCATTATAGTCGACTCCTTTCAACAGGATATTTACAACGCCAGAAAACTCATTCCATTCTCGACGCATCTGATTGTATGCTGCACGCCCATCATCTGTAATATGATAGTATTTTCGAGATGGTCCCGAAGAGGACTCCTTTAAATACGTTTCAACATACTTTTCTTTTTTCAATCTATTAAATAATGGATATATAGTTCCTTCCGAAATTTCAATATATTCTGAAATGGTGCTAACAATTTCATATCCATAGCGATCACTTTGTGTTAATAATGCTAGTACAAGCATGTCCATAACACCTTTTTTTAACTGAACTTGCATAGTTCCTCCTGTTTAATACCATCAGGCTTATTCTTGTGAACCTCCGATTCAAGTTAATCAAAAACTTTTACGGTCACTATCATGTACTGACATATACATAATAACATAAGGTACCTTGAATTGCAAGGTACCTTGCAAAAAAAATAAATTAGTTTTCTATTATAAAAGAGTAATTATAATTAATTACTCTTTTTATATATGTACTTTATTGCCCACTTTGGTCGGCACTTGATTGCATATTAGGTGCTTGAGTTACTCCATTAGCAGGTTGTTGAACCGGTTGAGCTGGTTGAGCTGCTTGTTCTGATGCTGGTACAGAACCTGTTGCAGGCATTTGACCTTGTGGTTGAGTTGGTGTATTAGGCATATTATTCATTTCGTGGTCATAGTCTCTATGGTCTTTATGGTCTTTATGATCTTTTTGATCCTTATGGTCCTTACGGTCCTTTTGATCCTTATGGTCCTTACGGTCCTTTTGATCCTTATGATCTTTATGGTCCTTATAATCTTTTACATTCTTATGATCTTTATCGTTGTCAAATTGTTTATCATTTTGTTGATCTATACCATCGTGTTTTGATGTATGCTTAAATTGTTGCGCATTATCTTGTTTCCATGCAGTATAGCTTGGTAAATCATTCATAACAAAAGAAGTTGCGCCCCCTACTGTGCAAATAGCTGCTAAAATTGCTGTAATTATAATCCGTTTCATAGTATCTCCTTAGTTCATTCTATCTAATATTTCAATGTATCAAATTAACGCTTACATACATTATTAAGCTCACTGCCAGCATAGATGCATGTCAAGCCACCAAATAAACCTAATCCCGCAATTCCCGCCATAGTAACAATCGATACAGCAGGAAGTGGTGTAACATTTGCTAATGGTTGCCATGAACCACTTAACAAAAATAAAATCGCTGGTGTCACGATAAATAGTAATACCCCAACAATATAGGTAAGAGCACTAGCTACTGTTAATAATGTATGAGATGCTTTTTTAGCCACCCCTGGTAACTGTGGTAACAAAAGGGCTTTATAATCTTCAAGTCGTTTATATATTGCTTGCATGTTAACTGTTCTTTTAGTACCTTCTTGTCCGATTTCATCAGTGATGATACCTGCCTCTACATAGGATGTATAAATTTCTTTTGGAGTACCTAATGATTTAATGATTTGTTCATCATCAAGACCTTTCTCATACCCTACAGCAAAATGTTCTTCGTATACATCAATGATACTTTCTACATCTAAAACATTTGCTTTTTTAAAAATAATACGTAATGTGTTCAAAAATTCTTGTTTATTCATTTTAGTCTACCCCTTTCAAGAGCATATCAACAACGCCAGAAAATCCATCCCATTCTTGTCGCATCTGATTATAAGCGACTGTACCATTGGGAGTTATTTTGTAATATTTTCGCGATGGTCCAGTTTGCGATTCCAGCAAATATGTTTCTACATATTTTTCTTTTTTTAATCTGTTAAAAAGTGGATAAATAGTACCTTCCGAGAGTTCTATATATTCGGAGATTTTACTGACTATTTCGTACCCATAGCGATCATTTTGTGTTAGTAACGCTAATACTAGCATGTCCATAACACCTTTTTTTAATTGAACTTGCATAGTTCCTCCTTTTAGGCTGTGCTTGCCTGCCAACTTAAAAGCTCTCTTACTGTCACTATCTTGTACTGACAAATACATAATAACATAAGGTACCTTGGTTTGCAAGGTACCTTGTTAAAAATATTTACTTTTTCTATTTTTTTAGATAGAAAATCACCCAAAAGGCAGATAAACACTATGTTTATTTAACCAAAAAAATTTTTGAAATTTATATGGTAATGATCTAAAATGAAGAAAATCAAAAAAAATCCTCATCAAAGATGAGGATTTTCTATTTATTTTGAAGATGCTTGTCCTAATTTAATCTGTGCGCTCTTCATTTTACCATTATGGGTATAAGATACTAAAATTGTATCGCCAGGGCTCTTAGCATCAATTTGCTCTTTTAATTCAAGTAATGTAGTGATATCTTTGCCATCAATTTGAGCGATTGTATCACCTTCTACTAACCCTGCTTTAGATGCAGGACCATTAGAATCTAATTGTACAATAAGAAGACCTTCTCCTTCATAACTTACATTATTGCGTGCTGCTGTTTGACGATCTACCGCCCATACACCGATATATGGGCGAACAACCTTACCATTTTTAATAATAGAATCTACAACTGTCATAGCTGAATTGATTGGAATGGCAAAACCCATACCTTCAACGCCTTCTTTGGAAATCTTAGAGCTATTGATACCGATTAACTCACCATCTGCATTAATGAGAGCACCACCAGAATTACCAGGATTAATAGCTGCATCAGTTTGAATCAATGGGAATCGCTGCCCTTGATCATCAATAGTACGCGCCAAAGCACTAATTACACCAGATGTAACAGAACCTTTAAATTCTAGACCTAAAGGATTGCCAATCGCGATAGCAGGTTCACCTACTTGTAAGGAGTCAGAGTCACCAATTTTAATTGGTTGAATATCCTTTGGAGGATTGATTTTAACAACAGCCAAATCTGTTTGAGCATCTGTACCGATAACTGTACCTGTTACGGTGGAACCATTAGACAAAGATACTGTCACCTCTCCATTTTTAGCGCCCGCTACAACATGGTTATTAGTTACAATATGTCCATCATTATCAATAAGTACACCAGATCCTACACCTTCTCCAGCATAGATAGTACGATTAAAAATATCCTTTTGGAAAACTTGCGTAGTAATACCTACTACAGCTGGGCCAGATTCTTTAGCAGCTTGAACCACGTACGTATTACGTGTATCTGTAATTGGCTTTGTCTGTTTCGTTTGTTCTCTCACAGTAGCTTGATGTGTAACAGGATTACCAAAGAAATAGTATCCACCACCTATGCCAATTCCAAGTGCGAGCACACAGGCAATAATTGATTTCTTATGTTTTGAAAAATTCATTAATCTCTCCTTATATTATTTCTTATTAATCTCTTCGAGCCATATTCATTATTATCTCGAATACTAATCGGAATAAAATAAACACGTTAACAACAATGTAATATCATGTTATATCTACTTTCATCACAATAAATTTTATAAAATCAATTGTGATAAAACTATTATAGTACTCATTCTTTTACAATGCAAGATAACAAAATATTAAAACAATAAAAATATGATGACTAAATAATAAATACACAACTATAGAAAAACATAAAGGGCATTCACTAGCCGTCGCTAGGAATGCCCTTTATGCATATAGTTTGAGAGTGTAAGGACTGTTGAGAGAGAGTATATGTGATCTAGATAAGTTTGAGAGAGAACTTATTAAGAGAGAGAAGTTTAGTTATTTTTTATCTAGAATCAATTGTCAGCCTTACCTAGATAAGTATACACGGAATATCTAAACTATCAAAGGAAGTATATAAACATTTTTTAAACCTTTGATTATATCTATATAATAACTCTCTACAAACACATATTTTATCAACAGCCAACAAATACGTGAATTAAAAATGAAACCTTTTTTCAGTCATTAAACAAATTTATAACCAACACCCCATACAGTAATGATGTGCTTACTATCGGATGGATTATCTTCAATTTCTTCACGTAAACGGTTGATATGAACCGCTACAGTTGCATAATCACCGTAAGAGTCAAGACCCCATACGCGAGAATATAATTCTTCTTTACTAAATACGATATCACGGTTGCGCATCAAGAATTCTAATAACTGGAATTCTTTCTTTTTAAGGTGAACTTCTTTTTCGTTTACCCAAACTTTCATCATCTTAGGATCAAGACGGATTTCTCCAGATTGAATCGCATTAGTTTCCATTGCATCGCGCTCTGTTAAGCGTTTATATTGTGCCAACATAGCTTTAATTTTTGCAATCAATACAGATGGAGAGAATGGTTTTTCAATATAGTCATCAGCACCTACGCCGAGACCACGGATTTTATCGATATCATCGAGACGAGCTGTTACCATAACAATTGGTACACGAACCTTGTCACGAATTTGGCGGCAAACTTCAAAACCATCCATTTCTGGCAACATAACATCAAGGATGATAAGGTCTACAGGAGTATTTAAGGCAGCCTCAATACCCTCAGTACCATTAGTCATAATAGTTACATCATAACCTGCCACCATCAAATAATCACGCTCAATATTGGCGATATCCAAATCGTCTTCAATAATTAAGATATGTTCACTCATGATTCTTCTCCTTGTTTAGGAAATTCTAATATAATACGTAGACCATGTGGTCTTACATTTTCAATCACAACTCGGCCTTCAAAGATTTCCATAATTCGACGAATAATCGACAATCCAAGACCACTACCTTCTTGTGGATTCGTACGAGATGAATCTACACGGTAGAATGGACGCATTAGACGTTCTAGAGATTCTGGTGGTACCCCTGGGCCATCATCACTGATAACACAGTATACAAAATCATCATCACTAGTTACATCAATAACACAATGACCAACATCGGCCATTTTATACTTAGCACTATTGTTCAACACATTTTGTAAAACCCGCTGTAACAATTGTGGGTTTGCATTAATGAAAGCATTTTCCGCTGCTATACGGAATTTAATTTCTAGACCTCTTGTTTGATAAGGAGCCAAATGATCTTCTACAAAATCACGTACATATTGACCAAGTTCAATTCGTTCAGATGGACGCGACTCTTTTTTATAATTCAAAGTTGTAATGAGGAATAACTCCTCTAACATCGAATCTAAATCATTAGCTCGTTTTAAAATAATTCCCATGTAGCGTTTTTGTTGTTCTTCTGTTGGTGCAATACCATCACGAACACCTTCTGCATACGCTTTAATAGCTGTTAACGGCGTTCGAATATCATGGGATATCCCTGCTAGTAACTCTTTTTGTTGCTCCTGCTCCATTTCAATCTGACGATTAGCCATTTCTAAGGATTTTGTCATATTCTTAACATGAATCATGATAAAGCGTGTAACAAATCGGTTAATAGCAAAGAATGTAACAATAAAGAGTAATATAGCCACTACAATAATATAGAAGGAAACTGATTCCATTAAGCTATCACTACCATGAGTAGCGCGCTTTATAGCAATATGATATACGTAAGCATGACGCCCATCGTATTTCCGCATTTCATATACGAACGTATTATTGGACTGATATACAATACCTTGTAATTCAGGGTTTACATCAATAAGACCAACAATAGCAGAAGCGCTATAGATTTGAGGATTACCATAGCTGTACACCATATTACCTTGATCTAGTACCTCTACATATACTTCCTTCGGATCGAGTAGACTATAGCTAGGCTTTACTAAGGTATCTATTAAGTTGTTTTCTAAACCATAAAAGGTAATTGTTTCAGTGATTCGACTGACACTTTTAAACTGTTGTTCCTGCTCAATACGCAAATAGTAACCGGCATTAGCCAATATGCGCAGACCTGTAAAGTATAGCAAAAATAAGATAATTGCTATCAAAATAGGCACTACAAAGAGCACAACATTGGATATCCAAATCCGTATTTGTAAATTCACAGGGTTACCTCAATATCATAAATAGTAGATACTTCTTATAGTTTACGCTATTTTTAATACTTAAAGCAAGTAAAAAGAGTAAAAAAATGATTTAACCTTCATATTTTCTTCATTGTCAGTTTATAATTACTAGATATTACATAAGGTCTATATGCCTTTTATTACCTACTATTTTTCAGTTTTTAATATAACTTACACGCATCCGGGTAATCTATAGATATATACTACAAGTAATTTTTAGTACATCAAAGCTAGTGACAAATATCTATCAATACAATAGCCTCTATATTTTTTATAAAAACTCTAAATATAAATACTAAGTCTATAAAAATAATTTTTTACATCATAATATGATCATCATAATAAATGCACTATTCACATACATAATCTAATTGCCTTATTTTGGCATAAAAAAAGAGGATTCCTAAGGAATCCTCTTTTACTTTTTAGATTAACGACGGTTAGCTTCAAAGAAGTTAATAGCAACTTCTGGGAACATAGCGTATGTTAATACGTCTTCTTCAGTGATGCCAGTGTAACCTTTGGAGTTCAAGTCTTCAGTGTAACCTGCCAATTCAGGTTCGATAAGATCTGCTGGACGGCAAGTAATAGGTTCTTCATCGCCGATGATAGTGTGACGAATTTCGTCAGAAATTTTACCAGGCAACGCACCATATTTACCGCGTACAAGGTCTTTAACTTCGTTAGGAACCATTTTGTAACGGTCGCCCATCATAACGTTCATCATAGCCATTGTACCAACGATTTGGGATGTTGGAGTTACCAATGGAGGATAACCCAAGTCTTCACGAACGCGTGGCATTTCATCCATAACGTCGAAGAAGCGATCGCCCATACCCATTTCGTTCAATTGGTTTTGAGTATTGGACAACATACCGCCAGGAATTTGGTAACGACGAACAGCTGGGATTACATCGCTAGCTGGTTTCAAGTTGAATTCTTCAGCGATTTGTTGTTTTACTTTACGGAAGTGGTCAACTAATGGAATGTATTTATCAAGGTCAAGACCAAGATCCCATTCAGTACCTTTGAACATTTCGATCATAGTTTCAGTAGCTGGTTGGCTAGTTGCATGAGCGAATGGAGAGATAGCAGTATCGATGATATCTACGCCAGCTTTAGCAGCTTCCCAGTATGTAGTGCTTGCAAGACCGCAAGTGAAATGGCTGTGCAAGTCGATTGGCAAATCGCCAAAACGTTTTTTGAATGTGGAAACTAAATCGAATGCATCAGCAGGTCCTAACAAACCGGACATATCTTTAATGCAAAGGGAATCAGTACCCATTTCAACCAAAGTTTCAGCTACTTTCAAGAAGCTTTCAGTTGTATGAACTGGAGAAATAGTGTATACCATAGCGGATTGAACGTGTGCGCCTGCTTTTTTGGAGTACTTAATAGCAGCTTCCATGTTACGAGGGTCGTTCAATGCGTCAAAAATACGGATACGGTCGATACCATTTTTTACAGCAGCTTTACAGAATGCTTCTACTACATCATCAGAGTAATGTTTGTAGCCCAACAAGTTTTGACCACGAAGTAACATTTGTAGTGGTGTATTTTTTACATTAGCTTTTAATTTGCGAAGGCGTTCCCATGGATCTTCATTCAAGAAACGAAGACAGCTATCATAAGTAGCGCCGCCCCAACATTCAAGAGCTTCATAACCAATTTCATCTAAAAGGCCAAGCACTGGTTCCATTTGTTCATAACGCATGCGTGTTGCCAAAATAGATTGATGACCGTCACGAAGAACGGTTTCGCAGATTCTTAATTTTTTAGCCATGTTAATCCTCCAAATCGAAATAGTTTTGTGTATGTAATTTTATACATCCACCACACAACTATCTCATACCTATTTTTTTACGATTTTTATAGCACTTGCTCACACAAGCAAATACTCTACAAATCGTTAAGACATACTTATATTAGACTACTTATAGAATTCTTTGTCAACAACCACATTATGCAATTTTCTCATAATTTCATGTATTCTTTTATGATTTTTTCGTGATGAAACTCACAATAAAGTGCTAAAAAGCTAGAGTTTAACGTGTATTTTTAATCAAACGCTCTTCTTATTAATTGCTCTTTTTAATGAGAAATAGAAATTTATATCGTAATAATTTTTAGTTATTATTTATCAGCCTTCAAAGTATATCGGTATTTATAAATCTAGTAATTCGATAATCATCGGTACACTTATAACCTCATCAATTTTATTGATAAGATCCCCGAATTCTTATGTTTTATAAATATACAAAAGAACCTACCTTTTATAGGTAGGTTCTTTGACTAAATGTTCTTTATCATATTATTTTTCAGGTTTTACCTTTTTAGGCGCCGTTTCAAGAACGATATTCTTACCATCTCGTTTTACTTGAATAGAGAAAGCACCTTCACCTTCTTTAAAGTATTCCATCTTAATGTCGAGCAACATTTTACCAATTAATGTTTCTACCTTATCTGTAAGGAATTCACGATAAAATGCATCTTCCTTCTGTTTGGGACTTTGATGTACTACAGGTTTCTTTGCAGAACGTTCCATATCTAGCATAGTATCTTCAAAATTTTCAGTATCTTTAAAGTTTTTCATCATATCCGCATCAGATAAACCTTTTTGAATTTTAAACTTTGCCATATTTATCTCCTATCAATTCGAAAATCGCCTTTTTCACTCGTACTGAGTCAATACCAGACATACAATATTGATCAGGCTTAGGACAACGTCGTTTACGACAACCTAAGCAATCTAACTCATCATTAACAAGAACCTTAAAGTTTCCCGTTAGTGGCCCCCATAACTTAGAATCCGTAGGGCCAAATAATGCCACTACTGGTTTATTTAAAGCCAATGCAATATGTAATGATCCTGTATCAGCAGTCACTACTACATCGCTATTTTCAATTAAAGCCCCTACCTCTTGAAGTGTAGTTTTCCCCAGCATATTTAGCATAATTTTATCAAGGCCATCAGCTGTTAAGGAATCCATCAATGGTTTGTATTGAGTAGCCTCCTTTGGACCACCTAAACAAACAAAATTAGCTCTATACTGAAGGGATTTAATAAGAGAATACCATTTCTCTTGAGGCCACTCTTTCGTCGCCCAAGACGTGCCTAACACAAGACCTACGCGTAGTGGCTTTTCTACTCCGCTACGCTCCAAAGATGTGTCATAACTAATTGATTTCCACTGTTCTTCTGCCCAAACATGCAAATCAGATGGCACAAAAAAGTCCATATGGTATAGCTTTTTACCAGTTACCCCATTTGCTATACAAGGTTTTACATCATCCTCAGAAACAGCACTGGATACATTTAGGTCACTATGCTCTGTAACGGCAGTATTCAGTAATTCTGCTACCTCTATATATCGCTTGATAACATGATCCGTACTCGGCTTTGCTTTGTAGTTTGTAAACAGCCAATTTAGTTCTTTTGTACCACCAAGGCCAAGGCGAATAGGTGCACCTGATGCTAATAAAACGAGCCCTGTTATGAGTCGCCCTTGTACATCGACAGCCACATCAAATTTATAGGGTTTCAACTTGTCTCTAAGTTCCCACCACATGCGCCACATCGTTGGAATATGTAGTTTTTTAGAATGTGCTTCGTATTCATCCCGTTCCCACGGAATGATTTCATCTACATAAGGATTTCCCTTTAAAAGTTCTACCATGCTAGGTGTTACAATCCAATGGAGCTTTGACTCTGGATAGTGTTCTTTAATCCAGCGTGCTGCAGGTGTAGCATGTAGTATATCGCCTATGTAGCTGAGTCGTACAAATAATATATTCATAGATATCCTTATAGTACAAACGAGTATAGGAATAAAGCCTTTATAATGAATCATTATAAAGGCTTTTTCTTAAGATTTCTTTTTACTGTCACTACTGGAAGATTTAGAAGATGTATCATCTTCTGTTACCTTCGTAGTTTCATCACTACCATTCTTGATAATGTCTTTTACGTCGGACAATGTCAATTCATTGAATGTAGTAGGATGATTGTATTTATATACCGGTTTAAAGCCTACACCGAGTTTACCAGTGTAAACAGTTAAGGCGTTATTATCTTCATCAACACGAGCAATGTAGATAGTTTTATCCATATCTACACCGATTAAACGGAAACGCCCTGGTGGATTAATTACACGCCAACCACCTTCAATACCATTAAACATGAAAATATCGCCGGTCTTAACATTATCGTAGAAGAATCGATCTTCATCATAGAATACACCAATATGTCCAATATCAGTAGCTTGCATATAGACACGACGCGTATCATAGTTTGCATCGGTACGATAAATACGATATGCGTTTTCTTGAACTTTTACCTTCATATAAACAACATTCGTCGCTTCAGAGTAAGCAGCATCTACAATTTTACTATTACGAGGTAAATCTTCAAGTTTTGTATCTACTTCATGTTCAGGATCATCTGCATTTAGACGAGCCATAACTACCTCTCTAGAGTCATATAGACCCATGATAGCATAGTTACGGTCAGGCATCCAACTAAAGTAACTAATAGAACGGCCCTTCAAATCAATCGTTGTAGGCTTGCTTTCATTAGCCTTGTAAATTTTCAAAGAGTTTTCAGTAACAACCGCCATAAATTGACGGTCATAAGATACATATTTAGTACCTTCCTTTACATCTGGGAAGTTCTTAGTATCATCCTTTGAAGCACCAGCCACATTAAAATCTGTAGTTGGTGCAAACATATATTGGTCAAGGTATAGGTACACCCCACCTTGCAGAAGAATACCTACCGCAAAGGCGCTCAGTACACGCGTAAAAGGTTTCATATGTCCTCCTATTTCACGATAAACGCCGTTGGGATCATGCGTTCCCCTAACAAATCGGCTGGTTTGTTTACTACTTTACCATTGAGGTATAGTGTAGAACTAGAACCACCATCTAAATTTGCTGCAATGTAGCAACCTTTTTCATATAAAATATCTTGTACGTCACGCAATGTAGCGCCAAGAGAATAACCTGGTTGACGACCATCAATTACAAGGAACAGTACTGTACCATCTTTCTTTTGACCAATAGCAGTACGTGGGCCTACACCCCAACCACCATCACCTTCTGTAATCATCTTCTTACCATCCACGATAAGAGGCGGACCAAAGGTAATACCTTCCATGGCTTTCATATCCCCAAGTTGAGTTTTATCATAGTTACCTGCGATAAGGTTACCAGATTTAGAGAAGCCTACAAAATCAACGGCTTCATCAGGTCCTACATCCTTACCGATAATGTACTCACCATCATGCAAGATAAAACCATAAGGTAATCGACCTGTACCTGTGCCGTTAGGATCATGGAAACCACCGCCGTTAATAGCGGCTACAGCATTATTCATCTTCGCAATATTACTTGTCGTATCGCCTTTTTCTTGAATGTTAGCCGCTGTGCCTACTTGGATACGACGAGGATCTGGAATTTCAAGAATATAACCTACATAACGAGCAGACTGGATTTTCTCAAGATTTAAAGACTTGTCTTCACGAGCATTAAACTTGAATAAATCTTGGCTTTTAACAACCCCAACAGTCCCCAAAATAGATTGCAGTTCATCTTCATTGAACAGCCACGTAATGTAATGAGGATGACGAGATTGTAAGATAGCACCGATAACGGCGCGTTTCACATTATTAAATGGTCCAAAGAGCACCACGAATGGTGAGGTCACAACGGTAAATAAGAACACCATGATGATGAACTTTACCCAATTCTTTTTGAACAATGTATTTCTCCTTATAAATCAGTGAAATGCTCGGTGCTAATGCGTTCTTCAAAATGCTTGATATCTACCGCATTACCTACCCAAACACGCAAAATATTATATGGATTATCACCAGTATGAGCCCAGCCAGATTTCATAGCCATACTCATTTTAATGCCCGCTTTTTTAGTAGCTGCATCGGTGAATGCATTTTTATCTCCATATGGATAGCAGAACCAAGGATTATCCTTAATACCGACTTCTTTTGCAAGGGCCTCTTGAGCCTTTGTGATATTCTCTATTTGTTTAGCTTCAGACAATTGACCCATTTCGATATGTTGGAACCCGTGATTAGAAATGGTCATACCATTCTTATGCATTTCACGAATTTGATCCCAAGTTAACCGAGTGCCTACATCGCCAGGATTGATAAATACAGTAGCTGCAAAACCATATTCTTTCATAAGTGGATATACGATAGAATACGTATCAGCATATCCGTCATCAAAGGTTAATACAACTGGTTTCTCTGGCACTGCAGCACCACTTACAACATAATCATATAATTGATCCATCGTTAGTGGATTATAGCCATTATCCTTGAGGAATTTCATTTGCTCTCGGAACAAATCCTCCCGAATAACCGCATCATTATCTTTATCGTCGCCGATTTTATGATACATAAGGACAGGAATGCCCGATGGATGTACCATCTTGACTTCTTTTACTGGTGGCACTGAACTAGTAGGCTCTGTTTTTTGTGAAAGTAATCCACAACCTGCCACAAGCATCGCCAAGGCCACAACTAATAGTGTTACTAACGGAATCCGTTTCATAGGTCCTCCTCTATCAGAACACAATTATATACAGAATATTATAACATTTCTATGAAGAATAGTAAAAATTAACGTACTACGAGCACCTCGTCAATCGATTTTCGAGGCCTTGGGTACATAGCTTCATCCGGAACACCTATAGCAATTATTGTAATCTACTCAATAATGTTTTAATATTTTAATTATAATACATTTCACACAAACGATACTATTTCAACAAATAAAGGATGTACTATGAAAAAGCGCATAACCATTATTCAAATGGACGTTCACGTAAATGACGTAGAATACAACTACAATCGCGTTCAAGAGTTACTCACTCGATCACTTACAGAAAATCCTGATATTATTGTTTTACCTGAAACTTGGAATACAGGCTTTCATCCATCAGATGATTTAATTACCATTGCCGACAGAAATGGGGAAAGAACAAAATTATTGCTCTGTACCTTTGCAAAAGAGAACAAGGTGAATATCGTAGGCGGTTCTGTGGCTGTAGCGAAAGATGATTTGGTATTCAATACATCCTATGTTTACAACCGAAGCGGTGAACTTGTAGGAGAATATTCCAAGATGCATGGCTTTAGCCCTGCCAAAGAAGACAAATACTTTGCTAGCGGTACTCATACGACTCATTTTGAACTCGATGGGATCCCTTGTAGCACGGTCATCTGTTACGACATTCGTTTCCCTGAACTGGTGAGAATGGCTGCATTACCAGGTACTGAACTACTATTCGTACCGGCACAATGGCCTACGATGCGTTTACGTCACTGGCAAGTACTCAATGAAGTACGAGCTATAGAAAACCAACTCTTCGTCTGTGCCGTAAATGGCTGTGGCACAGTAGGTCGAGTTCAAAGTACAGGTCACTCTGCCGTCTATGATCCATGGGGTACCAACCTACTCGAAATGGACACTAAGGAAGGCATTGCTTCCATAGACATCGACCTCGCTGTAGTCGAAGATATCCGTAACAAAATTAATATCTTTAGAGATCGCAAACCGGAACTCTACAACCTATAACATAAAGGCACGTTGTTATTGAATTTCTCCTTATATTAGGAAAAGCATTCATTTAACAATGTGCCTTTAGTTTTGTTTTGTTTTCTTTTGTTTTATTTTTATTGTACTGTATGGAGGAAATAAATTACTCTAGTTTGTTCCGGATTACCGGCCATACTTTAAAACTCAATAAGTTTCCACATTTCCTCTGGAACTTGTTCTAGAGGTTTATTTTTTGCCATAGCTTCTTTTAGGATATCAATGGTATCTTGTACTTCTTGTTTATCCTTTGTATTTGGGTCGTGTAGAATGACACGGTTTAAAGAGCCTTCACCAAATTGTTTTAAGTATTCTTTTTCTACTTGATTAAGTTCACGACGTAAGTATTTCATAATATATCCTCTATTTGTAAATATCTTTTCTATGACCAACTTCTAAGGCTAAAATAATGCATCTATTGTCATTAATATCAGCAATGACTCTATAATTACCAATGCGATAACGCCACAGCCCTGTTTTATTACCCGTCAATGATTTTCCTGAGTACCTAGGGTTTTCTACATTATCTACATTCTTTATGAGCCAATTAAAAAGATAGCGTTGCGTTGATTTATCTAATTTAGAAAATTGATTGTCAAACCGTTTAGAAAACTCAAGTTTATAATCCATATTTTGCACGCATTTCCGCCACAGAATAGGTAACTGGATCTTGCTTGTATTCTGCTAATGCTTTTTGACCTACCTTAAGGTCAAATTCATCTTCAATCTTTTCTAGTAAAGCCTTCTTAAAGAGGGTAGAAAGTGTTTCATCCATAAATTCAGCATAGGTTTTAAATAACTCTTCTTCTTGTTCATTTAGACGGACTGAAATATTTGCCATATAAAAGCACCTCCTTATGTAATACATTGTATTACATAAGGAGGTGCTTAGTCCATATTTTAAACTCGCAATCATTATTATTTTAACAAAATTTTATATTTATAATATTAATAATTTACATTGCTTATTAGATTATATAAAAACTGATTAGCCCCTATTTCACACACAAAAAAGGCACACCACCCTTCTCTCGTCTCTCAGCGGCATGCCTTTTTATGTATATAGTTACTCTCGAACTATATCGTATGTCAGTCTGGCTAAACTCTCTCTAAGTCCCTTTTTGACACGCCAGTATGTCACCTTTAATATACGATTATAAAATAACTTTGTCAACAGTTTATAGAAATTTTATCTTTAATATTTTTAGAAAATATAAAATTTTTAAGATTATCCACCAAAAGCCAAATAATCACGAGTTAATTCTTGTTGTGGATCAGAGAATATTTGCTCTGTAGCACCCCACTCTACCACTCGGCCATCATTCATAAAGACAGTGTAGTCTGCAATACGTCTAGCTTGTTGTAAATTGTGAGTAACAATGACAATCGTTTGTTTTGCTTTTAACTCTGTTAGCAAGGCCTCAATATGCAAGCTATTTTTTATATCTAAAGCAGAGCATGGTTCATCAAAGAGTATTACGCGAGGATCTACGGTCAAGCTTCGTGCAATACACAGGCGCTGTTGTTGACCACCAGATAAAGAACTTGCCAAACGCTTTACATCACCATTAATTTCGCTATATAATCCAGCCTGCTCTAAACATTGTATCGCTTTAGCCTTTCTGTCTGTAGAGGATAACTCTTTATAATAATTTAGAGCAAATAACATATTGTCTTCAATGGTACCAGGAAATACGGTCGGGTGTTGTCCGATGAGACCGATTTGGCGACGTAACATTTGCGGATTTATTGAGTCTACAGATAGACCATCATAAATGATTTGTCCATTAGTAACTTTTTTTGGTGCCTGCAAACTACCGTTAAGCGAAGCGAGCAATGTACTTTTACCACAACCAGACGGGCCAATGACTGCAGTAATTGCACATTCTGTAATAGGCAAGGTTATGTGTTGCAAAATAGGATGCTCACCAATGGACACCTCTATATTTTTAATATCTAATATTGTGCTCATCAAGACCGCCCTCCTATCCAGCGACAAATGATATTAATGCAAAGTAATATAACCATCAACACGAAGGCTGTAGCATAGGCTAAATCTACGGAATAACCTTCGTTGACTAAAATGTACAAATGGTATGGCAAGGCCATAAATGGATCCGTTATATTCGGTATGGACCGCGTATATAATACGGCGCCAGTGTACATAATCGGTGCGGTGGCCCCCATCGCATAGGCCGCCCCAAGGGCTATAGCGCTCAATCCGTCGCGCATGGCACTAGGTATGACCATATGCATCCATATATAACTTGGTGAAAGCCCCATATTGAGAGCTGCCTCATACGTTTCACGAGGAAACTCGTGGAATACTTTCACAAGGCGCAACGTAATAAAAGGTATAACCATTACCGTTAACGTAATCGACGCAGATAATAAGCTTTTATCGATACCTAAATATAAAATCAGCACACTATAGCCGAATAAGCCAATCAAAACAGATGGCAATCCGGACATACAGCGTAGAGTGAATAAAAAGCATTCTGATTTCCATCTGGAAATATTGCCATATACCATGTAAAGAGCACAAGGAATACTTACAATAGCCGCCATAGAAGCCGTTAATAAGCCCTCGAGAATACTGCCGATTATGGCAGGGAATATGCCTCCTTCTACACCGAGAGGCATGCCCGCTGGATAGAGCCAGAGGAAATCAACAGTTATTAACGGTCCACCATGATACACAATATAGGCGCAAGCAGCGATGAGTATTGCCATAACTAGGACTAGACTGCCATAAGCCCAAGTAGCTAATGCAAGATTAGATAACTTCATGATGACCGTCCTTTCTAGTTTTCCAAGAATACATATAGACTAGAACATTAGTCAGTATCAAAATCATTAACAATACTAACGCTGCTACATATAAACCGCTATAATGCAAACTGTTGTACTCTACACTACCCATTTCAAGGGCAATAAGAGATGGAATCGGCTCAGCCTTACCTAATAAGCTAGGCAAGATAGGCGCATTACCGACAACCATCATAACGGCCATGGTCTCGCCCATAGCACGGGAGAAGGCTAAAACAGAACTAAGAATGATTGAACCTTTAGCACTAGGTAATACTATCGCTTTCATAGTATGCCACGGCGATATGCCAAGGCCCAAAGCCGTTTCTTCATAGCGCAGACGATAGGTTTCGATAGATTCTGTACAGTGAGTCACAATATAAGGCAAAATCATAAAGGCTAATACGAGACTAGCCGATAAAATAGACTCACCAGTAGACAAAGAAAACATGGATTGAACGGCTGGAACCACTACGGCAAGACCGATAAAACCAACAATAACAGATGGTATACCGGCAATCATATCGATAGTAGATAAACAGAATTGGCGAATACGTGGCGATACGCCTAGACTCAGGCCTATAGAAGTACCAATCCCTAAGGGCAACGCCCATAGCAAAGATAACAGCGACACATAAATGCTAGCCGAAATAATATAGGAAAGACCTAATACAGGGCTTTGCGCCATAGGCTTCCAGACTGTACCGGTTATAATATCCATCCAAGACATATGTATTAAAGCAGGCCACGCCTCTATCGCCATATAGAGCACGAGCCCTATATATAAGGCGAGAACAGACACCGCCATAATCGGTACTATGCCAGATGTAAAACGATCTGATAAATGCATAGACTCTCCTTTCATAAGAAAAAAGCAAGGCCGCAGCCTTGCTTTTATTCTATCTGATTAGTTTACAGGAACAAAGCCCATTTTATGAATAACTTTACGGCCTTCTTCAGACTTCAAGTATTTTGTGAAAGCGTCTGCTACGCCACCCATATTACCTTTACCTACGATGAGAAGTGGACGTTGAATTATGTAAGAACCATCAGTAATCGTTTCATCTGTTGGTGCTACACCATTAACTTTGAAAGCAACGATTTGGCCTTTGTTTTGAATCAACATGCCATAAGATGCATAACCAATAGCATATGGGTTTTCTTTAACTTTAGTTACAAGAGCACCCATGGATGGAGCTTGAATAGCGTCTTTAGTTACCTCTACAGAACCCATGATTTTTTGTTGGAATACTTCATGAGCACCGCCACCAAGGTCACGTGTTACTACGATAATTTCTTGGTTAGGCAAGGATGGATCTACTTGATTCCAAGTCTTATACTCGCCAGAGAAGATTTTAATAATTTCTTCTTTACTGAGATTATCTTTTACTGCGTATAAAGGGTTTTCAGGATTTACGGCAATTGTCAACGCATCAATACCTACTTTGATTTCGTTGTAATCTTTAATTTTTGCTTTTTCGCTGTCTTTTACTTCCCGTGCAACTAAACCGAAGTCCGCAGTACCATCGATAACGGCTTTAATGCCAGTGCCAGAACCACCAGAAGATACATAAATAGTAATATCTTTATCTGGCAAGGAGCTATCTGCATGATTCCAAGTTTTATTTTTCTCTGTGAAATCTGTAGCGATTTTAGAAATAACTGGTGCCAACGTGGAGGAACCATTATAAGTCAATTGAGTAGATTGAGAACTTTGATTAGAACCACAACCTACAGTAATAAGCATGGCTGCACCAACACAAGCAGCGAGGATAGCACGTTTAGTAAAACCTTTCATATACAATCTCCTTAAAATAACAATAACTAAGAGCTATTTAACATCCGTATAATTATACCAAATTCTAAATCATCATTACAACAAATTTCAGCACCTATAGAATGTAGTATTTCTACCACATGTTACTATATCCTAATCCTGCTATATACATATAAATAACATTTTTTTGTAAAATAATCATATATCAATTAATTTTATAATTCTAACGCTTAATTTAGTACCATTAATCATTTACATAAATCGTCTAAAAATGGTAGTATTAGCAGTGCACTAGAATTTGGTTATTATGAAAGAAAGGTAATTACTATGTTTTCATTTCTACAACCAAAAGAGGCAAAACCATCGGTTCCACAGAATATGATTATGAATCTATATTACAAATATAGATTTCAATCTCTAGCCGGTATATTTATTGGTTACGCTGCGTACTATATCGTTCGTAACAACTTTGCCTTATCAACTCATTTTTTATCAGATATCTTACACATGAGCAAAACGGAAATCGGTTTGCTATCTAGTGGTATGCTTATCGCCTACGGTCTAAGTAAAGGCTTCATGAGTAGTCTTGCTGACAAAGCAAGTCCTGCAAAATTTATGGCTTTCGGTCTTATTTGCTGTGCAATCATCAATATTTTTATGAGCTTTGCCGATAGCCTCGCTTTCTTCTTAGTATTAGTAGTTCTTAATGGTTTCTTCCAAGGCTTTGGTGTAGGCCCATCCTTCATCACACTCGCTAAATGGTATCCAAAACAAGAACGTGGTCGCTTTGGAGCAATTTGGAATATCTCCCATAATCTTGGTGGCGGTATCGTAGCACCAATCGTAGCTGCTGCGTTATACTTCACCACTACTGATCACTGGCAATTAGGTAGCTATGGTATTCCTGCAATTATTGCGATTGTAGTAGCTGTTATTATTGGCTTCTTGATTAAAGAAAGTCCAGAACGAGAAGGCTTACCACCAACTAGTGAAATCATTGCCGATACATCTCATAAAGCACATAGAAGTGCAGAAGCACCTCACCTAAGCACAAGACAAATTTTTGTACAATATGTATTAAAAAATAAAAATGCTTGGTATGTGTCTCTAGTTGATACATTCGTTTACATGATTCGTTTCGGTATGCTTACATGGTTGCCTATTTACTTATTACAAGTGAAAGGCTTCTCTAAAGCAGAAATGTCTATCGCATTCTTATTCTTTGAATGGGCAGCCATTCCTTCAACAATTTTTGCAGGTTATATTTCCGATAAATTCTTTAAAGGTTATCGTATGCCACCAGCAATCATTGCAGTAAGTATTATCTTCTTCTGTATCTTTGGCTATTGGCAAAGTGAATCCCTCTTGTGGGTTACATTCTTTGCTGCTGTCGTAGGTTGCCTAATCTACATTCCTCAATTCTTAGCATCTGTACAAACTATGGATATTGTACCGCCATTCGCTGTAGGCTCTGCCGTTGGTCTTCGTGGCTTCATGAGTTACATCGTAGGTGCCAACCTTGGTACAACTCTATTTGGTGTTTTGGCAGACAAATTTGGTTGGAATGCAGGTTTCTACCTCTTATTAGTAGCATGTGTTCTTTGCATTACATTCTGTGTACTTGCACACTTCGGCGCAAAAGAATTAGATGCTAAAGAAGCAGAACTTGAACAATTACAACCAGCTGAAGCAAACAGCTAACAACTAAATTCTAGAGCAAACCAAAAGGTAGCAACATATATTGTTGCTACCTTTTATTTATTCTTAAAAAAATTTGCCAAAAACCAAATAATTGGCCCTATGAATCTCACCTTCTTAACAGTATCCATTTTATCTAGAATAGGCTTAGTTATCTCTGCATTGCTTTCAAGCAACACATATTTTTTATCAACATAAACGCCTTTGGAATACTCTGTCGTATGAACCCGTTTTTCAATAGTAAGTATATGAGTACCCTTATCATCTTCATACTCTTCATAACGAGAGAAAGCACCAATATCTATATCTGTATCTATATCCCCTCTTGTACCTATTGCCATCTGATAACTTCGATGAACTACGTTCATATCAGATGGTATTACTTTGCCACATAACTTTGTAAACTGATATACATCACGCTTTTCATTCCAACTGATCCAAAACTCAGCATTATTCTTGTGTTTAACAAGCTTATACTTATACCAAATTCTCCTATGAGTATCAATGTAACGAATTTTGCCTAGGATCGTATATAACTCATTTCGGATACGCAATGTATCGCCATAGTTAAATTTCATAAAACACTCTCATTCCCAAAACAATATATATTATTAATTACTATGATTGTACACATAATATGAAATTCTGCCTAGATGGATATAGCAAAAAGGACCTACAGTAAACTGTAGGTCCTTATATTTTGGTGCGGTTGGAGGGACTTGAACCCTCACGAGCGTACGCTCACCACCCCCTCAAGATGGCGTGTCTGCCATTCCACCACAACCGCATGGAATACAAATGGTGCCTCAGGACAGAATCGAACTGTCGACACACGGATTTTCAGTCCGTTGCTCTACCAACTGAGCTACCGAGGCACGTTTTTTTGTAAAAAAAAATGGCGACCCCGATCAGATTTGAACTGACGATCTTCGCCGTGACAGGGCGACATGTTAACCGCTACACCACGGGGCCGCGTATCAACTCTCGTTGACTACTCGTATATATTAACATGAGGTAACCTGCTAATGCAAGTACTTTTTTCTAATTTTTGATGAATTTTTCCAAAATATATGAAATTAAGAATTATCTAGCAAAAATCATATAGATTTACCATTTATATTTCAAATGCTCATTTATACGCAATATTTCATAGAACTATAAAATAAAATTGGTATCCACCTATTCTAAATAATAGATAGATACCAATTCATTAAGATTTATTAAGAACTATAAACAATCATAATTAATACGATTCTAATTATAAATGATCCCAAGGACCGTCACGCAAGTCTTGTTCCCAATAATACTCAACCTTCATATCACTGCGTTTAACCTTATCAAACATCTTAGAACGTGCCGAAGTCATCACATTTTCACTATGTTTACCACCAAAGTACGCATATCTAGACTTACCTAAAGTATACATAACAGATACATAAGGTTCTACAGAACTAATATTGCTTTTACCAATTCCTAAGTCTACAGAGATATGAGGCGTCACATTCATTTTAGCGCCTACCTTTAATCCATGTATAGATTGCCACTTATGTTGGTCAATATAGAACATCTCTGTTGGCTGTTCTCCTGGTGCCTTTGTTTTCCAGTGATATCCTTCCACATAACTAGATAGCCAACGAGCATTCTTATAATCACGTGTATATCGTATATCAAAGCCATCCAATACATGTTCATAAGAATATCGAGGTGTTGTATGAATACCATCAGGTGGTGTACTAAAGCTATCATGAAAATCTATTGCCCGCGGCACTTGACGTAAAGGTGTATTAAATTGATATGGACCCACCTTTTTTTCTGATAGTCCACGGTATACATTGACACTAATCGTATTTAGACCAGCTACATATTCTAAACCTGCACTAACCCGGGAAAATTTATCTTTAAAAGCATAGTCATAGAATACATTGGCTCCGACGTAAGCGTGTTCATTTATACTAAGGCGACGATAACCAACACCAGCAGTACCGACAAGACCAAGAGTATCATGTTTTACTACTTCACCTTTATCAATATAATACTGTTGAACATCAGCCAGGCTCCCATATGCGTCAGGACCATTCCAATATGCACTAGTGGAAATTTTTTCACCACCATTACCATCTAATCGACCTTGTACAAACACCATGGATTTGCCATCTTTACCATATTGTTTTATGGGTTGTAATGTTTCTATAAAATACTGTGTATTCACTTTATGGTTGGAGTTATGATTCCGGTAATGGAATCGTGTATCATACGTTAAATTATTATCCGTCATTTGCTTATTAGGCATTGCATAATCATGATAGGAATCTTCTTGGCTTCCTTTAAAACCAATACCAATATCAGTACGATCCATCCAGCTTGATTGAACGTTTTCCCCAGTATCTTTATCTGCTGCTATTGCGCATGTAGCAAAACTACATGTCAACGCTGTACATACTAAAGATTTGATAATAACCTTTTTACTAACCATAGTCTCCCCTTCTTTATGTGAAATTTTCATGAAAGATACTTTTATTATATATTCTTTAGTCAGCTAAAGCAATAATATATCCTATCCACTTTATAGCATATATATTCTCTATAGTTTATTAGTACATATATTTGAAAGTTCAACTGTTTTAAGTGCTACTAATTAATAGTTATAGTGAATCGTCTTTGAC
>NZ_PPDD01000003.1 GCF_002959895.1 Veillonella infantium | reverse complement strand
GGCTGTAACAGAATGCGGTTTTACCGCATTCTAGTTGCAGCCCCTTTAAAATATAAGAAACACCAAGAAAATTAGATTTGTAAAATCGTATGTTTTCTTGGTGTTTCGTGTTTTTAGACGCACTTAAATAGGCCTTTAGGCCTATTTAAAAATCTCTTGGTTTACGCAGTTTGTTTTGCAGTAAATAATGTTGTATTAACTCGTCCTGCTTGTATTCTGTTATGTAACTTGGCTAAATTAAATCCCATGGACAAGAGATATAGCATCTTATGCACGTTTCCACTGCCACGGTGTAAAAATCGTCTAAATCCAAGATCTTGTTTTAACACACCAAATGCGCCTTCCACTTGAATGGAACGGTTCATTCGTAATTGAATGCCTGTATCACTGAGTAGCCTATCTTGGTTCTCTGCCAATACGGTATCATACTCAGGTGTAATCTCAATTCTTTTTACTGGATTTTTTGTCGTTGCTTTTACATACCGTTGGCATTCCTTTTTGTATCCACATCGGTTACAAGACTCACAAATATATACCTTTCGCTCAGATACAAATCCTGTTTTGTTTTCCGCCTTACGCGTGAAGGCATATTTTAATTTACGTCTTTTTGCACAGATAAATGCATCTTCTTCAGGTATATACTCCATATTACGAGCTTTGCTAATATCCTTGGTCCAAGTCCTAGTTTTCGCTTTTTCGTAATATTGAGGCTTTATACAAGATAGGTAATGGTGTAAGAGGATTTCAGATATGGACGGTAGAGCCAACTGGCGACAATGAGTTTAATGTAACCTACAGTGTAGACCAGCTCATTACAGAGGGAGAAAATACAAAGACCGTCCACTCTGCTTATATAGTGAGTGTCTATGTAGATGGTTCTGGAAATATGGTACTGGTTAAGAATCCGACCATTACCAACATACCTAAGAAATCAAGTTATAAACCAAAAGCCATTGAAAGTGAGGGGACGGTTGATTCCATTACAACCAATGAAATCAATGAGTTTTTAACGACGTTCTTCAAGCTCTATCCTACAGCGACAGCCAGTGAACTTTCCTACTATGTGAATGACGGGATATTAAAACCAATCGGAAAAGAGTACATCTTTCAAGAACTGGTAAATCCTATTCACAATCGTAAGGATAATCAAGTCACGGTATCGCTGACAGTGGAGTATATCGACCAGCAGACCAAAGCAACGCAGGTATCTCAATTTGATTTGGTACTTGAAAAGAACGGGAGTAATTGGAAGATTATAGAATAACAAATATTGGTACATTATTACAGCTATTTTGTAATCACGTACTCTCTTTGATAAAAAATTGGAGATTCCTTTACAAATATGCTCTTACGTGCTATTATTTAAGTATCTATTTAAAAGGAGTTAATAAATATGCGGCAAGGTATTCTTAAATAAACTGTCAATTTGATAGTGGGAACAAATAATTGGATGTCCTTTTTTAGGAGGGCTTAGTTTTTTGTACCCAGTTTAAGAATACCTTTATCATGTGATTCTAAAGTATCCGGAGAATATCTGTATGCTTTGTATGCCTATGGTTATGCATAAAAATCCCAGTGATAAGAGTATTTATCACTGGGATTTTTATGCCCTTTTGGGCTTTTGAATGGAGGAAAATCACATGAAAATTATTAATATTGGAGTTTTAGCTCATGTTGATGCGGGAAAAACTACCTTAACAGAAAGCTTATTATATAACAGTGGAGCGATTACAGAATTAGGAAGCGTGGACAGAGGTACAACGAAAACGGATAATACGCTTTTAGAACGTCAGAGAGGAATTACAATTCAGACGGCGATAACCTCTTTTCAGTGGAAAAATACTAAGATAAACATCATAGACACGCCAGGACATATGGATTTTTTAGCAGAAGTATATCGTTCATTATCAGTATTAGATGGGGCAATTCTACTGATTTCTGCAAAAGATGGCGTACAAGCACAAACTCGTATATTGTTTCATGCACTTAGGAAAATAGGTATTCCCACAATCTTTTTTATCAATAAGATTGACCAAAATGGAATTGATTTATCAACGGTTTATCAGGATATTAAAGAGAAACTTTCTGCGGAAATTGTAATCAAACAGAAGGTAGAACTGCATCCTAATATGCGTGTAATGAACTTTACCGAATCTGAACAATGGGATATGGTAATAGAAGGAAATGATTACCTTTTGGAGAAATATACGTCTGGGAAATTATTGGAAGCATTAGAACTCGAACAAGAGGAAAGCATAAGATTTCATAATTGTTCCCTGTTCCCTGTTTATCACGGAAGTGCAAAAAACAATATAGGGATTGATAACCTTATAGAAGTGATTACGAATAAATTTTATTCATCAACACATCGAGGTCAGTCTGAACTTTGCGGAAAAGTTTTCAAAATTGAGTATTCGGAAAAAAGACAGCGTCTTGCATATATACGTCTTTATAGTGGCGTACTGCATTTGCGAGATTCGGTTAGAATATCGGAAAAGGAAAAAATAAAAATTACAGAAATGTATACTTCAATAAATGGTGAATTATGTAAAATCGATAAGGCTTATTCCGGGGAAATTGTTATTTTGCAGAATGAGTTTTTGAAGTTAAATAGTGTTCTTGGAGATACAAAGCTATTGCCACAGAGAGAGAGAATTGAAAATCCCCTCCCTCTGCTGCAAACGACTGTTGAACCGAGCAAACCTCAACAAAGGGAAATGTTACTTGATGCACTTTTAGAAATCTCCGACAGTGACCCGCTTCTGCGATATTATGTGGATTCTGCGACACATGAAATCATACTTTCTTTCTTAGGGAAAGTACAAATGGAAGTGACTTGTGCTCTGCTGCAAGAAAAGTATCATGTGGAGATAGAAATAAAAGAGCCTACAGTCATTTATATGGAAAGACCGTTAAAAAAAGCAGAGTATACCATTCACATCGAAGTTCCACCGAATCCTTTCTGGGCTTCCATTGGTCTATCTGTAGCACCGCTTCCATTAGGGAGCGGAGTACAGTATGAGAGCTCGGTTTCTCTTGGATACTTAAATCAATCGTTTCAAAATGCAGTTATGGAGGGGATACGCTATGGCTGTGAACAAGGATTGTATGGTTGGAATGTGACGGACTGTAAAATCTGTTTTAAGTATGGCTTATACTATAGCCCTGTTAGTACCCCAGCAGATTTTCGGATGCTTGCTCCTATTGTATTGGAACAAGTCTTAAAAAAAGCTGGAACAGAATTGTTAGAGCCATATCTTAGTTTTAAAATTTATGCGCCACAGGAATATCTTTCACGAGCATACAACGATGCTCCTAAATATTGTGCGAACATCGTAGACACTCAATTGAAAAATAATGAGGTCATTCTTAGTGGAGAAATCCCTGCTCGGTGTATTCAAGAATATCGTAGTGATTTAACTTTCTTTACAAATGGACGTAGTGTTTGTTTAACAGAGTTAAAAGGGTACCATGTTACTACCGGTGAACCTGTTTGCCAGCCCCGTCGTCCAAATAGTCGGATAGATAAAGTACGATATATGTTCAATAAAATAACTTAGTGTATTTTATGTTGTTATATAAATATGGTTTCTTGTTAAATAAGATGAAATATTTTTTAATAAAGATTTGAATTAAAGTGTAAAGGAGGAGATAGTTATTATAAACTACAAGTGGATATTGTGTCCTGTATGTGGAAATAAAACACGATTAAAGATAAGGGAAGATACTGAATTAAAAAAATTCCCCCTCTATTGTCCGAAATGCAGACAAGAAAATTTAATTGAAATAAAGCAGTTCAAAGTAACTGTGATTACAGAGCCAGACGCAAAGACGCAGGGGCTGTAACAAAACAGCCCCTTAACACTAGAAAAGCTGTTAGTTGATTTTATATGATCAACTAACAGCTTTTTTCTATATTTCTAAGAAAAAAGGGCCCCGAAGGGCCCTCTTCATTGGTATAATTAAATTATGAACAAAAACCATACCAATGAACCTAATTATACCAAACTAGTAATGCCTCGCCAACTAGTTTTACCATTGGATTATGGCATTTTGATAAAAGAAACAGCGCCTGTGCGGTTACTTGATGCTGTATTGGAGGAATTAGACTATAAAGAGTTACAGCATTTGTATTCTCCTAAAGGGAGAAAATCTAAAGTACCACCGCATATTCTGTTCAAAATTTTTGTCTATGCTATGTCCAACGGCGTGTATTCTACACGTATGATACAACAACAATGCGAAGAAAATATTAACTATATGTGGCTTCTTCAAGGCTATTTAGCCCCAAGTCATATGACATTCCAACGATTTTTTGCCCGTTGTACACTAGATATCTTAATGAATCTGTTTTCACAGTTGATGGAAGCTATTAACAGACATGATACCTTAACATTTAATGAAGTCTTTATTGATGGAACTAAACTAGAGGCTAATGCTAACAAGTACACATTTGTCTGGCGAAAAGCAGTGCAAAAAAGACTAGATACATTACCCTCAAAATTAGCTATATTAAAGAAAGACATCTGGAATGAATTAGGGCTAGATACCCATTGTATGAATGATGAATATATATATACCTTCCTAGCTAAAGAAATTGAAGTACAACATATGGAGCTCGTACAAGGAAAAGGTAAGCATAAAACACCATTACAACGGTTGTATGAGCGAGCAGAAGTTTTATATGAGAAGCGCAAAGAATACGAACAGCAGTTGTATATTATGGGTGAACGCAACAGTTATTCTAAAACAGATCATGATGCGACGTTTATGCATATGAAGGAAGACCACATGCGTAATGGGCAGCTTAAACCAGCCTACAATGTACAATTAGCCGTTCATTCTGAATATATTATGGGAGTTGGTGTATTTCCTAAGCCCAACGATACGAATACCTTAATTCCATTTGTACAGCAATTAGAAGAGATCCATAGCCACCGATTCACATATGTGGTAGCTGATGCTGGTTATGATAGCCACGAGAACTTAACTTGGTTAAAGAACAACCATTACCTATCTTGTATAAAGCCTCAATATTACGAAAAAGCGAAAACTAGGACTTGGACCAAGGATATTAGCAAAGCTCGTAATATGGAGTATATACCTGAAGAAGATGCATTTATCTGTGCAAAAAGACGTAAATTAAAATATGCCTTCACGCGTAAGGCGGAAAACAAAACAGGATTTGTATCTGAGCGAAAGGTATATATTTGTGAGTCTTGTAACCGATGTGGATACAAAAAGGAATGCCAACGGTATGTAAAAGCAACGACAAAAAATCCAGTAAAAAGAATTGAGATTACACCTGAGTATGATACCGTATTGGCAGAGAACCAAGATAGGCTACTCAGTGATACAGGCATTCAATTACGAATGAACCGTTCCATTCAAGTGGAAGGCGCATTTGGTGTGTTAAAACAAGATCTTGGATTTAGACGATTTTTACACCGTGGCAGTGGAAACGTGCATAAGATGCTATATCTCTTGTCCATGGGATTTAATTTAGCCAAGTTACATAACAGAATACAAGCAGGACGAGTTAATACAACATTATTTACTGCAAAACAAACTGCGTAAACCAAGAGATTTTTAAATAGGCCTAAAGGCCTATTTAAGTGCGTCTAAAAACACGAAACACCAAGAAAACATACGATTTTACAAATCTAATTTTCTTGGTGTTTCTTATATTTTAAAGGGGCTGCAACTAGAATGCGGTAAAACCGCATTCTGTTACAGCC
>NZ_PPDD01000002.1 GCF_002959895.1 Veillonella infantium | reverse complement strand
ACGTGAAATATTGAGACGTTTATGTGAATATAAGGGCGTCAAGATTATAGAGGGGGAGCTTATGGCTGATCATGTGCATATGCTAGTATTAATCCCACCTAAAATTTCAGTATCATCTTTTATGGGATACTTAAAAGGAAAAAGTGCACTAATGATGTTCGATAAACACGCAAACTTAAAGTATAAATTTGGAAATAGACACTTTTGGTCCGAGGGCTATTATGTTAGTACAGTAGGTTTAAATGAGGCTACAGTAAAGAAATATATACGTGAGCAAGAGTTACATGACCAAATGAAAGATAAACTTAGTGTAAAAGAATATGAGGACCCTTTTAAGGGTAGCAAGTAATACATATCCCCTTTAAGGGGAACGTTACGAGTCAATGGCTATGCGGCTTGAACGTAGTGAAAGCCAGCGCCTTTAGACGCTGGCCTAGTACTACGGGCTTATAGCCCGTGAGCAAACCACCCGTTTTACGGGTGGTTCTGATTATATATGTTACCTTTATGGGTGACATGTACTACAAGGACATAACCATTATTAATTGCTACTGTTATTGTCAGCAGCTTTAGGCTGTGATTCTAAAAGTATTTGTGCATTATTATAGGTATAACTTAATTGATGCCTATAGGCTAATTTAAAATAGTTAGCTAACTCTTTATTTGTACAATAGATATAACAACCTTTTTGCCCACGCGTCATCAATGTACGATATGTATTTTTGACAATTTCATTAGCAATACGTTGTGCTTCTTCAGAATTCTCTTTAAAAAGCTTCTTAATACCTTTTATGGACTGGTCAGTTTTAGCGCGTTTATTAATATCTACAATGAGTTTGCCGTTTTCATAACGTAAATCATCACCAATAATTACACCTACATATTCAAATTCAAGGCCTTGAGTAGTATGAATACATCCAGCTTCATTAATAGAGTCTGGGTCTATTGCATATGTGGTAGAATTTCCTAAGTTCCAACTGATTCCAAAATTATGTTCTGGAATTTGAATGTCTTTTACGAGAGTCGTTGTTCGACCTTCTTTTGGCCAGTTCCAACAATATCCTGCTAGAATTCGAGATTTATTATTTATTTCATTTTTTGATTTTATAGCATCATACATTTCATTAGGATTATCATAGATTCTAAAATCATAATCGCCTTCAAAACCATCATAGTTTGCAGTTTCGGCAATTTGAAGAACATTGTCTAGCCAAGCTAAATAACCGTCAGAGCCATTACACCGGAATTGAGATTCTAAGGCTCCTTCATAGATAAGTGCTTTATGTTCATGGCTAAACTTTAATATCTTATCGATAGTACCGGAATCTTTGAAGGTAACACGCTGATTTCGATCAATAAAGAAGACACTAAATAGAGATGCATTAATAATTTCTTTGATTTGATCTTCACCTTCATTTTGGTACATTCCAGATTTTTCACGTAGTCGATGAGCTTCATCGACAATTGCAATTTGAAGTGCATTTTTAGAACGTGTATGGAATGTACTACTACTTTGAAATAGTGCTTTAATCTCTGTTTTTTTTAATCCTTTTTGTAGTATGGCACTATATACATTTCGTGGAGCAGCATTTGAAGTAATATACTGTGCCATGTAACCACTATGAATACATTCTGCCAATAAATTTATAGCCACAACACTTTTACCGGTACCTGGACCACCACGAACAATATAAACGGTCTTTTTATTATTCTTAATAGCCTCTAATGCAGTACTCTTAATTCGTTCGAACTCAACTTTTTGATCATCGATAAGTACAAACTCTTTATTACCCTGTAGCATACTTAATATAGAATCTTGTAGAGCTTTAGATGGTCTTAATTTACCATGCTCTATTGATTCCATAATGTTTGTAGTGTCAGGCTTAGGAATATACGTTTTTATAAAATCACGGAGTCTATCCATTTGTCCCAATGTAAACATTGGAGATATATCTAGTATTCCATGATAAATAGGATCTCGCAATTCTGGTGAAATACTTTCATCAAAGTTATGTAAGAAGGCACATGGATGAAGCTCAATAGGTCGATTCTGCACATCTTCATTAAAGTTTTCAATGAGACTACAGTAGGACCAAGCTTGATAGGAGGGATGCGTTGTTTCACGAATACCACCACCAAGATAGGTAGATACAATATTATCTTTATCTGTTATTTTGAAAGCTTCACTCCATTGTTTTAATTCGACAATGACTACATGTTCTTTATTTTGCTGATCCAATCCTGTAATAATAAAGTCTACCCGTTTTTGAGTATTTGGAACAATATACTCAATCGCAACACCAGCTAAGTCTGGTATGGCAAAATCACGCATAACATTAGCCATATAAGATAAAGAAGTTTGCCATGAATGAATCTCAGATTCACCAACACGACGATATTTTTCTGTTAACGTTTGATGTAATTTTTTTACCAAGATACCTTGCTCGAAATCCTGGATGAATGATTTCTTTGTAGATGAGTAGATTAGCATGGATTTACCTTTAATTATAAATATTTACAATATACGCTATATATTATACAGGAATTTATACTCATAAAAAATCAGTGTTATAGTGGGTTTTAAAACATAGATATTTGTAGTAAAATTAAAAAAAGTCGAACTAGCTTAGGAAAATGAGGGTTAATAGCATGGTAGATAATAAATTTAAAATTATTTCTAATGAGCGTAAAATTCATAGTAAAGCCTCTGAAGAATATTTAATGGTTAATTTTAATTATGATGGAATGATTCAGGAACGTTGGGTACCTGTTGAATATCGTAGAACAGGTATTTCTATTCAACCTGATGAACATGAAAAGTTATTAATGTACTTAAATAGTCTTTATGAGGAATTAAAACCAGAGAATTATTCTAAGTGGTTGGAACAAGAGATGAAATGGTGGGATGAAGAGAAGAAAAATGCTGGAGTTACTCGAGAATTTTTCAGTGCTTTATCGGATGGTCAATGGAAATGTCAAGCGTGTGAACTTCCTCAAAATCCTAATTGGGCTAGAAGAATTCAAGATTTAAAGGAGTTTGGCTATACAATAGCTACAGATATAAAGCGATATTGTGAAAAGTGTCAATCTAATAAGACTCATTTAATGTTACTTCCGGTTAGTCGATTTATAAATAGTGGAAATGGATATGAAACATGGAGCCCTAAATTAAGAAATCGGATAGTGAAAACGCTTAATCACTTTGATGCTTTTGAGGCCAAATCATCAGCACATTGTTTGCCTGATCATAAATTTTCGGAAATACGATGGGATGAGAATACCAAAAGTGATAATCCCGATAATATGAGTGAACAAGAAATTAAGGATAAATTTCAATTAATAAGTAATCAAAGAAATCAACAAAAACGAGAAGTGTGCCGATCTTGTTTTCAAACGGGTAAACGTGGAGTTATATACGGTATACCATTCTTTTATAAAGGTGATGAAAATTGGGACTCTAGTATTCCTATAAAGGGGAAAGCTGCTGAGTCTGGTTGTGTAGGTTGTGCTTGGTATGATATTGAGCGATGGAGAGATGAACTCGTTAATGTTATTAAACAAGCAGCTGATTTAAAGGAGAAATAAGTGAATAAAAAATTTAGTGTTGGTAGTATTTGCTCTGGTATAGAAGCTGCATCAGTTGCATGGAAGAACCTTAATCTTAAATTTGAATGGTTTTCTGAAATTGCAAAGTTTCCTTCTGCTTTACTGGCTGAAAAATACCCTGAAATTTGTAATGTTGGCGATATGAATAATATTCCTCAGTTATTAGAGGCTCATGATATTGCTTTACCTGATATTATTTGTGGGGGAACTCCATGTCAAGCTTTTTCTTTAGCAGGATTAAGAAATGGATTGGATGATGAAAGGGGAAATTTGACATTAAAATTTGTTGACATTGTAAATAAAAATGATGAGTTAAGAATTAGACAGGGGTTACCTAGAGCGGCTGTGTTATGGGAAAATGTTGAGGGTGTACTAAGAGATAAAACTAACGCTTTTGGTAGTTTTATAGCATACTTAGCTGGACTTGATGATGTTTTGTGTGTCAAACATCATAAATGGCCATCTGCAGGGGTTCTTAGAGGGAGAAAACGGAATGTTGCTTGGCGCATTATAGATGCACGTTTTTATGGGTTAGCACAACAACGAAAAAGACTATATGTTATTGCTACTGATAAAAGTATTAATCCAGAAAATATTTTGTTTGAGATTCAGAAAACTATTAAAAACACAATAGAAAAACCCCCAGAATTAAGATTTAAAAAAAATGGCTCTACTTTTGAGGTTTTCAGAGAATATACGGACTGCCTATATTCCGCATATGGTACAAAATGGAACGGAAATGCTGCAGCTTATAATGGGTCACTATTTGTTGTTCAAAACGAGAGAATCAGAAGACTTTCACCCTTAGAGTGTGAGCGGTTAATGGGGTTTCCTGATGGCTACACAGATATAAATGGTGCACGTAAAACAAATAGATATCAAGGTCTAGGTAATTCTTGGGCTGTTCCTGTTATAGAATGGATTGGGACTCGTCTTGTTAAAGAGTTAAAATTAAAAAAAGAATCTATTTTTAATAATATTGATATTAGTAATTATGATATTTCTTTAAATAACGAATATAGTTTTTTTTCGTTTACAAATGAATACATAGAGTTAGATAATAATTACTTTATAAATTATGGTACTAAAAAAGGGGAGTGTGAATATACATATTTACCAGAAATTATTTCTGATGATGCTCCGGAGGATATATATATATCTCCAGTCGGTTGTTTTGGTATATTGAGACGTAAAATGGAACGTAATATAAAGATTAATAATCGTCTCGAAAAGGTTTTATTTTCAATTGCATCACAAATGACACCCGAAGAAATAGATAAGCGGTCAAGAGTTCAAAAACGTGGAGTATTAGGGACGAGTCATGTATTAAAACATGGCGATATAATGTCATTTCCTGATAAATTTAATTGTGTTCAAGATTCTTTATTTAATTCAGTGACAACAAAAAAAATATAAGATTAAAATTTTATTTAAACTAAATAATAATTCAAATTCAATAGTAAATAGTATTTTAGTGAAGTGGAATTAAACACTAAAAGTTTTATATATAGATGCCAATTTAATGCTATCCATTGATTAAAGTAGAGGGAAAACTTTATATACACATATGTAATTACGAAATATGATTGAATACTTAGGTTTTAAAGATTTAAATGAGTACATTAATAAATCGGTATGGCTTAACAGCGAAATTTCTAAATCATTAAAAACATAGAATAGAAAAGAGGTTCCTAACATCGCTTCTGTGATGCTAGGAACATTTTAGGCTATCATTTGTGTATCGATGTTCAATTATGTCACAATATACAGAATATAGTTAATACTTATTAAGGAGAGCTTATGTTAAGAAAATCTTTTGTATTGGGCAGTTTAAATACTGTCCTGTGTCTTAGTGAGGGGTAAATGCCAAAGAGTTAATAGGCTTTTGATGAATTTGATAACCAAAGTATTGATAAGAGTTTAATTAGTGATAATTTAGTTGTACCTATCTTTGCGGTTTGAGATAGATTTGTAGGTGAGGGGGACTCATTTATATGATGAAAAATATGGAAGTAGAATCTCCTAGATTTAAAGAACTTTATGCTATTCGTATGTATAATGAAGATTTATAAATGAAACAGGGAAAGAAATCATACGATTTCTTTCCTTGTTTAGATATGATATAATTTATATCAAAGTGAGGCATAAATGGTTTCGACGCCAGACTTCGCTTCTAGTAATTTGAAATTGAAGAAACGGTCTGACTTCTATGTCGGGCCTTTTTTCATACGTTCTCTCACCGCCAATCTCTAGAAGATTAGCAAAGGCTGGACCCATTTAGAGGCCTCAAGTTCAATATAGTGCTGTTAATTATAAAAGTAAATAGATTAGAGGTTCCTAATAGTCACCTAGGTGACCAATAGGAACCTTTTTCGCTTTGTAATCGTATTCATAATTATGTTCTTATTATGTTACAATACAGTTAAAATTACTTTTTGTGGAGAGATGTATATGTTAAAACGATTATTATTAAGTGCTATTGTATTGAGTTCAATTTGTGTATCTTGTCATGCTATAGATGTAGACCTACCTGGTGCAAACTCCAAAATACCTGAAGATGAGTATAAAGATTATGTATATCTTAGTCCTAAAATCGCATTGGAGCAAATTGCTAGTACACAGGCTATGATTAATCAAATTAAAGCTGATGGTACTTTTGAAAAATTAAAAGAATGGCGTAAGATATCTGATGATGCTGAATTGGAGAAAACGTTACGCCATGATTTTAAGCAGTTTATGACGCCAATAGATGGACAAACAGAAATAATAGAACATACAGAAAATAGTGGGATACAGTTCACAGTTCCATTTTCAAGTGTATTTAAGATTCAAAATAGTGAACATAACTATACCTTAGAAGGTCTTACTGGCAGTACATATGTCGCTAGAGATTATAATGTTGTTGAAAAAGGTGGTTCTGAAAGAACATTTATTTATAAAAAATTAGATAATACAAAATATTGGAATCTAAATGTTACTAATTTGGATAAATCAAATCAAGGTACTATTGTAGGCATTACTTTTACAAGCAAAGATAATCCTAATACTAGTCATAGTATTGGTACGTATGTTGCAGGATCTGAATCAGAGTCAGAACGTAATATAAAAGCGAATAGAATTCTTGCCAATTATGTGTTGCCTTCGGTACGTTCGTTGAATAGACTTAACGAATTTTCTACTATTACGATGTCGAAGAATTTACAGTATCGGGTACTAAATGGTTCAACTCGTACAGAATCGACAGATAAGGACAGTATATATGAATCTAAATCTTATACTGTAACGCATAAAGGACCACATGGAGTAAATCAAGTCCTTCAGATGATTCCACTACATGATAAGCAACAGCATTTTTTATTGAATGCCAAACCAGATGATCCATATAACTTTGAGACCCATATTGAGTATATTAATTCTTTATATGGTCATACCTTAAATAAAGAGATTAGATTGTCTCGGATTAGTAAAAGCTTCGTCTGGTTTGATGGTATTCCGGGGTTATTATTGGATTATGAATTATCTAATGGAGAGGGTAGATTAGAATTTATAACACGCGATAAGGACTATGAATATCGTCATATTGTTTCATATCGAGTAAATGGCTATTATACTTTGGAGCAACTAAAAAATATGTTGTTAGATGTAAAGTTGTTAAATACTGGAGATATGTATAATAGAGATATTGACTTATTTAATCTAAGATTAACGTCTTAGCTTATCTTGAATTGCAATAAGTAATAAAATAGTAGAGCCTAATAAACATATATATGCCTATTTGGCGTACAATGATAACAGGGAAAGAAATTCTTCAATTTCTTTCCCTGTTTAGATATGATATAATTTATATCAAAGTGAGGCATAAATGGTTTCGACGCCAGACTTCGCTTCTAGAATTTAATGTTGAAGAAACGGTCTGACTTCTATGTCGGGCCTTTTTTCATTGCCACGATTAGAAAGCTAGCTTTCAGCTAGAGGTCAATCACTTTGCTGCCATGATAATGGTCGCTATAAGTATGCCAAAGGAAATCATCAACGATAACACTTTGTATGTACTCATATTGATCACCGCCAATCTCTAGAAGATTAGCAAAGGCTGGACTCATTTAGAGGCCTCAAGTTCAATATAGTGCGGTCAAAAATAAAAGTAAATAGATTAGAGGTTCCTAATAGTCACCTAGGTGACCAATAGGAACCTCTTTCGATTTGTAATTAATTTGGGGGATTTTGGTTGTGATAATTCATTTACAATTTTTATTGTACTAGAATTAAGTATCAGTTATGCAGCCCTCGTTTGCCGAATATTTTTAAGATTATAGCAATTATTGTATTTAATACGAATAGAAGAGCAAAGCATATTAAGGCAGTAGTATATCCATATCCTGCTTCGTGAAAGTATGATACGAGCATAGGACCAACGATGCCTGCTAATCCCCAAGCCGTTAGAATACGGCCGTGAATAGTGGAGAGTTGGCGTATACCATATAGATCTGCAAGATATGCTGGCATACAGGAGAAGCCACCGCCATAGCAGGTGATAATAAGAAGGATTAAAATTTGGAATGTGAGGGCACTATTGGTTTGGGAGAGTAAATAGAATGCGATGATTTGTATAATAAAAAACAGTATGTAAGTTTGCGCTCGCCCAAAGTAATCGGAGATAGTAGACCATGCAATGCGACCTCCACCATTGAATATACCGATGATACCAACTAGTGATGCAGCTGCTGCAGGTGTCATACCAATGGTTTCTTGTGCCATAGGGGACGCTAAGGATAGGAGACCTATACCACAGGTAATATTAACAAAGAAGATCCACCAAAGGGCACCGAATTGCCAAGTTTTCATAGCATCATTGGCTAGCATACCATGGTTATGAACATACATAGTGGATTTATCTTTCGTAGTTCGAGTAGGTTGTTTTTGTTGCGGTGCTTTCAAATAAAGCGAAGAGGTGCTCATAACTAGGAGATAAATTATGCCGAGAATAATGAAGTTATTCACTAAGCCTACTTGAGCTACAAGGAATTGCATAAGCGGTCCTGCAATGAGTGAAGCAAATCCAAATCCCATAATAGCTAATCCCGTAGCAAATCCTGGGCGCTTAGGAAAATATTTTACGAGCGTAGATACTGGTGTTATATAACCAATACCTAGTCCGATGCCACCAATGATACCATAGAAAAGATAGAGTAAGGTAAGATTATGAATGCTAAGAGCATAGGCCGTACCAAATAGGCCTGCCACCCAGAACACCATGGAAAGAAGTCCGCTTTTCTTAGGACCTATTTTTTCTGCAAAAGATCCTAAAAAGCCTGCAGACAATCCAAGCATCAGAATAGCTAAGGAGAAGGTCCATGTCGTTTGTGACATGGTGAAGCCCATATCAGCCATGATAGGTCGTGTAAGCACGCTCCACGCGTACACACTACCGATGGATATATGTAGACCAATAGCTGCTAGTGCAATAAGCCAACGATTTCTCATAAGAAAACTCCTTTCATATAGGTGAGATGATTAAAGATTGTCTAGCATATTTGCTATGAGAGCACAAAAAAAGACCGTCTGAACAAAATTTTGCCCAGACGGTCGGCTATCACACGATGTGTGCTACTGTGCATGTAGTCAATTCTACTTATCCGTCAGCCCAGTAGGAATATATTAATAATATAGCAAGTGAGAGAATATCTTGTCGGTGATGTAAGTCACTATCGTATGCACCAGAACATTTATAATTGAAAATAGGGAAAGGAACCATATGATTCCTTTCCCTGTTTAGATATGATATAATTATATCTAAGTGAGGCATAAATGGTTTGGTCGCCAGCTCTCGCTTCTCGAAAATGAAATTGAAGAAACGGTCTGACTCCACTGTCGGGCCTTTTTTCATGCCACGATAAGAAAGCTAGCTTTTAGCTAGAGGTCAATCACTTTGCTGCCATGATAATGGTCGCCACAAGTATGCCAAAGGAAATCATTAACGATAATACTTTGTATGTACTCATATTGATCACCGCCAATCCTCGAGTTGATTAGCAAAGGCTGGACCCATTTAGAGGCCTCAAGTTCAATATAGTGTTGTCAATAATAAAAGTAAATAGATTAGAGGTTCCTAATAGTCACCTAGGTGACCAATAGGAACCTTTTTCGTTTTGTAATCGTATTCATGATTGTTTTCTTATTATGTTACAATACAGTTAATATTAGAGTTCAATGGGGGATATATGTATGAAACGTTGTATTATATTACTAAGTCTAGGGCTCTGTTTGGTATCACCAATGCTTTCACAAGCCAATGATATTAAACCTCTTATACGTGTTGAGAATGTACATAATGGTCAATATGATGAGGCATTAGATGCTATTACTGAAACCAAGTTTTATGGACCGTATCAATTCCGAGTATTAAAGGAGGCTATTGAAACGCAAGGCGAAACAAAGGATATTGATGGTAGAGTGTTTAGAACCTCTGATGGGGTATTTATGCATGTAAAGGCTAGATCTATTGATAATGGTAGTGCATCCTTAGATAAAGAGGTCAAGCAGATTGTTAAAGATAGAACGATTCCAGAACCTACAGTTAAGATGGTATTGCCTGTTAAGCATGATGTTATAGAGGTCAATAATGATGGCGTGCGTAGTTTACTAGCTGAATTTATGTATGGGTGGCCATTAGAGTACCGCACAGATATGGTATTAGTGACAGATTATGAAGACACTCGATACTACTATAAGTTACAGTTTTATCGACATAAGTTACCTGAAGGTATTCGTATAGAACAGTTGCGCCAAATGATTATGGATGCGCAGTTCAGTTATAAATAAGCTATATTGATTCAGCTTTTTATATTCAAGCAGACCACTATATTAGTGGGCGTATAATAGTTTGGTAAATAGGTATCGTGAAAGTAAATAGAAAAGAGGTTCCCCGTAGTCAACTTGTGAGCATAGGGAGCCTCTTTTATCGGGCAAGAGTTTATATAGTTATTAATCTATTATAAGATACTTTTACCCAAAGGGAATACAGTTATGCCAAATACAATGGAGCCGAATGGATTATTTTTTTGGGGTTTTAACTCGTAAATCGATTGATTTATATGAACTTGCTATAGGTTAATGACTATAATTTAGGATATTATTTATTTAAGTTTTCTACAATGCCTAGAATATCCTCTGCTTTACGGGCAATATGTGTTACGCCTAGTTCTTGGTGTAGAGATTCCTCTCTAAAGCCCCATGTAACACCGATGCAAAGTAAGCCGGAGTTTTCCGCAGTTGCTACGTCTACTTCAGAATCGCCAACATAAATAGATTCTTCAGGTGTAGAATCTAGTTCTTTTAGCGCTTGTAGTACCATGTCTGGTGCTGGTTTACGTTGTAAGCCAGGTCTTTCACCGATGGCAACAGGTAAACGATCACCAAAATATTCCTTATTTAGTGGTGTAACGCCTTCTTGGATTTTATTAGATACGATGGCAAGTTTATAACCTTGTTTACGCAATACATCAAGCATATCTAGGATGCCTGGGTAGGGAGCTGTTGTATCTTTTAAATGCTCACCATAGTATGCTTTGAATTCCTCAATGTATGGTTCTAATTCGCTATCTGCTACAGAACTTGGTAAACATTGACGCATTAAATAGGTTACTGCATTACCAAGAGCTGCTTTTACTTCTGTTAGAGTTTTTTCAGGGAAGTTGTGTGTACGTAGTACATGATTTACGGCATTCGCTAAATCTGTAGCCGTGTCGAGTAAAGTGCCGTCACAATCGAAAACGATGGTTGTATATTTCATGGGTTCCTCCAATATAAAATCTACATGTACTTTATAAGTATAAGATAAATATATAGAAAATCAAGTGATGATACATATTACCTGCTTTAATTGTGTTACAATAGTAGCAGTAATTAATACAATGTATAGGAGGCGTAGTATGACTGAAATACAAGCTCTTTTATTGATAAAATCTATTCTCGAATCTGCGGATATTCACGGTATCGAATCTTTCTTGTCAGAGGATTGCGAATACATGTCCACTGGTCGTGGTATTATTGGGCGTAATCGTAATGAAACGATTGAGTTCTTATCCTCTATGGCGGAGTCCATCAAGGCAGATAATGTGCCTGTTACATGCAAGGTGATGCATATTACCGATGTGTACGAAGAGGACTCTTTATTTCACGAGGGCCGTCATGGTCTGACTGTTTCTTATGAAAGCGGCGATAATTACGTGTACATGATTTTCGTAGATGTCAACGATGAGGGCCTTGTAGATCGCATCGTTTCTAGTCAGGAAAATTATAGCATTGAGTATGATGATCTTCGCTTTGGTGATGATGAACGTGAGTATGCTTTTATTACGCTGCCAACGACTGTGAAAGATTGGCTTACAGCCTTAAGTATGTGGCTTGAAACAGCGAATGTAGATGTAGATGATTTCTATCAATATATCGATGAAGACACTCGTGTAGTATTTCAAAAGGGTGATGCTGAATCGATTACCCTTGAAAGTGGTCTCGATGTAGAGGATTACTTTGATCAATTAATGAATCAACATTTTGATGCGGTTCCTCATATCATTCGTGATGAAGAAGATGGTCTTATCTTAACTTATGGCCCTATGAGTGCCATTGCAACCCTCAATGAAGAGGGTGGACTAGCGCTTATTAGTATCTATATCGATACACGCGACGAAGACGAAGTTACTGATGAGGTTGGCTATATCGAAGAGGATTTAACAAAGGAAACCATCATCGAAGATGATTTATATTAGTCGATACTACTAATTAGGTATATTTAACTTCGACTACTAGATAAAATAAAAACTACCAGTTACACATAGATCTTTTGAAGTATCCTTTTATTACTAAAGGAATGTTACTAGATGATGTGAATAACTGGTAGTTTTTTATATTATTTACATTTCGTCATGGTCCTTAATGAGACCTGCTTTTTTCTTTTTCCAGTAGGAGTAGTAGAATGGCAAGATTACGATACAGCCACCTAGACCCCATAATAATTGGTTAGTTTGTGCTTGAGCGAGCATCCATAGAGATGTGCCAATAGCGATGACTGGGATTAAGTAGCCACCAGGGATGGTGTAGGACCGAGCTTTATCTGCCCATTTGCGACGGAAGATAATAACGGCCAAACATGTTGGTAGGTATTGTGTAAAACGAGATACCGCACTAATAGCTGCTAGTGTAGTAAAGGAACCAGACCATGCGAGTAATACACTAGCAATAGCTGTAACAATAGCTGCTACATATGGTGCATTGTAACGATTGCGTTTGGCTAGAGCACTTGGCAACATACCATCTTCTGCCATGGATGTTGCTACACGAGGTGCATAGTAAGCTTCTGCAAAGTTGATACCACCCATAGAAATCAAGGTACCTATTAATACGATATACATACCAACAGGACCAACGATTGCATTAAATGCATCTTGTACTGGAGCTTTTGTATTTGCTAAGTCAGTACCAAGTACACCAATTGATACAGCAAGGATAGCCATATATAGGACAGATACAAGAAGCATGCACATGATAATCGCACGTGGCAAATTCTTTTTAGGATTTTTCATATCCTCTGCAGCAATGGCAATAACTTCAAATCCTGTATAGGCAAAGAATAGAAGAACTGCTGCTTGTGCAAATGATCCATCTACATAGATGTCTTGAGGAAAGACTGGTGAAAAGTTAGCACCATTTATAAAGAAGATGCCAATCGCAATAAATAGAGCAAGAGGAACAAGTTTAGAAATGGTAATTAAGTTATTAACGAATTTAGATACATTAACACCAAAGATATTTACAATCGTAAGACCTATGATTAAGATACCTGAAATGACATCTTTTGCAAAATCATTACTTAATGCTGGTACTGCTGCGCCGAGTGCGGTAGCAAAGCCAACGGCCATCGCCGCCCAAGCAATAACAGTTACAATCCATTTGAGAACGCCCACTTCAAAGGCCCAGAAGTCACCTAATGCGTGCTTTGCATATAGATAAGGACCGCCATTACGTGTGAATAGGCTAGCTGCTTCTGCAAAGCAAAGGGCGATACAACCTGCAATAACGGCGTCAAATAGTAGGACGCCTAAACTAGCGGAACCAATGATAGAATACGCTTTGTTTGGTAGTAGGAAGATACCAGTCCCTACAATACCATTGATGCCTAGGAGTACAATACTCCAAAAGCCAAATTTTCCTGTTTCTTTCATACTAAAACCTTCCTATTATTTAGTTATATTTTCTCGAGCTGCTGTTACAAAGGCAGCAAATAAACGTTTTGCATTCTCGTCGTTTTCAGACATCATTTCTGGATGGAATTGGCAGGCTACTAGCCAAGGATAGGAAGAGTCTTCTAAACCTTCTACAGTACCATCCTTAGCTCTTGCTACCACTTGTAATCCTTTACCAACATGTTTTACTGTTTGATGATGGTGAGAATTTGTAATCCATGTGGAGCGGCCAATGGCACTAGCTAATTTAGATTCAAACTCAATGTCTACCGTATGCGTGCCAAGAGAAGGCGTTTGATTTTGGGAATGTTTAATCGTGCAGTTTTCGTCATACTTCAAATCTTGGTATAGAGACCCGCCACGATATACATTTAAAATTTGGATGCCTCGACAGATACAAAAGATAGGAATTTGTTTTTCTTCTGCTGCTTTCAGTAAAGCAAAATCGAATTGATCTCGTTCTGGAAATACATCACCTAAACCTTGTAATGGTTCTTCACCGTAATTAAGTGGGGATACATCGTGACCGCCAGATAATAATAAGGCATCTAGTTTTGATACTGTTTCGCGAGCCACATCAAGATTTTTAGTAAAAGGAATAATAACTGGAATGCCACCAGCTTCTTCGATGGAGCGTGGGTAGTCTTGGTTTACGTAAGAACGTAACAAATCTACATAGGCACCACTAGTATCTCGTAAGATATTACCAGATACACCAATAAATGGTTTTGTCATAATATCACCTCATATGTGTAAAATATTGTACAATTAGTATAATTTTAGTATATCAAATATTCGTGAATAAATAATACTACTATTGTAATTAATTATAAAACTTATACGTACTAAAATATGTTAAGAATGATACATTTTCTAAAATTCATATTGCTTTTGTAGGAAAATTATATACATATATGTTTTGTTAAAAACATGGTATGATAGATTACGAATAAACTGTACGGGAGGTTTACTATGGTTTTTCTTACATCCTTACAGAGCATCATACCTATTGTATTGCTAATCTCGCTAGGGTATATACTAAAAGGGCGAGGGATGTTTCACCCTATATTTAGTGGTAACTTATCTAGATTTATCATGTCTGTTGCGTTACCAGCCGGTGTATTCGTATCTGTATTGCATCATCTACATACATCGGATTTATGGGATCTTCGATATGGGATGCTAGCCGTTACATTAACTTATGTAATAGCATATATCGTAGCGTTCTTTATGATGAAAATGTTGAAAGTTCCTCGTGGACGGCGTGGTATTTTTATCAATATGGTGGTGAATGATAACTGCTTATTTATTGGATTGCCAGTGCAAATCGCCCTCTTTGGTCAAGATGCGCTACCATATTTCTTGTTATATTATATCGGTAACACTATTTCAGTATGGATGGTTGGGGTATTCCTTATAGAATTAGATCCACTGCCTAATGCCGAATTAGGTTTTGATAATAGTAAAACGGATGGTATAAGTAATAGCACAGTAGATACAGAAACAAAGCGTAAGAAGTTTAAATTTGATTTGAAAAAGTTATTACCACCTCCATTGTTAGGCTTTTTTGTAGCATTGATATTTTTATTCTTTGAAATTCCTTTAGCACCTATTTTACATACTACATTGAATTACTTAGGTGATATGGTAACCCCATTATCATTGATTTATATTGGTATCGTACTTCATGATGCGGGCCTAAAAAGCATGAAGCTCAATAAAGATTCTATTGGCGGTATTATAGGTCGTTTTGTGATTTCACCGATTATCATGTTCTGTGTCATTATGGGATTGCAATATGGAGCAGGTATTGTCCTAGAACCAATAGCGATTATTACATTTGTTGTACAATCGGCAGGTCCCGTTATTGCAGTATTACCAATCGTAGCTAATGAATCCAAAGCTGATCTGCCATTTGCTACAGGACTTGTCATGATTAGTACTATATTATTTGTGGTAGCTATACCAATTATTATGGAAATCCTAACTATGATGGGTATAACAGCATAAACTATAAAGTCTGACTATATAGTCAGACTTTTTTTCTATATTTTTCTATACAAGTGAAATTGATAAAATATAAAATAAGTGTTAAAATCATAAACAAATATATGTATTTAAGGAGAGAGATATGATACTAAGACGTTTGTTATTGTTAAGTTGTATTGGTTTTATAGGGACTATAGGCGTATCTCAGGCCATTGATGTTAATATTCCTGGGGCTCGCCCAGATATTGGGAAAGAAGCGTATCAAGAATATCGTATTCAAGGAGAATTCGCTAAGAAGGTTGATGACTACCAAGAGTCTGAGGTTAAAAAATGGGCACAACATGACCCAAATTATGATAATGAAAAATTAGATGATGATATTTATGTAGTACAAGAATTGACTAGAGCAATACATCATTCTAGGAGTGTATATATTATTACAGAGAATGGGGCTGATATTAAATTTACAGGCTCGAAAGAAAGTATAGTAGGTTGGTCTATTGATCCTAAACATATGTCTAAGTCTTCCATTAAGAGTGTGGGAGGAACTATTAACGCCGTATCTGATTTTAGATATGAAACAAGACAACAGCCTAAAGGTTCTAAATGGGAAGATACAAATATAGAGTATACTGATTTAAATAAATCTCTTTTACAGAATACTTTGAATGAGAGATTAGAAAAGCGAAAAGACTCAGTTCGATTTGTAGATGGCGATGTGTTTACTTATCCTGGACTTGAAAAAGCAACGTGGGATGTAATAGGCTTTGATGATTATTTGGTTGTGGGGACAATTAACTTTACATTAGCTAAAACACCTACTATTTCTTATCATATTGGTCAATCTCTTAATAAAGATATTATAAAAAATTATATTAAAGGTGATACTCAACGTTCCATTTCAGATACAATGGGACCTTTGGCTAATTTTGTTTTACCTTCTATTAAGCCTGCTAGTGATGTGTTAGCATATACTGATCCTGTTCATTTGGGACCTTATACATTTAGGGTATTAAAAAATAGTGAATTCAAGAAACATGAGGTTATAGGCCCAGCTGAATATGATGTTTATATGTCTGGACGCATTAAAGCTGTATTTGGTAAGCAACCATTTATAGAAGGTGCTAGTGTTGAAAAACAAAATATTTTGCATAGTTACTTAAGAACTGTTGTTAAAAAATATGGTTTAAAAGGTCATAAGCGATTACAATATGCTACAGTTTGGAACAATGGTGTTCCAGCTTTATACTTTGAAGCTAACAAGGAAAATGGAACACTATTTGGTATGGTTTTGTATGATAATCAGTATGTTTATACGTATTATTTATACAAACCTGATGATGTTCACGTAAGTAACTATAAATTGCGAGATACAATTCAATATGTAGCTGCTAAATATAGTAAAGCTTGGAATGATAAGGCTTTTGTGGGAATCGGCATTTCACCTGTAATGTTAGATGTGATACAAACAAATCCTACTATTCGGGATATTATGAAAGATAAAACATTAAGTACCAGTAAAAAGTAATGTCATAGTTGATGTAAAAGAAAAGAGGTTTAACACATATGTGTTAAACCTCTTTAAGTTATTATCTAAAAAATCTACCAATGAGTGGCATGCTTGCACCATCGTTTTTATTAAGTCCTTTTAAAAGAACCATGATGATAACGTAGAGTAATAAGCCTTCGATACCTGTGAGTATGAAGTTAACCCACATTGGTAAGATATCTGTTAAGTAGTGGTAACTCAAGAAGATGAGTATACCCATGACACCGGCGCTGACCACGTTTTTCCAAAGTAAGGAAATATCGAGGAAGTAGCCTGTGTATTTTTTGATATAAATCAAGTTAAGCAATGCAGCAAAGCCAATATCAGCAACTGTTGCCCAAGCAGCACCACCGATACCAAGCCATGGGATGGCCGTTAATGTCCAGTTAAGGATGACCTTGATTATTAGAGCAATACCCATATTAACTACTGGGATACGCGGCTTGTTGAGGCCTTGTAAGATACCTGTTGTTACTTGGTGCACACCGAGGAAGAAGATAGAGAACGCAGTAATTTGCGTTGCTAATTCTGCCTTAGGTGCATTATAAATCAAGGTTACTGTAGGTGCAGCGAGTACATATAATAGCACCGTAAATGGTACAGTTGCCATAAATGTAAGTCGCATAGAACCTGCAGTGCGGTCATAAATACCTTCTTGATCGCGTTTGGCAAAGGCATGAGAGATAGCTGGGACAATGCTTGTTGCAAGAGCCGCAGTAATAATGGTTGCCAAGTTGATGAGTGGCACCGCCATACCTGTAAGATAACCGAACAGTTCTGTTACTTCATTCATGGGGAAACCAGCATCTAAGAGTCGACGTGGTACGATGAGCAAATCGAGGTTGGCTGTTAATGGCAACATGATACTTGCTAAGGAAATTGGAATAGACAATGTTAAGAGTCGTGACAAAATTTCTTTAGCTGATTCACGAGGACCATCATAACTATCACCAGTGCTACTTGCCTTAGGCAATTTGTAGTAATAGTACAAGAGCACTAGAAAGGCACCAAAGGCACCGACACCAGCACCTAAGCTAGCACCACCAGCCGCAGCAGGTAGACCATAAGGTAACAAGATAGCTGCGGCACCGAGCATGACGATAACACGTAACAGTTGTTCTACGATTTGGCTGACCGCCGTTGGCGTCATCATTTCATAGCCTTGGATATACCCACGGAAGCAGGAAATCCACGTTACAAAGAATACTGCCGGAGCGAGCGCGATGATAGAGTAGTAGGCACGGCTTTCAGCAATGAGACCACTAGAGATTAGCCAATCTGCACCAAAGTACATGGCAAGACTGGCGATAAAGCCTGTAATGGTTAACATTGTAAAAGATATATTGAATACTCTCTTAGCACCACCAAAGTCGTGTAAGGCTAATCGTTCTGCCGTCAAAATAGAGATGGCAATCGGCACACCTGCGCTCGAAATTTGTAATAGTAACAAATAGATAGGAAAGGCCATCTGGTAGATACCGATGCCTTCACCACCCAAGATGCGAGATAGAAGAATCCAGTTAATACTACCGATGGCTTTCACTACGAAACCGGCAATGGTTAAAATTAAGGTTCCTTTTAAAAATCCACTAGCCATTGATTATAGTTTATTGGAAGAACCTAAAACATTTTTAATTTTGTGAGCTACCATGCCTTTAATAGCATCACGAGCAGGTCCTAAGTATTTACGAGGGTCAAATTCGGATGGATTTTGAGCCAAGTATTCACGTACAGATGCAGTCATTGCAAGGCGCAGGTCTGTATCAATGTTGATTTTGCAAACTGCCATTTGAGCTGCTTTGCGAAGCATTTCTTCTGGTACGCCTTGTGCACCAGGAATGTTGCCACCGAATTCGTTACATTTAGCTACGAATTCAGGCAATACGGAGGATGCACCATGCAATACGATTGGGAAGTTAGGCAACAATTCGCCAACTTTTTTCAAACGATCAAAGTCAAGGTAAGGGTCGCCTTTAAATTTGTAAGCACCGTGGCTAGTACCAATAGCAATAGCTAAGGAGTCTACGCCAGTAAGGTGTACGAATTCAGCAGCTTGTTCTGGATCAGTGAAGCGAGCATCTGCATCAGATACATTTACATCATCTTCAACACCAGCTAAACGGCCCAACTCTGCTTCTACTACAACGCCATGAGCGTGAGCATATTCAACAACTTGTTTAGTGATTTTTACGTTTTCATCGAAATCATGGTGAGATGCGTCAATCATAACGGATGTAAAACCACCGTCTACACAGTCTTTACAGATTTCGAAGGAATCGCCGTGATCAAGGTGAAGAGCGATAGGTAAGTTGCTGTCTTCAAGAGCTGCTTCTACGAGTTTTACAAGGTAAATATGCTTAGCATATTTACGAGCGCCTGCAGATACTTGCAAGATAAGAGGGGATTGTTCCTCTTTGGCTGCATCTACGATACCTTGTACGATTTCCATGTTGTTTACATTGAAAGCGCCAACAGCATAGCCGCCTTCATAGGCTTTTTTGAACATTTCTGTAGTAGTAACTAATGGCATGTTGTCCTCCTTGGCCATAGGGCCTGTCATATCATGTTATTAATACTGTGACTGCTAGTATTTCTAGCGCATATGAGCTAGATAAAAAACTAGTGTTATTGCAATCATATATCAATTCAAGTTAAGTATATCAAGAAACACTATAAAGGGCCAATATTTTTTGTATAACTTATGCATAAAATTCGTCAAATTTTATGGCCCATGTGGGTTAATTTTTATGTATTAGTGTTTATTTAGTAAATATTGATTACCTTAGTAGGTCAGTAATGCCTTCATATCCGATGGTATTGGTGCCTGTAGTTCTAACCATTCATCTGTCATGGGATGGTAAAAGCTAACCCGTGATGCATGGAGTGCTTGGCGTCCAATATAGTTTAAATGACCACCATATAAATCATCTCCCGCCAGAGGATATCCCAGTTGAGATAGATGGACCCGAATTTGATGGGTTCGCCCTGTATGTAACAAACATTGAACATGTGTGAAGTATTGGTCTCCCATATTTTGACTAATGGCATTACTACTAAGAACCGTTATATCTGTGTGAGCTGGTTTACCTTCGCTTGTACAACAACGCTCAATAATGCTACCTAGTTTACGTCCGATAGGCCACTGAATGCTTATAGAATTAGTAGGTAATTGACCTTCTACAATAGCATCGTAGTTTTTATGAAAATGAGTTCGCTTTTTATCAAATGCATGTTGTACTACAGATGTTTTTGCGATGATAACAATGCCAGAGGTATCCTTATCCAATCGATGAACCGGATGAAAATCATAATGCTGATTTGTCTCTTGATAGTAATGTAGAACACCATTTGCTAAGGTATGATCTCGTACCGTAGAGGTGGGATGCATGAGTACACCAGCCTCCTTGTTGATAACTAGAATATACTCATCTTCGTAGACAATATCCAGATTCATAGGGCTTACACTAAATTCTTGCTCTGGTATCAATTTCATAACGAGATGGTCACCACCATGTACTAGGGTGTTCCACGTAGCAGCATTGCCATTTACTGTTATGATACCGTCATTTCGCAATCGCCGCCTCATACGTTGTGAAATATGCTGTTGTTTTATAATATGATTCATAGACTGCGTATGTACATCAGAATCTACAATCAAGTCAATTATGGTTGCTGTTTTCATAGATAGTATTATATCAAATAAAAAGTAAATGAAGAATTTTTCATTCTTTGTTGTTTTTCTGAAGGTTTCTATAGTATAATTTATGTTAATAAATTTTATATATTTTTAATATATAGGTTTGGTATAGATATGATTGTTTTGTACCTAAGTTTAATTTGTAAAAGGAGAGGTTTATGAATCTTAACAAGAAATCCTTATTAGTCGCTTGTGTGTTGGCGGCTATGTCTACAAGTGCTTTCGCAGCATCTACTACAACATCTACTACTAGTACAACAGTAACAAATCAAGATACAAAAACATCTACTAGTACAAAAGTTACACGTGAACAACATACTTCAACTGTTGCTACATCTACAACAACAACTACAGAAAAATCCTCTAGCCGTTCTAGTGGTACATCCGTAGGTGTAGGTGTGGGGATTGGTCGACTTGATACTTTTGTACCTATTTCTGGTGCTGTTAAAGAGCCACCAGCAGGTGTAAAAAAGGCTATGAAGGTATTGAAAGATGATTCCTTACTACAACAGGGCTATTTAGGTCTTGTAAAAGAAAAGGGCAAATGGGGTATCGTAGGTACAAATGGTCAAGTTGTACTCGCTCCAGCCTATAAATCCTTAGATGCATCTAGTAAGAAGGATGGTACTTTCTTTGTTGAGGAAGGTAAAAATAAAATTTCTCATATTAAAGGCGATGGTACTGTATTAGAATCTGGCAAAGAAGCTCAAGAAGCTTTATATAGCAGTCTTAATGAGAAAAATACGGCTGTTAAAGAGCTAAATGATTTCGATCCTAAAACTGTTGGCCAAAGCTATCCAAGTGATTCTTATGTAGCTTTCACAGAAAAAGGTAAACTAGGATTTAAAGATGCTACTGGCAATGTAGTAATTCAGCCTCAATTTAAAGCATTATCTGATGTAGAAACTAAATTTAGTGAGGACCGTGCCTTCGTAAAAGCTAATGGCAAAGCAGTTGCTATTGATGGTAAAGGTACTGTATTGTTTAATGCTCCATCTAATGAAGTATATCCATATAAAAATGGCTTGGCTGAATTCCGCCGTAAGGTAAGTCACTTTGGCCTTGGTGGTATTCTAGGTCTTGTAGGTATGGGCTATTTCTATAATCATGGTGGCGTATATCTTGATGGCCTTGGCGGTCTTGTAGATGATGGTATGAAGCGTGGTTATATTGATCGTAATGGTACTGTTGTAATCGACAGTAAGAACGATTATGTATACCCTATGGAAGAACATGGTACTTTGGTTCGTAATGAAGGCAAATTAGGCTTTATGAATCGTCAAGGTCAATATGTAATTCAACCTGGCAACTATGAAGCTGGTACAATCGATGTAAACAATGTATTGTTAACATTGAAAAATAAAGATACTAATAAATACGGTATTTTTGATATGGAAACAGGTAAGCAAGAGGTACCATTTAAATACGATTCTATCGAGTTTGTAGGTGAGCACGAAATGTCCGTTACTAACGATACAAATCGTTATGTAGTAGATATGGCTACTGGTCGCGTTATCTATAAAGGCGATAAATCTATGAACGTAAAAACGTTCCTTGGTGATACGTATACATGGATATATAATAAAGATGGTAATTATAAGATTCTATCCCTTGATGGTACAGTGACAGAAACTCCAGTTATGAAAGATATTTCTGGTACTGGTAGCTTCTCTCATGGTTACAGCCCTGTAAAAATTAAAGGCAAATGGGGGATTATTAACTCTAAAGGCGAGCTAGTAGTTCAACCTACTTACGATGAAATCACAATTTTATAATTATAACCTTAAGACTGCATTTGAAAGAGTGCAGTCTTTTTCTATTTCTTGACTATATTGATTATATGTATAAATTTTTTATATTTATCTATATATTTATTCAATAGATATCCAATGGATAATTCTTCTATGATTAATAATAGTTATAATTAAAAATCTCGATTTACCTAGAAAATAAGCCTGTTATAAGGTATAATTATAGAGATATATTCCGATTTGGTGTACATTTACACTTTCACTTGGAATATGAGGATGATGAAAGTAATGCTATGGACCCCATGCCCAACGGGTTCAGGTGTAGGAGGTATAAAATGGCTAAAGATTGTTCCTTTGACGTTGTGTCCGAAGTGGATATGCAGGAAGTAGATAATGCGGTAAACCAAGCGAAAAAAGAGATTGGTACGCGCTATGATTTCCGTGGTTCTAAAGCGGAAATTAGTCTTGAAGGTGACACTATCAAAATCATCGGTGATGATGAATATAAATTGAATGCCATTATCGATGTTTTAAAAGGCAAAATGGTTAAACGTAACGTAGCGATTAAAAATCTTGACTACGGCAAAGTTGAACCAGCTGCTGGTGCTACAGTTCGCCAAATCATTACTATTAAAAAAGGCATTACAAAAGAAAATGCTAAAGAAGTAGTAAAAGCAATTAAAAACATGAAAATTAAGGTACAAGCATCTATCCAAGAGGATCAAGTGCGCGTATCTGGTAAGGATAAAGACGATTTGCAAGCAGTAATCCAAATGTTAAAACAATTGGATATTCCTGTAGAATTGCAATTCGTTAACTTCCGTTCCTAATAACATATGTCCATAAGATAGGGTTAGTTTGATTCATTGAAGTCGCTAACCCTATCGGTGTAGGAGGCCTTATGAAAGTAGAGGACATGAAGGGTGGCTATACCACAGGTTCATGTGCTACGGCAGGTATGAAAGCTGGTTTATTGGCCCTCTTAGATAAGAACATCGTGAACCAAGTGGTCATTGAAAATCCTCAAGGTCAGTATATTGAAGTGCCTATTAAAGCCGTAGAGGTTATATCCGATACAGAGGCTAAGGTGACCGTTATGAAAGACGGCGGCGACGATCCTGATGTAACTCATGGCAATGATGTGGAAACGACGGTGACTCTTGATAATACTGGTAAACTACGATTCCGAGCGGGATTTGGCGTAGGGACGGTAACAAAACCGGGCCTTGCTATGCCGCCAGGAGAACCGGCTATCAATCCAGGGCCTAGGGCGATGATGAACATCGTCTTTGAAGAGCATTGTGTACATGGCCAAGGTGTAACAGTAACAGTGAGCGTACCAAATGGTATGGTCTTAGCTAAGAAAACGTTAAATCATACCCTCGGTATCGAAGGTGGTATTTCCATTATCGGTACTACAGGTATCGTTAAGCCTATGAGTGAAGAAGGGTTCAAAAACTCGTTGGTGCCTCAGTTAAAAGTTATGAAAGCTAATGGTTGTGAAACGGCTGTTCTCGTGCCGGGCCGTATTGGTCAGGATCTTGCAGAACAAGTACTGGGTATTCATAAGAACCAAATGGCAGAAACAAGTAACTTTATCGGCTTTATGCTGGAAAAGGCAGTTGAAATTGGCTTCAAGCGTATCTTGATCATCGGTCATATTGGTAAGCTCATAAAATTAGCTAGTGGTAGTTTCCATACCCACAATCGCATGAGTGATGGCCGCATGGAAAGTATCGTGGCCTACGCCGCTTTAGAAGGGGCATCTCAAGCGGTGTGTGAAGAGCTATTTAATTGCCAAACTACAGAGTCTACGTTCCCTATTTTAGAACGAGAAGGACTGACTGGCGTATACCAACGTGTTGTAGATCGTGCATCTTTGCGTAGTGAGCGATATATTGCTAACGAAGCGGAGGTAGGTATCATTATTACTACCTTAAAAGGTGAGATTTTGGCAATGGATAAGCATGCAAAAGAGATAGGAGAGCTTGAACAATGGCACATACCTTGTATATCGTAGGCATTGGTCCAGGTAATCCTGATTATGTGGTGCCTAGAGGCCTTAATTTAATTAAACATGCCACAGTATTGGTAGGTAGTGAACGTTCTTTAGAGGACTTTCAAGAGCCTGGTCAAATTACATATCCTGTGACAGGTAAGCTTAGCTTACTGGCTGAGCAAATTGAGCGTGAGCTCAACGACCATGATGTTGTAGTTATGGTAAGCGGTGATACAGGCTACTACAGCTTGTTACCGTATTTGAAAAAGAAATTTACTGCTAACCCTATTGAGGTTGTGCCCGGCATTAGTTCTATGACCTTTGCCTTCGCACGACTTAATGAGGTGTGGCATGATGCGGATTTAATGAGCTTTCACGGTCGCCAACCGGCACCAGAGAAGCTCGTATATGAAGCAGGTAAAAAGATGGGGTTCTTGACGGATCCTGAATATAATCCAGCGCATATTGCGCGTATTTTAATAGATGCAGGTTGGCCAAAAGAAACGAGAGCGGCAGCCCTTAAGCGTTTGAGCTATGATGATGAAAAAATCGTAGACTCCACGTTAGAGGTATTAACTGAGCTTGAAGGCTTTGGTCATTCTGTAATGGTGGTACTAGGATGAGACATTTTTTCGGAATTCCTGATGAGGAATTTATTCGCGGCGACGTGCCGATGACGAAATGCGAGATTCGCAAAGCCGTTATGAATGAGGCGCGCATCGAGGAGGATAGCATCGTTCTTGATGTAGGTGCTGGTACAGGCTCTATCTCCATTGAAGCAGCCTTGGCAGCTCCTAAAGGGCATGTATATGCGATTGAGCGCTTTGATAAAGGTATCGACCTTATCAATGAAAACATGAAGAAATTCAATGTTAATAATATGACTGTTATCAAATCCAAAGCTCCAGAAGGCATGGAAGAATTGCCTGAACTTGATGCGGTTATCATCGGCGGCAGTGCTGGAGGTATGACAGGCATCATGGATGAGGCGCAACGTCTATTAAAAGTAGGCGGTCGTCTAGTGGTAACTGCAGTAACGATGGAAACTGGTTATACAATCCTTAAAGAGTTGAAAGGTCGTCCTTTCACCTATGAAGGTTACCAAATGTCCATCAGCCGTTACCGCAAGGCTGGTCCATATCATTTGTTAGACCCATTGAGTCCGATTTTCATTGTATCTGCAACGCGTATCGCAGAAGGAGAGTAATATGGTTGACGTACATATCGTAGGCGCAGGCCCTGGGGATCCCGAGTTAATTACTCGCAAAGGGTATCGTTTAGTGCAAGAGGCAGACGTTGTTATCTACGCTGGCTCCTTGGTAAACCCTGCCATTTTAGAGGCTTGTAAACCAAGCTGTGAAATCCATAACAGTGCGACTATGAACCTTGATGAGGTGTTGGCTGTTATGAAAGCTTCTGTTGAGGCTGGTAAAAGCGTAGTTCGCCTTCACACAGGTGACCCTGCTATTTACGGTGCTATTCAAGAGCAAATGGATGCACTGGCTGGCATGGGTATTTCTTATGAAGTCGTGCCAGGTGTAAGTTCTTTCCTTGCTACAGCGGCGGCTTTGAAACAAGAATATACACTACCTAATGTATCTCAAACAGTTATCATTACGCGCATGGAAGGCCGTACACCAATGCCTCCAAAGGAAAAATTGCGCATGTTAGCATCTCATGAAGCTACTATGTGTATTTTCCTTAGCGTTCAAATGTTAGATAAGGTTGTAGCTGAACTCATCGAGGGCGGTTACGACAAAACGACTCCAGTGGCTATCGTGGTAAAAGCGTCTTGGCCTGACCAACGCATTATCCGTGGCACATTGGAAACCATTGCGGACATCGTAGCAAAAGAAGGCGTATTGCGCCAAGCTATGATTGTAGTAAGCCATGTATTAGATAGTGAATACGAATTATCTAAGCTTTACGACAAAGGCTTTGCTCACATGTACCGCAGTGCTAAGGACTAGTATGATGAAAGAACTAGAAACTGTTGCGCCTTTGACGGGAGGTAAGAAGAATAGAACAGCTATTCTTTCTGTGTCTGAACGAGGTGCAAAGTTAGGTCAACGCATTAAGTCTTTGGTGGCACCTCATGCAGATTGCTTTGAAAAAGAAAACCGTCCATCTGGTGGTGAGGCTATCTATTTTGATTCCCTCAAAAACCATATTGGACAGATTTTCAAAGATTACGACCAAGTGTTATGTATTATGGCACTCGGTATCGTAGTGCGCATGATTGCACCATATATTGAGCATAAATCCAAGGATCCTGCTGTAGTCGTTATGGACGAAGTAGGACACCATGTGATTAGCTTGTTATCTGGTCACCTTGGGGGCGCCAACGAATGGACGCAGTCCATTTCGCTGGCCATCGATGCAGACCCTGTCATTACAACCGCAACGGATGTAAACGGATTGCCAGCGCCTGACGTGTTGGCGCGCCATGAGCATCTGTTGGTGGATGATTTTCAAACCTTAATCAATGTGAACTCTGCCATCGTAGGAGGAGAGCCGGTTGATTATTATATCGATGCAAGCTTAGAGAATGCTGAGCATTTAGCGGAAGTTACAAAAGCTCATATTGGTGAACATGGAATGGTTCACGTTGTTTCTTTAGATCAACTAGAGTCTATGCCATGTAAAAATGAAAGCTCTGAAGAGGGTGCTTCTCGGGTGGTCATTACGGACAAAGTAATAACCGAGTATGGTCATCAATTGATTTTGCGCCCTCGTACCTATACGATGGGCATTGGCTGTCGTCGAGACACGCCGAAGGAATTGATTCTTGATGCTATTCAACAATCTCTGGCAGCCCATAAGCTTTCACCAAAGAGCCTTGTAACGGCAGCATCGGTCATCGTTAAACAAGATGAAGTAGGCCTCTTAGAGGCTATGCAAATTATGGGGTGGCCTATTGTGTTCTATACACAGGACGAGATGGCACCACTCATTGAAGAAGAAAAATTAAAAGAATCTAATTTTGTAAAAGGAACTATAGGAGTAGGAAACGTATGCGAGACAACGGCATTACTAGCGGCCAAGAGCCGAACATTAATACAGCACAAAACAATTTATCCCAAAACAACGGTAGCTATTGCACAGGTAACATCAAAGTAATCGGTATCGGCCCTGGCGATGAAGAGTTTATGACGCCTCAAGCGCGTGAAGCTATCTTAGCAGCTGACCGCGTGGTAGGTTATTTGACATATCTCGACTTGATTAAAGACCTTATTGAAGGCAAAGAAACTGTAGGTACAGCGATGATGCAAGAAGTAGATCGTTGCCAACAAGCAGTTGATTTGGCGGTAGAAGGTCATCAAGTAGTTGTAGTATCCTCTGGTGACTCTGGCGTATACGGCATGGCAGGCCTCGTATTGGAACTTGCTAACAAAGTACCAGCAGAAAAACGCCCTTCCGTAGATATCGTGCCAGGCCTTAGTGCTGTAAACGTAGCAGCATCTGTATTGGGTGCACCTTTGATGCATGACTTTGCAGTAATTTCCTTGAGCGACTTGATGACTCCATGGGATCTTATTAAAAAACGTGCTGACCTTTGTGCACAAGGCGATATGGTTATTTCCTTGTACAACCCACGCAGTAAAAAACGCGTTACTCACTTAGATGAAGTTCGCGAAATCGTCCTTAAATACCGCGACCCTAAAACACCTGTTGGTATCGTGCAAAAAGCAGGTCGTCCAGGTCAACATATGGTGATTTCTGACCTTGAAAACTTCACAAAAGAAGAAGTAGATATGCAAACACTTGTTATCATTGGTAACAGCCAAACCTATGTTGAAAATGGTCGTATGATTACACCTCGAGGCTACAAATTATGATTTGGGTCATTGCCGGTACTTTGGATGGTCGTACCTTAGCAGTAGAAATCCAAAAACGGACTGGTGAAGATGTGCTTGTTACGGTTGTTAGTCAATATGGTGCAGAGCTTGCTGCCCATAAAGGCATTACCGTACATACGGGCCGTCTTGACCAAGAGGCGATGCAAAACTTGATTAAAGAGCACAATGTACGACTCTTAATTGATGCAAGTCATCCGTATGCTGCTATTGTTACAGCTACGGCTCAAGATGCAGCAAAGGCCGAAGGTATACCTTTTGTTCGCTTTGAACGTAAAGAGGTACCATTACCAGAGTATGATAAATTACATATCGTAGTAGACGAAGTGGAAGCAGCTAATCTTGCTGGCCAATTAGCGAAGGACAATAACAGTCATGTGTATTTGACTACTGGTAGTAAAACAATGCACATCTTTGCCAAATCTGAAGCCTTGCAAGATTGCGAAGTATGGACACGAATTTTGCCAACTGCAGAGGTGTTACAAATGATGGAAGACCTCAATGTGAGTCCAAAGCGCATCGTTGCAGTGCAAGGTCCATTCTCTTACGATATGAACCGCATTATGTTCCACGATACAAAGGCTAGTGTTGTAGTTATGAAAAACTCTGGCCTTGTAGGTGGTGCTGATACAAAATTACAAGCAGCCATGGATCTTGGCATCCATGTTATTGTTATCGATCGTCCACGGGTTAAGATTGAAAGCCACGTGGTATCATCGAATGATGAATTTTTCAAATTATGGGAGGACACTAATGGATTACGTTAAAAATCCTAAAGAGATTGAAGATAAAAGTATGCAAATCATTTACGACTATGTAAAAGATTTAGGTTTAACAGATGATGAAGTACGCGTAGTATCTCGTACTGTACATGCTTCTGGTGACGTTGAATACGCTCAACTCGTAAGAATGAGCCCTGGTGCTGTTCAAAAAGGTATCGAAGCATTGGAAAATGGTGCTAATATTTACACTGACGTAGAAATGGTTCGCACAGGTATCTCTAAACCAGCTCTTAAAATTCGCGGTAATGAAGTACACTGCTTGATCAAAGACGAAAACGTAGCTAAAATGGCTAAAGAATTGGGTGTAACTCGCTCTATCGCGGCTATGCGTACATTTGGCAAACAATTAGAAGGCCAAATCGTAGCTATCGGTAATGCACCAACTGCATTGTACGAAGTATTGCGTCTTGCTCTTGAAGAAGGCATTAAACCAGCTCTTATCATTGGTATCCCTGTAGGCTTCGTAGGTGCAGCAGAATCTAAAGATTATTTGATGGAAGTATCCCCAGTTCCTTACATCACTGTAAAAGGTAATAAAGGTGGTAGCCCAATCGCTGCTTCCGTATGTAATGCATTGCTTTACACAGACGTTAAACGCAATGACATGCTCTTCGTAGAAGGCAAAGAATCTAAATAATACAAAACCCGAATCGTATATGTAGTTTTGCGATTCGGGTTTTACTGTATATATTTTTTATGATAAGTTACTGATATATTGCAATGTAATAGATTAGTTTTCTTGTAATATAGCTGATTTTTGAGATACCACCAGTTAAAAATAAATATTTTTAACTGGTAGTATCTCTATAATAGGTGGTACTAAGTCAAAAAATTAGTATAAAAAAATAACTTATTCGATATATGACGGTATGGAGAGGGGGTTCGTATGGCATCAATTAACGAACGAAAAGCTTTTCGTTTATCAGTGATTTTTATCTTACTTATAGCCGTTATAGCTTGTATGATTATATCTCTTATTTGGGGTTCTACACCTGTATCGCTAGCAGAGATATGGAGAACGTTATGGGCTGATGAATTAACAGATACGGCTTCACAGATTATTTGGAATATTCGCTTGCCCCGTAATATTGTGGCTGCTTTGGTAGGGGCCTGTCTTGCAGTATCGGGGGCTATATTACAAGCGGTTATGAAAAACCCACTGGCGGATCCACAAATTGTAGGGGTATCCTCTGGTGCAGGTCTTGCCGGTGTTATCGTACTAATTTTGTTCCCAGGATACGATTACATCGTTCCTCTCGTAGCCTTCTTAGGTGCGATGGGGGCAGCTCTTATGGTATATGCACTGGCATGGAAGAATGGAGTGCGACCTAGTCGCATCATCTTAGCCGGTGTAGCAGTAGCTGCTTTTTTAGGTTCTGGTATATCAGCGCTTCTCGTATTTTACGGAGACCGTGTACAAGGTGCTTTATTGTGGATGGTAGGTGGCCTATCGGCTCGTAGTTGGCCACAGGTTGAGGTTTTATTCCCGTACGCCATGATAGGTCTTTTCCTAGCTTGTTTGGGGGCAAAACGACTTACCATTTTAAGCCTTGGCGATGAGACGGCAAAAGGTCTTGGTCTTAAGGTTGAACAAACGCGCTTTATGATGACTGCTGTAGCAGCTTTGTTGGCGGCTGGTGCCGTAAGTATTGCAGGCCTCATCGGCTTTGTCGGTCTTGTCATTCCTCATATGCTACGGCTTATTATCGGTAATGACTATGCGTATCTATTGCCAGGATCTGCACTATTAGGTGCTTTTGTTCTCGTTGTAAGCGATACAGTAGGGCGCGTTCTCATGAGTCCCATTGAAATTCCTGTAGGCATTATCATGGCCTTCTTTGGAGCGCCGTTCTTCTTATATCTATTAAGGAGGGATAGCTGATGAGTACAAATAATTCTGCTATTGCTGTAAAACAGCTATCCGTTACCCTAGGAAATCGTCATATTTTACACGATATTTCAGTATCGATTCCAGTGGGAAAAGTTACGACCTTAATAGGCCCTAATGGATGTGGTAAAAGTACACTTTTACGTTCTATGATCGGTTATATTTCTAGTCCTAGTGAGTGCGTAACCATCTTTGATAAGCCATTATCCTCTTATTCACAAAATAAACTGGCTCGTCAAATGGCATTCTTACCACAAGTACCGAATATGCCAAAGGATATGACCGTAGAGGAGCTGGTGTACTGTGGTCGTTATCCGTACCAAAACTGGTGGAAGAATACGGCAAAAGAGGATAGAGAAATCGTAGATTATGCATTGTCTATTACGAAAACAGATCATCTTCGTCATCAACTGATACCATCTTTATCTGGTGGTGAGCGGCAACGGGTTTGGATTGCTATGGCATTAGCACAAGAGCCAAAACTCCTTGTATTAGATGAGCCAACAACCTATTTAGACATCAATCACCAACTTGAAATTATGGAACTTTTAAAACGCCTTAACAAAGAGCAAGGTTTAACAGTTCTCATGGTACTACACGATTTAACGCAAGCTGTACAATACTCTGATTACATGGCTGTTATAAAAGCTGGTCACTTAATCGCAGCAGGAGACACAAAGGATATTACCTCGGATTCACTTTTTAAAGAGGTGTTCTCTGTAGACGTGCAAGTAGATAACTTTGACAATAAACCATATGTACGTGTGAAGGGTTTATTGTAGCTGTTGACTGATAACTAGTATTATAGTGGTAACAAACATTATGAAAAGCATGAAATGGTAGTTATCAAAATATAATTAAGTTTGAATAATAGATATGAAAAAAAGGGCTATAACTAGAATGTACTAAATGCATTCTGTTATAGTCCCTTTTTGGTTTTTAAAACGTAACGTCTATACCGTATGCTTCTTTTACTAAACGAGCCATAGCCTCAGGTGTTTGTAGACCTGGGTTTAATAGGAATAGTTTGGAAGGTAAATAAATAACGCGGTTATTTTGTACTGCTTTCAAATTAGCCCATGCAGGATTATCTGTCATGGCTTTCTTCATGGCCTTTGTAATTTCTTCTTCTTTACCCATGGTAACGACGAAGATAATATCAGGATTATCTGCAGTCAATGTTTCAAGAGAGTAAGGGACAGTTTTGTCCTTGGTTGTACCCTCTAGGTGGGAGGCAACAACATTTGTCATGCCTAGCTCTTTTACCATGGATGCAGTAACTGCTTCATCAGTTTCGGCAGTTACACCTTTCCCTGTGGCACGTAACACGGCAACACGTGCAGGCTGTTGATTTTTAACTGCATCTTTTACCTTGGTGATATTGCTTTCATAGGTAGTAATAACAGATTTAGCCTTGTCTTGATGATTGGTTAATTCTCCAAGGAATGTTAACATTGGTACATTATCTTTAATACCATCGTAATCAAAAAGTACGGTTGGAATATTATTAGCTTGTAATTGGGATTCATATTTTTTATGTTGATTTACTAAACCCAATACCAAATCTGGTTTCAAGCCTAATAGTTGTTCCATGTTGATATTTGCAGTTTGACCAAGAGCGGGTAGAGCTTCTAATTCTGGGGGTAATTTATCCGTTGTATTGGCACGGCTAATGGCTTTACCATCGACAGCATAAAGCATAGATAAAACGGAATTAGATAATACAGCAATTTTTTGTGGATCCTTTGGTACTGTATAGGTTTGACCGTTATAGGTCAATTCCTTTGTAGTAGCAGAAGAGCTGGATGTGGATTTACCACACCCAGCTAGTGCTAGTACAATCATAACCAAAGCGATACTACCAAGTAGTAGTTTTTTCATGATGTACTCCTATGTACGTTTTTAACGATACAATTTAATTGTTAAGTAAATTATTTTTCTAATGCATCCCAAGCTTCGTTAGCACGTTCAACGAAGATATTACGGATATTTTGGTTTTCACCAAGGCCATGAAGGTATGTATCTACTTTGAAGCCGTCTTTTTCAAGGATGGATTTATGGGAATCTGGTTCATTGCCTGCCATGTCGTTATTAGCATGATCACCAGCTACCATCATGAATGGCATCAATGTAACATGTTTAATACCGTGCATTTTCAATTGAGGTACAACTTGTTCAAGATTTGGAGTACCTTCTACAGTGTAGATGTATACATTTTTCAAGCCAAGGGAATGGATACGATCTTGGATTACAGAGTAGTAAGCATTGGAAGGATCTGGAGTACCATGAGCCATGATAAGAAGTGCATCTTCTTTACCTAATTTAGGGAATTGAGATTGAACAGCTTTAATTGTTTGTACAACTTCATCAGTTTGACCTTCTTGACCCATCCAGTACATAAGTGGAGTACCAAGAGTCATTTTCTTGAAGTTGTTTTTGTAAAGGTTATAAACAGCTACGTCGTAGTTGTATTCCATACCAGGAATAACATCCAAAGATGTTAAAGCTACACGAGTGTAACCTTCAGCTTTTAATTGGTCTAACGCTTCTTCAGGTGTAGGATATGTAATACCTTCTTTTTGTTGAATACGATCACGGATGATATGACTAGTAAAAGCAGTAACTACCTTAGTATTTGGGTGAGCTGCTTTAATAGCATCTACAGTAGCATCAATAGTTTTAGCACGAGTATCTTTGTAAGTTGTACCAAAGCTCATAACAACGATGGCATCTTTGTTTTGAAGATTTTGAAGTTCTTTAGTTTCATGTGTGCGAACACCAATAGTAGATGCCTCTTTCAATGCTGGTGTAGGATCTTTTACTTCTTCATTTAATTGGTATGCCGCGTGAGATACAACAGGTGCACCAACGGATACTGCTAGACCTAAAATGGCGGATGCTAATGCTAATTGTTTTTTCATTTTAATACTCCTATCCATAACTAAACTACAGTCTATGCAATAATCTTAGTAGTGTAGATAAACTAATATAAATAGTTATAGATTTATAGACTACTATAGATTAATTGCATATATATAACCTTACGCCAATCGTAACAAAGGGTAATAGGGGTGTCAATAAACCCTATACCCCTAGAAGTATAGGAAAATAAGGTGTTTTTAAAGAAATTAATGTGATGAACATAGTATAGTATTAGCTTTTATAATTACATTCTTTTTGGTTATAAGGATATGAATATGTGAATACATGAGTAATTTTATTTGATCTTTATTTAGGCATATTTTGATGGGGCCCCATAATATTACTACAAATATATTAAAAATGATGCCCTATACTTGTTTGCTCCTCGTTCCTGATGTCGCTACACAAGTACAGGGCATCATTTTTATTACTGTAGTTATGTAGGCGTCCCATCAAAATATGCTATATAATAAATATAAATATAACATTTTAGTAAAATAAAATTATCATTTAAAAGAGAGAAGGACTATGTTTGTTTTTTGAGAGAGAACAAATTCTTTTAAAACAGAATGTATACGATTTACTACATAATACTAGGATAGGTGGAAAAGCTTTTTTATTTATTATTTGGTAAGAGCTCTTAGCAATTTGTAAAAGACCTCTAGGTTTATATTCTATGAAATAGGAAATAGTTTATGATATATGATTTATTAATTTTAGGCATTAGCATATGGCTATTGTATGATATTTTTCTTATGTATAAAGTAAAGAATAAATCACAAGTCCTAATAGAGTTTATATTGTTTGCTGTATTAATTGCTGGATACTTAATAAATAAACTGTATGAAATTAACTATTTTGTATCAGATACATATTTTTATTTAGGTATGGTATTAGCGGTTATTATATATTGTTGTATATTATGGTTACATAGGTATAGATATATAAATACTGACGACGAGAGAAAAAAGAAAAGTATAATTAATTCAATTCTAACAATTCATGCAATCATATTTTTATATGGATTAGTGATAGTTTGGGTAGTATTCTTTTAGATTTTAATATGATTCTTAATTAAAAAATGGTGTTGGACTCCTTTGCGTTCAACACCATTTGGTGTATCTTGAAGTAATAGTGTAATGTATATATTAAATAGATTAGAGTACTATGGTTTTAAATTAGTAGGGTAGATATGTTTGTGAATATTCTAATTGGTTTCTTTGGCTTATTAATGGTGAATTATCTCGTCATTATGGCTAGGCAACGAATAGTTAAAATTGTAATTGGTATCTTAGGGAATTGTTTCTTTGGACTTTCATTGTTTAGCGATTATATTGCTTTACCAAGTTATATGATTGATTTGAAGTATATTTTAATTATTATTCTTTGTATTGCTTGTGTCTTTGATCTATGGCGTCATAATCGCTCTGGCAAAATCACAGCTGGCGACAAGAGAAGGTATGATACCTTTACAGGTCGAATTAAATTTATTGTTATATTTTTTCTTCTTTTATGTGGTGTTGCATCGGTTATACATTATTTTGGTTGATTTTGATATTTTTTCTCATTGACTTCTATACATTAATCTTGTACTATTATTACATAGTAGTTGATAACAATTTTCAGTTATGAAGGTTGTATCATGTATGAGCGATATGGAGGTCACATATGAAAGGCATAATTATTGCATCCTTTGGATCAATTTATCAAGATGCTGTGGAGAAATCCATTGGCAGTATAGAGAAAAAAGTACGTTCCATGTATAGAGATATGGAGGTACGTCGTGTATTTTTATCAGATGCATTAGTAGAGAAGTGGAATGAGAAGTACGATGATAAGATTTCTTCTTTCACAGAGGCTATGCAAGATTTTGCTCGCAAAGGCGTTGATGAAGTATACATTCAACCCGTAACATTAGTAGCAGATCAGTGTTACCAACAAATGCGTAAACAAGCATTAAAGTTTTTGCATAGCAATGAATACGGTTTTAGCCAAGTGAATATTGGTAAACCGTTACTCACGTCTTTAGGTGTAAAGAATTATGCTGACGATTATGAAGCTACATTAGAAAGTATTGTTCGCCATGTTAATACAAAAGCACTTAATAAATCTGTAGTGCTCATGGCGAATGGACAAAATCAATTGGAGTTTAGTACATTGCAATTGAAAGCCATGTACGGCGCAGCACCAAATGTGGTAGTATTTACTACTAATGGATTCCCTACATTTAAACAAGCTCTTACGTTCTTAGATCGCATGGGCCACAAAGATTTACTAGTAGTACCATTAGCGCTCATTGGTTCTACACATTTAATGGATTATCTCGGCGGTGAACGTTCCGATTCCATTTATGCGTTGCTCGCAGAAGAAGGGTACAATGTAGAGATTTGGAATGAAGGCCTTGGTGAAAACCCGTATGTACAAGATTTATTCTTAAAACATTTAGGCCAAGCTATCCGCATGTCTGATCGGAAGCGTCCCATGCCTCGTGAATCTGTAAAACCTGTAATGACAAACTCTCGTATGGAAGCACAAGGTATGATTTCTTAGTTTGATCTCTCACATAATTAGATATACATCTCTCCACACTCCTTTATATACGTAAAAGTCCTCCTTGTTGGAAATCCAATGAGGAGGATTTTTACTTTTACTATGAAAAATATTTATAATATCCATTTTATACGTCCTATGGTATGCCCCTAAGGTGTCGTCTATGGTATGATTAAGATACATTATTAATTAGATAAGGAGACTTCCATGAAACAAGCTATTTTAGTTGTTGCTTTTGGGTCCACTGTTGACAGTGCTCGTGAACATAATATTGATTCCGTAGTAGAACATATCCGTAAAGCGTATCCGGACTATACTGTGGAACTAGCATTTTCCTCTCGTATCATCGTTAAGCGTTTACGTGAACGTGGTATTGAGGTGCCTACTGAACAAGGGGCGTTAGAAAAACTCATCCAAGACGGGTATACACATGTGTATGTACAACCGCTTCACTTCACTGGCGGTGAAGAGTTTGATAAATTGAAAAATAATATCCTTGCTCATGAAGGGGAGGGGCAACTAGAAGTATTGCGTGTAGGTAGACCTCTCGTATATTATATAGGGCAAGAAGAGCATCCAGATGATTACCAAATCTTAATTGACCGTTTCATTAAATCTCTTAACATTTCTAAGGACGACGGTTTATTACTAGTTGGTCATGGTGGCCTAGGCTCCGGCAACTCCTCGTATGGTAATTTACAGTTCAAATTGATTCGTGATGGCCTCACAAATGTACGTATCGCCGTTTTAGAGAATGCTCCTTATGTGGCTGACGTAGCTATGCCATGGGAATGGCTTGATGGGAAGCGTCCAAATACAATTTATGTGCACCCATTATTATTAGTTCTTGGAGATCATGCACAAAACGATCTCTTTGGTGACGAAGAAGATAGCGTTATTAATGAACTTGCCGATTATGGTTATGAAGTTAAACCAATCCATAGCGCACTTGGTGAATATGAAGCAATACAAGATATCTTCCGTCAACATGTGCAAGATTGTATTGATGATTTGTATGGCAAACGTAGTCCACATCGTCCAACAATTCCAAATATTAAATAGTAGTTTTGTATATCTTGCATAAATTAGTTATAATAAAAGATATTGTAATTATAAATAGAATGTAACTATAAGAATAGGAGAACCCCATGAAAGGTAAATTATATGGCATTGGCGTAGGCCCTGGCGATTCTGAATTAATGACTGTGAAAGCTGCTCGTATCGTAGGTGAAGCAGATATTATCATCACACCTAAAACAGAAAAGAAAGATGGTTCTGTAGCACTTAATATTGCTTCCCCATACATTCAAGAACATACAGAAATCGTTCCTGTAGTATTCCCAATGGTATTGGATGATGCTACACAAGAGGAAGGCTGGCAAGAAGCAAAACGTATTATCTTGTCCTACTTAGATGAAGGTAAAAGCGTTGTGTTCTTAACATTGGGTGATCCTATGTTCTACAGCACATACATGTATGTATATCGCTTGATTGAAAATACAGGTCATGAAATCGAAACAATTCCTGGCGTTACTGCATTCTGTGCTATTGGTTCCCACCTTGGTTATCCAATCGTAGAGAAGGAAGAAGTATTAGCTATCGTTCCTGCTACAGCACCTAAAGAAAAAATCGATGCTGTATTAGCCGTAGCTGATGATGCAGTAATCATGAAAGTGTACAAAAACTTTGATGAAGTACAAGAAACATTGCTTAAACACGATATGGCAGATGATGCGGTTATGATTAGCCGTGTAGGTTTGCCAGATGAGCAAGTATTCGTAGGCCTTGATAATATGCCAAAAGATACTAAACTCAACTACTTGTCTACAATCCTTGCAAAACGTAAGGACCGTTAACAAACACGTCGTATTACGAGGTAATATCTATGAACACAGTACATATTCCACGTGTTGTTATTGCTGGCACTAACTCTGGTGTAGGTAAAACAACTATCGTAGCGGGCTTATTGGCTGCTTATGCAAATGGTGGACGTGCGGTGCAATCCTTTAAAGTGGGCCCGGATTATATTGATCCGGGCTTTCATAAAATTGCATCCGGCCGTGACAGCTATAATTTAGATACGTGGCTCGTGCCACCTCACAAATTAAATCCTTTCTTTGCTACTATGGCGCATGGAGTAGACCTTGCTATTATTGAAGGTGTTATGGGCCTTTATGATGGTGGTCGAGAAGGCGTTAGCTCCACAGCTCAAATTGCTAAGCAATTGAATGCACCGGTGGTGCTTGTTATCGATTGCAAGGCGATGGGTGAAAGTGCGGCAGCTATTGCTAAAGGTTTCCGTGATTATGATCCAGAGGTAAACTTTGGCGGTGTTATCTTGAACCGCTTAGGTTCTGCCAACCATGAGCGTATGGTTCGTGAAGGCATGGATAAAATAGGTGTACCTGTTATTGGTGCTATTTATCGAGATGACCGTATGCACTCTCCTGAGCGCCATTTAGGACTCACACCTGTTACTGAGATTGATCCAACAGAGGCAATCAACACGATTCGCGAAGCCGTTGAGAAAATGGTAAATCTAGATCAATTGTGGGATATTGCGTCTAGTGCACCTGCTATTGAGTTGCCAGAGGCTGTAGATGCTAAATCCGTTGAAAAGCGAGTTAAAATTGGCGTTGCCTATGATGAGGCATTCTCTTTCTACTATCCCGCAAGTTTAGCTGCCTTAGAAGAGAAGGGGGCCGAGCTCGTTTATTTTAGCCCTCTTAATGATTTAGTGATTCCCGAAGTAGATGGCCTTGTATTTGGTGGTGGCTTCCCTGAAATGTTCTTGTTCCAACTCTCTAGTAACGAGTCAATGAAGGAGTCTATCCGTGAAGCTAATGGGAAAGGTATGCCTATTTATGCAGAATGTGGTGGCCTTATGTATTTATGTGAAAGTATCCACGATTTTGAGGGAGCCGTATATGATACAGTAGGTATTGTACCTGCTAATTGCATTATGCAACAAAAGCTACAAAAAGTAGGGTATGTTACGGCTACAGCTAAGAGAGATACCTTATTAGGTGCCGCAGATACATCTCTTCGTGGGCATGAGTTCCATTTCTCTACGATGGAACCAACTGTAGAGGATTTCCCTTGGGCTTTCCACCTAGAAGGAGGCCGAAAACCTCAATCTTATGATGGCGGCTATGCTACGGATAATGTATTAGCATCGTATTTACATTTGAACTTTGCTGGCTCTGATGAAGGAGCACAACATTTTGTTGATATATGCGCTAACTATAAAGCTAAAAGGAGCTAAATATGAGTGAACGAGGCTTAATTTTAGTTAATACTGGCAATGGTAAAGGAAAAACTACGGCCGCTTTAGGTGTTGCATTGCGTGCTGTTGGTCAAGGCTTTAAGGTTCTCATACTACAATTTATTAAAAGTGGTAATGGCTATGGCGAACTAGCAGGTCTTGCTAGATTAGGGGACCAAGTAGAAATTCGCTCCATGGGTAAAGGCTTTATTTACTATAAACGGAATGAGGTTAGCGACGCTGAATTGGCACGTCACAAAGAGGCAGCCCAAGAGGCTTGGCGTACACTGGTTGAAGAGGTAAATTCCGACCGATGGGATCTTATCATTATGGATGAAATCAACAATGCCATTAATTATGAACTTATTGATGTAAATTCTGTAGTAGATATGCTTAAACATAAACCTAAGCGTTTACACGTTATTTTAACGGGGCGTTATGCGAAGCCTGAAATCATTGATATAGCTGATACAGTAACAGAAATGAATGTAGTAAAACATGCCTATGAAAAAGGAATTAAGGCTGCTAAAGGGATTGAGTTCTAATACGCAGGGCTTGAATATAAATAAATCTAAAATTTTCGAAAAAGTTCTTGCTAAAACTATATCGAAAATGTATAATATAGTCATAAGCACAAGGTGCTAAATATTCTTGACATTAAGTATGTATATAACACTAACCAGGAGGTTAACTATGGCTGTACATGATTACATTAAATCCGGCGATTTCGCTACTGAAAAACACGTTCCTGTTATCGAAACTGTTGACACTGTAAAAGCAGGTGAAACTTTCCACGTAAACTTGTCCGTTGGTAAAGATATCGCACATCCTAACACTGTAGAACATCATATTGAATGGATCAAATTGTACTTCGTAGCTGAAGGTACTCAATTGCCATTCGAAGTTGGTGAAATTTCCTTCAACGTACATGGTGATGGCGCAACTGCAAACGAAGGCCCTGTACATGCAATTTCTGAAGGTTCTTTGGCAGTTTCCTTGAACAAATCTGGTAAATTGATTGCTGTATCTTACTGCAACATCCACGGTTTGTGGGAATCCGAAAAAGAAATCACAGTTGCTTAATTAACTTAATCAACTAATAAAGACCAGCCTTAGGGCTGGTCTTTTTGTATGTAAATTTTAAGGATAACTTAAATAATCACACTGAAATCGTGTCCGCACTCAAAAGAGTTTTGTTTTTATATAGTGGATAAATTGCCTTATATCCCTTTACAGTGCTATTTGTTTGTGGTAAAGTATATGCATATTGATTTTTAGTAGATAAGTTAAATGAGGGATTATTGTGGCCTTAATCGTTAAAAAATTTGGTGGTAGTTCCGTAGCTACACCAGAAAAAATATTTAATATTGTTGATCGCGTCCTTCGTGAGAAGAAAGAAGACGATAAAGTCGTTATCGTTGTATCCGCTATGGGTGATACAACAGATGACTTGGTAGCATTGGCTAAAGAAGTAACATCTAAGCCTTATGGTCGTGAAATGGATCGCTTGTTATCTACAGGTGAGCAAGTAACGATCGCATTAATGGCGATGGCTTTCAACGAACGTGGTCATAAAGCTATGTCCTTAACAGGTGACCAAGCAGGTATTACAAGTAGTGATACATTCAATAAAGGCCGTATTTTAGGCGTTGATCCAAATCGCGTATTTGAAGCTTTGGATGAAGGCAATATCGTAGTGGTTGCAGGTTTCCAAGGTATTACTGAATATGGTGATATGGTTACTTTAGGTCGCGGTGGTTCTGATACAACTGCTGTTGCATTGGCAGGCGCAATGAAAGCTGATGTTTGTGAAATATTCACAGATGTTGAAGGCGTTTACTCTACAGACCCTCGCGTTGCAAAAGAGGCTTTCAAATTAGAAGAAGTAACATATGGCGAAATGCTTGAGATGGCACGTCTTGGTGCAGGTGTAATGCAACCTCGCGCCGTAGAAATGGGTTTCCGTTATGGTGTACCTATTCACGTACGTTCAACATTTAGTGACAATACAGGTACTATTATTCGGGAGGATTATACTGTGGAAGCAAATAAACACGTAATTACTGGCGTAGCTGATGATACTAATACAGCAAAAGTAGCCCTTGTAGGCGTTGAAAATAAACCAGGTGTTGCAGCAACTGTGTTCAAAGCATTGGCTGCAAAAAATGTGGATGTTGATATGATTGTTCAATCTATCCGCGCCGTAGGTGAACCTAAAACTGACCTCATCTTCACTGTAGCTATGGATGATGTTGTACTAGCTCGTGAAGTATTAGCAGAATTACAAAAAACTGTTGATATTGAAGCTGTAAATATTGACGAAAGAATGGCAAAAGTATCTATCATTGGTGCAGGTATGTTAGGTCAACCAGGCGTGGCAGCTCAAATGTTTGATATTTTGAGTCAAGAAGGCATCAATATTGAAATCATTTCTACTTCTGAAATTAGTATTTCTTGCCTTGTTGCTGAAGACCGCGTTAAAGATGCTGTTCGTGTAATTCACAATGGCTTATTGTTAGACCAAAGAGGTTAATCTATTTATGGATAGTCTACGTAGTTTTATGGATGAAATGCTCAATGACCAAGGTCGTAAGGAAGGTTTCATTAGCGATCTACTAGGAAATCTAAAAAATCAGCCTATTCCAACATTGGAGCAAGCTCAAACTGGTTATACTACGGTAAGTAATTTACATGGCATTTTCTACGATTATGATAAGGCCGAAGTTACTATTTCTTATAAGGTAGTACCTGATATGTACCCACCGTATACGTTAAGCTTTGTACAATTCCAAGCAGTGTTAGAAGGCTTGTTAACCTTGCGCCGCAATCAAAAGTGGCAAATGCAACATAATAAATAAAATGAACCCCATAGGCGATAATGCCTATGGGGTTTTGTGTTTCGATAATTATTCTTAACATCTATATATAGAGTTGTCGATGTGTTATAATGAATTGTTAGGAAGAAATTAATTATATTTATATAGAAAGAAGGGACAGCATGGAAATAAATAAGGTTTATTCTGGCTTTCGCCTTGACCGCATTGAGCGCATTGATGAGATCAATGGTACCGCTTATGAAATGAAGCACGAAAAATCTGGTGCTCGTTTAATTTATATTGATTCACCAGATTCTAATAAAGTATTCAATATTGCATTTAGAACAACACCTTACAATAGTACCGGTGTGGCACATATTATGGAGCATTCTGTTCTATGTGGTTCTCGAAAATTCCCATTGAAAGAGCCCTTTGTTGAACTGGTAAAAGGTTCTTTAAATACGTTCTTGAATGCTATGACATATCCGGATAAAACAATGTATCCTGTAGCCAGCAAGAACGATAAAGACTTCCATAATTTGATGGATGTATATCTTGATGCAGTATTCTACCCACGTGTTCGTGAAGATGCAGAAATCGTAATGCAAGAGGGTTGGCATTATGAGCTCGAAAATGCAGATGATGAACTTACCTATAAAGGTGTTGTGTTCAATGAGATGAAAGGTGTTTACTCATCTCCTGACTCTGTATTGGAACGACAAATGATGCGCGAGCTTTTCCCAGATACGACCTATGGTGTTGACTCTGGTGGGGATCCTGATTATATTACAGATTTAACATATGAAGAATTCCAAGAGTTCTATCGTGTTCACTATCATCCATCTAATAGCTATATCTTCTTGTATGGTGATATGAATATTGAAGAGCAATTAGCATTCTTGAATGATGAGTACTTAAGTCATTTTGATGCTATTGACGTTCATACTGAGGTAGCTCTACAAGCTCCATTTACAGAAGGTAAAGTGGTGAGCTATCCATATAGTGTAGGTTCTGAAGAACCAACAGATAATCGCACATTGCATTCCTTCGCTTATGTATTACCTGATGTAACGCCTGAACATAGCTTGGCTTTTGAAGTGTTGACACATGCTTTGTTGACATCTCCAGCGGCGCCTCTTAAACAGGCTTTGGTAAAAGCTGGTATCGGCTCTGACGTAAGCGGCTATTATTTAGATAGCATTCGTCAACCTATGTGGACAGTACAAGCTACAGGTTCTAATTTAGATAAACAAGCTGACTTGCAACGCATCGTAGAATCTACCTTACAAGATCTTTGTGACAAAGGCTTAGATAAAGAATTATTAGAGGCTTCTTTGAATAGCATTGAATTTGCTCTTCGTGAAAGTGATTTCGGTGGACGTCCTATCGGTTTGGCGTATATTATTCGTATGATGGATAATTGGCTATACGATAATGACCCGTTGGAACTATTACACTATGAAGAGGCGTTAACGAATATTCGAAACGGCTTAGCTGGTACATATTTCGAAGATTTAATTCGTCATTCTATCTTGAATAACAACCATAAAGTTCTTGTATCTATCTATCCTGAACGTGGTCTTCAAGAGCGCAAAGATGCAGAGGTTAAAGAACATTTAGCTGCTGTAAAAGCGAATATGACAAAAGAGGAGATTGACGCGATTGTAGAACAAACAAAACGCCTTAAAATTCGTCAAGAAACACCAGATAGCGATGAAGCTCTAGCATCTATTCCATTGCTCGAGTTATCTGATTTAAATCCTAATATGGAAGCTGTAGAACGCCGTGAAAGTAAAATCGGTAATACTACAGTACATTTTGTACCTACTTTCACAAAGGGTATCAATTATGTAGGCTTGTACTTTAAATTGAACTGCCTCACAGAAGATGACTTATTCTACGCTGATATTTTAAGTGACATCCTAGGTCGTGTTGATACATCCGAACGCGGTTATGAAGCATTGGCTAAAGATATCAATATGAATTTAGGTGGATTGAGTTCTGACATTACGGCCATCAGTAAAGATGGTAAGCGCGATGAGTTTACACCTCTTATGATTGTGCGTGCAAAAGCATTACATGCTAAACTACCTGATTTATGCCGCTTGATTAATGAAGTGGTACAAAAGGCAGATTACAGTGATGATCGCCGTTTAACTGAGCTTGTTCAAGAAAGCAAAGCTATTTGGGATAATGAGGCATTCCGCCGCGGTAATTCTATCGTGAGTCAACGTGTTATGGCTCAAGTATCTGCAGTTGGCAAGTTTAGAGACAATGGCAATTTAGGGTACTATCAAAAAATCAGCGAGCTAGCATCTAATCCAGCAGCTTTGCCATTATTACCAGAAAAATTAGCTGAAGTAGCTCGAAAAATTTTCCGTGCTAATAATGTAGATATTATGTTTGTCGGTGAAGAAGGCGAATTAGAAGCTTTTAAAAACCTAATGAAACCATTGGTTGACACTTGGGATACTGCCGAATTGAGTAATGATGTATTACAAATCACTCGTCTTTCCGGCAATGATGGTATCGTTACAGCTGGTAAGGTTCAATACGTAGCTCAAGGTGGTAATTTCATCGATCATGGTTTCAAACATGTTGGTCCCATGAGCGTATTAGAAACGATATTACGTTATGAATACCTTTGGATTCGTATTCGTGTTCAAGGTGGTGCTTACGGAGCATTTGCTAATTTCTATGATGATGGCAATATGATTTTCTGTAGTTATCGTGATCCTAACTTGTTAGAAACTTTAGATGTATATAAAGAGTTGCCTCAATACCTTCGTGACTTCACATTGACTGACCGTGAAATGCGTAAGTATATTATTGGTACTATGAGTTCTTTAGACTTGCCAATGACACCCGCATTGCGTGGACCACGTGCAATGGGTATGTACTTCAGCGGTGCTAAATTAGAGGACAAAGTAGAGTTCCGTAAACAAGTGATTGCATGTAAGCCAGAAGATATTGTTGCACTAGCAGATGTGGTAGAACCTGTACTGAATGATAATCATATTTGCACAATGGGTAACGAACAAAAAATTAAAGATGCTGGTAATGTTTTTGATAACATTGTGTCTTTAGGCTAAATAATTTTATATCTATAAATGATATTGCTTTAATTTTTAGTTTGACATATCTTTGAATGGATAAGTGGCATATTCATAATGAATATGCCACTTGTTTTCTGCTATAGGAGAGTTCTCATGAAAGGTAGATTTGCGCCTAGTCCAACAGGATATATTCATCTTGGTAATGTGTGGATAGCACTTTTATCATATATCTCCACACGTCAACAAAACGGAAAATATGTTGTACGGATGGAGGATATAGACCTGCAACGGTCAAAACGAGAATTGGGTGAAGCTTTACTAGATGATTTAGAATGGCTTGGCTTTGAATGGGATGAAGGGCCTCGTGTAGGTGGACCTGAGGTATCTTATTGGCAAAGTGAAAGACAAACATATTATGCAGACATACTAGAATATCTAGCATTAGAAAAACTAATTTATCCTTGTTTTTGTAATAGAGCACGGCTACAATCTATAGCATCAGCGCCTCATGCAGGAGAAGTAGTTCATCGTTACGATGGTAAATGTCGCCATTTATGTGATTTTGAAATACAAGATTTACGTAATAGTAAAGAGCCATCTTTGCGCCTAGCCGTGAATACTTGTGATTTAAATTTTGATGATCGCTGGCAGGGGGCTCAACATATCCATTTAGAATGTGAATTAGATGATTATGTATTACGTCGTGGTGATGGTATGTATGCTTATAATTTGGCAGTTGTATTAGATGATATAGCTATGGGAATAACTGAAGTTATTCGCGGTAATGATTTACTTGATACAACAGGGCAACAATTATATTTATATAACACATTACAACAATGCTATTCTTATAAAGATATAGAAGTTCCTAAGTATGGTCATGCCCCACTTTTAGTAGATGCGGATGGACATAGGCTATCTAAACGTCAAAAGAGTATTACAATCCGCGAATTACGAGAACAGCAATGGTCAGCATCTAGGATTTTAGGCGAGTTAGCTGTTGCAGGTGGGCTTATAGATGGTGCTAGGTATGCTCATCCACAAATAAGCCTTTCTGATTTACTTCATTTAGACCTCTCAGTTCCTAGTTTGAGGCAAAAAACAATTATTATTGAATGATAATAGATACATTGATTTTAGTTCTAAAATGTTTGCTAAAAGCGTATAATTCGATAACTATAAATTTCGATACATTACATTGACAAAATTCGATATTTATTTATAATAGTATATAAGAGGTGGTCGAAATGACAATTCAACAAGCTTTAGATCAAAAGGTGTGGGCCGTTATTGGAGCCACCCATAAAACCGAAAAGTTCGGCTATAAGATTTATAAATGTCTTAAAGATCATGGATATGAAGTATATCCCGTTAATCCTAATGTTGCAGAAATAGATGGAGACAAGTGTTACTCTAGTCTTTCTGTACTTCCTGTTGTACCAGCTGTTGTGGATTTTGTTGTACCAGAATCAGCGGGTTTAGCTGCACTTGATGAATGCAAAGAACTTGGCATTCCAACTGTGTGGTTACAACCGGGAGCGGATAAACCATCTGTTGTTGAAAAAGCACATGCTTTAAACTTGCATGTCATTCAAGATTGTGTATTAGTTCAATTACCGTAGGAGGGTATAATGAGCGAATTAAAAGAATTAAAAACTGCTGAATATCAAGATTTAGTAAATCAAGGTGGCGTAACTGTTATTGATTTCTGGGCTCCATGGTGCGGTTATTGCGTACGTATGATGCCAATCATCGAAGAAATTGCAGGTGAGCTTGAAGGTAAAGCTAACTTTGTAAAAGTAAATGCAGATGAAGAACCAGAATTAGCACGTAATTTACAAGTTGAAGTATTGCCTACATTTGTTATCTTAAAAGATGGCGAAGTAGTAGACCGTAAAATTGGCTTCTTGCCAAAAGGCGATCTTCAAGGCGCTATTGAATCTAAATTCTAATAATCGGAATAAAACTATATAAATAGAGGCAAAAAAACCTCATCAATGTATAAAGCATACATTGATGAGGTTTTTTTCATAATTTTTATAGAGGTAAATAAAAAGTATCGTATAAATATAAAATTAAATTAAAATATAAATTTTCATTTTACATAATTCAATATTATTAATAACACAGTGTTTATGCGGATAATTACTTATTTTTGAATGAGTAAAAAATGAAGCATAAGTTTAACTTATTAATTTTTTTATGGAAATTTAAAATAATATATGGTAGTATTATGTTAAATATTGTGAATGTTTAGTGAAAAGAGTGCAATATTTGATTTATTTCTTCATTGTGGGGTGAGAGCCACAAATGTTGGGAGGGAACTTAATATGAATAAGGTATTCAAAGTTGTATGGAGTGCAACGAAGCACGCTTATGTCGTAACGTCTGAGTTAGCTAAGTCTCACCAAAAATCTGCTACTACAATTGTAGCAGCTGTTATTTTGGCGGCTAGCTTTTCTGGAGGTGTTGCTAATGCATCCAGCCCTGAGGATTGGGCTAGAGCTGATCTTATTGGTAGCCAAAGATGGTTAACACCTGATCAAAATGCTTGGGGTCATATGCAAGATCAACATCAAGTTGATCCACAACAATTAGATCAACAGCAACAACAGCAACAACAACAGCAACAACAACAGCAACAACAGCAACAACAATGGCAACAACAAGTGCCGCAACAACAATGGCAACAACAAGTGCCGCAACAACAACAGCGACGTCAACATCCTCAAGAGCAACAACAACAGCAACAATGGCAACAACAAGTGCCACAACAACAGCAGCAACAACAAATCCCTAAAAAAGGCGGTTCCAATGGTAATACCGTAATTAATAACTACTATACAGTTGTAACTACTGATGTTGAAAATGTTAAGAAAAATACACATAACATTAACGTTGTAAATAAAAAGGTAGATATCAATACTACTAATATTAATACTGTTAATAATAAGGTTGAGAGTGTAAAAACTGATATTAATAAAATCAATGCTAATATTACAAAAATCAACGCTAAAGTTGATAAAAATAGCAAAGATATTGAAGGATTAAAAGGTCAAATTGGCACTAAAATCACTAACATTAAACAAGACATCACAAATATTAACAATAATATTGATGCTAAATTTACTAAAATTAACAATGATATTGATGTAAAAATCGATAATAAAATTACAAAGATCACAAATAATGTTGTTAATAATGTAAATACTAACATTGATGCTAGTGTAAAAAAACATATTGAAGCTAATAATACTAATATTATTAATCAAGTAAATCAAAATATTAAAAATGAAATACAAAACAATAACACTACAATTCTTAATCAAGTAGATCAAAAAATTGAAAATAATAACACTACTATTATTAACAATGTGAACAAAGATGTAGATGTTAAGATTAATGATATTAAAACAACTATCAATAATACGAAAAATGAGTTAAATACTAACATTTCTAATGTTAAAAATGAACTCAATCAAAATATCAATAATGTAGATGTTAAAGTTAGTGATAATAAAAAAGCTATTAACAACTTAACTGTAAATGTTAATAAAAATAGCAAATCTATTGCTGATTTAACTACTAAAGTTGAAGAAAATACAGCTAACATTACTTTCAACAATACTATTGCAATGGAAAACCGTAAACTTATCGGTGATAACAAAAAAGCTATCAACGAGAACAAAAAAGCCATCGATGAATTGAAAGGTAAAGTTGGCACAACAATCAATAATATTAACACTACAATTGATAATAAGATTAATGAAAATAACACTAAGATTATCAACGAAGTTAATAACAATGTAGATGTTAAAATCAACGATAGCAAAACTAACATTATTAGTGAAGTTAACAAAACAATTAATTCTAAGATTGAAGCTAACAACACAACTATTATTAATAAAGTAAACAATGATGTTGATACTAAGATCAATGCCGTTAAAACTGATATTACAAATATTAATAATACTGTAAATAATGTAAGCGCAAAAGTTGATTATAATGGTAAAGCTTTAGCTGATCATGAAGGTCGTATCCAGGCGCTTGAACAAGACAATAAAACTATTAAAACTGATGTAGCTAACACTCAAAATCAAGTTAATATCAATACTAAAGATATTGCTGATTTGAAAGGTAAAGTTGGTCAAAATATTGGTAATGTTCAAGTAGATATTAAAGATATTAAAAACAACATCACTAATATCAACAATAAAGTTGAAGCAAACACAGTTGCAATTAACAAGGTTGATGTAAAAGTTGATGGTGTTAAAGGTGACTTGGATGGCCTTAAAGGTCGTGTTGATCGTCATGACCAACGTTTGGACTACTTGCAAGACAACATTGCAGATAACTCCACACGAATCTCTATTGTTGAAGATGGTGTAAAAGCTAATACAAAAGACATTAATGTAGTTGGCACAATTGCAATGGAAAACCGTACACTTATCGGTGCAAACCAAAAAGCTATCGATGAGTTAAAAGGTCATGTTGGCACACAAATTACTAATATTGAAACTACAATCAATAAGAAGATTGAAGCTAATAATACTACAATCCTCAACAAAGTAGATGGTAATATTGATGCTAAGATTGAAAAAAATAACACAGTTATTAACAATAACATTAACAATGTAAATGCTAAGACTGAAGTTAATGCCAAAGCTATTACAGATAATAGTAAACGTATTGATGCTAATTCTGCTCGTATTTCCAATAATGAAAAAGCAATCAACGACTTAAAAGGTCATGTTGGTACACAAATCACTAATATCGAAAATACAATTACTAATAAGATCAATGAAAACAACACAGTAATCAATAAAAATATTGATGCTAAGATTGAAGCTAATAACACTACAATTCTTAATAAAGTAGACAATAACATCGATGTTAAGATTAATGCTAATAACATTAAAGTTGATCAAAAAATTGATGGTGTTAAAGGCGATTTAGATGGTCTTACTAAACGCGTTGATCAAAATACTAAAGACATCAACGTAGCAGGCACAATTGCTATTGAAAACCGTACACTTATCGGTGCTAACAAAAAAGCTATTGATGAGTTAAAAGGTCATGTTGGCAATCAAATCACAAATATTGAAAATACAATTACTAATAAAATCAACGAAAACAATACAGTAATTAATAAAACTATCGATAATAAGATTGAAGCTAACAATACTACTATTATCAATAAAGTAGATAACAATATTGATGCTAAGATCAATGCTAACAACACAACAATCATTAACAAAGTTGATAAAAACATTGATGTAAAAATCAACGAAAATAACACACAAATTAACAATACAATCAACAAAAAAGTTGGTGAAGTAAATGTTAAGATTGATGGAGTTAAAGGTGATTTGGATGGCCTTAAAGGTCGTGTAGATCGTCATGATCAACGTTTAGACTACTTACAAGATAATATTGTAGATAACTCTACACGTATCACTGTAGTAGAAGATGGCGTTAAAGCTAATGCTAAAGACATTAATGTAGTTGGTACTATCGCTATGGAAAACCGTAAATTCATCGGCGATAATAAAGCTGCAATTGATAAAAATGCAAAAGATATTGATGCGTTAAAAGGTCAAGTTGGCACTACAATTAAAAATATCGAAACTACAATTAATAATAAGATTACAGAAAACAATGTAACTATTAATAAAAATATCGATACTAAGATTGAAGCTAACAACACTGTTATTAACCAAAATATTGATCAAAAAATCAATAATAATAACACAACAATCATTAATAAAGTAGATCAAAACATTGACGCTAAAATCAATGCAAATAACACTACTATTCTTAACAAAGTTGATAAAAACATTGATGTAAAAATCAATGAAAACAACAAACAAATCAACAACACAATCAATACTAAGATTGGTGATGTAAATGTTAAGATTGATGGAGTTAAAGGTGACTTGAATGGTCTTAAAGGTGATTTGGATGGCCTCAAAGGTCGTGTAGATCGTCATGATCAACGTTTAGACTACTTACAAGATAATATTGCTGATCATTCCACACGTATCTCTATAGTTGAAGATGGTGTGAAAGCTAATGCAAAAGATATTAATGTAGTTGGTACAATTGCAATGGAAAACCGTAAATTCATTGGCGATAATAAAGTTGCTATTGCAAACAATACTAAAAATATCAACATCAATGCTAAAGCCATCGATGAGTTAAAAGGTCAAGTAGGTCAATCCTCTACAGTTATCAACGATATTAAGAAACAAATTACTAATATCAATGGTAAAGTAGAAAATAATACTACAAATATTGCTAACAACACAACTAATATTGCTAAAAACGCTACAGCAATTAACAACGTAAACGTTAAAGTTGATGCTAATACTACTAATATCGCTAACAATACAACTGCAATTAACAATGTAAACGTTAAAGTGGATGCTAATGCAAAGGCTATCGTAGATAATAGCAAACGTATTGATGCAACTAATGTGAAAGTAGATGCTAACACTACTAACATTGCTAACAATACAACTGCAATCAACAATATAAACGTTAAAGTTGATGGTGTTAAAGGTGATGTAGCTGGCCTTACTAAACGTGTAGAACAAAATGAAAAAGACATCAACGTAGCTGGCACAATTGCTCTTGAAAACCGTAAATTCATTGGCGACAACAAAGTAGCTATTGCAAATAACACTACAAATATCAATGTTAATGCAAAAGCTATTGATGAATTAAAAGGTCAAGTAGGTAAATCTTCTACAGTAATCAATGATATTAAAAAAGAAATTACTAATATTAATGGTAAAGTAGAAAATAACACTACTAACATTGTTAACAATGCTACAAACATTCAAGCTAATGTAGTAGCAATTGCTGATAATAGCAAACGTATTAATGAAAATACTACAAATATTACTAATAACACAACTAATATTGCTAAAAATACTACATCAATTAACAACGTAAACGTTAAAGTTGATGGTGTTAAAGGTGATGTAGACGGCTTGAAAGGTCGTGTCGATCGTCATGACCAACGTTTAGATTACTTACAAGATAACATTGTAGATAACTCTACACGTATTACAGCAGTAGAAGATAATGTTAAAGTAAATACTACTAATATTGCTAATAACACTAAAGCTATTGATGATTTAAAAGGTCAAGTTGGTAAAACAGTTCAAAATATCGAAACTACTATTAATAACAAAATTACTGAAAACAATGTAGTTATTAATAAAAATATCGATACTAAGATTGAAGCTAACAACACTGTAATTAACCAAAATATCACAAATGCAATTACTGAAAACAACAAGGAAATTAACAATACAATTAACAAGGTAAATGTTAAAGTTGACGGTATTAAAGGTGACTTGAATGGTCTTACTAAACGTGTTGACCAAAATGAAAAAGACATCAATGTAGCTGGTACAATTGCAATGGAAAACCGTACATTCATTGGCAATAACAAAGCTGCTATCGACAAGAATACAAAAGCTATCGAAGCATTGAACGGCAAAGTTGGTACTACTATCACTAACATCGAATCTACTATCAATAACAAGATTGAAGCTAACAATACTACAATCCTTAACAAAGTAGATCAAAATATCGATGCTAAGATTACGGCTAATAACACAACAATCATTAACAAAGTTGATAAAAACATCGATGTAAAAATCAATGAAAACAACAAACAAATCAACAATACAATCAATACTAAGATTGGTGATGTAAATGTTAAGATTGATGGTGTTAAAGGTGATGTAGCTGGTCTTACTGCACGTGTAGATCGTCATGATGAACGTTTAGATTACTTACAAGATAACATTGTAGATCACTCTACACGTATCAGTGCTAATGAAGATGCTATTAAGAAATTACAAGGTCAAGTTGGTACAACAGTTACTAATGTTGAAAACACAATCAACGCTAAGATTGAAGCTAACAACACAGTAATTAGAAACGATATCAACACTGCAATTACTAATAATAACACTGTTATTAACAAAAATATTGCAAATGCTATTAGCGAAAACAACACAACAATCATTAACAAAGTAGATCAAAATATTGATGCTAAGATTGCTAATAACAACACAGAAATCAATAAAACTATCAACAACAAAGTTAATGAAGTAAATGTTAAAGTTGAAGCTAATGCAAATGCAATTGCTAATAATAGCAAGTCTATTACTGATATCAAAGCAAATGTTGCTAATATTAACAATAAAGTAGAATCTAACACTACAAATATTGCTAATAACACTGCAGCTATTGCTAATGTAAGCAAACAAGTTACAAATAATACAACTAACATTGCTCACAATGCAACAGCTATTGCAAACATTAGCAAACAAGTTGCTGGCAACACTGCTAACATCACAGATGTAACTGCTAAAGTAAATGCTAATACTGGCCGTATTGAATCTAATACAACAGCTATTAATAACTTAACTGGTAAAGTTGATGCTAACTCTCAAGCTATTGAATCCTTGAAAGGTCAAGTTGGTAAAGGCAATACTACAATCGTTAATGTAGCTCAAAAAGTAGAAAATATTACTCAAAACATTAACGCTCAAAACAGCAATATCCAAGCTAATACTGTAAACATTCAAAATAATACTTCCAATATTAATAACATTAAAGCTAATGTTGTTAACGTTGAAAAGAATGTAAACAATATTAAAGCTGATGTGACAGTAGTTAAAGCTGATATCACAAACATCAATGCTAAAGTTGATCAAAAAATCAACATTGTAAATAATAATATCAACAACATTAGTGCTAAAGTTGATAAACAACTCAATATTGTAAACAACAATATTTCTAATGTTCAAAATGATGTTAAGAACATTGATACAAAAGTTACAAACATCGATAATAAAGTTACAAATATCGATAGCAAGGTAAATGATATTGATGTGAAAGTTAATAATCAAAATACTGTAATCAACAATATCAAAACTGATGTATCTGGTTTGAAAGATCAAGTTGGCAAAAATACTGAAGCAATTAAGAACTTACAAAATGTAAGCGCTGATGTAAACAAAGTAAAAGAACAAGTTAATGTTAATACTCAAAAAGCAAATGCTAACGAAGAACGCATTAAAAATGTTCAAAGCCAAGTTTCTGTTAATACTGAAGCAATCAAACATAACACTGAAAACATCAATATTAACAAAGCAGCGATCAAGCAAAATGCTGAAGCAATTCAAAATACTAATGTAACTGTACAAAAAGTAATCAACAAAGTTGATGAACATAGTAAAGTTATTAACGATGTATCTAAACAAGTTAATACTAATACAACTAATATTGCTAATATTAATAATGTTGTTAACCAAAATACAACTAATATTACAAATGTAACTAACCAAGTTAATGCAAACACAAGCAATATTAGTAAAGTATCTAGCCAAGTTAATACAAATACTACAAACATCAACACTCTAAATGCTAAAGTAGATACTAATGTTACAAATATCACTAAGGTAGATAACCGTGTAACTACAGTAGCTAACCAAGTTAATGAAAATGCACAATTAACTAAAGCTGTTGGTACTCTAGCACTAGAAAATCATGAAAAAGTTAGTGTATTAGGTTTACAAGTAAACAAAAATACAGAAGACATTTCTAACAATGCAACAGCAATTGCAAATGTAAATACTAAAGTTGATGAAAACGTTAAATTAACTAAAAACATTGGTGCTATTGCATTAGAAAATAATGAAAAAGTTAATGTATTGGGCTTACAAGTAAATAAAAATACTCAAGATATCAGTACATTAGCAGAAGCTGCAAATTATAGCTTGAAAGCTTCTAACATTGCATTACAAGATCATGCAACACTTGTACAACATGATGCACAAATCGCAGAAAACTCTCGCCGCATTAGCAGCGTAGAACGTGATGTTAAAGTTGTAGGTGCTAATGCAGCAGCTTTGGCAGCATTGAAACCTATCGAATACCATGAAGGTCAAAAAGCTCAAATTATGGCCGCTGTTGGTACTTACAAAGGTAAAACATCTACTGCGTTGGGTGTAGCTCATTATGCAAATCCTGATTTGTTAATCCATGCTGGTGCAGCTTATGGTGGTGACCATAGCGTAATGGCAAATGCTGGTGTAACAATCGGTATTGGTAATGCTCCTACAGCTCCTAAAGCATCTCCTGCAACTGTAAAAGTTCTTGAAGACAAAGTGGCTGATTTGCAAGCACAAAACAAAGAAATTCGTGAACTTCTTGATAAAGTGATTGCACAACAACCACAACAAGCTCCAAAAGCAGCTGTAAAAACAACTAAATAATATGCCTCCCAACCGATGGGTTACATAATAATCTATCGTAGGTATAGAAACCGCGTAGCAGAAATGCTACGCGGTTTTCTTTTTGTGTGGATGTGTGGTGATTATCTCCATATATATCTTTTTATTTTGGTGTAATGGAGTGGATAGCTATCTTGTAGTGGGGATTAGATACAGATAGATCTATATAATTCCTCTTGGTGGTAGATAGTGGTTTTTATGATTTAATTATTATTTATTTTCGAACATATGTATCGAAGAAAAAACGAGAAAAATAGAGATTATGAAAGAAAAATATAAAAAAGTGGGATAAAAATGGATTTTTTATTGTGAATGGTGGGGAATTGTGGTAGAATTTACCATATAGTGGTGGATAAGGAATAGTAAAGGGCGGTGATACGTATGTTCATGGGAGAATATAATCACACCATTGATACAAAAGGGCGGATGATTATACCCGCGAAAATACGTGAACAACTAGGCGAAGTATGCATTGTGACTAAGGGCCTAGATAACTGCTTAGCTATTTACACCGAAGAAGCGTGGAAGAAAATTTCTACAGCTTTACAATCACAATCCTCCACTAAAGCTAGCGTACGTGCCTTAAAACGTTTTGTTTTTGGTAGTGCTGCTGAGCTTGAGTATGATAAACAAGGTCGTGTCCTCATTCCTGTACCACTACGTGAATATGCGAGCCTTGATAAACAGGCCGTTATTGTCGGTGCTGGGGATCACGTTGAAATTTGGAGCCGCGAAAAATATGATTACTATGATGATCAAGTGGCTGAAAGTATGGAAGAATTAGTCGAAGGGCTTGAAGGGATTATGTTATAGGAGGCTATGATGGAATTTAATCATACCAGCGTACTTTTACGCGAAACGGTGGACTCCGTCGTAACTAATCCAAAAGGCATTTATGTGGACTGTACCCTTGGTGGGGCAGGACATGCGCACGCAGTGGGCGAAATGCTTGACCCAGAAGGCATGATAATCGGTTTAGATCAAGATGAAGATGCATTGAGCGTGGCTCGACAGCGTCTATCTGATTTAAAGTGTCAGGTGTTAACGATACCGACAAACTTTTCTAACTTAAAGGAAGCTCTTCAAAATGAGGGCATCTATGAAGTAGATGGTTTTATCTTTGATCTTGGCGTATCAAGTTATCAATTAGATACACCAGAACGTGGCTTTTCATATATGAATGATGGTCCACTTGATATGCGGATGGATAAGGAAGCACCATTAACAGCAGAGGAAGTTGTTAATGAATATGATGCTGAAGCACTATTGCAAATTATCCGTGACTATGGTGAAGAACGATGGGCTAAGCGGATTGTTGAATTCATCGTTAATGCACGTCAAGAAAAACGAATAACCACTACTGGTGACTTAGTTAGAATTATTAAACAAGCAATACCTGCGAAGGCGCGTCAAGATGGACCGCATCCGGCAAAACGGACGTTCCAAGCAATTCGCATTGAAGTAAATAGAGAATTAGCTATCTTGCATGATAGTTTTGTAGATGCTGTATCCATGTTGAAACCAAAGGGGAAAATTGGGGTTATCACATTCCACTCCTTGGAAGATCGAATTACAAAACAAACTTTCAAAGAGTTGAGTACAGCATGTATATGTCCTCCAGAACTACCGATGTGTGTATGTAACCACAAAGCTGTTGTGAAGGCGAAGAATAAGGCTATAGAGCCAAGTGCAGGGGAGATTGAGGTTAATCCGAGGGCTAGAAGCGCGAAGTTGCGCGTAGCCGTCAAGTTGTAGAATTGGAAGGGGTTAGTGTTTATGTTAGCGAGAAAGGCTGTTGTGGGCCAAGTAAAAAGCGATGTGTTGGTCGCTTCACAAGGGAGAAAACGTAGTGCAAGTGTGGCTCTAGATTTGAGTCCTATGATGTGGCAAGTTGTATATGGTATTGCTGCATTGGTTGCATTTTTGCTTATTATGATGGTTATGAATGCGTACAGCACAAAATTGGGCTACGAAGTAGTTAAAACACAGCAAGCTGTAGTACAATTAACAAAAGATAATGATGCTTTGGATGTTGAAGTGGCTTCCTTGAAGTCTCCTGTTCGTATCCAACAAATCGCAGAACAACAACTAGGGATGGTTTTGCCTGATTCTTTTGTTTATAGCACAAAAAGCGCTGTTACTGAACGCACTGTACAAGAGAAACAGCAAATTATAGACTAGCAGGCAAAGCAGCTCGTATTGGGCTGCTTTCCTTTGCATGTAAAGGAGATTGTATATGAAACAATTACAAGATATAGTAAAAACCTTACAAACAACGCATGTAGAAGGTAATACAGCTGTTAAAGTATTTGATATTACAGCTGATTCTCGTGCTGTAAAAGTAGGTAGTTTATTTATTGCTTTAGATGGTGCCACTGTAGATGGTCATAATTATGTAAATAAAGCCGTAGAAGCTGGCGCAGTAGCAGTACTTGTATCTAAACCAGTAGAGGTAAGTGGTGATGTTTGTATTATCACTGTAGAGGACACTCGTAAGGCTATGATGGCATGTGTACCGTATTTCTTTGATTATCCAGCAAATTCCATGCGTATGATTGGTGTTACTGGTACGAATGGTAAAACGACTACAACGCATATGATTCGTCATATTTTGAAAGCTCAAGGTCATAAAGTGGGCGTTATTGGTACTGTTCATATTATGATTGGTGATACAACATATCCAATTCATAATACGACACCTGATGTAGTGGATTTGCAACATATTCTTCATCAAATGGTAGAGGAAGGTGTTACACATTGCGTAATGGAGGTTTCTTCACACGCATTGGCATTGGGGCGAGTTTCTGGTGTTGAATATGATACAGCGGTATTTACAAACTTAACACAAGATCATTTGGACTTTCACAAGACCTTTGAAAATTATTTGGCAGCTAAGTGTAAATTATTTGAACAAGTTAGCGCACCTAATCAAAGTAAATCTGGTAAAGGGGCTATCATTAATATCGATGACGAATATGGTCATCGTGTAATTGAGAAAACAACGGCACCTATCATTACTTACAGTATTGATGGTAAAGGTACGTTGAATGCTCATGATGTAGAAATGACACCTAAGTCTAGTCGTTACACTGTCTCTTATGATGGTCATGACTATACAGTAGCTATGAATACCACAGGTTTATTTAATGTATATAATACTTTGGCTGCTATTGGTGCTTGTCTATTAGAAGGCATATCTATGGAAGATATAGATAAAGCGTTGAAAACATTTAGCGCTGTGCCTGGCCGTTTTGAGCTCATTGAAGAAGGTCAACCATTTGCTGTGGTTGTAGATTATGCACATACACCAGATGGGCTAGAAAATATTCTACAAACTGCAAAGGCTATTCAAGAAAATCGCATTATTGTAGTCTTTGGTTGTGGTGGTGACCGAGATGCGACAAAACGCCCTATCATGGGTCGTATTGCTGCACAATATGGTGATGTAGTATATGTAACATCTGATAATCCTCGTACAGAGGATCCTGTACAAATTGTGAAAGATGTAGAAGTAGGCGTTAAAGAAGGCCTTCGTGAAGGCTCTCATTATGAAGTAATCGTTGATCGTCGGGAAGCGATTCAACATGCAATACAAAATGCAAAACCTGGGGATATTGTACTAATTGCTGGTAAGGGGCATGAGGATTACCAAATCTTAAAGGATAAAACGATTCATTTTGATGATCGTGAAGAGGCGCGAGCAGCCCTCAAGGAGATCTAATATGGCAGAATTTACATTGTCTCAAGTGGTAGAAGCCACAGAGGGGACGAGTACACATACCGACAATATTAAGTTTTTAGATGTATCTACTGATACAAGAACGATTGAATCAAGCTTTTTGTTTGTAGCCTTAAAAGGTGATACCTTTGATGGTCATGATTTCATCAACACGGCCATTGAAAAGGGCGCTACAGGTGCAATCGTAGAAAAAGGTCGTGCCGTAAAAGGTATCGCATGTATCGAGGTTGAAAATACCTTGGTAGCGTATCAGAATTTGGCGCGGTATCATCGCCGTCGCTTTGATATTCCTGTAGTGGCTATAACTGGTTCTTCTGGTAAGACTACAACAAAGGAAATGGTGGCCGCTGTACTTGGTACAGAATTTAATGTTTTGAAAACTGAAAAAAACTTTAATAATGAAATTGGTTTGCCAAAAACATTGTTGCGCTTAACTGCAGAACATCAAGCATGTGTCGTAGAGATGGGCATGCGTGGCCTTGGTCAAATTGAAGAGCTTGCATTGATTGCGGAACCAACTATGGGCATTATTACCAATGTTGGTACTAGCCATATTGAGTTGTTAGGCTCTCGTGAAGCCATTGCACAAGCTAAAGGTGAATTAATTCGTTGTTTGCCTGAAAATAGTGTGGCTATTCTCAATGAAGATGATCCATATGTTAAGGCTATGGATAGCCTTGCTAAAGGTAAAACTATTACTTATGGTATCGAACGTAATGCTACCTGTATTGGTAGCCATTTGCGTTATAAAAAAGACGGTATTAAGTTTACTTGCAAATGTTATGACGAAGTTTTCGATATCTTCTTACCTATGATTGGTGAACACAATGTATATGATGCATTGGCAGCCATCGTAGCAGGTCGTGTTTTGGGGATTAAATCCAATACTATTCGTAAAGGCTTAAGTGAGTTTACCGGCACTCCTATGCGCCAAGAAATCGTACCATTTGAAGATATTGTTATCTTAAATGACGCATATAATGCAAATCCTTCCTCTATGGCTGAAGCGATTAAAGCATTAGGTCAACTAGAAGGCAAACGTAAAATCGCTATGCTTGGTGATATGCTTGAGCTTGGTGATTATACTGAACAAGCGCATCGTGAAATTGGTCAATTGCTTGCTGAAGAAGGCTATAGTGTAGTATTCACATTTGGTGATGCTGCGGCCTTTATAGCTAAGGAAGCAAAAAAAGCAAGTTTAACTACATTCCGTTGTAATAGTCATTTAGAAATGGCTAATGCCTATAGCGATATTCGTGAAAAAGGGGATGTTATCCTTGTCAAAGGTTCTCGAGGCTTGCGAATGGAACGGGTTGTTGAAGAGTTAAAAGATCGAGAATAAAAGGTTACGGCTAGTTATATCTAGCCGTCATCTGTTTATTAATGAGTAGAGGGTTCATATGATATATCATATTCTATTAGCCTTTGTAGTGACCTTTATCATTACAGTAGTGCTAGGTAAAATTGCTATTCCTATGTTGCGTTCTTTACACGCACAACAAAGTATTCGTGAAGAGGGTCCAGAAAGTCATCAAGCAAAAGCGGGTACGCCAACAATGGGTGGTGCTTTCATGATGATTGCCCTTGTTCTTGGTGTTGCTATTTTCGCACCATGGAATGTAGGTACAGGCATGTTATTATTTTTAACATTGGGCCATTGTTTATTGGGCTTCTTTGATGATTTTGTAAAAGCAGTTAAAAAACGTAATCTTGGCTTAACAGCTAAGCAAAAGTTGCTAGGTCAATTTATTTTGGCGGCCATATTCTGTTACTGTATTACTGAAATTATGGTTATTCCTACCACATTGTGGATTCCTGTAGCAGATATACATCTTCAACTAGGTTGGGCTTATTATGTTTTGGCGTTTTTAATTATCGTAGGTGCTACGAACGCAGTAAATCTTACAGATGGTCTTGATGGATTAGCTAGTGGTACCTCTGCTGTAGCTGCCATTGCTTTCTCCGTGATTGGTCTTATGGCTGCATCTACAACAAACTCTACTGGTGCTGAAAGCGTTGCTTACTTTGGCGCCATTGTAGCCGCTGTATGCCTTGGTTTCTTGGTATACAATGTAAACCCTGCGAAGGTGTTCATGGGGGATACTGGCTCCTTAGCTTTAGGTGGTGCTTTTGCAGCTATGGCAATTTTGACTAAAACAGAATTGCTACTCGTTGTAATTGGTGGCATTTTTGTTATGGAAGCATTGTCTGTTATTATTCAAGTTATATCCTTTAAAACTCGTGGTGTACGCGTATTTAAAATGAGCCCAATTCACCATCATTTTGAGTTGTCTGGTTGGGCTGAACAAACTGTTGTTAATCGCTTCTGGTTTGGTGGCGCTGTATTAGCTGTTATTGGCGTCGTTTTAGCGACTATAACTTTGTAAGATAATACTTAACGGAACACGCAAATAATGGTATGCTTATAAGATAGGAATACATTATTTTTGTTGATAATTTAGGTGATATAGATGGAATACGGAGATAAACATATACTTGTACTTGGCGCTGGTGCCAGCGGTATAGGCGCATCTTGGGTATTAGCTCAAGTTGGGGCCCATGTAGTGTTAAATGATTATAAGCCTGTTACACTGCCTGCAGATGAGGAAAAAAGACTTGTATCCGCAGGTGTAGATATTATTACAGGTCGACAAGATGAATCCTTGCTTGATGGTGTGGATCGCATTGTTATTTCTCCAGGTATTTCTCTAGATATTCCCATTGTAAAAGCCGCTCAAGCTCGTGGTATTGATGTGGTTAGTGAAGTAGAAGTGGCTTATGAGTTATCTAAATCGCCAATTGTAGCCGTTACAGGTACAAATGGTAAGACCACTACTACAACATTATTAACTAAGGTATTGGAAGGAACTGGAAAGCCAGTTCGCGTTGGTGGCAATATCGGCGATTCTCTTAGTGAAGTAGCTTATTCCATGCCAGCAGATGGTTTTTTGGTAGCTGAGTTATCTAGCTATCAATTAGAAACAATTAAGCATTTTAGACCGATTGGTGCTATTATGCTTAACATTACACCAGATCATTTAGCTCGTCATAAGACAATGGAAAATTATATTGCTGCGAAGGAACGCATCTTTGCAAATCAATTGAGTACAGATTTTATGGTTCTTAATATTGATGATCCTATTGTAGCAGACATGAAACATCGTGTACCTAGCCATATCCTTGAAATTAGTCAACATCAAGTGGTTTCAAATGGTGCTTACTATGATAAAGGACAATGTTATGTAACAAAGAATGGTACAGCAACACCTGTTATTAGTAGTGCTGATATCCACATTCCAGGTAGTCATAATATTGAAAATATTTTAACTGTTATCGCTTTAGCTTATGCATTAGGGGTGCCGGTAGAAACCATTCATCGTATTATAAGTGAGTTCCATGGTGTTGAACACCGATTAGAACGAGTTAAAACTCTTGATGGAATTACATTCTATAATGATTCTAAAGCTACCAATGTAGATTCTGTTGTAAAAGCATTGGAATCCTTTGATCAATCAGTTATTTTATTAGCTGGTGGTCATGATAAAATGACTCCCTTAGAAGACTTTATGCAGCTTGTTAAACATCATACAAAAGCTGTTATCTTTATGGGGGAAGCGGCGGATCGATTTGAAGCTGCTGCAAAAGAGGCTGGTGTTCAGCCTATTTATAGAGCTTCATCTATGAAAGATGCTGTAGAACAGGGTTATAAACTGGCTGCCCAAGGTGATATTGTATTATTATCGCCAGCTTGTTCAAGTTTTGATTGGTATAGCTGTTTTGAAGAACGTGGCGATGATTTTAAAAACTGTGTTCATATGTTGCAAGAAGGGAGACACCATTAATGAAACGTATCATTATTTCAGGTGGTGGCACTGGTGGACATATATACCCAGCAATAACTATATATAAGGAAATTATGAAACAGAACCCTGATGCACAGGTTTTATATGTAGGAACGGAAAGAGGCTTAGAGGCTACCTTAGTGCCTAAAGAAGGCATTGAATTTACTACATTACCTGTACAAGGTTTGCAACGTAAATTATCTTTTGGTACGTTGGTGACGTTAGGCAAGACTGCTTTTTCTCTTGTGAAAGCTAATGCAATCATTTCCAACTTTAAGCCTGATGTAGTTATTGGTACTGGTGGTTATGTTTGTGGTCCTATTCTTATGGCTGCAGCATTGCGCAATATTCCAACGTTGATACAGGAACAAAATGTCATTGCAGGCATTACAAATAAAATTCTAAGCCGTTTTGTTGATGTAGTTGCTATGGGCTACAAGGATGCAGAAGCATCTTTTTCAAAGGCAAAACGCGTAGTATATACTGGTAATCCAGTACGTCCTGATGTATTAGTTGATACTAGGGAAGATGGACGTAATTATTTTAATTTAAGTGATGACACGTTCACCGTTCTTATAGCCGGTGGTTCTCGTGGGGCGAGAACTATCAATAATGCTATGATAGATGTACATAAGCATTTTCAAGGAACAGATGGAATTAAATTAATCCATATTACAGGGGATGGGGAATATCAATCTGTGTTATCTCAGCTTGGTATTACCGATGGTGATGATTTAGGTAATTCCTCATTGATCCTGCCATATTTACACGATATGCCAAAAGCATTGGCGGCAGCTGATTTAGCAGTCTTTAGGTCTGGTGCTATCGGTCTTGCTGAACTAGCAGTTCGAGGTATTCCGTCTGTATTGGTACCATATCCATATGCAGCGGAAGATCATCAAACCTATAATGCCCGTATTTTTGTTCAAGAAGGGGCAGCGCATATGATTGTTGATCAAATGTTAAGTGCCCATGATTTGATAGGGGAAATTGAAATGTTTATGGCCAATCGTGATTTATTGTCACAAATGGGAGAACGAGCGTTGCAGTTAGGTAAACCTAATGCGGCTCATGATATTGCAAAATTAGCATTATCTATTGCAAAGTAACAAGGAGAGCTTTTATGTTAGACGGTATTCATAAGATTCATCTTATTGGTATAGGTGGGTCTGGCATGCGTGCTATAGCGAATATTTTAATTCAAAAAGGTTATGACGTATCTGGTTCAGATGTAGCTGATTCTGCAGTTATTGAAAAGTTCAGAAATATGGGCGCTACAGTTCATATTGGTCATAATAAAGATTATGTAAAAGGCGTTGATGCTGTAGTTCGTTCTACGGCTATTCGCGAAGATAACCCTGAAATTGTAGCTGCTAAAGAACAAGGTATTACAATTTTACACCGTTCCGATATTGTAAAAGCTGTGTTAGACGTAACAGATGGCATTGCAGTAGCTGGTGCTCACGGTAAAACTTCTACTACATCCATGATTGGTCAAATTTTAGTAGAAGCAGAAGCTGATCCAACAGTTATAATCGGTGGTGAAGTAGATTATTTAAAAGGTAGTAGTTGTCTTGGGAAAGGCCATTTCTCTGTAGTAGAAGCAGATGAAAGCGATGGTTCTTTCTTGAAACTACGTCCACACACTATTGTTATTACTAACATTGAAGATGATCACATGGATCATTATAAAACGATGGATAACTTGCTAAATGCATTCTGTGAGTTCGTAGAAACATTACCAGAATCTGGCAAAGCAATCGTATGTGGCGATAATGAAAATATTCGTTATGTTATGAGCCGTGTAAATCGTAATTTCATTACATATGGATTAAGTGATAATAATGACTATGTAGCTAAAAATATTCACTATGTAGACTCTACTTTGGTATATGATGTATACCATAATGGTGTGAATGTTGAGCGCATTCGCTTACGAGTACCTGGTGAACATAATGTATTGAATTCCTTGGCTGCCTTTATTGTGGCACATGATTGTTGCGGTGTAGAAACGCGCATCATTACTAAAGGCTTAGGTAAATTCATCGGTGCAAAACGCCGTTTTGAAACTAAAGGTCACGTAGCAGGTGTATGGGTTGTTGATGACTATGCACATCATCCTACTGAAATTAAAGCTACCTTAAAGGCTGCTAAAGAGTTAGAAAAACATCGTGTTATTTGTGTATTTCAGCCACATCGCTTTACTCGCACAAGCTTGTTAAAGGATGAATTTGCTACTGCTTTCACAAGCGCTGATGAAGTATATATGACAGATATCTATAGCTCTGGTGAAGATCCAATCTCTGGCATTGATGGCAATACAATTCCAAATGCTATTAAAGCGGCCACAGGTCAAGATGTACATTATGTACAGTCTGTTGACGATTTGCCTGAGGTATTAGCGAAAGTAGTAAGACCTAATGACTTGGTTATCACCATGGGTGCAGGTTCTATTAATCAATATGGACCAAAATTATTAGCTATATTGGAGGAAGGCTTACAATGAAAGATAAAAAAATAATCGTATTAATGGGTGGTCCTTCCAAAGAGGCTGAAGTATCTCGCCGTACTGGCGCTGCTATTGCAGAAGCACTTGAAAGCAAAGGTTATAATGCTCAAACCTTAGAACTCAATCCGCGCACTGTATTAAAAGATATTGAAGACTTAGATGGCGAGGTTGTATTTAATGCAATTCATGGTCGTTACGGCGAAGATGGTGCGTTGCAAGGCCTATTAGAAATGGCTGAAATTCCATACACTGGGTCAGGTATTATGGCTCATGCAGTAGGGATGAATAAAAAAGTAAGTAAAGATGTATTTAAAGGTGCCAATATTCCTACTGCGGCTTCTGAGTCCTTTAATGGTAATATTGAATCTGCAGAAGCTATTATTGAACATATTCGTAAGGATTTTACAATTCCCGTAGTTGTGAAGTCTGCTACGCAAGGTTCTAGCATTGGGGTTACTATTGTTCGCGATAAAGCTCAGTTAGAAGAGGCTGTAAAGGAAGCTCTTAAATATGACCCTATTCTTGTGGTAGAACAATTCCTTGATGGTCGTGAATTTACAGTATCTGTTTTAGATGGTAAAGCATTGTCAGTTATTGAAATTCGTCCACATTCTGGCGAATATGATTACAAGAGCAAATATACTGTAGGTGCTACAGAATACTTGGTGCCAGCGCCTATTAGTGCAGAAATGACTGCTGAAATGCAACACATAGGGGAGCTTGTGTATCGTGAAGTACAAGGCAGTGGGGTAATTCGTGTTGATGTTATGACAGATCATGCAGATAATATGTATGTTCTTGAATACAATACTGTGCCTGGTATGACAGCAACATCTTTAGTACCAAAAGCAGCAAAAGAAATGGGAATTGACTTCCCAACATTATGTGAAAAAATTCTATTAACAGCTAGTATAGGGAAATTTTAAGGGCTAATAGAAGATAAGGAGTTAACTATGGATGATAAGCAAAACCATCCATCCAACTCTGGGGAGATGCAGTCTTCTACACCTGTTCGTGATGAACGGGCTGTATTTAGAAAACGAGTGTTAAAAATCGGTGGTGCAGTTACTCTCGTGTTGGTGGGGTTGTTTACACTACCTATTCCTTTTGGATCTTTAAAAGTTACTGGATCGGATAAGGTAACTGTACAAGATGTAATGGTAGCTGGTGATATTCATGAACCTGTTAATATATTGCAGATTAGTACAGAAAAATTAAAAACTAGATTATCGAAAGATTTACGTGTCGAAGAGGCTCAGATTAGCTATCAGTTGCCACTGACAATGGTTGTAAATGTAGTAGAACGCAAGGCAGTTGCAGTCGTACCGGCTCAGTTTGGATACTTAACCCTTGATAGTAAGGGACAAGTGATTGCATCTGAGCCAGCTATACAAGACACATCTGTTCCTATGATTTCTGGTGTGAAAGCTGGAAATATACTATTAGGTGATACGGTAGTAGATAAGCCAATATTGGCGGCTCTTGAATATTTGAATTCACTCGATGAGGAGACATTCAAAAATATTGCAGAGGTTAATATTGGGGATCCTGATGCGATAATGGCATATACTGTTTCCGGTGTACAGATTCGACTGGGGGATGGCAAAGACTTAGCTAAAAAAGCAGAGCTAACTCAGTCGATGTTACAAGATATTAAAAAGACACATGGTAATGTACAGTATATAGATGTTAATGTTTCATCGCCGTACATTAAAACCGATGTGATGCCAGAAGTTAAAAAGCATCAGAATGGAGCACCGACTACAGAGAATTCATCTACTAAGAAGGATGATAAGAAACAAGATAGATAAGGTCATGTTGAATATAAAGGTAGATGATAGTCGTGAGACACGAACGGTGGGCAATTGCCATAGTCAGCTGTATATTAGGGTTCATGGTTGTTACCCAATATAAGATGACTCAAGATAATATAGAAGAAAATATTCGCTTACAACGGACTGGCGATTTGGCGGTACAATTGAGAGAGGCCCAGAGTGAACGTGATGCTTTGTTAAAGCAAATTGAGTCACTAAAAAAATCTGGTGCCAATGGCGGTGGTAAAGCTGATGAACAGCTTATGATGAAAGCGGCTTTAACAAATGTTAAAGGGCCGGGCGTTAGTGTGTTGATTGAAGATAGCTTAAAGCCTGTACAAAGTGGGGAAAATCCCAATTTGTATGTAATTCATGATGAAGATATTCTAAGAATTGTTAATGAATTACGGGCTGGTGGGGCTGAAGCGATAGCTATTAATGATCAACGCCTCATAGGAACGTCTGAAATACGATGTTCAGGACCGACTATTACTGTAAATGGTAAGGTCTTTGGAGCTCCCTTTACGGTGAAAGCTATTGGAGATCCAAAGACATTAAATTCTGCGCTAACTATGCGCGGTGGTGTAGTAGATTCACTTAAACATTGGGGAATAAAGGTAACTATAAAGCAAGAAGAGGATGTAGCGATTCCTGCTTTCACAGGTACTTTTAGAGAAGAACATATGAAGCCTAATGAGTTAGGAGGTAAAGAATGAATATCTATATCTTTGCCATCATTGGCCTAATTATAGGGGCTATCTTAGGATGGATAGCACCACTTCATATCCCTGCTAGTTATTCGAATTATACTTCGGTAGCTGTTCTAGCAGCTTTAGATGCAGTATTTGGTGGCAGTCGAGCAGCATTGGAAAGAACCTTTGATCTTAGTAACTTTGTCATTGGGTTCTTTTCAAATATGGTATTAGCTGTTATTCTTGTATATGTTGGTGATTTAATAGGCATTAACCTATACTATGTGGCCCTTATTGGATTTGGGTTACGTGTATTTATTAATGTAGGCGCTATACGCAAGATAATTATGACTAAGCGGTTCTAATAAATCCCATTCTATATAGTGGAAAGTTTTCAAATTTTAGTGTAAAATAAATGTAATTGTTATAAGATAGTCAGTATATAAATCGATACATTGGGACGTATATTGATACAATAGATAACGATAAGAGGAGGAAGTTCAATGTCTGATTTTGCAAATATTAAAGTTATCGGTGTTGGTGGCGGCGGTAATAACGCTGTTAATCGTATGGTTGATAACCAAATTAAAGGTGTTCAATTTTTAGCCGTTAATACAGAAAACCAAGTGCTTGAATTGTCTAAAGCGGATGTAACAATTCAAATCGGTGAAAAAGTTACTAAAGGCCTTGGTGCTGGTGCTAACCCACAAATCGGTGAAGAAGCAGCTCAAGAAAGCCGTGAAGAAATTACTAAAGCTCTTGAAGGTGCTGATATGGTATTCGTAACTGCTGGTATGGGCGGTGGTACTGGTACTGGTGCTGCTCCAATCGTAGCTGAATGTGCTAAAGAAGTTGGTGCATTAACAGTTGGCGTTGTAACTAAACCTTTCGCATTCGAAGGCAAACGTCGTCGTGCTGCGGCAGAAAAAGGCATTGAGTTCTTGACTCAAAAAGTTGATACAATTATTGTTATTCCTAATGACAAATTATTACAAGTTGTAGATAAAAAATGTTCCGTATCTGATGCATTCAGCAAAGCTGATGAAGTTCTTCGTCAAGGTATCAAAGGTATTTCCGATTTGATCCAAATTCCTGGTTTAATCAATCTTGACTTTGCAGACGTTAAAACTATTATGACTAATCAAGGCGAAGCTTTGATGGGTATTGGTGAAGGTACAGGTGAAAACCGTGCTGCAGATGCTGCAAAAATGGCTATCAATAGCCCATTATTGGAAACTTCCATCGATGGTGCAAAAGGAATCTTGCTTAATATTTCTGGTAGCTCCGAATTGGGTATTTTTGAAGTAAACGAAGCTGCTCAAATTATTTCTGATGCAGCAGACCCTGATGCAAATATCATCTTCGGTTCTGTTATCGATGAAAGCTTGGGCGATAAAGTTCAAGTTACTGTTGTAGCAACTGGTTTTGGCAATAACACTAAAAGCGTACCAGAATTCGGTAAAACAACTACTACATCTCGTCCAGCATCCACTACAACAACTAACAGCGGTATCCCAGATATCCCTGTATTCATGAAACGCTAATTTATAGAGTGTATAATCAAAACATTCGTAAATAAGTAACTTAGTAAGACATACCAATAGGTATGTGAATAGGAGGTACAAATGAAGAAATTAGTATTATTAACTCTAGCAGCAACAGTTGTAGCAGGTAGCGCATTTGCTGCAGCACCTGTAACAAAAATTAGCGATGGTTCCACTAAGGTACAAGCTGATTATGCATTTAAACAACATGTATCCAAAGGTGGCGGTAATAGCAACGATGGTTTCGGTGTTTCTTTACAACACGATCTTTCCGATAAAACTGCAGTACAATACTCTTACGATAAAGTAAATGCTAAAAATGGCGACATTAAAGATCATCAATTAGCATTAGTTTACAAAGTACATCCAAACGTAAATGTATATGGTGCAGGTACTGCAATTCGTACAAATGACACTGAACTAGGCTTCCAAGCTGGTGTTATTGGTCATGTGCCATTAACAGAAAAAGTAAACGGTTTTGCTAAAGCTGGTTGGGGTAACGACATTAAGCAAACTTACCAAGTAGGTGCTCAATATGAAGTTCGCCCTGATGTAGACTTGAACGTATACTATGGCTATGATAGATATAGCGTAAACAACAACGATAAAACTGCAAAAGGTTTACACGCTGGTGTAGGCTACTCCTTCTAAGGATACTAAAGACCACTCAAATGAGTGGTCTTTTTTTATATAAAAAATTGATATATTCTTTATAAATATTTTTTCTATAAAATCTTTTATTAGGCTATACACCTTAATTTTATAGTACATTTTTTAGTAGTCAGTATAATTTCTTATGTATACAATATATTTACTAAATACACATTGTATAATTAAATAAGTTTAGGTATGATAAATATGTAATAATTCATTTTAGATAGGATGGTGTAAGTTATGACAAGTGTTGCTGCAAAGCATGCGAAAGGGAAAAAACTTAAAGATGTGATCTTTGTAACTGCTGGACAAGCATTAGCTGATGCTAAAGAAAATGGTCGAGAGAACGTTGTAAATGGTACTTTAGGTGCTATTCACGATGAAGATGGCAAATTAGTTTTCCTCAAAACCGTTAAAGAAGAATATTTGGGTCTTAATGACACTGAACATATTGGTTATGCCCCAATTGCAGGTATTCCAGAGTTTTTAGCAGCTGCTGAGAAAGAATGTTTTTGTAATTCTCGTCCAGAAGGTCACATCCGTAGCATCGCTACAGCTGGTGGTACTGGCGGTATCCATCACTTAATTCATAACTATACAGAACCTGGTGATGAGGTCTTGACAGCTGATTGGTACTGGGGTGCCTATCGCGTAATTTGTAGTGATGTAGGTCGTACACTTGTTACATATTCTTTATTTGATGAACATAATAACTTTAACCATGAAGCATTTCAAAATCGAGTTAATGAATTAGCTGCTAAACAAACAAATGTTTTAATTGTGTTTAATACACCTGGTAATAACCCAACAGGTTACTCTATAGAGGACAAAGATTGGGAATCTATCCTTAACTTCTTGAAAGAACTCGTTGCTATAGGCCGTAATAATGTAATCATTGGCATTGATGTAGCATACCTTGATTATTCTGGTGAAAAAGAAGAGGTTCGTGCATTCTTTAGTAAATTCAGTCATTTGCCAAAAGAAATTCTTACATGTGTTTGCTATAGCTTGTCTAAAGGCTTCACTATGTATGGGCAACGTGTTGGTGCCTTGATTGGTATTTCTGATGATGAAGAAATTGCTGATGAATTCTTAGAAATTAATAAATCTACAAGTCGTGCTACATGGTCTAACATTTGTCGTCCAGCAATGCGTACAATGGCTAATATTGTGGCTGATCCAGCGAAGTTTAAGGAATATGAAGCTGAACGTAATAGCTATTATAAATTGATTCGGGATCGTGCTGACATCTTTAAACAAGAGGCTGCACAAGTAGGCCTTCCTATGTTGCCTTACCGCGGTGGTTTCTTTATTACTATCCCTACAGATTCTGCTAATGCTATTTGTGAAGAGTTGAAGAAAGAGCATATTTATGTTATTGCTTTAGCAAATGGTATTCGCGTTGCAGCATGCGGTATTCCAAAATTCCAAATGACAGGCCTTGCGGAAAAAATTTATAATGCCATGAAACGTCTTGGCAAATTATAATAGATAAGTAAAACTTATGTGAAAAGCCACTTGATACATGTATCAAGTGGCTTTTTTTATATTAGTGGATATCTTTATGTTCTTTAATATCTTTGTCTGCTTCTTTAGCCAAGTTTTCGAGCGCTCGTTTAGGAGCCGTACGTTCACCTGTATCTGGATCTACAAATTCAACACGATCTAAGGTGTCTGTAATTTGCCCTTTAATAAATTCTAAGTAGATTTTATATAGCTCTTTCTTTTCGGCTAATTCTTCAGATGTCAGTTCTTGACCAGATTTTTTCTTTGCTGCTAGCTCATTTATGCGTTTTAATGTATCATTAATATTACTCATGTTGACCTCCTGTATTCTATATTAGAATAACGTAATTTATTATAACATAGAACTAAATGAATACGTATGGTAAGATATAAGTTGTACGCGTCTGTACTTTCACAAGTGAGAAAGGAGAGCTGTATGCGTGTAACAAAAGCAATAAAGGCAGAGCAGTTAAAACTGTTACAAGAGCATTATTTTGATGCAAAACCTGCCCTTGAGTATACAAATGAATTTGAATTATTAGTAGCTGTTGTCTTATCTGCACAATGCACTGATGAACGGGTTAATATCGTTACTAAACGATTGTTCCCTGAGTTAAATCATCCTGCTAAGATGTTAGCAATTGGGGTTACCAAATTAGAAACTCTGATTAAGGACTGTGGCCTTTATAAATCTAAAGCAAAAAATTTGATTGCAACTTGTCAGATTCTAGTGGAACAATACCATGGGGAAGTGCCACGGGAGTTTGACCAACTTGTTGAATTACCTGGTGTAGGTCGTAAGACTGCAAATGTGGTAGTATCTGTATTGTTTGGTACGCCAGCGATTGCTGTAGATACTCATGTATTCCGTGTGTCTAACCGATTAAAACTGGGTATTGCTAAAACCCCAGAAGAGATGGAATTAAAGTTGCAGAAGGCAATTCCTAAAGAGGATTGGGCGGCTGCACATCACTGGTTGATTTATCATGGTCGTAAACTATGTAAGGCTCGTAAGCCATTATGTGAAGAATGTTTTTTAAATCACTTATGTCCTTCAGCTGGAAAGGTTTAATATGAAAGTAAATAACGAAGAATTTATTGCCCTTTGTGCTACTCATGGCATTGAAGGTATTGATATTGTAAATGAGTTAATGCGTTTTAAAGTGTTAGATCAATTAATTTCTAGTAATGCTAGCTCCCGTGAGTGGGGCGTTACGGCTGATGATTTATATGCGTTAGCAGAAAAATCTACAGTAGAGTCTTTTGGCCCTGTTCCATATGATTTGAATACATTCCAAGCTCTATATGGTCCTTCCTTTAAAGTCGAATTGTTTGATTTTATTAGCGATACAGGTATTTTGGATGGTTTAGATGTTGGTACTATTTGGGAGACACCTGTTCGTGAAAGTATCGAAGCCCATAGTAAAACGGGAGAACTCGTTCTATATGCTTATGTAGAAGAATACGCAGGTATGATTGAAGAAATCCTTCAATCTTATGAAGATAAAAAAGTTGTGCTTTATACGGCATCTCCAGTGTGCTATAGCATTTTGACACGATTATATCCAATGGCACAAATTATTAATCAATGGCCTCATCGCAGCTATTTTGATCATATTTTTACGGGCACAGTTGGTATGTTCCAATCCTCTGAAGATATTGTGGAAGAAGTGGCTAATGGTTTACATAATCTTGTTCCAGAAGGAACTGCACAATTATTCTTACCTGCTACAATGGCGCAAAATCAATTGGGTTTAAATAATATGGCATTGCAATTCTTCTTGAATCAAAAGCGTGTAGAAGCAATCCGCGAATGGACTCCACTAGGGGCTTACGAAATTGTGTATGGTAAATATGATATTAAAAAGATGCGTGTAGGTCTTCGTGAACGCGTAGGAGATGAGTGGAAAACAATTAACTATATTCCATTACCTCATGGTGTTTTTGCTCAATTACCAGTATTCACGGTGTTAAATTATGGATTGTCTTTGCGTTCTATTTTACTACCAGGTGGTCAAACTGATGTAGCCTTAGGTCAAGATGGTATTTACTGTATCGACAGCCGAGTTTCTGAATTAGGTCGTAATGCTCTAATTGAAAGTGGAGCATATTTCCTTACATTTAAACGTTATGCTGATCATGTTGACGTAGATATTACTACAGAGGCACCTACAGAGGATATTTACTGGATGTTCCCGGATGCTGAATTGGCATATATGTGGTATGCATATTTCTGTAGTGGTACAGGACAAACCTTGATTCAAGAAATTTCCATGCTTGTTCAAACAGATGAGTCATTCGGTTATATGCTTAGCAGTGTACGTCGACGTGTATTGGATGTAAAAGACGAAGCCCGATTAATTTCATCTGTACAAGCTGCTGACGAAGCCTACATCAAGGCTGTTACAGAAGCAACTGCGAATTGGAAGTTTACGGTAGATGAAGTGGGTGCACAAGTAATGCCACCAACAACATCTATTGATATTGAAGATTATAGCGATTATAAAAACTAATTGTAAAAGTACAGTATTTAGTTTAAAATATATCGTATCCTAAAAAATATAAACTACTAAATATAGTAGGTATGAAACATACTACACGAATGTGTAAGAAAGGAGGACCCATGGCTGTTATTAATTTTGAAATCTTCAAAGTCATTGGTACTTTATCTGAAGATAAAGACGGTTGGAAAAAACAATTAACATGCACAAGCTGGGGCAAATATAATCCTAAGTTTGACCTTCGTGCTTGGGATAGTGAATATACAAGTATGAAAAAGGGTATTACCCTTTCTTTAGAGGAGCTCATCGCATTGCGTGACATCCTTAATGAAAGTGACTTAGAGACCATCTTAGCTGAGTCTATTGAAGAAAAACAAGCATCCAAGGAATAGTATTGGCAACTTGCATTTGTGCATATGTCATGCTATAATCTATAAGAATAATATTGATTGTCGGAAAGAGGTGTATAGAATGAAACAAGGTATTCATCCAGACTATAAAGAAGCTACAGTAACTTGCGGTTGTGGCAACACATTCAAAACTGGCTCTGTAAAAGAAGACCTTCGTGTAGACGTTTGCTCCAAATGCCATCCGTTCTTCACTGGTCAACAACGCGCAGCTCAAGCTCGTGGTCGTATTGAACAATTTAACAAACGTTACGGCAAATAATTTGTCATGTAATGTAGCATCTATTGGCAGGGCTATGGGCTCTGCCTCTATTTGTTTATGAGAGGAGCTCTTGTGAACACAGAACGTATTAAAAAGTTTGTCGGTGGACAAGCTGTGATCGAAGGTGTCATGATGAGGGGGCCTGGTGTTACAGCAACAGCTGTACGAGAACCATCAGGAACTATTGTAGTTCAAAAAGAGCCTACAAAATCTATTGCTGACACATATCCAATTTTGAAAAAACCATTTCTTCGGGGCTGTGTAGCCCTCTATGAATCTCTAGTTATTGGCATGAAGGCATTGTCCTTCTCTGCTAAAGCCGCTGGCGATGAAGAGGAAGAAATGTCTAATAGTGAAATTGCCATTACTATGGTTATTTCCACCATATTTGCGATTGCTGTATTTTTGGCATTGCCTACATTTATCGTAAAATTCATTCCTGGTGTACAGGATAATCATATAGTATTAAATCTCATTGAAGGTGTCATTCGTTTAGTTCTTTTTCTACTCTATATTTGGGGGATTGGGCTTACGAAGGATATTCAACGAGTTTTCCAATATCATGGGGCCGAGCATAAAACGATTCATACCTATGAATTAGACTTGCCTCTTACCGTAGAAAACGTTCGTAAACAAAGTCGTTTACATCCTCGATGTGGTACAAATTTCTTACTTATCGTTATGGTAGTAAGTATCTTTGTATTTGCCTTTTTAGGTTGGCCTAATTTGTTGGAACGTATCGTAAGCCGCGTACTTCTCATGCCAGTAGTGGCAGGTATTGCGTACGAGGTTATTCGTCTTGCTGGTCGTAGTGAGCATTCCTTTGTGAAAGCTCTTATCAAACCCGGTCTTGCATTACAGTACATGACCACACGTGAACCAGAAGATGATCAAATTGAAGTTGCTATACGAGCTCTTGAAGAGGTTCGCCCTCCTGAGAGTGATGCATATGAAGAGGAATAAACATGTTAGTAGATAAATTACAAGTTATTGAAGATAAATTTATGGACCTGGAGCAGCGCATCAGTGACCCTGAAGTGATTGCACGCCAAGATGAATGGCGTAAATTAACACGTCAACATGCTCAATTATCTGAAACAGTTGAAACATTCCGTACTTATAAAAAAGTATTAGCTGGTATTGATGAAGCTATGGAAGTTATTGAAGATAAATCCATGGATGAAGAATTCCGTGAAATGGCACAAGAGGAATTAAAAGAGCTAAAACCTCAAAAAGAGGAATTAGAAGAGAAATTACAAATCCTTTTATTGCCTAAGGACCCTAATGATGATAAGAATATTATCATTGAAATTCGCGGTGGTGCCGGTGGTGATGAAGCGGCACTATTTGCAGGCGACTTGTTCCGTATGTACACAAAATATGCGGAAAGCCAAGGCTGGCGTTGCGAGATTATTGATGCTAATGAACCTGAACTTGGTGGCTTTAAAGAGGTTATTTTCTCCGTAGATGGTGAAAATGTATACTCCAAGATGAAATTTGAATCTGGTGTACATCGTGTACAACGTGTACCTGCTACGGAAACACAAGGCCGTGTACATACATCTACCGTAACAGTAGCGGTATTGCCAGAAATGGAAGATGTTGATATTGAAGTTAATGAAAAAGACTTAAAAATCGACACTTATCGTGCGAGTGGTGCGGGCGGTCAGCATATTAATAAAACTGAGTCTGCTGTTCGTATTACTCACTTACCATCTGGTATCGTTGTAGCATGTCAAGACCAACGTTCTCAATTACAAAACCGTGAAAAAGCTATGCGTGTATTGCGTGCAAAATTGCAAGACCAAGCTGAACAAGAGGCTATTTCTAGCATGGCTGCAGACCGTAAGAGCCAGGTTGGTACAGGTGACCGTAGTGAACGTATTCGTACCTATAACTACCCACAAGGTCGCGTAACAGATCATCGTATTAACTTAACATTGTATAAATTAGATGCTATTTTAAATGGTGATCTAGATGAAATCATTCAAGCCTTAAATGCTGCTGACCAAGCGGCAAAAATGCAGGAGGCTAATACAAATGCATAAGGAGATTTGGACAATCGGTCGTATTCTCCAGTGGACAGAGCAGTACTTTCAAAGCAAGGAGATGGATACACCTCGACTTGATGGGGAAGTACTGCTTTCTCACGTTTTAGGCAAGGATCGTATTTATCTATATACCCATTATGACCAACCGCTTATTCAAGAGGAACTCGATGCTTTCAGACCTCTCGTTCAAGAACGAGCTAAGGGGCATTGTGTAGCGGCTATTATTGGGGAAAAGGACTTTATGGGATTGACCTTTAAGGTTAATGATAAGGTATTGATTCCACGACCTGATACAGAAACGTTGATTGAGCATGTACTAGGCACGTATCAAAAGGATAGTAATATTCGTATCCTTGATGTATGTACGGGCCCTGGCACGATATTATTAAGTCTATTGCACTATTTGCCGAATGCTTGTGGCATGGGTATTGAAATATCTACCGATGCTTTGTCATTGGCTAAGGTAAATAGTGAAAGATTTAACTTAAATGATCGTGTTCAATTCTTAGAGTCCGATATGTTTTCTGCCTTAGATGGTAAAAATGAACAGTTTGATCTCATCGTATCAAATCCACCTTATATCCGTACTGGGGATGCTAAATTATTGTCTCAGGACGTATTAAATGAGCCCCATATTGCCTTGTTTGGCGGTGAAGATGGACTTGATTTCTATCGTATTTTGGCTAAAACATGTGGCACATATTTAAAATCAAAAGGCCATATTGCCTTTGAAATAGGTTTTGATCAAGCTGAGGCTGTAAAGGCTTTATTAGAAGAAACAGGGCAGTACTCTAATATTCGATGTATTACTGATCTCGGCGGAAATGACCGCGTTGTAACAGCTGTATATGAGGGATAATATGGATACTCAAATTATTACAAATCCATCAGATCAAGAACTAGATATGCTTGCTCGCGCTTTGCGTAATGGCGAATTGGTGTCCATTCCTACAGAAACTGTATATGGACTTGGCGCTAATGGGCTTGATCCGGAGGCGATGGATAAAATCTACGCCACTAAAGGTCGTCCTTCAGATAATCCATTGATTTTACATGTTCCCAATAGTGAAAGTATAAAACCTTTAGTAACAGAGGTTTCGAAGACTGCACAACTATTAATGGATACATTTTGGCCTGGTCCATTGACAATCACATTGCCTAAATCAGATTTAGTGCCAGATCGTGCTACAGGTGGTTTATCTCGTGTTGCTTTACGTTGTCCTGATCATGCGATTTGTCGAGCTTTATTAGAGCGTACCGGTGTACCGGTAGCAGCTCCTAGTGCTAATATATCTGGACGTCCAAGTCCGACAACGGCACAAGATGTTTACCATGATATGAATGGTCGAATTTCCTATATTTTAAATGCAGGACCATGTATGATTGGTGTAGAGTCAACTGTTGTAGAGGTACATGATGACAAGGTCATTATATTGAGACCAGGTGGAATAACAAAAGCACAACTTGAAGCTGTTGTATCTACGGTTGAGTATGATACTGCTCTCGTTAATGCCACAACTAAGCCTAAAGCTCCTGGTATGAAGTATACCCATTATGCTCCTGATGCACCTATGACAGTTGTTGTAGGTAGTCCAGAGCGGGTGGCAAGTACTTTTAAAGAGCTATCAAAGGGGATAGAAGGGCCTATAGGTTGTTTAGTGAGTCATGAAACGTATAACCTTATGAAAGAGGATACACGCTTTATATTCCATTGTTTTGGCAACTATGGTGATGCCTTATCATTAGGCCATGACTTTTATAAAAGCCTATTATATTTTAACGAAAATCATGTTGCCTTAATCTTGGCAGAAGGTGTTGATGACGACGGTTTTGGTGTTGCCATTATGAACCGCATGGAAAAGGCCTCGAGTCATCATATCATTTATAAGTAAATTTACTGAAATAAAAATGTCCACTGATAATAGAAATATGTCTTTACATATTGGATGAATTTGCTATAATGTATAAAGTAATCACAAAATGTGATTAAGTAAGGATGTTATTATGAATATTTTATTTGTATGTACCGGTAATACTTGCCGTAGCCCTATGGCTGAAGGTATTACACGGGCCCTTGCAGCGGAGCAACATAAGGATGTGACGACTGTATCAGCTGGTCTATTTGCCGCCTATGGAGCAAAACCAACTGAACAAGCCGTAGAAGCCGTCCGTTCCATTGCAGATATTTCTGATCATGAATCGAGACCATTGACGATGGATCTCGTTAATGCAGCAGATCTTATCATTGGTATGACGAAAGATCACAAATCTGTACTACTTCGCCAATTCCCGTTTGAGGAAGGTAAAATCAAAACGATTTCCGAGTGGGGTGGTCAAGATGGTGATGTTACAGACCCATATGGGGCTGATCAAACCGTATATAATCAATGTGCGGAACAAATTTATCACTTAGTAGAAACTGGTCTTACATCAGTGCCTCAGAAGGCGTAGGAGATGAAATTATGAAAGTTGCAATTGGTTGTGATCATGGCGGATTAAATTTAAAAGCATCCGTTAAGGAATTGTTAAATGCATTGGGACATGAAGTAGAGGATTTTGGTTGTCATACAGCTGATTCTTGCGACTATCCTGATATTGCTGTACCTGTAGCAAATGCAGTCGTATCTGGTCAAGCAGACAGAGGTATTTTGATTTGTGGTACTGGTATTGGTATCGGTATTGCAGCAAATAAGATTGCAGGTATTCGCGCTGCTCTTTGTCATGATACATTCTCTGCTCATGCATGTCGTGAACATAATGACGCTAACATTCTCACAATGGGGGAACGCGTTATTGGTCCGGGCCTAGCTAATGATATTGTTGCCATCTTTATGAAAACAGAATTCGAAGGTGGCCGTCACGCACGCCGTGTAGAGAAAATTAAAACATTAGAGAAGTAATACATCATTACCTATATATATTCGTTTTGCACGAGGAGGATACTCATGAGTTTCTTAGAAAAACAAGACCCTAATATTCAAGCTGTTATCAATCAAGAATTAGCACGCCAACGCGATAAATTAGAAATGATTGCTTCTGAAAACTTTGTTTCTCAAGCCGTAATGGAAGCTCAAGGTAGCGTATTAACTAACAAATATGCAGAAGGGTATCCTGGTAAACGTTATTATGGCGGTTGTGAAAATGTTGATGTTATCGAAACATTAGCTATTGAACGAGCAAAACGCTTGTTCGGTGCAGAACATGCCAACGTACAACCTCACTCTGGTTCTCAAGCAAACTTTGGTGTGTATTTCGCATTATTACAACCAGGTGATACTATTGTAGGCATGAATTTGTCCCATGGCGGTCATTTAACTCATGGTTCTCCTGTTAACGTATCTGGTACATATTTCAATGTAGTACCTTACGGTGTAGATGCAGAAACTCAACAAATCGATTATGATGAGTTCCGTAAAATCGTTTTAGAAGCAAAACCTAAATTGATTATCGCTGGTGGTAGTGCTTATAGCCGTCAAATTGACTTCAAAAAAATGGCTGATGTAGCTCATGAAGTTGATGCTATCTTCATGGTAGATATGGCTCACTTCGCAGGTCTTGTAGCAGCAGGTTTACATCCAAATCCTGTAGAACATGCTGATATCGTTACTACTACAACTCATAAAACATTGCGTGGTCCTCGTGGCGGTATGATTCTTTGCAAAGAAAAATATGCAAAAGCAATCGACAAAGCTATCTTCCCTGGTATTCAAGGTGGTCCTTTGATGCATGTTATCGCTGCTAAAGCTGTAGCATTTGGTGAAGCATTACAACCTGAGTTTAAAGTATATGCACAACAAGTTATTGATAATGCAAAAGCATTGGCTGCTGCATTGCAAGAAAAAGGCTTAACAATTGTTTCTGGCGGTACAGATACTCACGTTATGCTTGTAGATGTTCGCAATACTGGTTTAACAGGTAAAGAAGCAGAACACTTACTTGATGAAGTTGGTATTACATGTAATAAAAATACTATTCCATTCGATCCTGCTAGCCCATTTGTAACAAGCGGTATCCGTCTTGGTACACCAGCTCTTACAACACGTGGCTTACAAGTAAAAGATATGGAAGAAATTGCAGATATCATTGCAACTGTTCTTAAAAATCCTGAAGACAAAGCAATTCATGAAGAAGCAAGCAAACGTGTGGCAGCACTTTGTGAAGCGTATCCTTTATACTAATCTATTAGATTAACTATAACAATTACATATTTGTAGTTCTATAAACCTATAAGTAGCATAAAAGGGGTGTGCCTAGGCACATCCCTTTTAATATTTTTATGGCATGATTTATTAATCTGTGATAGAGTAAATATGAATATTAAATGGATACCGATAGGGTATGTAAATTATTTATAGGAGGACAGTCATGAAAGTTAATGTTATGACACATCCATTGATTCAACACAAAGTTACATTGATGCGTGATGCAGAAACAGGCTCTAAGGATTTTAGAGAATTACTTGATGAGATTACTATGTTGATGGGTTATGAAATCACTCGTAACCTTCCATTAGAGGATGTAGAAGTACAAACACCTTTAACTAAAATGACTGGCAAACGTATTGCAGGTAAAAAATTGGGTATTATCCCAATTCTTCGTGCTGGCCTAGGTATGGTCAATGGTATGCTTAACTTGATTCCAACTGCAAAGGTTGGTCATATTGGCTTATACCGTGATCCAGAAACATTGAAACCTGTAGAATACTACTGCAAGTTACCTTCTGATGTAGGCGAACGCGACTTTATAGTAACAGATCCAATGTTAGCTACTGGTGGTAGTGCAGCAGCTGCTATTACATTGTTAAAGGAAAAAGGCGCTAAAAATATTAAGTTAATGTGTCTTGTTGCGGCTCCTGAAGGTGTGGAAGCAGTGAATAAAGAACATCCTGATGTTCCTATTTATGTAGCGGCCCTTGATGAAAAACTTAATGATCATGGTTACATCTTGCCTGGTTTAGGCGATGCTGGTGACCGTATCTTCGGTACAAAATAATATAATCATATAAAGCGACATAATTTAGGTACAAAGTTGTATAAAATATCTAAATTATGTCGTTTTCTCCTATAAAGTCTTGAATAAAATCTACATAGGGTATACAATACAGATGTAAAAGTATTTTTTTATTTTGGGTGGGACGAATTTTGTTCACATGGGACGAAAAACGATTCATACAATCCTAACGGGTAAAGGAGGGACCCGATGAACGAGTTTCTAATGATATGTGAACGTATTGTTCCTGAAATCGTTAGTGTATTAAAGGAGCGATACAAAATATTAAACCACCTAGTTTATGAAGAGCCTATAGGCCGTAGGACATTAGCTACTGCAACGGACCTTCCAGAGCGAACCGTACGAAGTCATATTGAGCTAATGCGTGCTAATGGTCTTGTAGACATTTATAAACCAGGAATTTTTCTCACTGATGAGGGACATGCAATTGTTCCAAAGTTGCGAAATTTTTTAAATGAATTAGATCGTATTAACGAGCTAGAACATCGATTGACTGAAGCGCTTCATATCGATAGGGTTATCATCACTCCCACAGAAGGAACGTTGATGGTTAAAAAGTTAGGTTTTGCAGCAGCAAAGCTATTACAGGAATTATTAGAGCCTGACTCTGTAGTTGCTATCAGTGGTGGCAGTACAATGGCTGCAGTAGCTGAAGAGATGCCTGTATTACCATTTAATCCTATTGTTGTACCTGCCCGTGGGGGCGTTGGTGAGGTAGTTGAATATCAAGCTAACGTAATTGCTTCAGTGCTGGCTGAACGACTTCGTGGGACCTATAAAATGCTCCATTTACCTGATGGGCTTTCACAAGACTCATTGCATATGCTCATGACTTGCGAACCTCAAATTAAGGAAATTGGGGATCTCATTAGTAGGACTGACGTACTGTTGTTTGGTATTGGTACAGCTATGCGCATGGCGGATCAGCGCCATATAGCTGATGATGTGCGTAAGCAGTTAGTAGATAATCATGCTGTTGGCGAAGCTCTTGGTCAATATTGCGATATAGATGGTAAGTTGATTTATTCCACTAATAATATTGGTTTATCTCTTCCAGATGTTGCAAAAATTCCAAATGTGATTGCTGTGGCTGGTGGACAAGATAAATCGAGTGCCATTATTGGTGTTATGAGAGCTTGTCAAAAAGGCATACTTATCATTGATGAGCAAGCTGCAGAAGGTATGCGTCAATTGTTACAAATTTCAGCGTTATAAGTGAAGTTAGTAGTTAAATATTTTGTTAGAATATTTTTGTTATTAGGAGGATCTAACAATGGCAGTAAAAGTTGGTATTAACGGTTTTGGTCGTATTGGTAAATGTGTAGTACGTGCAGCGATTAACAATCCTGACGTAGAAGTTGTAGCAATCAATGCTACTGGCGATAATGAAGGTACTGCATTATTGTTAAAATATGACTCTGTTCATGGCACAATTCCTAACGAAGTAACATTTGATGAAGACAACATTTATGTTGACGGTAAGAAAATTCGCGTATTCCATGACCGCGATGCTTCTAAATTGCCTTGGTCTGAAGAAGGCGTTGAAATTGTTATGGAATGTACTGGTAAATACCGTGATGCAGAGGAAGCAAAAGTTCATTTGAATCAACCTACTGTAAAAAAAGTATTAATTTCTGCACCTGGTAAAAACGAAGACTTAACTATGGTTATGGGTGTTAACCAAGATATGTATGATCCTGCAAAACATCATATTATTTCTAACGCATCTTGCACAACAAACTGCTTGGCTCCATTTGCTAAAGTATTATGCGATGAATTCGGCATTAAACGCGGCATGATGACAACTATTCATTCCTATACTAATGACCAAAAAATTCTTGATGCACGTCATAAAGACCCTCGCCGTGCTCGTGCAGCAGCTATGTCTATCATTCCTACAACTACTGGTGCAGCAAAAGCGGTTGCTAAAGTATTGCCTCAATTAAAAGGTAAATTAGATGGCTTTGCATTGCGCGTTCCAACTCCAGACGTATCTGCTACAGATCTTGTTTGCGAACTTGAAAAACCTGCAACTAAAGAAGAAATCAATGAAGCATTCCGCAAAGCAGCTGCTGGCGAATTAAAAGGTATCTTAGGTGTATCTGATGTGCCATTAGTATCTTGTGACTTCAGCTCCGATCCACGTAGCTCCATTGTTGACGCTGATTTAACAATGGTTATGGATGGCAATATGGTAAAAGTTGTTTCTTGGTATGATAACGAATGGGGTTACTCCGAACGTCTTATCGACATGGCAGCATTCGTAGCAAGCAAAGGCTTATAATCGGGAGGCTTTGATGAAACAAACAATCGAAGGTTTACAAGTAGATAATAAAACAGTATTTGTTCGTGTTGATTTTAATGTTCCTATGAAAGACGGTGTCATCACTGATGACACTCGTATTCGTAGTGCATTACCTACTATCAATTATTTAATTGAAAAAGGGGCAAAGGTAATTCTTGCTTCTCACTTTGGTCGTCCAAAAGGGGAACGCAAACCTGAAATGTCTTTGGCACCATGTGCAAAACATTTATCTGAGCTTATCAACAAGCCAGTAGCATTCGTAGATGACTGCATTGGCCCTAAGGTTGAAGCGGCTGTAAAAGCATTACAACCAGGCGATGTATTGATGCTTGAAAACTTGCGTTACCATAATGAAGAAACTAAAAACGACCCTGAATTTGCTAAACAATTGGCATCTCTTGCTGATGTAGCAATCAACGATGCATTCGGTGTATCCCACCGTAATGCAGCATCCGTAGTTGGTATTGCTGACTATATCCCTATGGCAGCAGGTTTCTTGCTCAAAAAAGAAATTGATGCATTAAGTGCAGCTGTAGTTCATCCTAAAACACCTATGGCAGCTATTATCGGTGGTGCTAAGGTAACAGATAAAATTTCTGTTATTTCAAATCTTTTGCCTAAGGTTGATGTAATGATCATCGGCGGTGGTATGGCAAATGCTTTCATTAAAGCACAAGGCTGCAACATTGGTAGCTCTTTATTTGAAGAAGGTCAAGAAGCTATTGCTACAGATCTTGTTATGGAAGCTCGCGTAGCAGGTGCTAAATTATTGACACCTATCGATGCTGTAGTAGCTGATGCTTTCAGCAACGACGCTAATACTAAAATCGTTGACGTTGAAAATATTGAAGATGGTTGGATGATTCTAGATATTGGTCCTAAAACACGGGAGCTCTATGTAGAAGCATTGGCGCCAATGAAGACTATTATTTGGAATGGTCCTATGGGTGTATTTGAAATGGAAAACTTTGCAGCTGGTACTAATGCAGTAGCAAAAGCTGTAGCTGAATCCGATGCGATGACTATCGTTGGTGGTGGCGACTCTGTAGCGGCTATTGAAAAAAGTGGCTTAGCAGATAAAATTAGCCATATCTCCACAGGTGGTGGTGCATCTTTAGAATTCTTAGAAGGCAAAATTCTACCAGGTATTGCTGCATTGTCTGAGGCATAATATGAGAAAACCCATTATTGCAGGGAATTGGAAAATGAATGGCACCATTGCGTCTGGATTTATTCTGATCGAAGCGTTTAACAGCGTGTTACAAGATATGGAATTATCCTGTGATGTAGTTGTTTGCCCGCCTTTCACAGCTATCGAACGTGCTGTAGCACTAACACGAGATACAGCTATTGAAGTAGGCGCACAAACTATGGATTATCATGATGCTGGTGCATTCACTGGTGAAATCTCACCACTTATGCTTACAGAGATAGGCGTCAATTATGTTATTATTGGTCACTCTGAACGCCGTGAATATTATGGTGAAATAGATGAGACGGTAAATGCAAAAATCAAAAGTGCATTTCACCATAATTTGACTCCTATTGTCTGTGTTGGTGAAAGTTTAGAACAACGTGAATCCGGGCATACTCTAGACTGGATTACATCTCAACTTAAAGGTGCTTTAGTTGACGTTCCAAAGGAACAAGTTAGTCAGTTGATTATTGCGTACGAACCAATTTGGGCTATCGGTACAGGTAAAACAGCAACTGCCGATCAAGCTGAAGAGGTATGTAAAGAAATTCGTGATTACATTCGTTCTTTATACGATGATGAGACTGCTGATGCCGTGCGCATCCAATATGGTGGTAGTGTTAAATCCGAAAATGCCCGTGAAATCCTTGGGGAACCAAATATTGATGGTGCCCTTGTAGGTGGTGCATCTTTAGTAGTTGATGAATTTATTGATATTATTAAAGCGGCGAATCAAGTAAGCGCTTAATATGAGGTTAAAAATGGCTAAATTAAAGGCTCCCGTAATGCTAGTTATCCTAGATGGCTTTGGCATGGGAGATCAATCAGATACAACCAATGCTGTAGTACAGGCGAAGCCGCACTGTTTTAATCAATTGTGGGATATGTATCCCCATACAAAATTAGAAGCATCAGGACTAGCGGTAGGCCTTCCAGAAGGCCAAATGGGGAATTCTGAGGTTGGTCATTTAAACCTTGGCTCTGGTCGTATTGTGTACCAAGATTTAACTCGTATTACTAAAGACGTTGAGTCTGGCGAGTTCTATAATCGCCCTGTTATAAAGGAACTGTATGAAGTAGGCAAAAAACAAAGCTTACATCTTATTGGCCTAGTTTCTGATGGCAATGTGCATTGTTCTTTAGAACATATCAAGGCTGTTATTAAAGGCGCTCATGACAATGGTATTGAGCACGTTTATGTACATGCCTTGCTCGATGGTCGTGACGTAGCCCCTCAATGTGCACAAGGCTATTTAAAAGACTTAGAAGCGTATATGGCAGAGCTAAACTGTGGAAAAATTGCTACTGTGAGTGGTCGATACTATGCGATGGACCGTGATAATCGTTGGGACCGTGTGGAACTTGCTTACAATGCGATTGTAAATGGTCAAGGTGAAAGAGCCGCATCAGTCTGTGAAGCGGTGCAACAATCTTATGACAAAGATGCGGCAGATGAGTTTGTTCTTCCTACGGTAATTGATGCTGAAGGAACGATCAAGAATGGCGATGCTGTTATCTTCTGTAATTTCCGTCCAGACCGAGGTCGTGAGCTTACAAAAGCCTTAGTGTTGCCAGACTTTGATGGCTTTAACCGTGAACCATTATCTTTATACATGGCGACTATGACTAAATATGAAGATGGTTTACCAGTTCATATTGTGTATGAAAAGGACATTTTATCTGAAACACTAGGCGAAGTACTAAGCGTAGGCGGCTATCGTCAATTGCGTATTGCTGAAACAGAGAAATACGCTCATGTTACGTATTTCTTCAACGGCGGTAAAGAGGAACCATTTGAAGGTGAGGACCGCATACTTGTGAAATCTCCTCAAGTGGCAACCTATGATTTGCAACCTGAGATGAGCGCTTATGAAGTAACCGATAAAGTTGTACAAGCTATTCAAGATGAAACGTATGACATGATCATCTTAAACTTTGCAAATCCAGATATGGTAGGTCATACAGGTAGCTTTGAAGCAGCTGTTAAAGCAGTTCAGGCTGTAGATACTTGTTTAGGTCGTATCGTTGAGGCTATACGCAGTAAGAATGGCCACTTATTGATTACAGCAGATCATGGTAATGCGGAGCTTATGGTTAACCATGAAACTGGCAAAGTTCATACGGCGCATACAACAAACTTGGTTCCTTTAATTTTAATGAGTGATGCCTTAAAATCAGCTACATTAGAGGCTGGCAAATTATGTGATATTGCTCCTACATTATTAGACTTGGCTGGTATAGAACAACCAGAATCTATGACAGGTCATAGTTTAGTAAAAAAAGTATAATATAGAACTTTCACTATATTAGTAGTTAACAAGAGTTATAACCTATATGGTTTTGCTCAATATATAATATCTGTCGCATGACAGTTATCCCATTAGATTTTTATGAGGTGAAGAAATGGCAGTAATTGAACAAGTCATTGCAAGAGAAATTTTAGATTCCCGCGGTAACCCAACTGTTGAAGTTGAAGTATGTTTAGAAGATGGTACTATTGCAACAGCAGCTGTTCCATCTGGTGCTTCCACAGGTAAGTTTGAAGCTGTAGAATTACGTGATGGTGATAAATCCCGTTACTCCGGTAAAGGTGTATTAACAGCTATCGATAATGTAAATGCTAAAATCGGTCCTGCCATTATTGGTTATGATGCGACTGAACAAGTAGCTATCGATAACTTGATGTTGAAATTAGATGGTACAGACAATAAATCTAACTTAGGTGCTAATGCAATTCTTGGTGTATCTATGGCAGTAGCTCGTGCAGCAGCTGAATCCTTAGATTTGCCATTATTTGCATACCTTGGCGGTTTCAACGCAAAAGAATTGCCAGTTCCTATGATGAATATCTTGAATGGCGGCGCACATGCGGATAATAACGTAGATATTCAAGAATTTATGATCATGCCTGTAGGCGCGGAATCCTTTGCTGAAGCTCTTCGTAGCTGTGCAGAAGTATATCATACATTAAAATCTGTACTTCATGATAAAGGTCTTAGCACTGCCGTAGGTGACGAAGGTGGTTTCGCTCCTAACTTGGCATCCAATGAAGAAGCGTTAGAAGTAATTTGTGAAGCTATTAAAGCGGCAGGTTATGAACCTGGTAAAGACTTTAAATTAGCTCTTGATTCTGCATCTTCTGAATTCTATGAAGATGGCAAATACAATTTAGCTGGCGAAGGCAAAGTTAAAACAGCTGCTGAAATGGTGGATTTCTACGAATACTTAGTAGGTAAATACCCAATCGTATCCATCGAAGATGGTCTTGCTGAAGAAGATTGGGATGGTTGGAAATTATTGACAGAACGCCTTGGCGATCGTGTACAACTCGTTGGTGACGATTTATTCGTAACTAATACAAAACGCTTAGCTCGTGGTATTGAGCTTGGTGTAGGTAACTCTATTCTTGTAAAAGTAAACCAAATCGGTACTTTAACAGAAGCATTTGACGCTATGGAACTTGCTAAACGCGCAGGTTATACATGTGTAGTATCTCACCGCTCTGGCGAAACAGAAGATACATTTATCGCTGATATTGCAGTAGCTGTAAATGCTGGCCAAATTAAGACTGGTGCACCAGCTCGTTCTGAACGTGTAGCTAAATACAATCAATTGCTTCGTATTGAAGAAATGTTATACAAAACAGCACAATATAAAGGTAATGACGTTTTCTATAACTTAAAATAAAAATCGTCTTAGCTAAAAGTCCAATAAGGGCGCCCTTCGGGGCGCCTTTTTTGTATGCCTAAAAATAGAAAAGTTTTCGCTTCGTGGATTTTTAAAAATAAAAAAGGGATTTTGGGGATGATGTCGAAACCTATAACGCCATACGCTAGTGTGAGGTAAAAACATACCGCAAGGTATAGGAGGTGACCATGTATGTAGACGTAACATTAGACGACATTATCCTATATGCTTTAGAACATCATGTCAGCGATATTCACTTTGATCCCACAAAAAGTGGTGTCCAAGTTCGGTTACGACAAGATGGATTACTACGAACAAATATGACTGTGACTTCTGAAGAGGCTGAACTTATTATCAACCGCATCAAGGTTTGTAGTGCATTAGATATTAGTGAAAAAAGATTGCCTCAAGATGGTCGATGGGCTTGGAGTCATAAGGATACATCTGTAACAATGCGCGTATCCACATTGCCTAGCCTATATGGTGAGACTTTGGTCTGCCGACTTATGGGAAATGAAGGGAGCCATAAAGATTTAAAAGCGCTAGGGATGCGTGCAGATATTTATGAGCATATTAAACAATTACTAAAACGTCCTTATGGCTTACTTCTAATTTGTGGACCTACAGGTAGTGGTAAAACGGCTACTTTATATGCCATGTTACGCATGTTAAATCTAGAGGAAACAAAGCTCATATGTCTTGAAGATCCCGTAGAGGCTGAAATTAAAGGAGCCATACAAATTGGTATTAATGAGAAGATTGGCTTTACATTTGCCAAAGGGCTTAGATCAGTGCTACGGCAAGATCCAGATACGATTATGATTGGTGAAATCAGGGATAAGGAGACTGCAGAGCTGGCCGTTAAATCTGCTTTAACAGGGCATCGAGTGTTATCTACCATTCATACAAACACAGCTATTGGTGTTGTAACGCGTCTCATGGATATGGGGGTAGAACCGTATTTAATACGGGCTACTTTAATGGGGGCAATAGCGCAACGTTTAGTTCGAAAATTTGATGGCACCACGTATCATGGACGGACTGCGCTCTTTGAATATTTAGAAATACCAACCAATTCAGTTCACTGGGATCAATTAGAAGCACATTTACTTGTGTCCCTAGAGGATTCCGCTCGTGAAGCTGTATCTCAGCATGTTACATCGATAGAGGAGGTGCATCGTTGTGGACTCATGCTGTAATAGTGGAAGTTTAGAAACCATTGTTGAACAAGCAATACAATTATCATCTACAGATATTCATCTACAATGTGGTGAGCCTATCTATTTGCGACATGGTGATGGATTGAAGGCTACTTCGTTTATATGTACTACTATCTTAATTGAAGATATTTTACGACGTTGTGGTATAGCCTCTTATGAATGGCAATCTCTCGATGAAGCTTGTTCCTGTTGTGGCGTGCGTATACGTGTTCATCTATATAAGGCTAATCAAACGATATGTGGGACACTGAGGTTATTGTGCCATCAACAACTTAAGCTAGAGGATAACAGTGAAGGACATTTACTTCAAAAACTATGTGAAGCACATGATGGTCTATTGCTTGTATGCGGGCCTACAGGTAGTGGGAAAAGTTTTACCTTAGCCTGTTGTATTGACTATATAAATCAAACTATGGAGCGTCATATCATTACCTTAGAAGACCCCATAGAATTTGAGTTTAAGCCTAAGAAATCTTTAATTCATCAACGCCAATTAGGTGCCGACATTAAGTCTATGTCTAATGGTATTCGCGATGCATTGCGAGAAGACCCAGATGTCATTATGGTTGGAGAGCTTCGAGATCGTGAAACATTAGAGGCCGCACTTCATGCGGCCGAAACGGGTCATCTTGTGATGGCCACTATGCATACGCAAAGGGCCGTGATGGCAGTTCACCGCATGATTTCACTATTTCCTGGTGAACAACAAGAGGAGATTCGCAGTCAAATATCTCAAGTGTTACGTGCTGTTATATGTCAACGACTCCTTAGGTGGAATAAAAAGTTTATTACCATTCGTGATATTTTGTTAAACACTCATGCAGTGGCAAATTTAATACGCACCCGTAAGGAACCGCAAATTATCTCTATTCAAGAAACACAACTGCCTATGAAAACACTAGAAATGGCCGTACGAGATGTAAAAGCACAATATGGAACGCAGCATCAACTACATATGCTATTAGATCAACAATTATCGTAGGTGCAGATATGGAGGCTTATGAATATGTCGTAAAAAATGAGAATAATGAAACAGTAAAAGGTTTGATGTGGGCAGATTCAGAACAGGAGGTCGGTACACGGTTAAAGCGCGATGGATATAAGATTTATAAAATCACTTTACAAGTAAATAAGAAAAAGCATAAGTGGAATCATACCATGGTGGTAGATGTAACTTATCAATTAGGACTACTCATCGAGTCTGGTGTGCCTTTACGGAGGGCATTACAGTTACTCTGTCATGGGAAGCAAGGGCTTTTATATACAGCCCTCTATGAATCGATTGAGAGAGGTCAAACCTTATCGCAAGCATTGCGTAGTGAAGGCTGCCCTGCGATAGCCTTAGCACTACTAGAAAGTGGAGAGGCAGCAGGCACTTTAGGTGAAAGCTTACAATACATTTCACGTCACTATGACTGGGAGCGACAATTGCGACAAAAGGTTATGAGTGCTATTTCTTATCCTATATTTCTTCTTCTCATGATGAACGTATTCTTTCTCGTTACCATCCTGTTTATCATTCCATCCTTTGAGAAGGTTTTTACTACCATGCATATTACATTACCATTGATGACACGAGCCCTCTTTGCATTAGGACAAGGGCTAAAGAATCATCCTATATTAGTCTTTATTATGCAGTGTGTAGGTATAGGCGCTTTAGTCTTTGCATACCATCAACATAGTATAAAACGCAAAGTACATCGTTGGCTTTGGCTGTTGGCTCACAGATACCAATGGATGACCTGCATTTACTATACAAGTATGCTAAAGGTTTGGGCCCTTTTGTTAGATTCTGGAATTTCTATTATTCATACTATGAATATCACAAGACCTTTATGGGGCAATATGTATGGTGCCGAATGTAGTGAGAAAGTAGAGGCAAAGTTATTAACGGGTCATTCTTTTGAAGAGAGCCTTAGATCTGAGAATATTGGAAATTCCTTTATATGGCAAATGATTTCTATTGGCGAGGAAAGTGGAGAGCTCGTTAAGATGCTACATCATTGTGGACATTACTATGAATCTATACTTTCAAAATATATCGCCCGACTAGAGAGGCTTTTAGAACCAATTTTGCTAACTGTAATGGGAATTGGTGTAGCTGTTTTAGTTGTATCTGTTATGTATCCATTATTTACGTCTATTGCTAAGTTGGGAGGACAATAGCTATTTATAGTTAGCACAATAGCTATTTATAGTTAGAACAATAGAGGTCAATATAAATGGATAGCTGTTATTTAATCATTATAAGGAGGATATTATGAGTTCTGTTATACATATGGTTCATGGTTTAAATTCTCGATTAGAATTATGTGGTCAATGGGTTTTAGACCATTTACATATTTCTCGTGTTCGGGAAAATCTCAAGAAGTCGAGAAAAGGGGGCTTTACCCTTGTCGAGTTAATGGTTGTGGTAGCCGTTATTGCCATATTAGCAGCTATTGCGATGCCACAATTCTTATCGGCTGCTGATAGAGCACGAAATGCGAAGGAAACGGCAGATATTCAAATCATAAAAAATGCAACGCAGCTCTATATGATTGACAAGAATGTAGATACACCACCAACTGTAGAAAATCTATATAAAGAAGGTTATCTTACAGAACATGTTAAGACTGCAAAGGATAAGGAATATACCATTACTTATGAAGTGGTTAATGGCGGTACTGCAAAAGCAGTTGTAGTTAAAGCACCTGACGCACCTTAACGTAACTTATATCTAGAATTTAGCATCTAGCATCTAATATCAGTATCAAGTAACTAGTATTTAGTATTTAGTATTTAATGTGCATGTATTAATGATAGGAATGTAGTTTTAGGTTTTCATATATATGTAGTTTTAGGTTTTCATATATATGTAGTTTTAGGTTTTCATATATATGTAGTTATATCAATCGTTAGATTTACATATCTATAGTTGATTGTATGGAAGGACAAGGTATGAAAGGGACGCATTATGTTATAGCCCTGATCGTGTATATAGCATCCATAGTACTACCTATTATAGTTTCATCCCAGGTAATATCCTTTATTCACGTTGCTTTGTATGCTGTGTTTTCACTCATCATCATAGCAGGTGCTACCATCGATATGCATTACTATATATTACCTGATGAAGGGGCCTTAGTGCTTGTTATAGGTGGCATTTTGTACAGCTTTCTAAATGATAAGTCTATGCTTATAACAATCATAAGTGTTATGACTGTAGGTACTATTACATATGGACTTCGTCTTATTAGTCATAAAGGTTTTGGACTAGGCGATGTGAAATGGTTTTCTGCTATTTCCATGTGGCTTACGCCCTGGGAGATTATATGCTTTTTTTACGTAGCCTTTTGCGTTGGTTCTCTCTATCTCTTACTAACGAGCTATCGTAATCGATATATTCCATTTGGTCCCTTTCTATGCTTTGGTGGTTGGTGTGCCTTACATGGCGGGTCCTATATGGAGGTGTTATATCAATGGTTAAGGCACAACCTATACATCATCAGTTTGGCTCTTTGTTAGCCGAGTGGATTATTGCTATTAGTTTATTTTTACTTTTGATTTCTCTGTCTTTGCCTATTGTTACGACGCCCAGTCGTTATACCTTAAATGGAAGTACTCAAGAAGTGGTATATATGTTAAAAAAGGTTCAACTTTGGTCCATGCTTGGTCATAAGTCGAATGGGAAAGGGCGCATGTTATTCATATTAAATAAAGATAGCTATACCTTAGAGGAGGATGCGCATCATCATACAGTCGATATATCGTTACCTACAGGGATTGAAAATGTACAACCTTTAACGATTATCTCCTTTTCTTCTCTAGGATTGCCTTATGATGGAACGGAACTTATTTTACGGGATCGAGAAAGTGGTGAGAGAAATCGTATATGGATATCTGTGCAGACGGGACGTATTCGATGGGAAGAAGTACACTAAGGGATTTATGTATGGAGATGCCTTAGTATCAACAGCCATTATTATGTTTATATTGCCTGTTATACTATCTGTATTTTGGATGGCGACCCTGACAATCTATAAGGCTTATTATTGGGATTATATAGTACAAGACACTGTAACATATTTAGAGGAAAGTAAGTCCCAGTATTACAAAACAGGTCACATTCAGGAAGGGATTCATAACTCTCAATTTATTATGAGCCCTAGGGAATCTATTACTTATAAAACACACATAGAACCTACCGTAGAAAATGGCATTGCCCTACAACGATTAACTGTACAGGCCATAGATAATGAAACTATTGTGTATAGCTTATCTCTCGTTTTGGAGGAAATACGTTGAGTACTCATGATAAACAAAGTGGTTTTATTTTGTATTCCACACTTATGAGTATAACTATTTCTACTATTGTTCTAACCTTGTTATTAGGGATAGTTTTTTACGGAGTTATGTGGAATGCAAAATTAATAGATAGTGTTGCGATGATGGAGGATGGCCGGTATACAAGGCGTATGGTCGTAGCTCAAATTATATGGAATCCTGTACAGGTAACTGTAGAGGATAGAAATAAGACTTTATATGTTCACGATACTAAACGGACTACATTAACTGTACAACGCCATGCGCTGTATAGAAAACTTACGGATGGCAGCTTGCAGCCGGTTAGTGGTAGCCGCATTATAGGTACAAAAGATAAGCGAAATGTGGGGTATACACAAGAGCATCCATTTAGTATAGATGAAAGTGAAACTATCCACATGCGTTGGTATATTACTAATCGATTTACTGGTGATAAGCAATATACTGCTGGATATGGAGGATTAGCTATATATGAAGTTGCTATAGGTCAAAGTAGTATATATGATTGGTATAAATATCATGAGGAACAGAGTCATGAACATGGGGGCCCATAATGATGGATTTATTACATATGTAGCGATACTTACAATGTCTTTTTTATTATTGTTAGCCTTTATGGGGCTGCGTATTGGTCAAATTTGTGAAGGTAATGCTATAGATGAATTGCATTTAGAAGAGGCACACTATGCTGCTCAAAGTGGAGCACATTGGTTTGTAGGCTATTGTAGAGCGGGTAATACATGGGACTTTCAGCAAAAGCTAATAGTAGCTGATGATGCGGACGTGGAAATAACGATTGAAGCTGACTCAGTATCAGAAAACCCTCGTCATGTTATGAGTTATGGGAAATTGAAGCGTCACAAAATTGTCAGTCGAGTACATATGTATGTGACGGTAGATAAGGATAATAATATGCATGTTATAAAGGTAAAACCATATTGAGGTGAATCTATGAAACGAAAAAAGAAAATACATACTGGAGTATGCATTACAGATGAACGTATTGTATGTGTTACAGCTCATGTAGAAAATAAAACTATGGTCATTACCGATGCACTAGAAATGAAACGCAGTGCACCTATTGATGAGGATATTCGAAAATTTATTGAAATGTATGATTTAGATGATGGTGCCTACAGCATTGTTGCAAATATCGATACACAAATGCATGTGGCACCTTATGATCCTCACGATTTTGATATGAAAGAGTTCATCAAGTGGAATGTAGAGGATTACTTTAGCTTTGATGGAGATTGCTTCCAAATGGATGCGTGTCGTCGAGAATATCCAAGACATAATTATCATATGTTTATGGTAGCTGTAGAGCGTCATTCATTAGAATTGTTAAAACAAGGAATACGAGACACTTATGCTCCAGTAGATGTAATTGATTTTTGGCCTATCCCTATTTGTTACAGTTTGATGCGGCGTAGTGGGACTGTAACTGGCGTTGTTGAAAAGGGTAATTTACACTTATGGCTATGGTGGAACGATATATGTATTCAAGAATGTAGAATTCCAATTACTAGTACCGATGTATCAGAAGGGATAGAACAGCTTGAGGCTAGATTGCAGGAGTTTGGCGTAGATGAAATACAAGGCATTAAGCTGTATGGTTTAGAACAGTTAACTGAAGAGGAACGAAAGGATATGGAAGCTATTATCTCCATATATGGAGAGACGGAGTATATTCCTCTACTATTTTTAGGTCGTGGTCGTAATCGGTGTAAACTAGGCCAACTAGATTGGGATATGGCCATTGGTATGGCAGCAAGGGGGCTTAAATGGATTGGCTTGGGCTGGTAAGGATAGACACATTAATTTAATGCCTCGTTCGTTATATTGGCATGGTATATGGCACAGATATCGATATTATCTATATGGAATGAGTATTATATACGGAATAGTAGGATTATTATCTTTAGGTTATTGCTGGTCTAGTTACGAACATTATAAAGCTGAAAAATCAGAACTATTGAGTCTATTAGAAAATCCACAGTATCAGTCTATAGGGAAACAGTATGCAGATATAATAGCCGTTAAAGATCAAATTCTTAAGAATAGTTCAAAAAATAATACATCATCTATGATTCAAAATACTATAGTCCTATATGTCATTGATATAGCTATGGAGCAAGGTATTAGTTTACAGCACCTCCATATAAAAGATGGACAGATTAGTGTGGATGGTGTAGGTGTTACTGATGATGCGTGTCGTAAGTTTATAGCTAGTCTTCAACACAGACTAATAGGGATGGAGTGTCATGGAACAGTTAAAGCAGATAAAGGTATATATACATTCCATGTGGAAGGATCTAAAGGAGAGCACAACACATCCAGTAGAGAAGATACTAATGATCGTAATAGTGTGGAGCATCATCATTAGTAGTTCACTATATGGATTTATTAGTTTAAATCAGAAAGTTACTCAATTGAAAGAGCGACAAGAAAACTATGTTATTAAAATGCATGCTGAGTCAGATTATATTGTATCTAAGGAAGCCAAATTGTTAGAGTCATTTACGCAAAATAAGGTATCTAACACGAGTTCTAATACAAGTGTTTTTGATTCTTTGCAAGGAGAACCATTAATGATTGTTAGTACTGATGAGCATGAAGGTGTATTAGAGTTAACTGTATTAGGGAGTACAGAACGACTTATAAACTGGATTAATACTGTTGATGAGAAAGAACCTTCACGCCGTATAGAAATAGAGGACATAGAACGGAAAGGCAATGTCGTATATGTACATTGTGCAGTGAAACCAACTATGAGGTCTTAACATATAAATTGTTTTTAGTAATACTAATAGAGACAGATTATAGAGAGTTAATCTATAGTCTGTCTTTGTTTTTGTAGCATTTTATAGTACAATGAAGGATATGAAATAATAAGGGGCACATAAATAGATGATAATAAAACGCAATATTATGCTCATCGGTTCTATGGGAAGTGGCAAAAGTCATTTCGGTCGTAATCTTGCAGAACGCAAGGGATGGCAATTTGTAGATACTGATCGCGTATTAGAAGGTCGTTTTGGGTTGCCTATTGCTGAAATATTCAAGAAAATTGGAGAAAAAGCATTCCGTCGTGCTGAAATGGATGTACTTAAAAAGGTATGCTTATACCATGAAGCGGTTATATCTGTAGGTGGTAATTTTCCGATTGAACATCGTACGTTAAAAGTATTAAAAAAATACTCATATATTATTGGTATTCGCGCTGCACAATTTCGTATTGTGAGCCGTGTAAATCGCCGAATTGGGAAACGGCCAACTATGGATTACAATAATGTACATGCTTTTGTACACGCTATGATACAATCCTGGAAACCAGTATATAAGCAGTGTGATTTTGTACTAGATACAACAAATGGTCGGACCTATGATTTTATGCAACGTATTGAAGATGAATTAGTTTCTTCAGGCGTGCAATTTAAAGCAAGACGTCAACCCAATGATATGAACAATGGAGATGATAAAGAATCATCTCAAGAACTAAAACTAAATAATTCTGTTACTAGAAATACAAATGATAGTAGAATACCTAAGAAAATAGAAGCTCATAAACGAACTTCTCATACACTAGGTTCTAATAAGGTAGGATCTAATACATCTTGCTGTGATAAACGTCGTAAACAGAAGACGTCTAATCAGGCAGGTAAAGGACGTAAGTCAGAAGCTATATCCAAACAACGTACACCACAAGGGGGTAATGGATATGAGAAGAATCGCAATACTAACAAGCGGCGGAGACGCACCTGGCATGAACGCCGCCATCAGAGCGCTAACTAGAAAAGCAATACATGAAGGTTTTGAAGTGTTCGGCGTTGAACGTGGCTATTTAGGCATTATGGAAGAGCAATTTATTCCTTTATCAAACCGCTCTGTGGGAGGCATTATTACTCAAGGTGGAACGATGCTAAAAACAGCTCGTTTTCCAGAGTTCCAAAATGAGGATGTTCAAAAAAAGGCTTATGATATTTTAAAGGCTCATAGTATTGATCACCTTATTGTTATCGGCGGTGATGGATCTATGCGCGGTGCTACCAGTTTAGCGAAATTGGGTATGTCCACAATGACTATTCCTTGTACCATAGATAATGATATGGGTGGTACTCAATATACTATAGGCTTTGATACGGCGCTCAATACTGTGGTTGATGCGGTTGGTAGAATTCGTGATACTTCTAATTCACATGAACGAGTAGCCATTGTCGAAGTAATGGGACGTAAGGCAGGTCATATTGCGCTTAAAGCGGGTCTTGCCTGTGGTGCAGAAATTGTACTCGTTCCCGAAAAGCCTATGCCTTTACATGATGTATGTCGTCATTTAAAGGAAACACAGATACGTGGTAAAGAATATAGTGTGATACTCGTTGCTGAAGGTGCTTACAATAGTGGGGAAGTAAAATCCTATATTAAGGAACATACGGAATTTGATCCGAGCTTGACCGTATTGGGATATTTACAACGCGGTGGCGGTCCCTCTGCATTTGACTCCATTTTAGCGGCTCGTATGAGTGAAACTTGTATTGATTTATTAATGAATGGTACAGATAATCGATTATTGGGCTATATAGATGGTCATATTCGTCCTATTTCCTATCAGGAGGCAGAGCTTTTGGATTTTCCTATTCAAGAGAAGGACTATACACTATTATCCATATTAAGTAGTTAATTCTAGTAATGACCCGGAAGGGTCATTTTCTATTTTTATCATCATTTATTCATGAATAAAATTATATTGCATAAAAGTAATTGGTACTGTATAATTTAAAGATACTATTAGTATTGTTAGAAATGATACATGTTGTGCAAATATCTTCGTCTTAATATAAGGAGATTATAATGAAAGAATTCTTACAAAAGCATCGTAAACGCATTATTGCTGGTGCTGTTGTTCTTTGTGTTCTTGGTGGTGGTACATACTACTACATGCATAGTGAAGGTTCTAAGCAAACACAAAACTTATATACTACTGGTAAGGTAGAAAAGGGTGATGTAAAAACAAGTATTAGTGCTACAGGTACTATTAACCCTGTTAATTATGTAGACGTTTCTACGAATGTGGCTGGTAAACTTGAAAAAGTTTTAGTTAAAGAGAACGATCAAGTTACAGCAGGTCAAGTGATTGCCTATATTGATACACGTCAATTACAAGCCTCTGCAGATGATGCTCGTGCTGCACTAGCTAAGGCCGAACTTGATATGAACCGCTATAAAGCATTAGCCGATCAAAATGCTATTGCTCAACAAACCTATGATGATTCTGTAACAGCTTATGAACGGGCAAAATCTACGTATGACCGTGCAGCAGCAGATTTAAATGATGCTACTATTACGGCGCCAATGTCTGGTACTGTTATTGGTACACCGTTGAAAGCTGGTCAAACTATCAGTACTGGCATTTCTACACAAATGATTATCGCTACGATTGCAGATTTAAGTGATTTAGAAATTTACCTAACTGTAGATGAAACAGATATTGGTAGTATTAAACAGGGTGCTAAAGTAGAATTTACAGTAGACTCTAAACCAGGTGAAACTTTCACAGGTTACGTGTCTGAAATTGCAAAAGGTACAAAAGGCAATATGGGCGCTACAAGCAATAGCGTTGTGTACTATACCGTAAAAGTTCAAATTCCTGAAAATATTTCTAATAATTTCTTACCATCTATGACGGCTCGTGCAACTATCTTTGGCGAAGATATTAAAAATACATTGGTAGTACCTCTTACTGCAGTGCGTACAGATAAGCAAGGGGAATATGTATATGTTATTAAAGATGGTCAACCAGTACGTACAGCTGTTTCTACAGGTGTAACTGGTGATACTAATGTACAAATTCTAAAAGGTTTATCTGAAGGTGATGAAATCATCGTAAGTGGTGATGTAACAGCACCTAAGAATAATAGCCGTGGACCGTTCTAATAGTAGGTGAATATGAATCAAGCAGTAATCGATATACAAGGGATTACGAAGACCTATGTAAATGGTAAATTATCGGTGCCTGTTCTGCATGGCATCGATTTACAGGTCAACAAAGGCGAATTTGTGTCTATTATGGGTCCATCTGGTTCTGGTAAATCTACCTTTATGAACATACTTGGTTGTTTAGATAGACCAACAACAGGTTCATACCGCCTAAATGGCGATGAGGTTGCAACCTTATCCGACGATGAATTGGCCTTTGTACGAAACAAACAAATAGGCTTTGTATTCCAAAGTTTTAACTTATTAACAAAATTGACAGCTTTAGAGAATGTGGCGCTCCCTATGATTTATGCAGGGATGGATAAAAAGTCACGTAATGAACGTGCCGCTGCATTGTTATCCTCTGTTGGCCTTGGGGATCGTATGGATCACTTGCCATCTGAGTTATCTGGTGGTCAGCGTCAACGTGTAGCCATAGCTCGCGCGTTAGCGAATAATCCTGCTATCATCATGGCCGATGAACCGACAGGCAACCTTGACTCCAAGTCGACTATTGATGTTATGAATATCTTTAGAGGTCTCTATGATGAAGGGCGTACAATTATCCTCGTTACTCATGAACCTGAAATTGCAACCTATGCAAGTCGTAATGTAGTATTGCGTGATGGTTTGATTGTAGAGGATTCTCAAAATCTCAATATGACGTCTGTACAGGAGGTGCCACATGTATAAAGAGAGTTTCTTAATGGCATGGGCATCCCTCATTGCTAATAAAATGCGTTCCATTTTAACCATGTTAGGCATCATCATTGGTGTAGCTGCCGTAATTGCCTTAGTATCTATTGGTAATGGTGTAAAGCAAGATATCCAAAACTCCATCTCTAGCCTAGGTTCTAATTTATTGATGGTTATGCCTGGTGCACCGCGCACACCAGGGGTTCGACCTTCTGCAGGTTCTATGAAGTCTTTAAAGGTTTCTGATTACGAAGCGATTGCAAAACTAGATGGTGTAAAAGCTGCCAGTCCGATGACAAATGGTTCGTATGTAGTAATTTATCAAAATAAGAATTGGACCACTTCTGTATCTGGTGTTAGTTATAACTATTTAGATGTAAACAATTGGTCTATGAAATCCGGTCGCTTCTTATCTGAAAAGAATGTACAGAATCGTGAACGCGTTGCAGTCGTAGGTAAAACAGTTGTTAAGAATCTATTTGGTGATGAAGATCCAGTAGGTGCTGAAATTCGTGTCAAAAATATTCCATTCCGTATCATTGGTGTTCTTAATAGTAAGGGCAGTGGTGCTATGGGTAATGACCAAGATGATATGGTTATTATCCCGTATACTACAGCCATGGAACGGGTAGAAGGTGTTGATTATCTTCGAATGATCTACGTAGTAGGTAAGGATGAAAACGGTATCGATCGATTACAATCCGATATTGAAAACCTATTGCGCGTACGTCATGGGATCAAGGATACTAATCTAGATGATTTCAATATTCAGAACATGAACTCCATCATGGAAACTATGGAGGAAACTACAGGAACGTTAACATTATTCCTTGGCGCTGTAGCTGCTATCTCGCTCGTTGTTGGTGGTATTGGCATTATGAATATTATGCTCGTATCCGTAACTGAACGTACTCGAGAGATTGGGGTACGTAAAGCTTTAGGCGCAACTTACAGTGTTATCGTTACACAGTTCCTTATCGAAGCTGTTGTTATCAGTCTGATGGGGGGCATTATAGGGATTATACTCGGCATAGGCTCATCTAAGCTGATTGGCATGGCTTCGGGTATGAGTACGGTTATATCTGTACCAACTATTGTAATGTCTTTTGCCTTTTCTATGGCAATAGGTTTGATCTTTGGTATTTATCCAGCTCGCAAGGCGGCAAAACTTAATCCAATTGATGCATTACATTATGAATAGTCTTAAACTGTAAGTTTGTATTTTTAAGAACATACTAATAAATAGATAGAGTTATTCGCATATGGTGCGTTGCATGATACAATATGTATGATGTAACGCACCATTTTTATATGCTTGTATGTAATTTGTGCTATATACTTATGAAACTTTCATACAAGCAATTTGTAATAAACGGGGTATGTAGATTACCTAATCTACGGGTAAGTATATTGAATGGAGAAACTTATGGCTACAACATTGTTAGAATATTTCAACGAATTACGAAATCAGAATCCATTTTCTTGGGTAAAAGATTCTGAAATTACAGCAGTTGAACCAGGTCATGCAGAAATGACCTTACAAACAAATGATACAGAGTATTGTAATTTCCGAGGGGATTTACATGGTGCCGTTTGTATTGGTTTAGCAGATAGTGTAATGGGGACCGCTTGTTTCACATTGGGCAAATCTGTTAGCACTATTGATCTTAATGGTAACTATGTGAAAGCTGTTAAGGGTGGTACCGTATTGCGTGGTGTAGCTAATGTAGAGCACAGTGGTAAAACAACCATGGTTGCGACAGCACGTATCTATAATGAATTAGGTGAACTAGTTCATTTAGCACGTGGTACATTTTTTGTACTAGAAGAGAAGTCATTACCTGAATTACCATGGCGTTTTATTGAAGAAGACAACCCTGATTTGGTATAATATAGTTTAGACTTTTAAATATAGGAGGATGCTTTAATGAAAGAAGAATTACAACGGATTAAGGCTGAAGCTCTTGATGCGATTAAAGGGTTGACAGATATACAATCACTGCAAGATATACGCGTTAAATATTTAGGTAAAAAAGGTGAGGTAACGGCATTACTAAAAGGTCTTGGTAAATTATCTCCAGAAGAACGCCCGAAGGCTGGCGCCCTCGTTAATGCTGTTCGTGAAGCATTAGAAGCCGAAATTGATACGGTTAAAGTTCGTATGGAAACGGCAGAGTTAAACGCTCGTTTAGAACAAGAACGCATCGATATTACATTGCCTGGTCGTGCACAAAAAGCTGGTCATATCCATCCATTAACTAAGGTTAATGAAATGATTGAGGACTTCTTCATGAAAATGGGGTATACCGTTGAAGAGGGGCCAGAAATTGAACAGGATTACTTTAACTTCGAATGCTTAAACTTGCCTAAAGACCATCCTGCACGTGATATGCAAGATTCCTTCTATATTACAGAAAACTTCTTATTGCGTACCCATACATCTCCAGTACAAGCTCGTACAATGCAACGTCATGAACCTAACAGCCCAATCCGTATGATTGCGCCGGGTAAGGTTTATCGTTGGGATTATGATGCAACACATTCCCCAGTATTCCATCAAGTGGAAGGTCTCATCATCGATGAGCATATTACATTTGCTGATTTGAAAGGCACATTAGAGTCCTTCTTGCGTCATATGTATGGGGATGAAACAAAGGTACGTTTCCGTACAAGCTTCTTCCCATTCACAGAACCATCTGCAGAAGTAGATATTTCCTGTGTAATGTGTGGTGGTGAAGGTTGCCGTGTATGTTCTCATACAGGTTGGCTTGAAATCTTAGGATGCGGTATGGTTCATCCTGATGTATTGCGTATTAATGGGTACGATCCTGAAAAGGTTAAAGGCTTTGCCTTTGGTATGGGCGTAGAACGTATTGCTATGCTTTTATATGGCATTAATGATTTACGTCTATTCTTTGAAGATGATGTACGATTCTTGGAACAATTTTAGGAGGAACTCATGAAAGCAAGTTTACAGTGGATGAACGAATACGTGCCTGTGGATATGAATCGTCCTGCTCAAGAATTGGCCGATGAATTAACACAAGCAGGGATTCCTGTAGAAGATGTCATTGCTATGGATAATGGCATTAAGAAAATTTATACTGGTAAAATCGTAGAAATCACAAAACATCCAGATGCAGATAAATTACAAGTATGTCAAGTTGAATGCCTTACTGAAGAAGGTGAGCCTGTTACAAAACAAATCGTAACAGCAGCAACAAATGTAGCGGTAGGTCAAATCGTACCTGTAGCATACCATAAATCTCGCTTAGCTGATGGAACAGAAATTAAAAAAGGTAAATTGCGCGGCGAGGTATCTGAAGGTATGTTCTGTTCTGTTGCAGAATTTGGTATCTCCAGCGATTTAGTATTGCCAGAAGAAGCACAAGGTATTTATATCTTTCCTAAAGGCACACCAATCGGCCTTGATGTAAAAGATGTATTAGGCTTAAACGACATAGTATATGAATTTGAATTGACTGCAAACCGTGCGGACTGTTTCTCCATGGTTGGTTTATCCCGTGAATTCGGCATGATGACAAATCAAAAAACTTTATTCCCTGTTATCATGGTTAACGAAAATGGTGAGTCCATTGAAGGCAAAGCATCTGTATCTATCGAAGCGGATGATCTTTGCACGCGATTCATGTCTCGTATCGTTACAGATGTAAAGGTTGAACCATCCCCATTGTGGATGCAAAATCGTTTGCGTAACAGCGGCATCCGTCCTATTAATAATGTAGTAGACGTAACAAACTATGTTATGTTAGAACTTGGTCAACCTATGCATGCCTATGACTATGACCATGTAAAAGGGCATCAACTAGTGGCAAGACGTGCTAAAAATGGAGAAGTTCTTGTTACACTTGATGGTTCTGAACGTGAATTAAATGATTCTATGCTTATTATTGCCGATGCAGAACGCCCTGTAGGTGTAGCTGGTATCATGGGTGGCTTTGATAGCGAAGTAACAAATGAAACTACTACTGTTATGCTTGAAGCTGCTGTGTTTAATGGACCATCCATTCGCCGTACTGCAAAAGCGCTTGGTATGCGTTCTGAAGCATCTGGACGTTTTGAACGTGGCGTAAACCATAAATACACTGCCTATGCTATCGACCGAGCAGCACAGTTGTTGCAACAAATTTGCCCATCCTGTAAAGTTGACGTAGGCGTTATCGATGTGTACAAGAACCCTGTAGAGCAACATACCGTTACTTTCACAGCAAAACAAATCAACGATTACTTGGGTACAAACATTGAAAAAGACGAAATGGTTCGCATTTTGACTGCTCTTGAATTCGTTGTAACTGAAGAAGGGGACCAATTATCTGCCCTCGTTCCAACATGGCGCGGTGACGTAACAGTAATGCCTGATATCGCTGAAGAGGTAGCTCGTATTTATAACTATGATAATATCGCTCCTACAATTCCTGTAGCCGTATTGTCCTCTGGTGGTATGACGCCTAAGAAAGCTCTTACGAAAGAGGTAACACATACGTTAGCTAAATTGGGTATGACTCAAATCATTACATTTAGCTTTATGCATAAAGATGGCCTTTCCAATATGATGCTTCCTGAAGGGGATAGCCGTTATACAGCCATTCCAATTTTGAATCCTATTTCCGAAGAATTCCCTTATATGCGTACTACATTGGTGCCGGCTGTTATCGAAGCTGCGAAACGCAATATTGCGCAACAAAATAAGGATCTTTGGTTGTTTGAAACAGCGAATGTATATGAACCAAAAGCATTGCCTTTGACAGAGGTACCTCATGAACGCCCTATGGCTTGTGGTATCTTGATGGGCAAGGCAAACCAAGCTGGCTGGAACCAAGCAGAACGCACTACAGATTTCTATGATGTAAAAGGCATTGTAGATGCGTTGTTAGCTGAATTAGGCGTTACAGGCTACGAAATTAATCGTAGCACTGAACCTTACTTCCACCCAGGCGTAAGTGCTCAATACGTAGTTGATGGTAAAATGATTGCTCAATATGGTGAATTACATCCACAAGTGAGCAAAAACTTTGATTTACCAGGAAAAGTATACATGTTTGAAATCGATTTGGAAGCAGTATTATCCTTAACGATTCCACCATTCCGCTATACATCTTTCAGTAAATTCCCAGGTACTAGCCGTGACCTTGCTATTGTGGCACCTGTGTCCGTATCTAGTGGTGAAATTTTATCTATCATTAAAGAGCATGGTGGCGAATATTTAGAAAGTGCATCTATCTTCGACGTTTACGAAGGTGAACATATCGAAGCTGGTTACCGCAGTCTTGCATACAACTTGCAATTCCGCTCTATGGAAGGCACGTTGAATGATGAAGATATTGATGGTAACATTCAAGCTATTATCGATGCATTAGCAGAAATTAACTGCAGATTACGTTAATCTCAAGCAGTATATTGAAAGGGTTTACCATATGGTAAACCCTTTTAGTACTATAGTTATACCTTTAGTTAGGTAGAAAGGATTATCCATGGAATTATTGGCTCCTGCCGGTACGATGGAAAACTTTATAGCCGCTTTAGAATCTGGGGCTGATGCTATTTATCTTGGCGGTAAAGGCTTTAATGCTCGTGCTCATGCAGCAAACTTTGGCATTGAAGAACTGGCTGAGGCTATTCGTTTGGCTCATATTTTAGATGTGTCCGTATATGTAACCGTAAATATCCTCATAGGTGATTCCGAATTAAAGGATCTCGAGGCGTATTTAAAGGACTTAGAGCGCATCGGTGTGGATGCTATTATCGTTCAAGATTTAGCAGTTGCTAAATTGGCACAACGAGTGGCTCCTAAACTTCACTTGCATGGCAGTACGCAGATGACGGCTGCTACATTAGATGCTGTTCGTTTTTATGAAAGCCTCGGTTTTACCCGTGTTGTATTGGCTCGTGAATTGAGCCTCCTTGAAATTGAACATATTTGTAAAAACTGTACAGCTGAAATCGAAGTCTTTGTACATGGTGCCTTATGTGTGTGCTATTCTGGTCAATGCTTGATGAGTTCCTTTATCGGTGGTCGCAGTGGTAACCGTGGTGCCTGCGCACAACCTTGCCGCTTGCCTTATGAGTTATTAGATTCATCTGGCACTAGCTTGTTGCCAAAACATGAAGCCTATCTGTTAAGTCCAAAGGATCTTAACTATAGTGAGCATATGAATGAACTCGTTGCAGCCGGTGTTACGTCCTTTAAAGTAGAAGGACGCATGAAAAAGGTTTCCTATGTGCGTCAAGTTATTGGAACGTATCGCCATATTTTAGATACAGCTCATATGGATGCTGCTGATGCCGATGCATTGGCATCAGGATTTAATCGTGGGTTCTCTACTGATTACTTAACAGACCATGTAGGGAAATCCATGATGACCGTTGTGGCTCCAAATAATCAAGGGAAATTGATCGGCAAAGCAGAGGTCAAAAAGGGACAAGTTCATTTGTACCTAACAGAACCGATTGAAAAAGGTTCACTCTTAAAGGTAATGCAAGCTTCTGGTAGTATTACGTACTACCAAATTGATCAGAATTGGTCCTTAGTAAATGAAAAACATTTTGTAGGTAAACCTGATGAAGGCTTTGCGGCAGGACAAGTATTCTTGGCATCTACGCCAAAATCTCAAAAGCAACGGGGCTTACAAGACTTTAGTGCTAAATTAGAAGTACATGGTTATCTATCTATTAATACAGACCGAGAACAGCCATGTACAAATCTTACCTTTGTATTAAACGACGGTCGTACTGTGACAGTATCTAATGAGTTTGAACCAGTTTATGCTAATAATAAACCGACTAGTTTAGAGAAGGTTACAGACCAAGTGGGTAGATTAGGTAATACATTGTTTACTCTAGCCTCTATGTCTATTCCAAAAGGTCCATATATGTGGCCTGCTAGTGTTTTGAATGCATTGCGTCGCGATGCAGTGGAGTCTTTAGAAACTCTGTTAATTACAGATCATGAAACTGCTTGGGCTGAGCTGGCTGTAGAGCCTCAAGATATGTCATCTATGGTTGCTAAGGGTAAGGTTCAATATTCTGAGCCTATGGTGAGTGCTCGCGTTGATGAACTAGAGGCTGTGAAAGCAGCTATTGACGGGGGCGCTAAGAAGATTATCTTCGGTGGTGACCGTTTACAACGTAAGCCTTATGAACTTAGCATCTACGAACAGGTAGCTAAGCTTTGTAAAGACCATAATGTACTTTGTGTATTTGCTACCCCTCGGGTTGTGAAAGATGATGAAGTAAAGGCGTATATGAATACCCTTAAGGCCATAGTTGAGGCGAAACCAGATAGCATTTCTATTCACGTCCCTCAAGCCTTATTGTGGCTTCGTGACTTAGGGTATACAGGTGCTATTGAAGCTGATACAGGTCTTAACATATTTAATGGCTCTGCATTACAAGTATGGGAAGATTTACATATGAGTAGCATAGCGCCATCCTTAGAGTTAACCTTGACGCAACTCGTAAGCTTACAAAAATCTACTAATTTGCCATTAGAGGTTATGGTTCATGGCTATACGGAAATGATGATTTCTGAATACTGTGCCATCGCTAGCTTTGTAGGGACAGGTAAAAAAGAAAATTGCCCTATGCCGTGTGTAAAGGAAGATTACGCATTGAAGGACCGTAAAGGGGAAGTATTCCCACTTCGTACGGATCCGTATTGCCGTATGCACATCATGAATAGTCATGAAATGGATATGCGCGCGTATGTGCCAGAGTTACACCGAAAAGGGCTACATATTTTGCGCATCGATGGACGTCATATGGATCCAAAGAGATTGCGTATTATCGTAGCAGATTATGTATCCATTCAAAATGGAACAAAAGAGGCTCCTCCTAAAAGTGTAGGCAAGGATGATACACCTATTACAAGGGGCCACTATTTTAGAGGTATTTTATAAAAGAGGTAGTACATTGTTTAACGAAGATGTATTAGACTTTCACCATATAAAAGAACAATTACAACAACATTGTAGTTCTACCATTGCTAAAGAATTAGCCATGCACATCGAACCTATGACAGATGCAAAAGCTATTCAAGAGAACCTTGATGAAACGGCAGAGGCAATGCGGTCTTTGCAAACTGAGGTAGAACAACCGTTAGGCGGTACGCGAGATATTCGCGAATCCTGTAAAAAGAGTCGTAAAGACTTTGTCCTTACGCGTGAAGCATTGTGGGATATTTATTTAACCATTGGTGCTTATAAGCGCATGACAAAGTTCTTTAGAACGAAATATATGGAATATCCTTTGCTATCCTTATGGGTACAGGATATGCCAAATACAGATCGCATTGAAAATCGCTTTAAACGCGTTTTTGATGAAAAAGGGGAATTGCTTGATACAGCATCTCCTAAGTTGGCGAGTCTAAGAAATACGATTATTAAAACTCGTGAAAAGATTAAAAATGATATTCAAGCTATCTTACACGACAAGGATAATCAGAAGTATTTCCAAGAAACAATCATTACGCAGCGTAACAATCGCTATGTAATCCCTGTAAAACAGGAATATCGCCAATATTTTGATGGTCTTATTCACGACCGTTCTGCAACGGGTCAAACACTCTATATTGAACCGATGCGCTTGGTGAATCTAAATAATGAATTACAAGAGGCTTTGATTGGTGAAGAGCAAGAGGTATTGCGTATTTACCGTGAATTATCAGCCCTTGTAAAACAACATAGTAATGATTTGATGGATGCTTGTGAAAAGGTATCCCACATCGAATTTGTATATGGTAAGGCGAGCCTTGCTATTTCTTATAAGGGTGTACCGGCCATCTTGAGCACAGACAGAACTGTCAATCTCATGAGAGCTCGGCACCCATTAATCCCACCGAATGTGGTAGTACCTACAAATATTCAATTAGGTACATCGTACCGTATTTTATTGATTACTGGGTCTAATACAGGCGGTAAAACAGTATCCCTTAAAACATTAGGGTTATTGAGTTTAATGAACCAATGTGGTCTATTTATTCCTGCAGACCACGGCTCAATGTTGCCTATATTCCAAAATATCTTTGCCGATATTGGGGATGAACAAAGTATTGAGGCTAGCCTTAGTACGTTCTCTGCTCATATGACACAAGTTATTTCCATTATTAAACATTGTGGCCCAAATGACTTGGTATTGCTGGATGAGCTTGGTTCTGGTACAGATCCAGAGGAAGGTAGTGCACTTGCTGTATCTATCCTTGAGTTCTTCCGTAAAAAAGGTTCTCTTATGATGGTAAGTACCCATTATAATGAGCTTAAAAACTATGCATACCATACAGAAGGAATCGAAAACGGCCATGTAGAATTTGATGAGCGCACCTTAAAGCCAACGTATCGACTTCATATTGGTGTAGCAGGTAGTAGCCATGCATTGAGTATTGCGGCCCGCTTAGGTTTACCAAAAGATATCGTAACGCGCGCGGCAGAGTATAAATCTCAATTTGGTAGCCATGAAATGGAAGAAGTTCTTTCAGATTTGAATGAGCAACTTCGTAAGGCATCTGAACGTGAAAGAGCCTTAAAGAAAGAGCTTGATGAAACACGTCGCATGCGCGGCCAATTAGAGAAGGAAAAGAAACAGTTTAATGAAAAACGTAAACAAATCTTAGCCAAGGCTCAAGCAGATGCAGAAGCTATGAAACGTAGTTTACGCGTCGAAGGGGAAGCGATTATCAAGCAATTGAAATCGCAATTCTCCGAAACAAATAAGGATAAGCGTCAATCTGCTATTAATGCTGCACGTAAGGGCATTTCTAATGTACATGTACCAGAAGCCCCAGTAGATGATGATCGTAAGTCCTTGACGGCAGATGCTATTAAGGTAGGCCAAGCAGTATATGTTACATCTTTACGTTCATTAGGTACCGTATTAGCTATCAATGGCAATCGTGTAAATGTAGATATTAATGGCTTAACTGCAACAGTTAAGGTTAATGAATTGCAATCTACCACACGTGAAGAGGGCAATAAACTAGAACGTGAACAAAAAGCGGCTATGCCTAAAACTAGAAAACGTATGGGTGGCTCTGCCGTACAACGCCAAAAAGAGGTTCGTACTGAAATTAATATTCTTGGACAAACGGTAGATGAAGCGACAGTTTCTGTTGGTAGATTTATTGATCAAGCTTTACTTGGTGGTGTTAATCAAGTGCGCATTATTCACGGTAAGGGGACTGGTGCATTACGAGAAGGTGTACATCAATATTTGCGCACCTTACCGCATGTGGCTCATTTTGAAACAGCAGGCTATGACGAAGGTGGTGCAGGGGCTACCAATGTAGTTCTGAAATAAAAGTGTATACTTTCTCTAATAGATCTCTAATTGATCATTGCATATCTGTATGCTGCGGATGATTATATAGTTATAAAGCAATAAAAAAGGTAGTAAGTTCTTTGAACTTACTACTTTTTTTACGTAAAAGAAAGGAGCGGAACACTTGTTCCGCTCCTTTAGCGTATGAGATTAACGATCTTTTTTACTAGACTTTTTACTTTTGGATGAATTAGATTTCTGTTCAGTTGCATCATCTTTTGAGCCACTGTCATCTTTTACAGCTTCATCTTTCGATTTGTCTTTATCGTCTTTTTTGTCTGCTTTTTCGTCCTTAGCAGCTTCTTTTTTCGGCTGTGCTTTTACAGGATTATAATAACCTTCAGAAACAGCTGATTGAGCGCTAGCAGGAACGGAGAAGTCAGAAGCAGGGGTATTGGCAAGCGCATTTGCCATGAATTGGCCCCACATAATAGCAGGTGTGTCACCACCGGTCATGCCTCGTAATGTTTCCGAGCCATAGTCATCACCAATCCAAACGGCAGCTACTAAATCAGGCGTGTAACCAACGAACCAAGCATCCTTGGAATCATCTGTTGTACCAGTTTTGCCTGCTGCAGGACGACCGATTGCGGCATTACCACCAGTACCGCCATTTATAACGGATTCTAGCATATTTGTAATGATAGCTGCATCTTTTTCATCTACAACACGTTTTTCTTGGATGGAGTTTTCTTCCACAACTTGACCATTGCGGTCTACAATTTTAACGATTGCCGTAGGTTGAACTTTGATACCACCATTAGCGAGTACACCATAAGCTTGAACCATTTCAAGAGGTGTTACACCATGAGTTAAACCACCAAGTGCAGTAGACAAGTTATTATCTTGATCAGTTAGAGTAGAGATACCCATTTCTTTAGCAAGTTTAATAATCTTAGACATGCCTACTTCATCAGCAATTTTTACGGCAGCTACGTTACGAGAATGTTGTAATGCATAGCGGTATGTAATGCTACCTACGAAGTCATTTTCATAGTTTTTAGGGCTCCAGTTACCAAATGTAACAGGGCTATCATCTACGATAGAACCAGGAGTTTTACCAGATTGAATAGCTGCCAAATATACAAATGGTTTCATAGCGGAACCTGGTTGACGTTCTGCTTGTGTAGCACGGTTAAATGCATCATCACCACGGCCACCAACCATAGCCATAATGTAACCATTATGAGGGTTCATAGCTACGATAGCACCTTGTGGTTGATGTAAACCATTGCTATCTGTGTAGTAGTTAGGCAAGTTTTGCATTGCTGCTACAGCTGCATTTTGTGCATCCATATCGAGAGTAGTATAAATTTTTAAACCATCTTTATAGATTGCATCGTCACCATATTTTTCAGAAACTTGTGCAATAACATAGTTAATGAAGTAAGACGCATTAGATTTTTCATGCGTTTGTTCTTGTTTTGCCACTAAGCCTAAATCTGCTTGACGCGCTTCATCAGCTTGCTCTTGTGTAATGTATCCGTATTTAACCATTTGGCCTAATACAACGGCTTGACGTTTTTTACTAGCTTCCAAATCATTGAATGGAGAGTAGTAGTTAGGACTTTGTGGTAAGCCCGCAATGAGCGCTGCTTGAGCAAGCGTTAATTGGCTAGCATCCTTACCAAAGTACACATGAGCTGCAGATTGTACACCGTATGCACCTTGACCAAAGTAAATTTGGTTCATGTACATTTCTAGGATTTCATCCTTAGTGTAGTGTTGTTCAATTTTTAGTGCTAGTAATGCTTCAGAAATTTTACGTTTAAATGTTCTGTCTTGAGACAAGAATGCATTACGCGCTAACTGTTGAGTGATAGTAGAACCACCTTCAGATACGCCACTATGAACAAGGTTAACCCATACAGCACGTAAGATACCAACTGGGTCGATACCGTGATGGGAGTAGAAGCGAGAGTCCTCAGTAGCAACAAAGGCATTTTGTAAATCCTTTGGTACATCTTTTAAAGGTACTGGTAATCGATTCTCTGTGGAATGAACCGTTGTGATGAGATTACCGTGCACATCGTAAATTTGAGACGATGCGGAAGGACGTACATTGGATACATCTGGTAGGTTAGACAGTGTGGCACTGATAAAACCACAGCCACCTCCGGCTACGATGAGTATAAGGAGAAGGGCACAAATCCAAAATAGACGCTTTGGACTTGTTTTCTTCGGTGTAGAGCCGCTACCGTTAGAACGGCGGCTGCTTCTCGCATTTGAGTTATTACTCATAGAGTCACCTCTTTTTTCTTTTGTTAGTAAATATAACGTAAATTCTATTACGCAGTTATAAATATTATATCATAAAAGGCTTAAAACCAATACTATATATATAATTGTGAAAGTTTTTAGATAATGGTATACTAAAACAATAGTATTTCGAGGAGGATTATCATGGTTAGTGCTCAAGAACAAGTACGCCAAATTAAACACGGCGTAGCAGATTTAATTAATGAACAAGATCTTGTAAAGAAAATAGAAAAATCCATTAAGGAAAATAAACCGTTAGTTGTAAAACTAGGTTTGGACCCAACAGCGCCAGATATTCATTTGGGTCATACTGTACCACTTCGTAAATTACGTTTGTTCCAAGAATTTGGTCATCAAGTAGTGATTGTTATCGGTGGTTTCACTGCACGTATTGGTGATCCTACTGGTAAAAGCGCAACTCGTCCACCACTTACAAAAGAAGAAGTATTGAAAAATGCTGAAACTTATAAAACACAAATCTTCAAAGTGTTGGATCCTGAAAAAACTATCGTTCGCGACAACAGTGAATGGCTTGAATCCATGAATTTTGCTGATGTTCTACGTTTGGCAAGTTCTTACACTGTAGCGCGTATGATGGAACGTGATGATTTCAATAAACGCTTTAAAGAAGGTCGTGCTATTGGTGTTCATGAGTTTATGTATCCATTGATGCAAGGTCAAGATTCTGTAGCATTACATGCTGATGTTGAATTTGGTGGTACAGACCAAACTTTTAACTTGTTAATGGGCCGTCATTTACAAGAATTAGAAGGTCAAGAACCTCAAGTTGTTATCACAATGCCATTGCTTGAAGGCCTTGACGGTGTTCAAAAAATGAGTAAATCTTTAGGCAATTACATCGGTATCGACGAAGAACCTAAAGAAATGTACGGTAAAGCAATGTCTATTCCTGATGAATTGATGATGCGCTACTTCATGCTCGTTACAGATATGCCAATTGAAGAACAAGAGGACATGGAAAAACGTCTTGAAAGTGGTGAATTACATCCACGTGACGCTAAAATGCAATTAGCTCGTACCATTGTTCGTTTGTACCATGGTGAAGAGGCTGCTCTTGAGGCAGAAGAAGAATTCAAACGTGTATTCCAACAACGCGCATTACCTACAGATATTCCTGAATACGCTATGGATGCGCCAACAGAACCAATCTTTGTACCACAATTCTGTACAGATGCTGGTTTGACTGCCTCTAATGGTGAAGCACGTCGCTCCATTAAAGCTGGTGCTTTTAAAGTAAATGGAGAAAAATATACAGAAGAAAACCTTACCCTTGAAGAGGGCATGATCGTTCAAGTAGGTAAGCGTAAATTTATAAAAATTAAATTTAACTAATATAAAACTGTGATGGGGTAGAAACCTCATCACAGTTTTTTTGTCCATTTTCTTTATAAGATTTTCCTCTATTGTATCTATTAATAGTAACTCCAAAATTTAGGTACAAGTTAATGTATAATGAATATAAAAGATGAATATAAAAGATAAATATAAAAGATAAATATAAAATACTAATTTGATACATAAAAGATTTATATGGATATTGTATAAATTTTACTATAAAGTAAGAGGACTATATATGGACAAGAAACTATCTAATTTCCTAGAAAAACGAGAACATACTGTTCTTACCGACATTGATGTTATAACTGCGGCCGTAGCAGTACCATTACTAGAAATCGATGGGGAAGATCACGTAGTATTTACTGTACGCAGTAATAAGCTACGCCGTCAGCCTGGTGAAATTAGCTTTCCTGGTGGCCACTGTGAACCTAATGATAAAAGCAGTGCCCATGCTGCCATGCGTGAGTGCTCTGAAGAATTGGGCATAGATTTAGATCAAATTGAATTACTTGGTAATTTAGACTGTCTCGTATCTGCGATAGGTGTCAAATTATATGCTGTAGCCGTACGTTTACATACAAGTGATTTAAAACCAAATCCTGATGAAGTAGGAGAGGTATTCACCGTTCCATTACAATATCTATTAGACATGGAGCCAACTGTAGGTCATCTAGATATAGCTACAAGACCGTTAAAGGACTTTCCATTCCATTTATTAGAAGGCTACAACATTGACTGGAAAATTAGACAAAACTACTCCGTCTATTTCTATCCCTATGAACAATACACCATATGGGGACTAACGGGGCGAGTGCTGAAAAACTTTTTAGATATATATAGGGAGATTTATTTGCATAATAACCCTCATATAAATTGACAGATTTTAAATTAAGGTATACTATTTATGTGTAAAAGGTTTAATGTGTTGCACTAATTGACTAGGAGGTTCTCACATGAATCGCGAAACAGCATACGTACTTTGGTTTGATGAATTACAACGTGAAGATGTTAATTTAGTTGGTGGTAAATCTTCTTCCTTAGGGGAATTGACATCCTCCACTAATGTACCTGTACCTTACGGTTTTGCTACAACTGCTCATGGTTATCGTGAGTTTATGAAAGCAACAGGTTTGGAAGATAAAATCCGCGCTGAACTTGATGCGTTAGATGATGTAGAAAATTCTGCATTATTGCGTGAAGTATGTGCTAAAATTCGCCGCATGATTTGCGAAGAAGTAATGCCAAAAGAGTTGGCAGATGCTATCCGTCATGCTTATGAAGAACTTGGTAAAAAAGTAAACGAAGAAAACCCATTCGTAGCAGTTCGTTCTAGTGCAACCGCAGAAGACTTGCCAGATGCAAGCTTTGCTGGCCAACAAGATACATATTTAAATGTACGTGGTGCTGATGTTATCATCGAGAAAGTAAAAGAATGTTATGCATCTACTTTCACAGATCGTGCAACATACTACCGTGTAAAACAAGGTTTCGATCATATGACAGTAGCATTGAGTGCTGCCGTTCAAATGATGGTATTCTCTAAAGCGGCTGGCGTAATGTTCACTGTTGACCTTGTAACAGGTAACGATAACAACATCCTTATCGAAGGTTCTTGGGGCCTAGGTGAGTACGTTGTACAAGGTACAGTTACACCAGATAATTTCCATGTAGATAAAGCCAAAATGGAAATTACTGATCGCATGATTAATGACAAACATATCCGCTTAGTTCGTAAAGCTGACGGGGACTGTGTTGAAGAAGTTGTTCCAGCAGATGAAGCTAAACAACAAGTTATTACAGATGCTCAAGTTTTGGAGCTTGCTAAATACGCAAAAGCAATCGAAAAACATTATGGTTGCTACATGGATATGGAGTGGGGTGTAGATGAACGAGACGGTAAAATTTGGATTTTACAAGCTCGCCCAGAAACAGTTTGGTCCCGTAAAGAAAAGCCAAAAACAACTGAAAAACCTAGTACATTAGATGCAGGTAATCGTGAAATTATTGTAAAAGGTTTGCCAGCTTCCCCTGGTAATGCAGCCGGTAAAGCTCATGTTATCATCAATCCTGAGGATATTGATGAATTCAAAGAAGGGGAAATCCTTGTCACTGCTATGACAGCTCCTGACTGGGTACCAGCAATGAAAAAGGCAAAAGCTATTGTTACTGATGCTGGCGGTATGACTTGTCATGCGTCCATCGTTAGCCGTGAGCTTGGTATTCCTTGTATCGTAGGTACTAAGAGCCGTAGCCATGAAGCAACAACATCCATTAAAGATGGTCAAATGATTACTGTTGATGCTACAAATGGTATCGTATACGATGGTGTATTAGAAGATATCGTTAAAAAGCCAGAAGTACAAGCTACTGCAAGTGTTGCAACTGAATATGTTCCTGTAACAGGCACTAAAATTTACATGAATTTAGGCAATCCTGATTTAGCTGAAAAACATGGTGTATTACCATGTGATGGTATTGGTCTAATGCGTGAAGAGTTCATTTGGACTACTTTCATTCACGAACACCCATTACACCTTATTGAAACTGGTCGCAGTGACTTTGCAGTTAATACATTGGCAGAAGGTATGCGTAAAGTTTGTCAAGCATTGGCTCCTCGCCAAGTAGTAGTTCGTTTGAGCGACTTCAAATCTAGCGAATACCGTGATCTCAACGGTGGTGACAAATATGAACCACATGAATCCAGTGCATTACTTGGCTGGCGTGGTGCAGCTCGTTACTATGATCCAAAATATACACCTGCTTTCAAATTAGAATTAGAAGCAATCAAAAAAGTACGTAACGAATTTGGTTTCAAAAACTTACAAGTTATGATTCCATTCTGCCGTACTGTAGAGGAAGCTGAATTAGTAACTAATTTAATGGCTCAAGAAGGTCTTGTACGCGGTAAAGACTTCAAAGTATGGCTCATGGCTGAGATTCCATCCAATATTATCTTAGCTGATCAATTCAATAAATATGTAGATGGTTATTCCATTGGTTCTAACGATTTGACTATGCTCGTTCTTGGCTGTGACCGTGATAACGAAACAGTTCAACATATCTATGATGAACGGAATCTAGCAGTTCGTAGAGCAATTCGCCATCTCATCGAAGTGGCTCACAAAGATGGTAAAACTGTATCCATCTGTGGCCAAGCGCCAAGCGTGTATCCTGAACTTTGCGAATTCCTCGTGAAGAGTGGTATCGATTCCATTTCTGTTAACCCAGATGCGGTTGTGAACACTAAGAAAATGGTGGCTCAAATCGAACAACGAATTATGCTCGATGCTATGACTGGTCGTGGTCGTCAAGAAACTGATGACTTAACTTGGTAATCATATAGTGGTATTGAAAGAGGAGGCCCGTTGGTCTCCTCTTTTTCTGAATGGTAACTTAGGATATAATACAAACAGAGATGAAAGGGGGTTACCGTGTGAAACTGTCGAAACGACAAGAACAAATTGCTCAAATCGTTCGTGAAGAAGGGCCTGTAACGGGCAGTGCTATTGCTGAACATTTAGAGGTTACTAGATCTGCATTGCGTTCAGATTTGTCGGTGTTAACTATGCTAGGTGTTTTGGATGCGCGTCCGAATGTAGGTTACTACTATGTGGGACTTTCAAAAGAAACACAAACGGCGGAGCGATTAAAATCATTTCTGGTAAGTGATGTATTATCTCAAGCCGTCGTGGTCAACGGGGATACAAGTTTGTATGATACGATTGTTACTATATTTACTGAAGATGTAGGGACTATTCTAGTGTGTGATGATTCCTATTTAGTAGGTGTAGTATCTCGTAAGGACTTGTTGCGTGCCTCTATGGGGCAAACAGATTCGCACACAATGCCTATATCTATGATTATGACCCCTGTAAGTAAGGTTATAACAGTGGAGCCTACCGATACATTAGTAGAGGCTGCACAGAAAATGATAGATTATGAAGTGGATTGTTTACCTGTCGTCGTTCGCGAGGATGTGGAAAACAAGAAACGTCTAAAGGTTGTAGGCCGTGTATCTAAAACGACGGTAGCGAAAGTATTTTTAGAATGTAGCATACATTGAGGTTGATAGAATGGCAGAAAAAATTATTTATGCAATATCGGACTCCCTTGGGGAGACTGCAGAGGCTGTAGCAAGAGCTACGGCGAGTCAATATGATAAGGAACAAATTGAAATTGTTCGTATTCCTTATATTGATAGTGAAAGCCAAATTGATGAAATTATAGCAGATGCAAAACGCGGTAATCATGTTATTTGTCATACCATTGTATCTGAGTCTTTGCGCAAATATCTTCATGAAAAAGTGGCGGAATACAATATTCCTGCTGTAGATATTATGGGCCCAGTTCTCAATGCTGTAGGTACTGTTGCATCCACAAAGCCTCGTATGACAGCTGGTATGGTTCATAAGCTTGACCAAGAATACTTCAAAAAGGTAGAAGCCATTGAATTTGCCGTAAAATATGACGATGGTAAAAATCCATCGGGCTTTGAAAAGGCTGATGTAGTTATTATTGGTGTATCTAGAACAAGTAAGACGCCATTATCTATGTTCTTGGCGTACAAAAAGATTAAAGCTGCCAATTTGCCATTAGTACCTGAGGTACCATTACCAGAGGAATTATTTAAAATTCCAGCAAAAAAAATCGTGGGCCTTATTATTGACCCATTCAAATTAAATAATATTCGTAGTGAACGGTTACGCGCTATCGGTCTTGAAGACGAAGCAAACTACGCATCTATTGAGCGTATTCAATCTGAATTAGAATATGCAAAAGCTATTATGCGTCGTTTACATTGCCAAGTGCTAGATGTTTCTAATAAATCCATCGAAGAAACAGCATCTCTAGTTATGCAATTGATCGATAAAAACCGTGCATCGGAGGGTAAATGAATATACGGGAACAAATAGAGGAGAGGGAGGCTTTACTCCTCTCTCCTTATGCAGCGAAAAGCCGTGATGCCATCCGTGATTTAGAGGAAGCCCCCGATTCACTTAGAACTGCCTTTCAACGTGATCGGGACCGCATTATTCACAGTAAATGTTTTAGACGGTTAAAGCATAAGACACAAGTTTATATTGCGCCAGGTGACCATTATCGTACGCGTATGACCCATACCCTTGAGGTAGGACAAATAGGTCGTACAGTGGCTCGTGCGTTGCGACTAAATGAAGATTTAGTAGAAGCTATCGCTATGGGGCATGATGTGGGACATACCCCATTTGGTCACGTCGGTGAATATGCGTTGCGTGATATGGTTGGTCACTTTAATCATAATGAACAAAGCTTGCGTATGGTTGAGGTTTTAGAAAAGCATGGCGACCATCAAGGTCTTAATTTAACCACTGCTGTACGTGATGGCATCGTAGGTCATACAGGGGCACATATCCCTGTCACTTTGGAAGGTCAAATTATTCGTATCGTAGACCGCATTGCCTATTTGTGTCATGATTTTGATGATGCACAGCGCGCTGGTATGTTGACCGCTGAGGAATTACCTTTTGAAGTGCGTGAACACTTTGGAATGACTCCTTCTAGTATGATCACCGCCATGGTTGAAGATATGGTGCGAGAGTCTTTAGATAAACCTGTTATTTCTATGTCTAGTGATATAGAGATGACTATGAATCTATTCCGTCAATTTATGTTTAAAAATGTTTATTTGGCGCCGGCTTTAATTCCAGATCGAAATAAGGCATCTCATGTGGTGAAAAACTTATTTACTCACTTTATGGAACATCCTGACGATATGGAGGGTTGTGAAAGTACAAGAGAGTTTTATTCTACCCGTGATGTAGTAGATTATGTAGCCGGCTTAACAGATCAATATGCCATAAAGCTATTTAAACAGTATTACATTCCAAATATTACCTTGTAACTTTTAGTAATAGGTACATAGATAACAAAAAAAGCAGTTAGTTCAAATGAACTAACTGCTTTTTTTGGGGCTCTAGAACCCCAAAGAGTACATGTACTTTTTATTTTACGCGCGTGTAATTTTATTAGAACGAAGGCAGCGAGTGCATACGTTTACTTTTTTAGTAGCACCGTCTACAACCGCCCGTACTCTTTGAATGTTCGGTTTCCAAGTTTTTCTTGTGCGAATGTGAGAGTGACTCACGTTCATACCGCTAGATGTGGATTTGCCACATACTTCGCAAAGGTTTGCCATAGTTTCCACCTCCAAGCTTAATCTATAACATAACAAAAGTATATTATCATAAAGAGTAGCGTAAAGCAAGTGTTTTTATCGTACATATTGCTCTTTTTATGAAATATACTACAATATAAGGTATACTATATATCATATTCTATGATATGAGTGGGCTTTTACACAAGGATATACAGAAATTGGATATATCTCATGTGTTTATCGTATATTTAAAGGAGTTTCTATGGATGAACGATTGACGACCATAAAGGGGATTGGTCCTGGTCGAGAGAAACAATTACATAAGCTAGGGGTTACGAATGTAACATCGTTGTTGACATATTTTCCTAGAAGCTACGAAGACCGCCGTACGATTTATAGAATTGGTGAATTAAAGTCTGGCATGACTGGTGGTGTGGTTGGGAATGTTATTGCTGTACAAGAAAAACGTCCTCGCCCTCGATTGTCTATTTTAGAAGTAGTCATTGAAGATGGTACAGGTCCTTTAAAGATTGTGCTATTTAACCAAGGGTATAAGAAGAACTTTTACAAAAAGGGTCAGCGTCTATATGCGTATGGTAAAGCAGAGTTCCAATATGGGTCTATGCAAATGAATACACCCCAAATAGAAAATTTGGGAGACGGTGGAGAACCTGATCGTGGTATCGTTCCCATTTATGCTCTTGCAGATGGGGTATCTCAATTTGTGGTGCGCTCATCGGTACGTAATTGGTTTGCAGCTAATCATGAGTTGCCAGAGATTTTGCCTGCTAAAGTTCGTGAAGTACATCAATATATGACTCGTTATGATGCATTTAAAATGATGCATTTCCCAGAGTCTTCAGAGCGATATGAAGAGGCGCGTCATCAACTAGCTTATGAGGAGTTATTTGTTATGCAATCTGGATTGGCATTGTTACGAAATAAAGAACAATGTCATAAAGGTCCTAAGATGGGTCCCAATGGAGACTTAATGGCTCAGTGTATAGAAAATTTACCGTTCTCCTTAACAGGTGATCAACAGCGTGCATTAGAGGACATTCGTATCGATATGGAAGATGAACGGCCTATGCAACGATTATTGCAAGGTGATGTAGGTTCCGGTAAAACGGTTGTAGCTACCTTGAGTTTGTTGAAAGCCATCGAGAATGGGTACCAAGGGGCATTGATGGCTCCTACTGAGATATTGGCTGCCCAACACTATGAAGGTATAACAGAGGTGTGCTGTAATTTAGGTATTACCATTGAATTATTAACGGGATCCACTACAAGAAAAGAAAAAGAACGTATCTATGAAGGTTTAGCAGATGGATCAATTAATATGATCATCGGTACTCATGCGCTTATTCAAGAGGGCGTAAACTTCCATAATTTAGGCCTTGTTATCATTGATGAACAACATCGCTTTGGTGTGGAGCAGCGGGCACGATTGCAACAAAAGGGGACATATCCTCATGTGCTCATCATGACGGCTACACCAATTCCACGAACCATGACATTATCTGTGTATGGTGATTTAGCAGTATCCTTAATCAAAGAAATGCCACCGGGACGCAAACCTGTCAAAACCTATGTTGTAGATAGTTCGTATAAGGAACGATTAAGAACATTCTTTGGCAAGGAGATGGCAGAAGGTCGTCAAGTTTATGTAGTATGCCCACTTGTTGAAGAATCTGAGAAATTAGACTTGCAAGCTGCTGAGGAATTATATCTGGAGTTAAAAGAGTACTTTTACAAGGCCTATGAAGTTGGTCTTGTACACGGGCGCATGAAACCAAGTGAAAAGGATGAAGTGATGAATGCCTTCCATAGGGGTGAGATTTCATTGCTCGTTTCCACTACCGTTATCGAGGTTGGTGTTAATGTGCCAAATGCGACCATTATGTGTATTGAAGGGGCAGAACGTTTTGGCCTATCTCAATTGCATCAGTTACGTGGCCGTGTAGGTCGTGGATCTCATCAATCTTATTGCATTCTTGTGAGTGATTCTAAAAATGATGTGAGCCAAGAGCGATTAAAATTGATGGAACACACACAGGATGGCTTTGAACTAGCAGAGCAAGATTTACTGCTTCGTGGTTCTGGTCAATTATTTGGCTTAGCTCAATCAGGATTACCTGATTTACGGGTTGCTAATATTATTAAAGATATTGAAATATTGGTACAGGCTCGCAAGGATGTACTAGAGTTTGCAAGTCAATATGGAATGGAAAAACTTGAATCTGTAATGAAAGAAGAATTAGAAAAAAGATTTGGTGAAAAATTTCTTAGAATATTGTATAATTAAGAGGTAGGAATAATAAGTACATAAGTAGCGATAATATTAGATTTTATCTGGGTTTTTCCCTTGTGTATCTGTTCCTCATACCGTATAATAGAACAAACAAATTTATTTCATTTTCATCTATGGAGGTCAATATGCCACTTATTCATGTAGAGCTCGTTGAAGGGCGCACAAAAGAACAAAAAAAACAATTAGGTGAAGCTATCACTAAAGCTGCGGTTGATATCGTTAATGTACCTGCTGACGCAGTAAAGATTATCTTCGTAGATATGAAAAAAGATGATTATATGGAAGGCGGCATTTTGCGGTCTGAACGCTAAGCTACGACTGACCGCCTAGTCCAGATGGACTAGGCGGGTCGTAGTTTTGTTTTATTATACGGAAAGGAATTAAATATGAGAGACGATAAATTCGGTATGCGTGGACTAACTTTTGATGATGTTTTGTTAGTACCAGCGGCTTCTGATGTACTACCACATCAAGTAGAGTTAAAAACTCAACTAACTCGTGACATTACATTGAATATCCCTATGATTAGTTCTGGGATGGATACAGTTACTGAATCCCGTATGGCTATTGCTATGGCTCGTGAAGGTGGCCTTGGTGTTATCCATAAAAATATGTCTATTGAAGAACAAGCCCATGAAGTTGATAAGGTAAAACGCTCTGAACATGGTGTTATCGTCGATCCTATTTTCTTAAGCCCTCAAAATTTACTATCTGATGCAGCAGAAATTATGGAAAAATATAAAATTTCTGGTGTACCTATCACAGAACATGGTAAACTAGTAGGGATCATTACAAATCGCGATATGCGTTTTGAAACTGATTTAACTCGCCAAATCGGAGAATGCATGACAAAGGATTCCCTTGTTACTGCACCAGAAGGTACATCTCTTGAAGAGGCGAAAGCAATTTTAAGTGAACATCGCATTGAAAAATTACCTCTTGTAGATGATGATGGAAACTTAAAAGGATTAATTACTATAAAAGATATTGAAAAAGCGACAAAATATCCAAATTCAGCTAAAGATGGTAGTGGCCGCCTATTAGTTGGTGCTGCTGTTGGTGTGTCTAAAGATTTATATGACCGTCTTGATGCACTTGTATCTGCAAAGGCTGATGTAATCATTGTAGATACAGCACATGGGCATTCTGCAGGCGTACTACGTACATTGAAAGAAATTAAACAAGCTTATCCTCATATTCCTGTTATTGCAGGCAATGTTGCTACTGCAGCTGGTACAGAGGCTCTTATTGAAGCTGGTGCTGATGCTGTTAAGGTTGGTATTGGACCTGGTTCTATTTGTACAACTCGCGTTATTGCAGGTATTGGGGTACCTCAAATTACTGCTGTTTACGAGTCTGCTCAAGTAGGTCGTCGCTATGGCATTCCTATCATCGCTGATGGGGGTATTAAATATTCTGGCGATATTGCTAAGGCTATTGCTGCTGGTGCTAATGTAGTCATGATGGGGAATATTTTAGCTGGTACTGATGAAAGTCCAGGAGAAACAGTGATTTACCAAGGTCGTTCCTATAAAGTATACCGTGGCATGGGTAGCTTAGGAGCTATGAAACTTGGTAGTAAAGATCGTTATTTCCAAACAGAAGCTAAGAAATTAGTTCCTGAAGGTATTGAAGGTCGCGTGCCTTATAAAGGTATGTTGGCTGATACAATTTTCCAAATGGTTGGTGGTTTGCGTGCAAGTATGGGGTATTGCGGATGTCATAACATCCAAGAAATGATTGAAAATACTCAATTCATTCAAATTACAGCGGCTGGTTTAAAAGAAAGTCATCCGCATGATGTAAGCATTACCGTTGAAGCACCAAATTATAGTGGTTGATAATGGAGTATTACATTGAATAAACGTATTTCTGTTTTATCTGTGCCTATCGATTGTGTAACAATGGATGAGGCTGTCCAACGTATTTTACAATTAACTGAAGAGCCGGGACTACATTTAGTAGCCACGGCTAATGCAGAAATGGTTATGTTGGCAAATGAAAATCCTACATTGCACACCATATTGAATAATGCTAGTCTCGTCGTTCCTGACGGGGCTGGCATTTTGTGGGCTGCAGAGCGTCAAGGTGAACATGTTCCTGAACGCGTAACTGGTGTAGACGTAACTAAACGATTATTTAAAGTTGCGGCTGAACGGCAAATTCCTGTATACTGCTTAGGGGCAGCACCTGGTGTTGCTCAACGAGCAATTGATAATTTATCTGCCCAAGTTGGACCGTTAAATATAGCAGGGATTCATGATGGATTCTTCGATAGCACAGAGGAACAAGAAATCGTTAAAGCTATTAGTGAGTCTAAGGCAAAATTAGTCTTTGTTGCCTTAGGCGTACCAAAGCAAGAACAATGGATTTCAGAAAAATTGAGTCACCTGGATGGCGTTGTTGCTATCGGCATAGGTGGTTCCTTTGATGTGTTGGCAGGTAATATTCCTCGGGCTCCAGAATGGATGCAACGCAATCGTCTCGAATGGTTGTATCGATTATATTTAGAACCTCAACGGATTGGCCGCATGTTGGCTATTCCAAAGTTTATGTGGACCGTTATTAGAAATAAATAGAGGAGTGTTGAATCGTGCCTACAGGACCAATAATTAAGGAAGGGTTTCCACTGATAGGGGCTATGCTCATTATCGCGGTGGTATTAGGATTTTTAGGACATTATGTAATTGCGATTATTTCATTTATTCTGGCATTATTTTTCGTCAATTTCTTTAGAAATCCTAAACGTGTAATCCCTCAAGATCCAGATTTAATTTTATCTCCAGCGGATGGTAAAATTATGGATATTTCTGATGTATACGAAGATATTTACTTACATAAAGAGTGTAAAAAAGTAACTATTTTCCTATCTGTTTTTGACGTACATGCTAATCGTGCGCCTATTGATGGTAAAATTACATACCGTCACTACACAATGGGTAGTTTCTTGCCTGCTTTTAAAGATAGTGTAGGTTTTGAAAATGAACGTCATACTATTTGTATTGAAAATGATCGCACTTCCGTATTGGTAACACAAATTGCAGGCCTTTTAGCGCGTCGTATCGTATCTTGGACAGACCTTGATAGCGTGCTTGAACGCGGCCAATTGTACGGGATGATTAAATTCGGTTCTTGTACTGAAATCTACATGGATAAGGATGTAGAGTTGTTCGTGGAAAAAGGTCAACATATTACAGGTGGAGACACTGTTATCGGGAGGTTGCGTCATGAATAAATCTATTATTCCAAATTTGTTTACCAGTGCTAATTTAGCTTTTGGTGTTCTAGGTATCACATTCTCTGCCACAGGGAATACCTTCTATGCTGCTATCTGCGTACTATTATCCTTAGTTGCTGATGGTTTAGATGGTCGTGTAGCAAGAGCTTTAGGTGTGGCAGGACCTATGGGTCGTGAATTAGACTCTTTGTCAGATGTTGTAGGCTTTGGTGTAGCACCAGCTTATATGTTATATATGAAAGAGCTTTATGGTTTGGGATGGATTGCCTATGTACCATTATTAGTATTTGCTGTATTGGGCGCATTCCGTCTTGCTCGCTTTAACATTAAAACCGAAGAAGTTCATGGTTACTTTGAAGGATTGCCAATTCCGGCTGCAGGTTGCTTGGCGGCTACCTACGTATTGAGTGGTGTAGAGGTTCCTCAATTTGTATTAGTAGTTTGCATGATTGGTGTAGGCTTCTTAATGGTTAGTGAAGTAAAATACCCAGACTTCAAAGGTAAAACTGCAATCTATATTAATAAACTTTCCATTGTACTAACTGCTATTTTTGTCATAGCTTGTCTCGTATATGATTGGCATACATGGGCAGTAATGATCTTTGCTGGTTATGTAGTATTTGGCCTTGTTAATGGGGCGTTAAATATAGTGCGTAAATAAGTGTGTGGAGGATAATAGTATGAATTACCTACTGGATCTGATATTGATCCCTATGCAGGTAATAATCGTAATTTATACGGTTTATTATTTTGTGCTCGCCGTAATTGGTATGTGGCGGTCTCGAGTACATAAAAACTATACCCCTAAAAATTCCTTTGCTATCGTTGTGTGTGCTCATAATGAGGAAGCCGTAGTTGGTGAGTTAGTAAAAAACTTACGTAGTTTGGACTATCCTGATGAGTTGTACGATATCTTTGTTGTTGCCGATAACTGTACAGATAAGACTGCTGAGGTAGCAAGTGCCGCTGGTGCCAATGTACATGAACGATTCAATAAAGAAGAAGTAGGCAAAGGCTATGCCATGGGGTGGATGTTTGATCGTGTGGAAAAAATGGATCGGAAATATGATGCCTTTCTTATCTTTGATGCCGATAATTTAGTACATCCTCAATTTATGTTAGAAATGAATGATCATCTTGAAAAAGGTGAGTCTGTAATTCAAGGTTATTTGAACTCTAAAAACCCAACAGACTCTTGGGTTGCGGGTACATTTTCCATCATGTTTTGGATGGTTAATCATATGTGGCATTTAGCAAAATACCGCATTGGCTTGTCCACAGCACTAGGTGGTACTGGTATGTGTATACGCACATCTATCATCCGTGAATATGGCTGGGATTGTAATAGCTTGACTGAGGATATGGAATTCTCTATGAAGCTATTAACACATGGTCTTAAAACTACTTGGGCTCACGATGCCATTGTGTATGATGAAAAAGTTACGACTATGATGGCTTCTTGTAAACAACGTTTACGTTGGGCACAAGGTCAATTTGACTGTGCGGATCGATATATTCCTAAATTATTTGCCGCAGGTATTAAACAAGGAAATATCGTTATCCTAGATGGCATTTTACAAGTTAGTCAGCCTTATTTCTTGTTGTTGACAACTATATATTTAGTATTTTCATATATCAATGCATATGTGCCGATTTATACAAATATTTTATATCAAATTATGCCGATGTCTGTATGGCAAATTATCGGTATTGGTCAATATTTGTTCCCACTTATTGTGTTGTTAAAAATTAAAGTTCCACCTAAAATTTGGTTCTACTATTTGTTATATCCAATTTTTGTATACTCTTGGGTTCCTGTAAATATTTTAGGTTGGTTCCGTCGTCATAATAAGGAATGGTCTCATACAGTTCATACGCGAGCTGTTGGTTTGAATGACGTGAAATTAACACGTATGGGCAATATGAATAAGAATAAAAAATAGAATCTGTAGGAGTGACTATGCATATTTTAATGTGTAATGATGATGGTATTTTAGCAGATGGTTTACGCCGTCTTGCATCGTACTTAAGTCAATATTATCGAATTACCGTTGTAGCACCTGCAAATGAGCAAAGTGCTAAATCCCATGCATTGACGACTGAGATTCCTTTAAAATTAGACGCGTACAATGGCGAGGATGAAAATCCTCGCCTTTATGCTCTAACGGGAACTCCTTCTGATTGCATGAAGTTTGGCCTTAGTTATTTATTGAGTGATGATATGCCTGATCTTGTGATTTCAGGTATTAACCATGGCTTTAATCTGGGCTCAGATGTGCTATATTCTGGTACTGTATCTGCTGCTATGGAAAGTTGTTTTTATGGCATTCCAGGGTTAGCATTATCTGTGGAACGATATTCTCCTGAACGAGGGGATGAAATGCATCCCTTTATCCATGAATTGATAGAAAAAATTTATGTGAAAGGGAATTTTGATGGCCTATTAAATGTGAACTTTCCGTTACGTGGCGTATGTGATTGGGATCATTTTAAAATGGTTAGCCAAGGTTTACAAACTTATAGCAATATTATTGATGCTCGCATTAACTCAAGAGGGCAGGATTACTATTGGTTGGCAGGCGAGCTAGATTATGGTGCTGAAAGTGTTCCTACTGATGTGGAATATGCTCGTAAAGGCTATATAACAGGTGTAGCTCTTACGTGGAAGCAACAATGTGACATCGGTATGGAGACGGTTCAAAATATTTTAGATAAAATATAAAAAATGTGTTGACATTGTTTTGGGATATCTGTATAATAACAAATGTTCCGAGACGCCGGAGTGGCGGAATGGCAGACGCACTTGACTCAAAATCAAGCGGGTAACACCGTGTGGGTTCAAGTCCCACCTCCGGCACCAACTTTAGGCGGTAAGACTTTTGTCTTACCGCCTATTTTTTATATATTTATATTTATGAATTAATATACGATTATATACATTTTTGTTTGATTGAGGTGATAATATGGATCAAGGTGTGATTGATTATATTGCTAATGTCTTTGATATACCAAAGCTTGCACAACCTGTAAGTGCGGTCCAAATGCCTTTGCCGTTAACACGATTGGCGGAGATACCATTAGATAGTTCTGTTAATCAGTGCCAAGGCTTTTGTTATAACTCAAAAAAAGATGTATTTGTCCTCGCATGTATAAATGCTGATAATACAAAGCAAATTATTTATGAAATTAATCCCACAACGTTGCAAGTGGTTGCTAAGTATGAATATAGTCAAAAACGTTTATTAGGTCATATGAATACATTAACCTATAATCCGAATAACAATCGCTACTATACTACTAATGCTGTTGTAGATGGATTTATTGTTACGCCTATAGAGGCGGATAGTATGATTGTTGAAGCGCCTATTAAATTGAAAGAAAAGGTATTTAATTTTGCCTTTGATAAAGACCGTAATGAATATGTGTCGATTGTGCCTTTAACAAATTCTCATCGTACTATTAACTACTATGATTCAAATTTTAATAAGGTAAAAACGTATAAGATTGATGCAGAGCATACCGACTTAAATAATAATGGTGCTTATGCTGCTAATGGTAACACTATTTTTACAACCTTAACGACCTTCGTTTTCGTCGATAATGAAGGCATAGTAAAGAATATAAGTCCTTATACTTCAGGAATGGAAGTAGAGGATATGGATTACCGTAATGGTCAGATGTACGTGGCGGTTAACCGTAAAGGTAAGGTAGAAATTTACAGTCTAGCCACATTGCCATTCTCTGTAAATGCCTAGATTTTATCTATGTTTTTATCCACTTTAAGAGTGTATAATATATATGTTAGGGTAATTTAGGAGTTATTATGAAATTAGGGAATGATATTATAGAAATTGACCGCATCCGTCAAGCTTTAGAGAAATCTCAATCATTTCGCGACCGTGTATATACGCCTCATGAGATTGATTATTGTGAAAGTCGAAATAAGGGGCGTTACGAGTCTTATGCCGGTATATATGCCGCTAAAGAGGCTTTCATTAAAGCATTAGGTACGGGAATGCGTCATGGATCTTGGCAAGATATAGAAATCGGTCATGATGAATTAGGGGCTCCCTTAATTCGTTTACAAGATACTTTTAAAGATATTTATGAAACATTAGGCTATACGGATACACATGTGTCGATTAGTCATTGCAAAGCATATGCAATGAGTACAGTTATACTTGAAGGAGCATAAGATGCAAATATTAACAACTGAAGATGCTCGATATATAGATCAAGAAGTACCTAAGCAATTAGGTGTCTCGTTAGAAATTTTAATGGAAAATGCAGGACGTGGCATTGTGGATGCTTTGTGGGGACAATATGACTTGTTTTCCTTAGATAATGCACGTTCTATCAATAGTTTTGTACTATTTATCTGTGGCACAGGTAATAATGGGGCAGATGGCCTTGTAGCAGCTCGTCATCTTTTAGAGCAAGGTGTACCTGTACAAATTGCACTAGTAGGTGATACGAGCAAATGTAGCGACCTTTTTGCAGTTCAACTCAAGAGATGTGAAGCAATGGGCTGTATCATTGATATGTTTGATGATTTTAATGATTGGTCAAATGTAGCTATAGTTGTAGAAGGCATTATGGGAACAGGGTTAGCTGGACGTCTTCGAGATACCACAATAGATATATTGCACGTTATTGATACTATGCGTAGTCAATATAATTTTGATTTGTGGGCTATTGATGTACCTGCAGGTGTTGATGCAACTGCTGGTCAAATCTCAGAGGGCACATTGTCTTATGATTATACAGTAACCTTTGGTGCGATAAAACAAGGTCTATTATTGTATCCTGGCAAGGCTATAGGAGGAACAGTTATTGTTGCCCCTTTAGGAGCTCCGTGGCAGCAAGTATTAGTTAATCGTGATAGCACTATAACTATTGATTCAGATTTAGCAGAAACACTAATTAATTATCGAGTTCCAATGGCTCATAAAGGAGTAAATGGAAATACCCTAATTATTGGTGGCTCTAGTGATATGGTGGGAGCCCCTATGTTGGCTGCAGAAGCTGCTGTTCATAGTGGTGCTGGTAAAGTTACATTGTGTGTTCCAGAGATAATTAAACGGGCAGTACAAGGACGTATCATACCAGAAGTGATGGTTACCTCTATCAATGAAAACCACTCCATTTATGAAGGCCGTCAAGTAGTTGCTATTGGCCCCGGTTTGGGACGTACAATAGATATTCCGGATTTAGTAAATCATGTTATTGATTGCTATGAAGGTGCTCTAGTCATTGATGCTGATGCGTTATATGCATTAGGTCATGTGGGATCTGTAGATAAAGATGCATTGCGAGATGGTAAGGTTGAGTCTATATATAAGATGGAACGACAGTTACCATATTGCGTGATGACACCTCATTTAGGTGAATTTAGTAGACTTATTGATTTGCCTATAAAATGGATTGAACGTCACTATATTACATTGGCACGAGCATTTGCTAAGGCTCATCAGGTAGTACTTGTTCTAAAAGGAATTCCTTCTGTTGTGGCACTACCTGATGGTACAGTATATGTTAATACTATCGGAAACACTGGTATGGGAACTGGCGGTATGGGGGATGTATTAACCGGAGTCATTGCAGGCTTTATCAGCCAAGGCTATTCCTTACAGGATAGTGCCATTTTAGGGGTCTATGTACATAGCCGCAGTGCAGATATACTAAGTGATACGAAAACTTGGGGATATACACCTAGTGATGTAAGTACTTCTATAGGCTGTGTCATTAGTGAATTATTGGGAGAATAAGAATGACAAATAAAATACAACGCTTTATAGCTTTTTTATTAGTGCTATGTATTCCAATCTTTTCTATTGCAGGATGTACGAATAAAGATGTAGCTAATGCTGCTAATCAGGCGACCTCTAGTGCTAATGGGGCTTACTCTATTGATACTAAGACAACTACACCTGAAGGTAAGCTAGATGTATATATGTTAGATATCGGTCAAGGGGATGCTATACTGCTTAAGGTTGGCGATGAATATAGTATGATTGATACAGGTGACATAGAGCATCGTGAAAATATTGTAGCTCAGCTAAAATCTATGGGTGTTACTAAGTTAAAAAATATTATCATTACACATCCACATGCTGATCATATGGGTGGCTTCTATGCTATTGCGAAAGCTATGCCCATTGAACATGTGTATGATGATGGCATTTCTGTTGATAATAATATGTATAAAACCTATGAGAAATGGATTGATAAAAATAAAATCCAACGCTCCACATTGCGTAGTGGAGATGTAGTTGATTTTGGTCACGGTGCTGTATTTCTAGTATATGCACCATGGGCGGAACCTTTAACAGATAAAAAAGGGGCGCCAGATCTTAATAATAACTCTATCGTAGGTAAATTAATTTTTGGTAAATTCTCTATGCTCTTTACTGGTGATGCAGAATTACAAGAAGAGAAAAAACTCATAAAAGAGCAGAACTCTAGACTGTTTGCTCGTGTTCTTAAGGTAGGACATCACGGTTCTCGCACAAGTAGCTCTGAAGATTTTTTGAAATCTATTAAACCAGAAAGTGCATTAATTTCAAATGGCATGTATAATAGTTATGGTCATCCTCACGATATAACATTGCGTCGTTTGCAGGAGAACAATATTGCCATTTACCGTACAGATACGATGGGACGTATTCACATTAGTACGGATGGGAATGAATGGCAAATTACAACTGAACGTTAGTATCGATTGTATAGCACAAAAAATAATTTTAAGCAACTGATTTTTGTGTTTACTGTATAAAGACTTTATATAGTAATATGTATAATCGGCATACTAATCTTCATGTTTGTATGAAATAATCTATCTATAATCTAACATTAGTTTATGGATAGATTGGAACGATGAGACTTTGATTCACAAAGATATCATCGACTCATCTCTATGGTTTGGACACTACGTATGTCAGTTAGATTGGAGTGAATGTATTGCGTAAACTATTTTTTATGTGCCTTGCTGTCTTGATGGCTTTACCTCTATTCTTGACTCAAGCAAAGGCAGCTAATCTTGAAGATGCTCGATGGGTGACACGAACTGATGCACCTGTGCCATATGTTCGTATGGTAATGGATTTATCAGCACCTGTGAAAGCATCTGCATCGATTAGCAAAGATGGGAAAACGACGACTGTTACCTTAAAGAACACAAAGTTAAAAACTGCTAAAGAGAATATTAATATGGACTCTAGCATAGCTAGTTCTGCTAGACTTACAGAGGACGGCAGAGATGTGAAGGTAACAATCAAGACACCTTCATCTATCGATACGAGTGATGTAAAGGTATTTTCCCTAAAGAAAGATACGATTAATAAGAAACCGTATCGCATCGTTGTAGATGTACAGAAAAAAGGTGTAGCACCTAAACCTGCTTACTATGGCAAACGTCCATCTCCTTCTGCACATCCTGCGAAAAATATGCCCACAGGATCTGGCAAGTATTCTATTAGCGGTGGTTTATCTGGCAAGACAATTACTATTGACCCAGGTCATGGTGGTAGTGACTCTGGTGCCGTTGGACCTCATGGTGTACAAGAGAAAAATATTACACTACCGATTTCCATGTACTTGAAAAAAGCCTTAGAAAATCGTGGCGCTAAAGTGCTTATGACTCGTACTACAGACGTAGACGTATATGGTCCTAATGCAAGTGGTGTTGATGAATTAGGTGCTCGTGTTAATGTAGCGAACCGTAGCAATTCTGATGCGCTCATCAGCGTGCATATTAACGCATTTAACAATCCAAGTGTTGGTGGTATTGCAACATACTACTATGCTAAAACAGGTAATGATGCCCGTTTAGCACAAAAGGTACAATCTCAAATTGCTAGTGTACCAGGATTCAATGGTGACCGTGGCATTCAAGAAGGCAACTTGTATGTATTAAGACATACTAATATGCCTGCCGTTCTTGTAGAGCTTGGATTTATTTCCAATCCTAATGAGGAACGAGCATTGCAATCTCCTCAAACACAAGAAGACTTTGCTAATCGCATTGCCAATGGTATTGCTAGTTACTTTGGAGGTTAATCGATGAAATTACGTAAACAAGTTCTGTCGATCCTCTGTGTAGGCTTGCTTGCATTTGTAGCAGGTTGTACACCTAATCAAGCTCCTACAACAGGTAAAAGTGAACCTGTGCAAGAGACGAAAGTCAATAAGGATGCAGAAACAACGAAAGTATCTCAAGAAAAGGTTAAGATGGCCTTCTTTGTTCCAACAGAGGATGGCTCAGGGGTAACACAATCAACCGTTGAGATGGAGGCGGATAAAGTAACGCCTAAAGCGGCTCTTCTAGCTATGTTAAAAGCTGATAGAGCACAAAAATATCCAGTATTCTCTAAGGATATTCAAATCACATCTGTTACTGTAAAGGACGGTATTGCTTCTGTAGAAGTGAATGACGCTTTCGTAAAAGGTAATGGTGGGGACTTAACTGTTAAATTGCAAATGGCTGCCATTGTAAATACATTGACATCCTTTGATAATATTAATGGCGTTCTCTTCGTTAATAATGGTAAAAAGGTTCTTACTGTAGGTTCCTTTGATACGAAAGATCCTGTTAAACGGATGACAAACCTAATTAAAAAATAATTATATTAGGCTCATTGATAGCAGATAGTTGATATATCAACTATCTGCTATTTTTGTTGTTGTCTTTTATATATGTTACAATACAATATGTATACTAATCGGAAGCCAGGTGATGAGATGCAATTAAAAGAGGTAGGGGAATTTAATTTCATAAGCCACATTCAAAATGATACAATACATGATCCGAGCACTGTAATTACAGGGATTGGTGATGATTGCGCAGTGTATCGTGCTACAAATGAAACAGATCAACTAATTAGTACAGATACGATGGTGGAAGGTGTTCATTTTAGCTTTCGCTATATGAAACCTTATGATGTAGGCTATCGTCTCATGACAGCCAATTTAAGTGATATTGCTGCTATGGGGGGGACTCCTCGACAAATAGTGTTATCTGTGGCGGCACCTGAATATGTTGATACTGCTATTCTAGATGAAATCTATAGAGGCATTAAAGCTCAATGTGCTAGATATCATCTCAATATACTTGGTGGAGATACGGTGCGTACAGAAGGACCTATGGTGTGGACTGTTACCATCATAGGAGAAGTTCCTACTGGCACTGCTATTATGCGTAGTGGTGCGCAAGTTGGCGATATTGTGGGTATTACAAATTATGTAGGTTATGCTGCCACAGGTTTAGGTGCGTTATCCTATAATTTAGATGGCTATGCTATGACGAAGGTTGGTCATCAACGACCTGATCCACAAATTGAATTAGGTCAACAATTGAGACAACTGGGAATTCATAGTATGAATGATATTAGTGATGGTCTTGGTAGTGAATTAAATGAAATTGCATCGGCTAGTAACGTATCCATTGTTATAGAGGAAAAAGCTGTTCCACTTCATGAAGAAACTTATGAATTAGCTAAGTATTTACAGACTAATCCAGTGGATTATGCATTATATGGTGGTGAGGATTTTCAACTAGTATTCACGGCTCCTAAAGCATTGATTCCTAAATTAGAGAATTTATCTGGCATTACTATAATCGGTGAAGTTATATCTGGACCATGTCATGTTCAGATGGTAACACCGGATAAAACGATTAAGACCATAGAAGCGAAAGGATATAATCATTTTCATGAATCATAAGGCACATGTTCAATTAGAAACTCATACAGTAGAAGATACACAACAATTTGGACAGTTATTAGGCAGATGGGTCAAACAAAGCGGAGAACCTTTATGTATTGCTTTAATTGGTGATTTGGGGACAGGAAAAACGCACCTATCCCAAGGTATTGCGAAAGGCTTTGGAGTTACAGAGGAGATTACAAGCCCTACCTTTGCAATCATGAATACTTATGATGTGGATAGAACACATTTATATCATTTTGATGTATATCGTTTAGATGATATAAGCGAGCTTGAAAATATTGGCTTCTACGAATATACAGAGGATTGCGTATCCATTGTGGAATGGGCCGATAAATTCCCAGATGAATTACCAGATGAAACATTATGGATTTATTTGACGCGCATTGATGATACAAGTCGATCTATCACATTAGGTAGTGATTACCTTTCAGAGGGTGATTTAGTAGAAATAGGAGGCCCATATGTGGTTAGGAATTGAGACAAGCTCACTCGTTTCGAGTGTGGCTTTAATGGATGAACATAACCTTATTGGTGAGTTGACTATCCAAGCTGGATTAACTCATTCTGAGCAACTAATACCTCATATTGATATGTTATTGCGTGCCTCTCAAGTAAAAAAGAATGAGTTAAAAGGTATTATCGTTAGTATCGGGCCTGGTTCTTTCACTGGATTGCGTATTGGCATGGGGACTGCAAAAGCAATGGCTTATGCCTTACAAATTCCATTGTATGGTGTGATGACAATGGACAGCTTAGCTCGTAATGTTTCATATACAAATCGTACAATTTGTACTGTTATTGATGCTCAGAAAAAGCATGTATATGCTGGTTTATATAGATATGAAAATAACAAACTGGTATGTAAAGAGGATCCATTTGTTATTGCTGCTAGTGATTTATTAGATAAATTTAGAGAAACAAAGGAAGAGGTCCTATTCTTAGGGGATGGTATCAAGCGAATTGAAAAGCTTTTAGAGGAAAGGGATACTAATTTGACTGTCCTAGATATTTCACAACGTATTCCGAAGGCAAGCTCCTTACTATTAGCAGGTCGTGAATTGATAGAACGTGAAGAGATATGCGATCCAATGGATATGGTTCCTTACTATATTCGTCGCTCTGAGGCAGAGGTGTTATGGGAGGAGCGACATAAGGATAATCCTGAAATGTTAAACCAAAATCCTACTGTGATAGTGACTGAAGCGGCAGGAGCAGAATAATGGAGATTCGGTTAGCGGCCATCGATGATGCCCAGGTCATTTATGATATAGAACAACAGTCCTTTTCTGTTCCATGGAGTTTAGAATCTGTACTTGCTGAACTTGAAGGGGCAGATAATAAATTATATATGGTTATTTGCGAAGACAATCATATTGTTGGTTATGCTGGTGCTTGGCTCGTATATGATGAAGGACAAATAACAAATATTGCCATTATTCCTTCTGCTCGTGGTAAGGGATATGGCTCAGAACTTACTAAACAATTAATAGATGAATGTTTCAAGAGAGGTATGTACGAAATCTTCTTGGAGGTACGCATATCCAATTTGCCTGCCTTATCAATGTATAGAAATCTTGGGTTTTCTGTTAAAGGGATTCGCAAAGATTATTATTCAGAGCCAAAAGAGGATGCTTATATTATGTCTCTCGTTTCAGAGGAAATAGAATGAGTATATACACATTAGCCTTGGAAAGTAGCTGTGATGAGACATCAGCCTCTGTCTTAAAGGATGGACGCACTGTTTTATCTAATGTTATTTCTAGCCAAGTGCCGATTCATAGAAAATTTGGTGGCGTTGTGCCAGAAATCGCATCACGTCACCATATAGAACAAGTTATACCTGTTATAGATCAAGCGCTACGCGATGCGAATGTAACGTTACAAGATATTGACCACATCGGTGTTACCTATGGTCCTGGTCTCGTAGGGGCATTATTGGTTGGTGTAGCTGCTGCAAAGGGATTATCCTTTGCTACAGGCATTCCTTTGGTACCAGTTCACCATATGGAAGGTCATATTTTTGCTAATTTCTTAGCTAATCCAGAATTAGAACCTCCATTTTTGAGCCTCGTTGTATCTGGTGGTCATACAATGCTAGTTCATGTAAAAGGGTACGAAGAGTTTGATATTCTTGGTCAGACTCGTGATGATGCAGCGGGTGAAGCCTTTGATAAAATTGCTCGTGTTATGGGCTTCCCTTACCCAGGTGGCCCTCATATTGATGCACTTGCCCTTGAAGGTAATCCAGATGCGATTGAATTTCCAAAGGCTTTAAGTGAGCCTGGTAATTTTGAATTTAGTTTTAGTGGTTTAAAGTCTGCTGTATTAAACTATTTAAATAGCAAGCAACAAAAGAATGAACCTATTAACCAAGCCGATGTTGCCGCGTCCTTCCAAAAGGCTATTGTTGATGTATTAGTTGAAAAAACGAAAGATGCAGCTCATACATTAGGTGAAACGCGTATTACCATTGCGGGAGGCGTATCTGCTAATAAAGGCTTACAACAAGCCTTAGAGGTTATGTGTAAGGAAGAAGGCTTTACCTATTACAAGCCTCATAAAATTTTGTCCACCGATAACGCTGCAATGATTGGTTGTCGTGCCTATTATATGGCTAAAGCTGGTAAATTTGGCGATTTAACATTGAATGCAAAACCAAGTGTTGAAATTGGTCATGTATCTTGGAAAGAGGATTAATTGTGGATATCGGTCAAGATATTTTAAATACAACATCATTAGGACCATTACAAACCTCACTACTTGAGCATATTAGTAAACTTATATCCTTTGGCGAGTCATTGACCCGTCAAAGGATACAGATTTTTACGCCTCTTCTAGAAAAATCACAAGGTGATATGCAGCAACGTGCAGATATGCTATGCATTGAACGGAGCGAGCAAGGTGTTATTACTCGACAAATAAAAGGAAATAATACGTGGCATTCTATGATGGGAAATGGTCAACCTCTTATTGGGGTAGAGCATGATCAACGACAACATGTTTTTCCTGTTGTCGACAATGGTGGTCGTATTATTGGGGGGATAGCTTTTACAGTATCTCCGTCTATTAAAAAAAATCAATACGAACAAGAATATATCTTATCTGATACGATGCAACGTCTCATGTTAACTGCTACAGATGAGCAAATACAATCGTATGAGCCAATTTCTTATTTCGATGGTTTAATCATCTTCGATGATTCTCATAGAATTCTCTATGGTAATGAGTCGGCTATACAATTAGTAGATTTGCTTGGATTTGATCGACGACTAGTAGGGTCATCAATTTATAGCAGTACCTTAAAAATTTCTGCCATACAACAAGTGTTGGATGATAGAACGATATACACTAGTGAAGAAATCTATCAAGATATGGTAATTCGTCAGCATATGATTCCTATTGCTATGGGACGCAATGAAACACGTTGTTTCCTCGTGCTTCACGATTGTACCCGTGAAAGTAAGCAGCAACAAGAATTGCTGGTAAAGAATTCTATTATCAAAGAGGTTCATCACCGTGTAAAAAACAATTTACAAACCGTAGCGGGATTACTACGGATGGAAGCAAGACGTTCTAGCCTGCCAGAAGTTAAACAAGCCTTACAAGAGGGAATCAATCGTATTGAAAGTATGGCTTTGGTTCACGATATTGTGTCCCATTATGATGAGGATTATATTGGTATCCGATCAATCTATGACGAGTTATGTCGTTTGTTGCGCATGAGTATGATCAGACAAGACCAAGAGGTTACCTTTACCTATAGTGGAGAAGATATATTGATTTCCTCTCATATGGCAAGTTATGTATCCCTCATAACTAATGAATTAATTACTAATAGCCTTGAACATGGTTTAGATGGTAAAGCAGGGGAGATTCGTCTAGCTGTTTCGGAATTAGAGGAATATATTGTATTAGATTTTTCTGATACGGGAAAAGGGTTACCTCAAGATTTCTCTATTAACTCGAATAAGCGTTTAGGATTAACTATCATTAATAATTTAGTTACCCATGAGTTAAAAGGGCGTCTATCTGTTAAAAATACTGATGCCGGTGTTCTAGTGACAATACATATGAAGAAGGAGAAGTAAATGCGCGTTTTAATAGTGGATGATGAATCCCTTATACGTATGGATCTACGCGATATTATTGAATCCTGTGGTCATGAAGTTGTGGCAGAAGGGACTAATGGTGTTGAAGCCATCAAGCTTTGCAAAGAATATAAACCTGATATTGTTCTAATGGATGTAAAAATGCCAGAATTAGATGGCATCGAAGCAGCACGACAAATTGGCTTTCACCATGAAGCACCTGTAGTTCTATTAACAAGTTATAGTCAACAGGATTTAATAAATAAGGCTAGAGAATCTGGCGTATATGGATATTTAATTAAGCCTGTTCGTGAAGAACAATTGGTTCCAACCTTAGAAATGGCATTAGGGCGTTATCATAGTGATGCTGAGCTACGCGAAAAAATGGCTGAATTAGAACGATCATTAGAGGATCGTAAAATCATTCAAAAAGGAACCGGTATATTGATGGAGCTGTACTCTATATCAGAAGAGGAAGCCTATAATCGTATTCGCGCCCTAAGTATGAAGAAACGAGATAGTATTGTTAATATCTGTAAAGCATTAATTAATCAAGTTTCAAAATAGATACAAAGACTAGTATAAGAATCAAAACTTATACTAGTCTTTTGTGTCTAACATCAAATAAAAACTAAAAAGTCAAAAAATCAAAATTTCTACTTGCATTTATTTTGACATAGGTTATAATAATACATGTGATTAGCACTCGACTACTTAGAGTGCTAATGAATTGTAAATAATAACTAGTAAATAAGGAGTGACATCATATGTTAAAACCATTAGCTGACCGCGTTCTTATCCGTTTAGAAGCAAAAGAAGAAAAAACTAAAAGTGGTATTTTCCTTCCTGATACAGCAAAAGAAAAACCTCAAGAAGGCGTAGTAGTAGCTGTAGGTGCTGGTAAAGTTTATGACAATGGTCAACGTGTAGCTCCAGAAGTTAAAGTTGGCGATACTGTTATGTTCGCAAAATACGCTGGTAGCGAATTAGAAATCGATGGCGCTACTCATTTGATCATTAGCGAACGCGATATCTTAGCAGTACTATAATAGCTAATATATCTGTATAGAGCTAAACATACTATTGATACATTCTATACTGCCTACGGGCATATACATTCCCTTACATTAGATACTGTTATTATCTAGGAGGTAATACATATGGCAAAAGAAATCTTGTTTAATGAAGAAGCTCGTCGCGCTTTAGGTCGTGGCGTTGATCAATTGGCAAACGCTGTAAAAGTTACATTAGGACCAAAAGGTCGTAATGTTGTATTGGATAAAAAATTCGGTTCCCCAACAATCACAAATGATGGTGTAACTATTGCTCGTGATATCGAACTTCCAGATCCATTTGAAAACATGGGCGCTCAATTAGTTAAAGAAGTTGCTACTAAAACTAATGACGTAGCAGGTGATGGTACTACTACTGCAACAGTATTGGCACAAGCTATGATCCAAGAAGGTATGCGCAACGTAGCAGCTGGTGCTAACCCAATGATCTTGAAAAAAGGTATTGAAACAGCAGTTAAAACTTTGGTTGAAGAAATTAAAAAACGTTCCATTAAAGTTTCTGGTAAAGCTGAAATCGCTCAAGTTGCAAGTGTATCCGCAGCGGACGAAGAAATCGGTGGCTTAATTGCTGAAGCTATGGAAAAAGTAGGTAACGACGGCGTTATCACTGTAGAAGAATCCAAAGGCTTGCAAACTGCATTAAACGTAGTAGAAGGTATGCAATTTGACCGTGGTTACATTTCTCCATACATGGTAACTGATCCTGACCGTATGGAAGCTGTAATGGATAATCCATACATCTTGATTACTGACCGTAAAATCAGTGCTATCGCTGATATGTTGCCAACACTTGAAAAAGTGGTAAAAGTAGGTAAAGAACTTCTTATCATCGCTGAAGATGTAGAAGGTGAAGCATTGGCTACATTGGTAGTAAACCGCTTGCGTGGTACTTTTAAAGCCGTAGCAGTAAAAGCTCCTGGCTTCGGTGACCGTCGTAAAGCTATGCTTGAAGATATCGCTATTTTGACTGGTGGTACTGTAATTACTGAAGATATGGGCCGTAAACTTGATTCTGTAGAACTTACTGATCTTGGTACAGCTCGTCAAGTTCGCATCACTAAAGATGAAACTACAATCATCGATGGTGTAGGCGATAAAGACGTAATCGCTAAACGTGTAAGCCAAATCCGTGCACAAGTAGAAGAAACAACTTCCGAATTCGACCGTGAAAAATTACAAGAACGTCTTGCAAAATTATCCGGTGGTGTTGCAGTTATCGAAGTAGGTGCTGCTACAGAAGTTGAAATGAAAGATAAAAAACTTCGTATCGAAGACGCATTGAACGCAACTCGTGCAGCTGTTGAAGAAGGTATCGTAGCTGGTGGTGGTACTACATTCATCGATATCATCCCTGCATTGAACACATTGGAAGAAACTGGTGACGTTCAAACTGGTATTAACCTTGTTAAACGTGCAGTAGAAGAACCTCTTCGTCAAATCGCTTACAATGCTGGTCTTGAAGGTTCCGTTGTAGTAGAAAAAGTTAAAAATACAGAAGCTGGTGTTGGTTTCAACGCTTTGACTGAAGAATATATCGACATGGTTAAAGCTGGTATCGTAGACCCTGCTAAAGTAACACGTTCTGCACTTCAAAATGCTGCATCCATTGCATCTCTTGTATTGACTACTGAAACAATCGTAGCTGATAAAGTAGAAGAAAATGCTGCAGCTCCTGCAATGCCTCCAATGGGTGGCATGGGCGGTATGATGTAATCAACTGCTTAGCGCATAATCTATAAGATTTAGAATAATCCTAATGAATTAGGAACTATATGTTCACTTTTTCATTAGGATTATTTTTATATATCTGAAAATTAAATGGTTTTTTGTATTACTAGGTACAGAATATTTCTTGACTTTTTAGGTATTAAATTAGAAGATTATATGTGGCTTATCAAATCGATAAAATTGATTTTGTATACCACATATGTTATAATTCTATAGAATTTAATATTGAGTCTAGTTTGACATGGTACTTTTTCTCCTCTATAATAACGATATCGAATTATTTCGATTTTTATTTTGATTTGAAAGAAGGATTACTATGTTAAGCTTTATTTTTAAAAGTAAACCTAATTATGTTAATTTTGGCCTCTTAATTTACCGTTTGGCACTTGGTATTTCCATGTTTTATCATGGATATTTAAAGTACTTGAGCGGTGCTGAAGGCCTTTATAAAGTTGGAGCTATGTTGGCACCATTAGGTGTACCTGGTGGTTATGAAATTTTAGGTACTATGGCATCTTGTGCTGAGATGATTGGTGGTATCCTTATTGTTTTAGGTCTATTCACTAGAATTGGATCTCTTATGCTCATCGGTACATTAGCTATGGCAACAACATTGAGTATTAACGGTAGTTTCTTTAGTTGGGATTACCCATCTCAAATGGGCTTTGGTGCTCTTATGTTGTTCTTCGCTGGCGCAGGTCGCTATAGCCTTGATAAAGCTTTATTTAAATAATAATTAGGATAATAGACTCATCGTTTGATGGGTCTTTTATTTGTATAGCGAGGTTATTATGAACACAAAAACAGTTCCGTTTACAGCTGAACAATTGGAAAATATTATTGCCCAATACCCAACACCATTCCATATTTATGATGAAGAAGGTATCATTGAAAATATGAAAGCATTCATTAATGCATTTTCTTGGAATAAAGGGTTCAAACAATATTTTGCTGTAAAAGCAACTCCTAATCCATATATTATGCGTGTATTACAAAAGCTTGGTGTAGGTGCCGATTGTTCTTCCTTAGCAGAGTTAATGCTATGTGAAAAAGTGGGCATTACAGGTCATGATATTATGTTCACATCTAATGACACACCATATGTGGAATATAAAAAAGCACTTGAATTAGGTGCTATCATCAATCTTGATGATATTACTCATATTGAATATTTGGAAAAAAATCATGGTTCTTTGCCTGATACATTCTGCGTACGTTATAACCCAGGCTCCTTAAAAGAAGGAGGCAATACAATTATCGGCCTTCCTGAAGAAGCTAAATATGGTATGACACGTGAACAGATTCTTGAAGCTTATAAACAATTGCAAGCTAAAGGTGTAAAACACTTTGGTATCCATACAATGGTTGTATCTAACGAGCTTGATATTGATGGCTTAGTTGGCACTGCTGAACTTTGCTTCAATCTAGCAGTAGATATTAAAAATGAACTAGGCATCAATGTTGAGTTTATTGATCTTGGTGGTGGCGTAGGTGTTGCTTATAAACCAGAACAAACACCAGTAGATTTCAATGCACTTAGTAAAGGTGTAGAAGAGGCCTATAATAGAATTCTAGTAGCTAATGGCCTTGGTGATGTAGCATTGGCTTATGAATGTGGCCGTATGGTTACAGGTCCATTTGGTTACTTAGTTTCTACAGCAATTCACAAAAAGGATATTTATCGTCACTACATCGGTTTAGATTCCTGTATGGCAAACCTTATGCGTCCAGCATTATATGGTTCTTACCACCATATTACTGTAATGGGTAAAGAAAATGCACCTAAGGATCACGTGTACGATGTAACTGGTTCTTTATGTGAAAACAATGATAAATTTGCTATTCAACGTGAGTTGCCAAAAATCGATATTGGTGATCGTATCATCATTCATGATGCTGGTGCGCATGGTCACTCCATGGGATTCAACTATAATGGTAAATTGCGCTCTGCTGAGTTGTTATTACATAAAGACGGTTCTGTTACACAAATTCGTCGTGCTGAAACATATGATGATTTGTTTGGCACCCTCGATTTCTCTAACCTATAATTTAATATTGAGAATCGAATAGGATGAGAATGAATATTAATAAAAACCTATCAATATATGTAATATATGATATTCTTTTAATTCCTGTATATTTTAGTAGGAATATCTTGCTATCATTTAGATAAGAATGTATAATGATTATAGATTGTTATGCACATACTTGCTAAGTTGGCGAGAATTACGGCGGTATTCACGTTAGTGCGTACCGCCTTTTTATATGTGTCAATATATACGTTTTACATATAATGCTTGTATGTTTTTTATTAATACATACATTATGAGAAGGAGTGAACATTTTGGCTGAATTACTTCAGATAAAAGATTTAAAGGTATCCGTTGAAGGTAAACAAATCTTAAAAGGTATCAACTTAACAATTAATAAAGGTGAAATCCATGTTGTAATGGGGACAAATGGTGCAGGTAAATCTACACTTGCCAATGCTATTATGGGTAACACTACATATACTGTAGATAGCGGATCTATTGTTTTTGATGGTAAAGATATTACGGAAGATGCAGTAAATGATCGTGCGAAAGCAGGTATCTTTATGTCCTTCCAAAATCCAATTTCTATTCCTGGCATTACAGTAGAAAACTTCATCCGTACTGCAAAATCTACAATTACTGGTGAAAATGTACGTGCTTTATCTTTCAAAAAAGAATTGAAAGAAAAAATGGATGAATTATCCTTCGATGTATCTTATGCACAACGTTATGTAAATGAAGGCTTCTCCGGTGGTGAACGCAAGAAAAATGAAATTCTTCAAATGTCCATTTTAAATCCTAAATTGGCTATTCTTGATGAAACAGACTCCGGCCTTGACGTAGATGCGGTTCGTATCGTATCTGAAGGTGTACAACGTTTCCACAACGAAGAAAATGCTGTATTGATCATCACTCACCATAACCAAATCTTGCAAAAATTAAAACCTGATTTCGTTCATGTATTGATCAATGGTAAGATCGTTAAAACTGGTGATGCTTCTCTTGTACGTGAAATCGAAGAAAAAGGTTACGACGCATACAAAGCATTAGCATAGGAGGCACAATGGAAGAAAGAAAGAAAACCCAAGTCGCGGATATGGACCGTGGTGTCTACGATATTAAGAATGACTTTGAATATTCTTATATTTCTGATGCTGGTTTAACAGAAGATATTATCCGTGAAATTTGGTCTAATAAAAATGAACCTGAATGGATGCTTGACTTCCGTTTGAAATCTTTAGAAATCTACAATCGCATGGGTATTCCAAATTGGATTCCTGATATTTCTGGCTTAGATATGGCAAATATCCATACTTATGTTAAGCCAAAAGTAGATATGAAAGAAAACTGGGACGAAGTTCCAGAAGAAATTAAAAGTACTTTTGACCGCTTAGGTATTCCAGAAGCGGAAAAAACATCTCTTGCAGGTGTTGGTGCTCAATATGACTCTGAAGTTGTATACCACAGTATCCAAGAAGATCTTGTTAAACAAGGCGTTATCTATACTGATATCGAAACTGCGCTTCATGAGCATGAAGAAATCGTAAAAAAATACTGGATGACATTGATTCCACCTACAGATCATAAATGGGCTGCTCTTCATGGTGCCGTTTGGTCTGGTGGTTCCTTCGTATATGTTCCAGCAGGTGTACAAGTAGAGATTCCATTGCAATCCTATTTCCGCTTGAATGCACCAGGTGCTGGTCAGTTTGAGCATACTATGATCATCGTGGAAGAAGGGGCCAAATTGCACTTCATCGAAGGTTGTTCTGCTCCTAAATACGACGTATCTAACCTTCATGCCGGTGCCGTTGAATTGTTTGTAAAGGATAATGCTACTTTGCGTTATTCTACAATTGAAAACTGGTCCAAAAACATGTACAACCTTAACACAAAACGTTGTGTAGTTGGTAAAGGTGGTACTATTGAGTGGGTATCTGGTTCCTTCGGTTCCAAAGTATCTTGCTTGTATCCAATGAGTATCCTTAACGGTGAAGGTGCACATGCTGAATTCACAGGTGTAACATTTGCTGGCGAAGGACAATTCCTTGATACTGGTTGTAAGGTAGTTCATAATGCTCCTTACACAACTAGTAATGTAAACTCTAAATCTATTTCCAAATCCGGTGGTGCTGCTATTTACCGTGGCCTTTTGAAAATTGGCCCTAAAGCAGAACATTCCAAAGCGACTGTATCTTGTGAATCCTTGATGCTTGATGCAGAGTCTCAATCTGATACAATTCCAGCTATTATCGTAGAAAACGATAATGTGGATTTAGGTCATGAAGCTAAAATCGGTCGTATTTCCGACGAAGCGATTTTCTATCTCATGACACGTGGTATTAGTGAAGAAGAAGCTCGTGCAATGCTCGTTCGTGGTTTCGTTGAGCCAATCTCCAAAGAATTACCACTTGAGTATGCTGTAGAAATGAACAATCTAATCAATCTTGAATTAGAAGGTTCTATCGGTTAAGGAGGAATTATGAGCGAATTACTATTTAATGAACTCCCTAGACCGACATTCAGATGGTTACGTGTTAACCATACTGTAAGCTCTCTAGCTGGAGAAGATACATCTGTACAATCCATCGCTGTAGAAGCGAATCAAAATATACTTTCACCATTGCCTACAGGAACAGCACTGTTAAATGCTACATATGAAGGTGCTAATAAGGATGCTGTTCAAGCATTGGTGGATAATGCAGAAGGTTATGCTATCAATGTTCCTGCTAAGGCAAAGGAAGTTGTAGGCATCCGCATTGATGCTAATGCACGTGTAGCTAACCGTTTCCAATTCATCGTTGGTGAAGGGGCAGAACTAGAGGTACAATTCTATGTAACTGGCGCTGGTGAAGCTTTAACAAATGTTAGCTATCTAAATGAATACGATGTAAAAGAAGGCGGTAAAGTTGTAGTGAAAAAGGTAAATCTTTTACCTGAACATGTACAACATATCGAACATCGTTATACAAAATTGGAAGATAAAGCAGATGTAGAATACATTAACATTGAACTTGGTGGTAGCGAAAATATTTTGAACTACTATCATGATTTAGTAGGTCAAGAATCTCGTATGGTTCATGATATTGCTTATCTTGGTAACGAAGAACAAAAATTTGATATCTCCATGATTATGAGTCATGGTGGTAAAAAATCCTTCAGTGATATTCATACATTAGGTGCTCTTAGTGGCAATTCTAAAAAATCTTTCCGTGGTACTCTTGATTTCCTTCATGGTGCAACAGCTTCTGAAGGTGCGGAAGAAGATACTTGCTTATTGTTAGATCCAACTGTAAAATCTGTTTCTTTACCTCTATTATTGTGTAAAGAAGATAATGTAGTGGGTAATCATGCAGCGAGTGCAGGCCAAATTGATCATAATAAATTGTTCTATATCATGAGCCGTGGCTTTAGTGAAGTAGAAGCAAAACATATCATTGTAGAATCTATGATTCGACCTATTATTGATCGCATTGGTGATGAAACGATTGAAGAAGCAGCATTAGCAGCTGTACGTAATAAAATTTAAAGAGGCGTTTTTATGAGACCAATTGCAGAAGCATACAAAGACTTTCCTATACTACATAAAGAGCATAATGGGCACCGTGTTATCTATTTAGATAGCGGTGCTACTGCACAAATTCCACAATCCGTAATTGATCGTGTTGTGGAACATATGACACAACGTAATGGTAATCCACATCGTGGCTCTCATATTTTAGCTATTGAAGCATCTGAAGACTATGAAAATGCACGTGATCGCGTAGTTGAATTTATCAATGCTCGTGAGCGTGAAGAAGTTGTATTTACACGTAATAGTACAGAATCTATGAACTTGATTGCTCATAGCTATGGTCTTCATAATGTGAAGAAAGGTGACAAGATTGTCATTACTGTTGCGGAACATCATGCGAATCTTGTAACATGGCAATATGTAGCAGAACAAACAGGGGCAACCTTAGAATATATGTACCTTGATGAACATGGGCACTTAAAAGATGGTGAAATCGATAAAATTGATGATAACACTAAAATTGTTGCCTTTGCTCATGTTAGTAACGTGCTTGGTATGGAATTCCCTGTAAAAGAATTAACTGAAAAAGCGCATTCCGTAGGTGCTGTAGTAATTCTCGATGGTGCTCAATCTACACCTCATAAAAAAATTGATGTTCAAGAATTAGACTGCGATTTCTTCGTATTCTCTGGTCATAAAATGTGTGCATCTCAAGGTATTGGTGTACTTTATGGTAAACGTGAGTTATTAGAAGCTATGCCACCTTTCCTATTGGGTGGGGATATGATTGAATATGTAAAAGAACAAACTGCTACATTCAATGAGCTTCCATATAAGTTTGAAGCAGGTACACCAAATGCTGACGGTGCCGTTTCCTTACATGCGGCAATTGATTATTTAGAATCCTTTGGCATGGATGCTATTGAAGCTTATGAAGAGGAACTAGTAGCATATATTCTTCCTAAAATTGTTGCATTGCCACATGTTCATGTGATTGGCTCCCAAAATCCTAAGGAAAAACATGGTGTAATCGCGTTCACTGTAGATGATGTACATCCTCATGACGTTGCTACAATTTTAGATTCTAAAGGCATTTGTGTTCGTTCTGGACACCATTGTGCACAACCATTAGGTGCATTCTACAATGTATCTGCATCTACTCGTCTAAGCATGTACTTATATACTCGTAAGGAAGATTTAGATGCATTCTTAGAAGTATTGAAGACAGTTCGTTCAGTAATGGGTTTTAAAGATTAGGAGATTTACCATCAATGGAAATGGATCAATTATATACAGAACTTATTTTGGAACATAACCAAGATAAGCGTAATAAACATGAGTTAGCTCATTTTACAAATTCTGAACATGGCCATAACCCTAGTTGTGGTGATGATCTAACATTACAACTCAACGTAGAAGATGGCATTATCAAAGATGCTGCTTACACCGGTTCTGGTTGTGCTATCAGTCAAGCGTCTGCATCTATGATGATTGATATTATTAAGGGAAAATCTGTTGAAGAAGCTCTTCGTTTGGTAGAAATTTTCTTAGGTATGATTAAAAAAGAAATTACTGATGAAAATGAGTTAGAAGAATTAGAAGATGCTATGGCATTGCAAAATATTTCTAACATGCCAGCACGTGTTAAGTGTGCGGTTCTTGCATGGCATACATTAAAAGAGGCTTTAAAGAAATAATATGAAGAAAACAATATTATTTGATTTAGATGGAACTTTAACAGATTCTCAAGAAGGTATTCTTAAAAGTATTAAATTTGCATTGGAACATTTTGGCTATGATGTTCCTGATGAAGAAACATTGCAATTATTTTTAGGACCACCATTGGTAGATGCTTTTCAAGAGCATTGTGGCATGACCTTTGAACAAGCGGAAGAAACGTACTTTAAATTCCGCGAACGATATGGTACAATCGGTAAATTTGAAAATCAAGTGTATCCGAATATTGTAGACTTGTTGGCTAAATGCAAAACAGAACAATATACTATTGCCGTTGCTACAGCAAAGCCTGAGCATTATGCTAAGGATATTTTAGATCACTTTGAATTAACACCTTACTTTGATGTAATTGTAGGTGCTAATTATGAAAGTGGTTTATTGCATAAGAAAGAGATTCTTGAAAAAGCTCTTAAACTTTGTGGCAATCCTTTAACTGATGAAAATGGTCGTCGTTTGGCCTTTATGGTAGGCGATCGTAAGTATGATGTAGAGGCAGCCAACGAACTTGGTTGTATTTCTATCGGTGTTACTTATGGTTATGGTACAGAAGCTGAACTAAAAGAAGCCGATGCAGAGTACATCTGTGATGATGTTGATGAAATTGCTGATGTTCTCGATCTTGAAGAAATGATGGTTCGTAGATAAGCTATTATAAATAAAATATTAACCTTAAAAAGGCTAGAGGGATTTCCTCTAGCCTTTTTGTATCTATCTAATAAAAGGACTAACCAATAAGGTTAGTCCTTTGTACTATTTTTTTAGGCCGCTTTTTTTAGCTAATGTTTTGATAACCTTAGCACTTTGTTTTTTCAATTTGCCGCCTGTTTGTTTGAGTTGAATACGTGTACGAGAAACACGACCAAGTGTAGTAATCTTTGTTTTGCGACGTGGCTTCATATCGCGCTCGTTACCAAAGTCGCCACGTTGTACACTTGTTGCTTTTACCTTTTCTGCTCTGAAAGATTTACGCAACGCTTTCATAATTAATGTGAGCGGTAAGGATTGCTCAAAAGAATACAAATCAACAGCCACATAGCCTAGAGCAGGATACGTGTGCAATGTAAAGTGAAAGCCTGGTGCAACAGATAGGAGGGCGATCTCCTCGTCCATAACTTGACAACTGATTTCATCAACATCAAGGTCAGCTAAATCAAATGCGGTTGCTACACTTTCTTGTACAGCTGTAGCGGATGAGATTGCATCTTCATCGCAGGAATATAAATCAATTAACAGTTCTTGTCCTAATGCTTCTGCCATAACAACACCTTCTTTCATAAAAATATATCTCATTTATTATACCTATAATTTAAGATTAAGTCCAATCATAGGGGGATGTATTAAAAGGTCAAATGTATAGTATAGAAATTTGACCTTTATATTGACTAAAGTCAAAAAGTCAAATATAATAGATATATGTAAAAAGCAAATAGTCAAAATATATATTAAATAAAATGTTAAAGAGGTGTTTTTTATGAGTATGATAGCTGATAAAATAGAAAAGTTTATATTGGATCGTATGCGTGAAGAACAAGAGAAATTAATTTTAAAGCGTAACGAATTAGCTGATGAGTTAGATTGTGCACCTTCGCAAATTAGTTATGTTTTAAGTACGCGATTTTCCAATGAGCGTGGGTTTGATGTGGAATCAAGACGTGGATTAGGTGGATATATTCGAATCACAAAATTAAATCCAGAAAGTTCTGATTCTCTACCAGCTGTAACAACCTATCGTATTTATGAAGGTCAAAATACAGTAGATCGTTTAATTGATATAAAAGATGTAGACCAATCATTATTTCAATTACTACAAGCAGAAAAAATTACTCGTCGTGAGGCTCAATTGATGCATAATTCTTTTGCTACATTGATTAAAAATACGGATATTGAACATCGAAATAATGCAATTCGTGAGCTATACGCAACAATGGTGGATACACTACGGAAGGAGTGATGATCAGTGATATGTGATCATTGCCATAAAAATGAAGCTACTATCCATATGACAAATATTGTAAATAATCAGAAAACGGAACAACATCTGTGCAATACTTGTGCTACAGCACTACAACAAGAGGGAAAATTATCTCCCTATAGTTCCTTTATGAATGATATGTGGGATGATAGCTTTTTTACCAATGATTTCTTTAAAAATATGGTCTATCCTGATAATTTATTAAAATCTCATCAATCTAAACGGTGCCCTCAATGTGGTATTACCTATGATGAGTTTAATCGGGTAGGCAAGTTTGGTTGTGATACATGCTATGAAACCTTTGCTAGTGAAATAAAACCGTTATTACAACGTTTGCAAGGTAGTTCTGAATATGAAGGGTCAGTTCCTAGTCATGGTAATAATGTGTTTAAAGCTAAGTATGAAGTTAAACAATTGCGTAATCAATTAGAGATGGCAATTCAAGCAGAGAAATTTGAAGATGCAGCTATCTTAAGAGATAAAATAAAAGAATTAGAAGCCATCATTGGTGGCAATAAAGAATAGGAGGTTCTTATTATGTTAGATACTATATTAGACTCTCCTTTAAGTTCATGGCTACAACTCGATACGGACGCAACGGATCATATTGTGATTTCTAGTCGGATTCGATTAGCAAGAAACTTTGATGGTGTGCTTTTTACAAATCGAAATGATATGTCGTCATTAGAAAAAGTAAATTCTTTTTCTAGAAGTTTGCTTAAACCCCTAAAAGACGTAGATGGACATCAATATTCCAATATTAACCTAGAGCAATTAAGTGAACGTGATCGGGCTATATTAGTGGAAAAACATTTGATGAGCCCTGCTTTAGAGGAAAAACTACCGTACCGCAACTTAGTGGTTTCTGACGATGCATCAATTGTGATTATGGTAAATGAAGAAGATCATTTGCGAATTCAATCTATGGTTTCTGGATTGAGATTAGAAGTAGCTTATGAACGTGTATTAAAAATCGACAAGGCTATTGAAGCAAAATATCCATATGCCTTTGATGAACGATTTGGTTATTTAACGGCTTGTCCAACTAATGTCGGTACAGGTTTACGAGCATCTGTAATGTTACATTTACCAGCCTTGACTATATCTGGAAAAATTACACGCCTCATTCGTAGTATTATTCAGTTGGGCTACTCTGTGCGTGGATTATATGGTGAAGGTTCAGAAGCATTAGGAAATATATATCAAATTTCTAACCAACGTACCATGGGTACTAGTGAAAAAGATACAATAGAACAATTAACAAAGATTGTAGAAGGGATTATTGCAGAAGAGCGAAAATCTCGTCAGTTATTATTACATAATGATAAAGAAGGTTTAGAAGATGTGTTATGGCGCTCCTATGGAGTTCTACAGAATGCACGCCGTGTAAATGGTAAAGAGGCTTTAACAAAGCTTAGTGATATCCAGTTAGGCGTTGACTTAAATATTTTACCTCAATGGGGCAAGGATTCCTTTAATGAGCTGATTGCTATAACTAGACCTAATTTCCTTTCAAAGTATGCAGGAAATGATAATCTAACAGATATCGAGCGTGATAGCTATCGGGCAAAGGTAATCCGTCAAAAGCTTTCACATTAATAGCTATTCCAATGGTATAGCCTACCATTGTTTACATATATTTGAAGAGAAAAAATTACAATTTACATAGATAGATGAGGTGATAGTATGATGCAACGATTTACAGATGATGCACAGCGTGTTCTTTCCTTTGCTCAAGAAGCCGCATTGGAGTTGGGACATGACTATGTAGGCACTGAACATGTACTCATCGGCCTGACAAAGGTTAAAAATGGTGTTGCTGCTAAGGCCTTAGAAGAGCTTAATATTGTTACAGAAGATATTTTTGAAGCTGTAGAAGAGCAAGTGGGCCGCGGTAATAAAAAAGCAACATCTATATATATGACGCCACGTGTTAAGAATGTACTTGAGTTAGCTGTTCAAGTAGCTAATCGCATGAATCATAATTACGTTGGTACTGAGCATATTCTACTTGGTTTACTCAGCGACGGCGGTGGTGTTGCAGTTGGGATTTTACGGGCTATGAATATTCGTACCGACGATATAGTTGAAGCGATTCGTCATATTCTTGGCTCTAGTACTAATGGTGATCATAGTGGTCAAGAAGGAGCGAATAACAATGGCGACTTAGGTGAATTAACTGATTTCGGTACAGACTTAAATGAGTCTGCAAAACAAGGTAAAATTGATCCTGTTATTGGTCGCGATACTGAAATTCAACGAGTTATTCAAATACTTAGTCGTAGAACTAAAAATAATCCCGTTCTCATTGGTGAACCTGGTGTAGGTAAGACGGCCATTGCTGAAGGCTTGGCGCAACGTATCGTCAACGGGAATGTGCCAGAAATTTTGCGTAATAAACGCATTATTTCCCTTAGCATTAGCTCTATGTTAGCTGGTGCAAAATACCGTGGCGAATTTGAAGAGCGTTTAAAAAAAGCGATTGATGAAGTTCAACAACATGATGATATGATTATCTTCATTGATGAAATTCACACATTAGTTGGAGCAGGTGCCACTGAAGGCGCTATGGATGCGGCAAATATCTTGAAACCAGCTTTGGCACGTGGTGAATTCCAAGTTATTGGCGCTACGACACTTGATGAATATAAAAAGCATATTGAAAAAGATGCTGCTTTAGAGCGTCGTTTCCAACCTGTTCAAGTAGGAGAACCTAATGAAGAGGATGCTCTTGAAATCTTGAGCGGCTTAAGAGATCGTTATGAGGCCTTCCATAAGGCTAAAATTACAGATGAAGCATTAAAAGCTGCTGTTACTTTATCTAGTAGATATATTACAGATCGATTTTTGCCGGATAAAGCTATCGATGTGGTTGATGAGGCTGCATCTAAGGTTCGTATGAAGGTATTTTCGGCAGCACCAGATGTTAAAGCTTTAGAAGACAGACTCAATACGGTTAAGAAGGAAAAAGAAGCGGCTGTCACATCACAAGATTTTGAAAAGGCAGCTAAACTTCGTGATGAAGAGCAAGCTCTAGTTAAAGAAATTGATGATAAAAAAACTGTAGCTAAAGAAGAAAGTGATCAAAAATTAATAGTTACAGAGGAAGATATCGCTGCCGTTGTAGCTCAGTGGACTGGTATTCCTGTAACTAAAATCGCAGAAGAAGAATCAGAAACCTTGCTTCATTTAGAAGATGAATTACATAAACGTGTCATCGGTCAAGATGATGCTGTTACAGCTGTAGCAAAAGCTGTGCGCCGTGCAAGGGCTGGATTAAAGGATCCAAAACGTCCAATTGGTTCCTTCTTGTTCCTTGGACCAACAGGAGTTGGTAAAACTGAGCTAGCAAGAGCACTTGCATCCTCCTTGTTCGGCGATGAATCTGCTATGATTCGACTTGATATGTCTGAATATATGGAAAAACATACTGTTTCTCGTTTAGTTGGAGCACCTCCAGGATATGTAGGCTATGAAGAGGGAGGCCAATTGACTGATGCAGTTCGACGTAAACCATATAGCGTTATTTTACTTGACGAAGTAGAAAAGGCTCATGCAGATTTCTTTAATATCCTATTACAAGTTCTTGATGATGGCCGCCTTACAGATAGTCAGGGGAGAACCGTAGACTTCAGAAATACAGTTATCATCATGACTAGTAACTTAGGTGCTAAAGCATTACATAAGAACTCTACAGAATTAGGTTTCTTGGCACCGAAAAAAGCAGAATCTTATTCTAATGATTCTAAAAGAATAGATTTTAAAGAGGCTAAGAAGTCTGTTCTGGATGCAGTAAAACGTCACTTCAGACCAGAGTTTTTAAATCGCATTGATGAGATGATTGTATTCCATCCATTAACTGAAGAGGACTTAACAAAAATTGTAACAATTTTGATGAGTGATGTAATAAAACGTCTTGGAGAACGTGATTTACATTTAGAAATTACACCTGAGGCTATGAAATTGCTCGTTAAAGAAGGTTCCGATTTTACTATGGGTGCTCGGCCTTTAAAACGCGCTATTCAACGCTTAATAGAGGACCCTGTATCCGATCTTATTTTGAAAGGAGAGGCGATAGCAGGAAAAACTATTAAAGCTAATGTAAAGGATAATGATATTGTTGTAACGATTTAATATAAATACAAAAATAAATAGTTAATGACTACCTTTCATATAAATTATATGGCTTAAATGGTATACTATAGAATAATGATAGTAACCATGTAGTAAAATTATGCATAAAAGGTCATGAATGGTTATCATTCATGGCCTTTTTTATCTTTTATAAAAGTTTTGAGGTATTATGGCAAAAGCAAAATCAGTATTCTTCTGTCAAAATTGTGGAGCGGAGTCTTCTAAGTGGATGGGGCGTTGTCCACAATGTGGTGAATGGAATACATTAGTTGAAGAGATTATTAAAGAAACTAAACATAGCCGCACACCTTCACGAGGTGTGGGAAGTCAAACAACAAAACCAACAGCTTTACCAGATATTGAAATTTCATCTATCGCTCGTGTCTCTACAACCTTTGGTGAAATCGACCGCGTATTAGGTGGTGGGATTGTTCCTGGGGCCCTTATGCTCTTAGGTGGTGATCCTGGTATAGGCAAGTCTACACTACTTCTTCAAGTATCTCAAAAGGTGGCCGATACGGTAGGTACTGTACTATATGCATCTGGAGAAGAGTCTCAGTTACAGCTTAAGCTTCGGGCAGAACGACTTCATATCAATAGTGAGCGATTACAAGTTATTGCTGATACAGATTTAGATCATATCTTAGAGCAAGCTGATGCAATGACGCCTTCTTTGTTAGTTATCGACTCTATTCAAACCATGTATACCGGAGATATCGATGCTGCTCCAGGTAGTGTTAGCCAAGTGCGAGAATGTACATCGCGCCTCCTTCGCTTCTGTAAAGAACGAAATATTCCAACGGTAATCATTGGACATGTTACTAAGGAAGGCAATATTGCGGGTCCTCGTATGTTAGAACATATGGTGGATGTAGTGCTTTACTTTGAAGGCGAACGGTCTTACCAATTCCGTATTTTGCGTTCAATTAAGAATCGTTTTGGATCTACATCTGAAACAGGTATTTTTGCCATGGTTGAGGAAGGGTTACAAGAGTTATCTAACCCATCAGCTTCCTTATTGGCAGAACGATCTGATGAGGAAAGTGGCAGCGCCGTTATGATTTATCTTGAAGGGGTTCGTCCTATCCTTGTAGAGGTACAAAGCCTTGTTGTTACGACTGCTTTTGGTATGCCTAGAAGAACTGCAATCGGTTATGACCTTAATCGTTTAATTGTACTTTTGGCAGTATTAGAAAAACGTTGTGGTTTTACGTTAGGTAATAAGGACGTGTACGTTAACGTTATTGGTGGTCTCAAGGTAAATGAACCAGCTTGTGACTTGTCTATGGCCGTTGCTATCGTATCTAATTTAAAAAATCGCATTGTTCCTACAGATATGGTCATTTTAGGTGAAGTAGGGCTCACTGGTAATGTTCGTAGCATTCCACGTATTGAACAGCGTATCAATGAAGCTAAGAAATTAGGCTTTAAAAAGTTTATTATCCCTGAAGGCAATTATAAACAAATCAAGGATAATGATAGTTCTATCAAGATTAGAGGCGTTAAATCTATTCAAGAGGCAATGCAGTTGGTATTTTCTTAATTAGGAGGTGATTTGATGATTTATCGGATATTGCGCTATGTAATAGCCATTCTTGTGGGCACAGCAGCCTATGTAGGAATGGATAGCTTAGCACCTATTATTGACCCATATTTGGTCTCTCAATTTGAGTCTTTTGGGGATATGTCATTGACCATTGCACGTATTTCAGTATTAATTTTTGGTACTTTATTAGGCGTTATTATTGGGTATTTAATTTCTTCATTTATTTTAAAGCAAGGCTTAGTCATTGCTAAACGTTTAGAACGCATTCTTACTCATATTCCAAATCAAGAATTGATTGCAGGCACCATCGGTTTATTATTCGGTCTTATTATTGCAAATTTAATTGGTGTTGCATTTCATCAAGTACCTATTATAGGACCTTATATTCCTATTATATTGAGTGCTATCTTTGGATATAGTGGCCTTAAAATTATGGCTCGTAAAGGCCCTGAAATATACTATAACTACGTACAACAATGGGGTGGAGAAGGCACTAAAAAAACAAGTCGTTTTAAAATGTTCTCTACTCATAAATCTGATAAAACTACGAGCACACCAAAACTACTAGATACATCTGTTATTATTGATGGACGTATTAAGGAACTATGTAATACAGGATTTATTGAAGGACCTCTAATGGTTCCCCTTTTTGTATTGAATGAGTTACAAATTATTTCTGACTCTGCTGATGCTACAAAACGAAATCGCGGTCGTCGTGGCCTCGATATTTTGAAAGAGATGCAAGATGCTAAAAAGGTAGCCATTGAAGTGGTAGAAGATGATTATGATGATCTTACAGAAGTAGATTCTAAATTAATGCGTCTTGCTTTGGATAAGCAGTGGAAGTTGATGACTAATGACTTCAACTTAAATAAGGTGGCTCGGGTACAAGGCATTGAGGTGCTTAATCTGAATGAACTCGCCAATGTACTGAAACCAGCCCTCATTGCAGGCGAATGGATTCGCGTACAAATTATGAAAGAAGGTAAGGAAGTACACCAAGGTGTTGCTTATCTCGATGATGGTACCATGATTGTTGTTGAAGATGGTAAACCTTATGTGGGTCAAACTGTAGAGGTAATGGTTACATCCATATTACAAACTAGTGCTGGTCGCATGATCTTTGCTCGTGTAGATGGAGGACAAAATGGACAAGGTAATTAGTTGTATTGTTCTCGCCGCAGGTGCAGGGCGTCGCATGGGGTACAAAGAGAATAAGATATTTATCCCTTTGGGTCGATTCTCTATCATTCAGCGTACATTGCAAAATGTAGCAAATGTTGATGGCTTGAAAGAGATTATTCTTGTTGTAGCCGATGGTGAACAAGAATATATGACAAAACATATTCAAGCGTTAGATTTAACTGTTCCAGTTCAGATAGTACTTGGTGGAAAAGAGCGTCAAGACTCTGTAGCATGTGGCTTACAGGCTGTATCGGAGGATACCAATATTGTCCTTGTTCATGATGGAGCGCGACCATTAGCTTCTACAGAACTGTTTAATAATGTTGCTGACTCGGCTAATACCTATGGTGCGGCTACTGTAGGTGTTCCAGCTACGGATACCATTAAACGAATTGATACGGACCATAATGTTCTAGAAACATTACAGCGCAGTGAGCTATACCAAATTCAAACGCCACAAGGCTTTCAAAAAGAATTATTTGTGGAGGCTCACCAAACGGCATATGAAACAAAGTATCTTGGTACTGATGATGTATCACTAGTTGAGTATGTAGGTAAGCCTGTACATATAGTTGAAGGTGACTATTGTAATATAAAGGTAACAACACCAAATGATATTGCAGTAGCTAAGCGATATTTAGGAATTGAGGATACACGTATGCGCGTTGGATTTGGTTATGATATTCATCAATTAAAAGCAGGTCGCCCATGTATTCTTGGCGGTGTTCATATCGAATCTGAACTCGGCCCTGATGGTCATTCCGATGCGGATGTTCTCATTCACGCATTGATGGATGCTATGTTAGGTGCGGCAGGTTTGCGCGATATTGGATATTATTTCCCGCCTGAAGATGACCAGTACAAAGGGATTTCTAGCATGCTTTTACTAGAAAAGGTTAATTCCTTATTGAAAGAACGTGGGTTACAAGCCTATAATATAGATATTATGGTTATTTCAGAGACACCTAAGTTAAAACCACACATCGACACGATGAAGGCTAACTTACAATCTGTTTTAGAAATACCATTAGAACGTATTAGTATTAAAGCGACAACAAATGAAATGCTTGGTGCTATCGGGCGCCGTGAAGGCATTGCTGCACAAGCTGTCGTTTCTGTATATGAAGGAGAGGTATAATCATGAGTTCCATGAAAGTTCGTTTTGCTCCAAGCCCTACGGGTCCATTCCATATTGGTGGTGCTCGTTCTGCTTTGTTTAACTGGCTATTAGCACGTAAGGAAAAAGGCACATTTGTATTGCGTATTGAAGATACAGATTTGGCTCGTTCCACACGTGAAAGTGAAGAAAATATCAAAGCCTCCTTACAATGGCTTGGCATGAACTGGGATGAAGGTATTGATGTAGGTGGCGACAATGGCCCTTACCGTCAAACAGAACGTCTCGATTTATATAAAGAAGTGACACAACGCTTATTAGACGAAGGCAAAGCTTATGAGTGCTACTGTACACCAGAAGAATTAGATGCTGTTCGTCAAGAACAAATGGATCGTGGCGAAACACCTAAATATAATGGTCATTGCCAACACTTAGACGAAGAAACTAAGGCTAAATATATTGCAGAAGGTCGTAAACCAACAATTCGCTTACGCGTTCCTTTGAATAAAACATATGCATTCGATGATATGGTACGTGGTCATGTATCCTTTGAGTCCAACGGTGTAGGTGACTTCGTTATCGTTAAATCCGACGGTATTCCTGTATATAACTTTGCCGTAGTAATGGACGATCATATGATGGGCATTACTCACGTTATTCGTGCAGAGGAACATTTATCTAATACACCACGTCAAATGGCTATTTATGAAGCGTTAGGTTGGGAAGTACCTAAGTTTGGCCACATCTCCTTGATTCTTGGTAAAGATTACAAGAAAATGTCCAAACGTCATGGTGCTACCTCTGTTGAACAATACAAACAATTAGGCTACTTGCCAGAAGCACTTGTAAACTTCTTAGCGCTTCTAGGTTGGGCTCCAGAAGGGGAAGAAGAGTTCTTTACACAAGATGAATTGATTCAAGCCTTCTCCATGGATCGCGTAGCTAAGAACCCTGCCGTATTCGACATTGATAAATTGAACCATATCAACTTCCACTACATGAAAAACTTGAGCGATGAAGAGTTATTCCATCTTTGCTTACCTCATTTGAAAGAGGTTGGTTTGGCTCCAGATAGCTTAAATCAAGCGGATATTGATTGGTTGACATTGTTATGCTCTACATTCCGCGATCATATTAGCTATGGCGCGCAAATTAAGGATCATGTAGGCATGTTCATGGGCGAAACAGTATTCCTTGAAGAAGGTCACGAAGAGGAATTGCGTGCTGTATTGAATGAAGAAACAGCACCAACAGTTCTTGGTGCATTCCGTAAAGCATTGGCAGAACTTGATGAAATTACACCTGACGTTGTAAAAGCAACGATTAAAGCTGTTATGAAAGAAACTGCTTTGAAGGGTAAATTCGTATTCATGCCAATCCGTGTGGCTTTAACAGGTCAAATGCATGGTCCAGATTTGAATAATATTGTTACATTGCTTGGCAAAGAAAAATGCTTACATCGTTTAGATAATGTCAGTGCTTTAACAAAATAGTAACATAAGTTAATTTAAAAGCTCTCATAGCTATGGTTATGGGAGCTTTTTTATGTATATTGAGATTATTCAATAGAAATGCTATAATAATCGGCGTCTTTTATTTTTATTTATTATGAAAGTGAGTGCTTTTATGAGTATTATTCGTTCTCTTAACCACTTATTCAATAGTTATCTTTCATGGATAGTGCTATTGATGGCAGTGTTAGCGTATTTATTACCAACTGTATTTTCTTGGATGACGCCGTACATTGCGTACATGCTACAATTTGTAATGTTTGCCATGGGGTTAACATTAACAGCTCAAGTGTTCCTTGATGTATTTAAGCAACCGATGAAAGTTATCCTCGTATCTGTTATCCAATTCTTATGGATGCCATTAGCAGGTTTCTTGGTAGCCTTAATCTTCAATTTCCCACCAGAAATTGGTATCGGATTCATCTTGTTAGGGGCATGTCCTGGTGGTACTGCTTCTAATGTTATGACATTCCTTGCAAATGGTAACGTTCCGTTATCCGTATCTGCAACGACTGTTTCTACATTATTGGCTCCAGTATTAACACCTTTATTCGTTGTATTGTATGCAGGTGCCACATCTTCCATTGAAATTCAATTCATGCCGATGTTTATTTCTATCGTAAAAATCGTATTGGTACCAATCATCTTAGGTATCGTATTGAATTACTTCATTGGCTCTAAGATCGAACCTGTTAAATCTGTATGCCCTACAATTGCGGCTATTGCAGTATTGTTAATCTTGGCTGCTGTTACTGCGGTGAACCAAAAACAAATTGCTGAAACTGGTTTCATCATTTTCGTAGCGTGCTTAGTACAAAATGTGAGTGGTTATGTAGTAACGTACTTTGTATGTAAAGCGTTAAGCATCGATGTTTCTTCTCGTCGTGCAATGCAAATCGAAGTGGCAATGCAAAATTCTGCATTATCCGTATCTTTAGCACTTAAACATTTTACTCCTCAAGCGGCAGTAGCAGGTGCAGTATTCTCTATTATTCATAACTTTACAGGATCTATCTTTGCAGGTATTTGCCGCAAACATGATGATCAAGAAAAATTGGAAAATGCTTAATCGTTAATTCCTCATCCTCATCTTTCAAATTATATAGTCGAAATGTGCATGTTTAATACATTATTTGGATATATTGAAAGATGAGGATTTTCTTGTTTTCATTGACATTCTATAGGATAATTGATACAATATTTATATATCTGAATATAGATTTAATAGTAAAAGCTAAGACTGAAAGAAGTACTCTACAACTAACTTTTTAGCGAGAACCGATGGTGGGAGGGTTCAAGGATAGGTGGACGAAATGCATTCACGAGCTGACATTCCGATTATAGGTAGGTTTGTCCGGTGACGCGCCGTTATGCGATGAGTGGGTACTATATTGGTACCTAACAGAGTGGAACCGCGGACCATCGTCTCTGTATGAGATGAGGGGTCTTTTTATTTTATGAAGATGGAGGCATCGGTAACGATGAGAGAAATTACAGTTTATAATACTATGACGCGCCAAAAAGAGGTGTTCAACCCTGTAACACCAGGTGAAGCAAAGATGTACGTATGTGGTGTTACACCATATAACCATCCTCACATTGGCAATGCACGTCCATTTGTAACTTGGGACGTAATTCGTCGCTATATGAAACATGTAGGCTATAAAGTAACATATGTTCAAAACTTTACTGATGTGGATGACAAAATCATTAATACATCCAATGGTGAAGGCGTATCTTGGGATACTATTGCAAATCGTTATATCGACAGCTATTTCGAAGTAATGGATGCCCTTGGTGTACAACATGCTGACATTTATCCACGTGTTTCTACACATATCGAAGATATTATTGCTATGATCTCTACCTTGATTGAAAAAGGCTATGCCTATGAACTCGATGGTGATGTATATTATAGCGTTGATAAATTTGAACATTATGGCGAGTTATCTGGTCGTACCTTAGATGATATGGAAGCTGGTGCTCGTATCGAAGTTGATGGTCGTAAGAAAAATCCTATGGACTTTGCATTATGGAAGGCGGCAAAACCAGGCGAACCATATTGGGAAAGCCCTTGGGGTAATGGCCGTCCAGGTTGGCATATTGAATGTTCTGCAATGAGCCAAAAGTACTTGGGCACAGAATTTGACTTCCATGGTGGTGGTAGTGATTTGATTTTCCCACATCATGAAAATGAGATTGCTCAATCTGAAGGCTGCTCTGGGCAACATCCATCTGTACGTTATTGGTTACACAATGGCTTCATTACTATTAACTCTGAAAAAATGTCTAAATCCTTGAATAACTTCTTCTTGGTAAAAGATATTTTAGAACAATATAGCCCAGATGCATTACGCTACTTCTTGTTGAGCACGCATTATCGCAGTCCATTAGATTTCTCTGATGAACGTTTAGAAGAAGCAAATAAATCCTTAGAACGTTTAAGCACTGCTATTGAAAATCTATTGTACCTTGAAAAATGTGAACCAGGTCCTTGTGATGAAGCGCAACACTTATTAGAAAAAGCTAAAGAATATGAAGAAGAATTCGAAGCAGCTATGAGCGATGACTTCAATACTGCTTTAGCTACATCTAGCATGTTTGGTCTTGCAAAAGAAATCAACATCTATTACCAAGCTGTGACCGGCCGTGAAGGTGTTGTTTGCCAAGAAGCAATCACTGAAGTAAAACGTATCTTCAAGTTCATGACAGAGGTTATTGGTATTCTTGAAAAAGCATGGGAAGGCAACACAGGTGCTAACGCTGCTGAATACGAAGAATTAATGCAAGTTATATTGTCTGTACGTCAAGCGTGTCGTGAACAAAAACAATGGGCATTAGCTGATTGTATCCGCGATCGTTTGGCTGAAATCGGTATTACTATTGAGGATTCTCCTCAAGGTGCACGGTGGAAAAAACGTGAAATTTAAACAATTTCAATTCTTAAAGAATGAAGCGATAAAAAAGTTGACGGCTCTTGAACAAGAGCCGCTTCGTTTGCGTAAAAGAACTATAGAGGAATGCCTTAGTACAGATGCAGTTATGCTTGCCTATATTGGTGATGCAGTATACTCCATGTATGTCCGTGAACGAGTGGTACAAATGAATATAACGAAGGTGCAAGTATTGCACACAATTGTTACTGAGTTTATTTGTGCTAAGTCACAAGCGAAGGCATTGCTAGAAATAGAGGATACTTTTACAGAACAAGAACAAGCTATTGCACGACGTGCTAGAAATAGTAATGTAAATGTACCGAAAAGCAGTTCAGTTCAAGAATATCGTAGTAGTACCGCTTTTGAAGCAGTACTGGGATTTCTTTATGAAACGCGTCAAGATGAGCGATTACAAGATGTTATGAAGCAAGCCTTTTCAATAACTCTACGAGGTATGTAGTATGGATAATTATATTGTAGGTCGCAATGCAGTTAAAGAGGCCCTTAGAAGCGGCCGCTCTATTCAACGCATTATGGTCAGTGAAGATAAGGTTAAAACTGGTCTAGCTGATATTGTTGGTCTTGCTAAATCTCAAGGTATTGAAGTACGTCCAACGCCTATCAAACAAATGAATAAATATGATTTAGAGGTACCACATCAAGGGGTTATCGCTCTTGTATCTGCCGTTCAATTTAAAGAACTAGGTGAAGTGCTACAAGAGACGAATCATGAAGTGCCTTTGCTTATTTTGACAGATAGCGTTGAGGATCCTCATAACATGGGGGCTATCATTCGTACTGCTGAATGTGTAGGTGCTACAGCGGTACTTATTCCGAAGCGACATAATGCCCCTATTAATGCGACAGTTGCTAAAACATCAGCCGGTGCTATTGAACAAATTCCACTAGTACAGGTTGGAAATGTAGTTCAAACTATTAAACAACTTCAAAAACAAGGATTTTGGGTTATGGGCGCTCATATGGAAGGAGATCGCACTTTATACGAGGCGGATATGACAATCCCTACTGTTATCGTAATTGGTAATGAGGGGAAAGGCATTAGTCGCGTTGTGAAAGAGGCATGTGATTTCCTCGTTACCATTCCTATGTATGGAAATTTGAATTCTTTGAATGCATCTGTGGCTGCTGCTGTTCTTATGTATGAAGCTGTGCGTCAGCGCCAAGCGAAATAATTATGCTAAAAGATATTTTAATTGTAGATGGATATAATGTGATATTCGCCTGGACTCATCTAAAGAAACTGGCTCATGAATCATTAGAACATGCCCGTATGGAGCTTCGAGATAGATTGTTGAATTACGGAAAATTCAAGGGTTATGAAGTTATCCTTGTATTTGATGGTAAATATACAAAATCTGGCGGCTCTGTAGAGGCTATTACGAGCGGATTCCTCGAAGTGTATACTGAAGATGGGGAAACGGCGGATTCCTTTATTGAGCGAGAGGTGTTTTTGCGAAAAGGTAAATACACCAATGTATATGTTGTGACCTCTGATGGAGCTGAACAAAATCAAATTCTTGGATCTGGAGGCTTGCGCATTCCAGCTCGAGAATTGCAAAATATGATTCGTATAGCTAAGGAAGAGGAACGACTACAATATGCTCATGAACATAGACGAGATCAATTTAGCTTGCGACGTAATGAAGTAGGAGGGTTATTATCTCCTGAAGTAGCTGAAAAGCTAGAGAAATTACGGCGTGGCCATTGATAGTTGAAAATCACATATAGTTCCAGTATAATGAATATATTGGTTTTTCTGCTCAATTGTAAGGAGGAGCATATGAACACAATTCATACACGCAAGCCCGATTACAATTTCAAAGAAATGACCGATGAGCAAGTTGTGGTCATAGCTCAAGAAGAGCAAAATGAGTTTGCAATCGATTATATTGTTAATAAATATAAAAACTTTGTTCGTGCAAAGGCGCGTTCTTACTTTTTAGTAGGCGCAGATCGTGAAGACATCATTCAAGAAGGGATGATTGGTCTTTATAAGGCTACGCGGGATTTTAAACATGATAAATTAGCGTCCTTTAGAGCTTTTGCAGAGCTTTGTATAACTAGACAGATTATTACGGCTATTAAGTCGGCTACTAGACAAAAACATGCGCCTTTGAACTCTTATGTATCGTTAAATAAACCAGTTTATACAGAGGAATCAGAGCGTACATTGATCGAGATGCTATCTTCAGCAAAGGTTACCAATCCTGAGGACCTTATTATCAGCCAAGAGGAATTGGATGATATTGAGCGCAATATTGGTCATATTTTAAGTGAACTCGAGTGGGAGGTCTTGGAAGGATATCTAGACGGACGTTCCTACCAAGAAATGGCTGAGGTCACTGATCGCAGTGTCAAATCTATAGACAATGCGTTGCAAAGGGTTAAACGTAAATTAGAGAAGTATTTAGAACATCGGGTTTTGGACTCTCCAAGAGCCACACAGGAAGGATGACAGTCGTGACAAATTTTTTAATGATTGTAGAAGTAATCGTATCTATTTTATTAATCGTAGTAGTTGTTGCACAGAATAGCAAAAACGCAGGCATGGGCGGTGCTGTATCTGGTGCGGCAGACTCTTCTTTTGGTGGTAAGCAACGCGGTTTAGACGCTTTCTTATCTAAATGTACGATTATATTGGGGATTATCTTTGCTGTGTTGAGCTTAGTGTTAGGGGCAATGATTAATCAATTCTAATGATGAAAGCCTGCTTTGCAGGCTTTTTCTTTTTATCAAATGAGGAGGTGAAAATTTGAAGAAGAAAGTATTAGACTTTTATAAATCTATACAACCACATGCATATCATATTGAAGATGCTGCCATGGATAACCACATCCGTGGTGGTAAAGATCTTGAGATGTTTATTCGTTCTGCAAAAATGCTTGCTCGAGAAGGGGTATTAATATCTTCGCGACCTGATGTATATCAATATGCAGAGCAACAACATGAAGAATATGAAGGTATTTATAAGGGCTATCGTAAGTCTTTTGGCTTTGTCATTATGCCTGAAGATGAAGATATATATGTAGCAGAACAAAATAAAGGTACTGCCATGCATAATGACAAGGTTCGCGTTCGCGTCATACCTTCTAATTATACAAAGCATAAACGAGAAGGCATTATCGTTGATGTTATTGAACGAGCTAATGAAACCGTAGTGGGTACTTATGACCGACAACAACACTTTGGCTTTGTTATCCCTGATGATGAGCGAATTGGGACTGATATCTTTGTAGATTTAAAAAATACATTAGATGCTCGTAGTGGCGCAAAGGTATTAGTGAAAATTACTAAATGGCCTGAAGGCGATAAAAAGCCCGAAGGTATTATTACTGAAATTCTTGGTTATAAGGGCGATGTAGGTCTCGATATTAACTGTATCATGGCGAATCATAAGATTCCTTTTAACTTCCCAGATGATGTTATTAAAGCGAGCAAGAAAATTGATACCTTTATTCATGAAGACCCTGCCCGCTGGGATCTTCGTGATTTACAAATGGTCACTATCGATGGGGAAGATGCAAAAGATTTAGACGATGCTGTGAGTGGCCGAAAATTACCAAATGGTAATTATGAATTAGGCGTACATATTGCAGATGTGAGTCATTATGTAGTATCTGGACAGGCCATTGATAATGAAGCCTATAAACGCGGTACATCTGTGTATTTAGTAGATCGTGTAGTACCGATGTTACCTGAGGTTCTATCTAATGGCATTTGTAGTTTAAATGCTCATGAAGATCGTTATGCTATGACGTGTATGATGGAAATAGATAAAGATGGTAAGGTTGTAAACTATCGTATTCGTCCATCTATTATCCATGTAGGACGTCGTTGTAGCTATAAAGAGGTCTATAAAGCATTAGAGGAAAATATTATTCCTCATGACTTACAAGACTTTATGCCTATGCTGCATGATTTGGCAGAAATCTCTAAGATTTTGAATCGAATGCGTCGTCGTAGAGGTGCTTTAGATTTTGATTTTCCTGAATATAAAGTATTACTCGATCATGATGGTACACCGTTACGTATTGTAAAACGAGATCGTACCATGGCAGAACGACTTATCGAAGAATGTATGCTCATTGCCAATGAAACAGTGGCTACACACTTAAAGAATACGCATCGTACATCGGTATATCGTATTCACGAGAACCCAAGTGAAGAAAAGTTAGATTTATTCCAAAAGGTATTAAATTACTTGGGGCAAAATCTCGTCCTTAGTGCTGATGGTGTAACACCAAGAGATTTTCAAAAAATCTTAGATGTAGTAAAGGGTCAAGATATTGAGCAAGTAGCTCAAATTATGACCTTGCGTTCTATGCAACAGGCTAAATATAGTATTAACAATGTGGGACACTTTGGCTTAGCATCTACATGTTATACGCATTTTACATCTCCTATTAGACGATATCCAGACTTAATGGTTCATCGCCTTTTAAAAGCTGATATGCATTGGAAAAATGGTTATTCTAAACGGGATGTAGAGGAAGCATTCTTAGCTGGAGCTGTTGAACATTCTTCTATACAGGAGCAAGTAGCTACTGAGGCTGAACGAGATACAGTAGATCTTAAAAAGACACAATATATGGTTCCATTTGTAGGAGAAGTCTTTGAAGGATCTATTTCTAGCATTACATCCTTTGGGATGTTCGTAGAATTAGAAAACGGTATCGATGGCCTTGTGCATATGAGCATGATGAATGATGATTACTATTTCTTTGATGAAGAACATTTTGTGCTTGTAGGCAAAAGAACAGGTAAAACCTATCACTTAGGTGAAAAGGTAACTGTTACCTTAGTAAAAGCCGATGTAGAAAAGAAACAGATCGACTTTGTACTTGGTGAAGTCAATAACCTAATGGCTATACAAGAACAATTGCAAAATGGTTCTGACTATGCAAGTAGTCGCGATGGCTATGGTAGTCGTAAAGGTCGTAAATCTTCAAGAAAATCCAGTAAAAAATCTTCCCGACGTGATAGCAGTAAATCCGGCCATTCTAGATATGATACTTTCAGTAAAAAATCTGGTAAAGGCAAATCAAGTCGTAAGAAATCTAATAAAACATCGAAGCGCAATCAATCTAAGAAATCTAAAAGTAAACGTAAACGATAGAGGTATATATGGCGAAACAATCTAGTCCATCTCTTATTGCTGATAATCGTAAGGCGCGTCATGATTTTAATATTCATGAAACCTATGAAGCCGGTATTGCTTTGACAGGTACTGAAATTAAATCCATACGTCAAGGTAAGCTGAACCTAAAAGACAGCTTTTGTCGCATTGATAAAGGTGAGCTCTTATTGTATGGCGTTCACATTAGTCCATACGAACAGGGGAACCGCTTTAATCATGAACCTGAACGAACTCGCAAATTGTTGATGCATAAATCTGAAATCAATAAACTGCATGCTCAGGTTAAGGAGAAAGGATTCTCTTTAGTGCCGCTCAATTTCCATTTCAGTCATGGTTATGTAAAGGTAACCGTTGGTCTTGTAACTGGTAAAAAGCTATATGATAAGCGTCAAGATATGGCAGAGCGCGATGCTAAGCGAGATATTGCTAAGAGACTTAAAGAACAGCAAAAATATTAAAATAAAAAGATCGAGTCATAATGGCTCGATTTTTTTGTGATATTTGTCAACTTATTTTGTACTTTTGGTTGATAAATATGTATATTGAAATTATAATGTAAACAAAGAGCAGTATTTGTAGTTGACATTTTCTAAGTAGAGGAGAAATATCATGAATCAGAACATCCGGTACATTACAGAGATTGCTATTTTAACGGCTATGATTACTGTGTTAGGTGCTATTAAAATACCTAATGTCATTCCAGGTATAGAATTTCAACTATCAGCCCCGTTAGCGGTAGCTATATGTGCCGTATTCGGATTTAAGAAATATATTATTAGTGGTTGTCTATCTAGTTTAATCGGTTTAGCACTAGGTACACAAACTATTTTGAATGTTATGATTGCTATGCAATTTAGACTTATCGTAGGGCTAATTCTTTGGATGTGCCACAATCATATGATCGGTATTATGATTTCTGGCCCGATTGCATCTGCATTAGCGCGATTGACCTTGTCTGTATATATTGGTAAGGCTGCATTACCTATGGTTGCATTAGCAGTGCCTGGCATGATTTTTACAGTCATTATGGCACCAGTATTTGTAAAAGTATTCCGTAAAATTCACAGCCAAGTACCTCAAAATGATCTTGTTAAAGGGAAGGTGTCATAATGGCTGAATTATATAGTGTACGCATGCGTGCTGCTCAAGGTGGTCCCCATGAAAAAGGGGGCCACCATATTTCTGGTGCAGAGCGGATTGTGAAGTTAGAAGAAGTAGGGGCTATAGCTCAATCGTTAGCTGATCGCGCACTGTATCACAGTAAAGGAACAGCTGATTTTATCAATATTACTGTAGATTTAATCCCACCGGAGAAGATTAGATATATTGACTGTCTAAAGGTAGAGGAACATAAAACTAATAGCATTTCTGAATCCCACCAATTGGCGATTGAATTATTAGATGATCCTGCTATTAGTAAGACTGCTGTTTACAAAGCTATTTCTATGTTAAAAAGTTTAGATAAATCCATGCGCGGCGCTATGTTAGTGGATACAATTACTGGTGGGCGTTTAGATGAAGGCAATCGTGGAGTACGTGTGAGCCATATGGACTCCTTTGACTCTCATGCGTTAGGTGATAATGAACATATGAGAGAGGCTTTAGTATTAGCTTCAAAGGTTCAATCAGCAGATGGTATTGTTGGCGAATTATGTTGGTCTGATGATCCAGACTATACAGTAGGTTATGTTGCTTGCAATGGTGTATACCATCGCATTCCTAATATGAAAGAATTGGGCTCAAATATAGGGGGCCGTATTTTCTTTGTACGGTCTGATATAGATAGTGAAAGTGTAATTGAGTATTTGGAGAGTGCTCCAGTACTTGTTCAACGGAGATAGAATGTACAAATTTTTTAAAGAACAATTGGACTCTAAGATAGAGAACCATAATTTACGAACCTTAAGAGAATACTGTCCTCTAGATGCAGTGCGAGTAAAACGAGATGATAAAGAATATTTAATGATGGCTTCAAATAATTATTTGGGCTTAACTTTTGATACTCGTGTAATAGAAGGGGCTCTGAAAGGGACTCAAGAATATGGTACTGGCTCAGGTGGGTCTCGACTTGTGTCTGGAACATTTCCATTGTTTACAGAGCTTGAAAATGCATTAGCAAAATTTAAGAATACAGAAAAAGCGCTCGTATTTAATACAGGTTATATGGCTAATGTAGGAACAATTTCAGCTATTGCAGATAAGGACACTATTATCTTTAGCGATGCTTTAAATCATGCTAGTATTATTGATGGTTGTAGATTAAGTCGAGGTACTATAAAAACATATGGCCACTGTGATATAGACGAATTAAAGTATTTGTTAAAATCGGTGGATCGAAACACTCAAAAGCTTATAGTTACAGATGGCGTATTTAGTATGGATGGGGATATTGCACCACTAGATAAGCTATATGAACTGAGCCGTGAATATAATGCACTGCTCATGGTAGATGATGCCCATGCAACTGGAACTATTGGTAATGGTCATGGTACAGCGGCCTATTTTGGACTCGAAAAAGAAGTAGACATACAACTTGGTACATTGAGTAAATCTTTAGGCTCTGTTGGTGGCTATGTAGCCGCAAATAGCACTATTATAGATTATCTCGTTAATACGAGTCGCAGTTTTATATTTTCTACCGCATTATCTCCTGCTGATATAGGGGCTGCCTTAGCTGCTCTACATGTTCTTGAATCAGATATATCCGTTTTACAGCGTTTACATGAAAATGTAAATTATATGGCAGACAAATTGATTTCCATGGGGATTAATGCTACCAATGAAACACCAATTTTCCCAATACTAATTGGGCGTAATGAAGATACACTTGCAGTATCTGAGTATCTATATGAGAGTGGTATTATTGGGACTGCTATTCGTCCCCCTACAGTACCTATTGGTGAAAGCAGAATTAGACTTACGGTGACTGCTGCGCATAATAAAGAACAAATAGATTATGTGTGCCAATCACTGCATAATGCTATGAAACAGTTATAATCATGATAATAGATAATATATTCACTAAAGACAGTAATAAGTGATAAAAGAATCCTTGGATTGGTAAAGCTGTCAAATTTAGATAAGTTGAGAAGGCTAAGAGTAGTGAATATACCGAATTGGTGAAGGTTTCATATAATTGACAGTAATACTAAATAGGCTTATAATTATGAGACCGACGCACGGGGATGTAAAGGTTTCGACAGGGGTGCGTGTGGTATAGATAGCGAGTCGGCGTTCCATGAGGCCGTTAAACGGTGGGAAAACATTTAAACGCAGAAGAAAATTTTGCATTAGCTGCATAAGCTACGTCCCTCATACTTGTGCCTACCAAGTGTGAATGGACGTCAAACCGTAGGCTGGCTTAATTCAGTTGTTCATATGAATTAGGCGAGACAATATGAACTGGGGTTGTGTAGCTTGTCTGTGAGCGGTAGCAACCTGAGACGTCAATCATAGACTGTGCTCGGAGAAGTCTATATGGCAACACTTTTGGACAGGGGTTCGACTCCCCTCATCTCCACCATATTGAATATATATGCTAGTAGTATAGAATGCTTAATAATGGTTCTATGCTTCTAGAATTTTTTTGTACACAGAAAAATATAAAAGTCAATAATTTTTGTCGCTTTGATTGTGTACAATGAATATGAATTTATATAGATTTTATCTATGTTTTATAAAGGTGGAAGGGTATCGAAAAAATTGACTTTGTCTATAGAATCCTGTAAAATATATAAAGATATTTATGTAATTATGACACATAGATGATTAGTTTCGTGTAAAGGAGTACAGATAATGAAGTTCCGTTATTCCCGTATGTTAGCGGCTCTCGTTGTATCCGCTGTAATGGTTGCTGGTTGTGGCAGTAATCAACAGCAAGCAGGCGACGTGAGTGTCAATGCATACAAAATTACTGCAAGTGATGCACAGGTAAACCAAACCTATGCTGGTACAGTAGTTGCAGAAAACTCTGTAGCTGTACATGCTCGTGTAACTGGTTACGTAGTTGAAAAATATGTTAAAGGTGGGGAGCAAGTTGTAGCAGGGCAGCCATTATATCGTATCGATTCTCGTCAATACGAAGCTAGTCTTGCCAACGCTGAAGCGCAAGCGGCTCAAGCTAATGCGACTTATAAAAATGCTGAAGTAGATCTTAATCGTTATGAAACATTGGCTCAACAAGATGCGATTGCGCAGCAACGTGTAGATACGCAACGCAGTACTACAGAACAAGCTAAGGCAGCATATGAAGCATACCAAGCATCTGTAAAGATTGCTCAAGATAACTTGGGTGACACAATGGTATATGCACCATATTCCGGTACATTACGTATGGATGATATTGATATGGGTGCATTTGTACAAGCTGGTTCTACAACATTAGTTACAATTGACTCCATTGATCCTATCTTTGTTGAGTTTAGTATGACTGAACAAGAATATCTTGACTTCATGAAAAATCCAACTGGCGATGATTCCAATGGTCCAAACATTCAATTAAAACTTGCAGACGGTGAAACATATAATCAACCGGGTTCTATTGTTCAAGCAGCAAAAAGTCTTGATCAATCAACAGGTAAGCTTGTGTTGAAAGCATCTTTCCCAAATCCTGATCATTTGTTATTGCCAAATATGTTTGCTACAGTGATTTCTCCTGGTCAAAAACTTAAAGATGCTATTCTTGTTCCTAGTCGTGCCATTCTTCAAATCATGGATAAAAACTTTATCTATGTTGTAAATGCTGATGGTGTAGTAGAACAAAAAAGTGTTGAAGTTGGCGGTACAAGTGGTAGCGATACAATTATTAAAGCCGGTTTAGCACCTGGAGACACAATCATCGTTGATGGCTTAACTAAGGTTAAAAACGGTGTGAAGGTTAATGCTAAATTGCTTTCAAAAGAACAATTAAAAGCTACAAAATAGAAGGGGGCTAGATCGTGTCGAAATTCTTTATTAATCGACCTATCTTTGCCATTGTAATAGCCATTGTTATTACCTTGGTAGGTCTCATTTCTATGATGAACCTTCCGATAGCTCGATATCCACAAATTTCTCCACCTACAGTTCGTGTAAACACTGCCTATACAGGTGCAACGGCTCAAGTTGTTAATGATACGGTAGCCAGTGTTATTGAAACACAAATCGTAGGCGTACAAGATATGGACTATATGACATCTAGTAGCTCTAGTAATGGTAGTTACTCTTTGACTGTTCAGTTCAATCAAGGCACAGATGCCGATATGGATACGGTTAATACACAAAACCGTGTACAAGCAGCACTTGCTCAATTACCTGCAGAGGTACAAGCAGTTGGTGTTACAACTACTAAATCTTCTGGTGATATGGCTATGGTATTTTCCTTGAACTCACCTGATGGTACTTATGATTCTACATTCTTAAAGAACTATAGTACCAACTATATGATGGATGCTATTAAAGCCATTAAGGGTGTCGGTTCTGTACAAGAGTTCGGTTCTGATTATGCTATGCGCATTTGGTTAGATCCAGCGAAGATGCAAAATCTTGGTGTTACCATTTCTGAAGTAACAGCAGCTATTAAGGGACAAAACTTACAGGCTGCTGCAGGTACAGTTGGTCAAAATCCTACTAATGGGGAACAAGCATTTCAATACCCTATCAAAATTGAAGGTCGTCTTGTAACACCTGAACAATTTGGTAATATTGCTATTAAAAGCTCTAATGGTAAGGTATTGCATCTAAAAGATGTTGCTCGCATTCAAATTGGTGCTAAAGGATATGACTTTATTGCTAAGTCCGCACATAAAGAGGTAGCAGGTTTTGCTATTTCCTTACAAAATGATGCGAATGCATTAGAAACTATTGCGAATGTTAAGAAGGTACTAGATGAACAATCTAAATCTTTCCCACCAGATATGCAATATAACGTAGTTGTAGATAATACTAAATTCGTAAGTGCTTCCATTAAAGAGGTAGAGCATACATTTGTAGAAGCATTGTTACTCGTTCTTATCGTAGTATATGTGTTCCTACAATCTTGGCGATCTACGATCATTCCTATGATTGCTGTTCCAGTATCCTTGCTAGGTACATTTGGTGCTTTCGTATTACTTGATTTCTCTATCAATACGTTAACATTATTCGCCATGGTATTGGCTATCGGCCTCGTTGTTGACGATGCTATCGTAGTAGTAGAAGCGGTAGAGTATGAATTAAAATATAATGGCTTACCTCCGAAAGAGGCGGCTATTAAAGCGATGGAAAATGTACAAGGCCCTGTAATTGGTATCGCCTTTGTATTGGTAGCTGTATTCGTACCAGTTGCCTTCATGGGTGGTATGACAGGTATTCTTTACAAACAGTTTGCATTAACAATCGCTGTATCTGTTGTTATTTCTGCGATTGTTGCCCTTGTATTAACACCAGCACTATGTGCTACGATGTTAAAACCTCACACACCTAAAGAGCGTGAAGATTGGGTACATCGTCAGTTAAATAAATTCAATGCAGGCCTAGAACGTTTCAGCAATTGGTATGGTATCCAATTGGCTCGTTTAAGCCATCGTTTGAGCTTAACCGTTATTGCATTGCTTATCTTTGCGGGGGGAACAGGCTTAGTATTCCACTTCTTACCAACATCCTTTGTACCTGCAGAGGATAGCGGTTATTACATGATTGCTGTTAATGAGCCGCCAGGTTCCACATCTGAGCGTACGATGGCGACCCTTGAAAAAATTGCCTCTTTCTTGGAAGGTAAAAATGATCCTGAAAAGCCAAAAGATGAGCAATTATTCCAAGAAGTATTTACAGTAGCAGGCTTTGACCTCTTAGGTGGTGGTCAAAAATCAAGTGCAGGTGTAATCTTTGCTACTATGTCTGACTGGAAGTATCGTACAACACAAGCAACATCAATTAATGCCATGGTTGGTCAAACATTTGGCTTTGCTGCTGAAAAGGTACCAGAAGCAACTGTAATTGCTATGAACCCACCATCTATTCCTGGTCTAGGTTCTACAGGTGGTTTCAGCATGTACCTCATTAACAAAGCTGGTGACAGCCCACAAGTTATGGCGGAACGTGCTAATGAATTCTTAGCAGAAGCTCGTAAGAGTCCAGCAATTCGATCTATTTACACTACATTTGATACATCTACACCATCCTTACAATTTGATGTGAATCGTGAAAAAGCGGCTCAAGATGGCGTGGCATTAGCTGATATCTTTACTACATTGCAAGGTTTCTATGGTAGTATTCAAGTCAATGACTTTACTACATATGGTAAAAACTATAAAGTAGTAGTTCAAGCTGAAGACGCTTACCGTCAAAATGCGGAACAGCTTAATATGCTAGCTGTTCGTAATAGCAAGGGCCTTATGGTTCCAGTTTCTAACTATATTACGAAAGAACAAACAGGTACACCGTCTAGTATTACTCGTTTTGATAATGCGATGGCTGTACAAATCGGTGGTTCTCAAGCGAATGGTTACTCCTCTGGTGATGCCATAAATGCATTGAAAGAGGCGGCAGCTAAAACATTACCAGCCGGTTATACATATGACTGGGCAGGTCAATCTCGTGAAGAGTTGAAAGCTGGTTCTCAAACCATCATGATTCTTGGTTTAGGTCTAGTATTTGTATTCTTAATTTTGGCTGCCTTGTATGAATCTTGGAAGGTACCATTTGCCGTATTGTTCTCCGTACCATCTGGTATGATTGGTGCTTCTTTAGTTCCATTCTTGTTGAACTTTACAGGCAGATATTCCTTAGCTAATGATATTTACATGCAGATTGGTCTCTTAACCCTTGTTGGTTTGGCTGCCAAAAATGCGATTTTGATTATTGAGTACGCTAAGATCCGTGTTGACGAACGTGGTATGAACGTTGTTGATGCCGCTATCGAAGCTGCAAAAATTCGTTTACGTCCAATTTTGATGACATCCTTTGCGTTTATCCTTGGTGTATTGCCATTGGCAGTATCTACTGGTGCTGGTTCTGGTGCTCGTACATCCATGGGTATTACTGTAGTAGCAGGGATGACAACAGCAACATTGTTTGGTATCTTTATCATTCCAATGCTGTTCATCATCATTGAAACACTTGGGCCTGGTTTGTTTACAAACCGCAAAAAAAATCACGACTAATCATTTACATTAGATAATTTTTTAGAATGATAAAAACACGTCACTACTTAGTAGTGGCGTGTTTTTTTATATAATTTATGATATAATAATAGAGTTAAAAATCGGATTGACGTAAGTCGATATTAAGTGTGAAATTTATATAAAAGAGGTATATTATGAGTGATGTAAAAACATATGTAGCAGGTCATAAAAGCCCTGATACAGATTCTATTTGTTCTGCTATTTCCTTTGCTAATTTCTTAACACAAATGGGTACACCAGCTACTCCAGTATGTGCAGGTGAAGCAAATAAGGAAACAACATACGTATTGAATCATTTTGGTTTTGAACACCCTCAAATCGTTAAGAATTGGGAAGAATTTGCTCCAGAAGGTGGTAACTTATATTTAACAGACCACAATGAATCTAAACAAATCATTGACGGTTACAAGTCTATGAATATGTGCGGCGTTGTGGATCATCACCGCATTGGTGATTTCGAAACTGATGGTCCTGTATTTATGCGTTTAGAACCAGTAGGTTGCTCTAATACAATCATTACTAAATTGTACATGGAAAACAATCAAGAAATTCCTAAAACTATTGCTGGTTTGATGTTGTCCGCTATCATTTCTGATACTGTTTTATTCCGCTCTCCAACATGCACAGAAACAGATAAAGAAATGGCACATAAATTGGCGGAAATCGCTGGTGTAGATATCGAGTCCTATGGCCTTGATATGTTAAAAGCTGGTGCAGATATTTCTGATTTGACTAACGACGACATCGTTCGTACAGACATGAAAGAATTCTCCGAAGCAGGTAAAACAATTTCTATCGGTCAAATTTCCGTTATGGATACAACAGACGTATTGGCTAAACAAGGTGAATTAGTACAAGCGTTAGAAGCTCTTCGCAGTGCTAATAACTATGATGCATCTTACATCATGATTACAAATATTCTTGATGAAAGTACTACATTGTTATTCAGCGGTGATGTAGAAGCTGTAGTAACAAAAGCATTCGAAAAAGAAGTTAAAGATAATGGCGTATTCTTGCCAAATACTATGTCTCGTAAAAAACAAATCGTACCACCAATTCTTGGTGCTATGAAATAGTATAGTAGTATACAAAGGGAAAAGAACGTTGCTTGCAACGTTCTTCTTCTCTATTTATATGATTATGAAACTATAGTATATGTAAGGGCGATAGGGGTGTTCCGATGAATTCATTATTAACAGGTTTAAATAAAGAGCAACAACAAGCCGTTCAACATACGGAAGGCCCTTTATTGATTTTAGCCGGTGCAGGATCTGGTAAAACAAAGGTTTTAACTGTTCGTATTGCACATTTATTGGGTCAAGGTGTTAATCCTTATGAAATCTTAGCTATTACTTTCACCAATAAAGCGGCAAAAGAAATGAAAAGTCGTGTAGAAGGTTTAGTAGGTGATGTAGCTAATCGTATTTGGCTCAGCACATTCCATAGCTTCTGTGCCAAATTTTTGCGTTTTGAGTTAGATAATTTCTTAGGTTATAACAGTAACTTTACAATCTATGATACATCTGACTCTCAAGCTGTTATTAAGGCGGCTTTGAAAGCATTAAACCTTGACGATAAATACTATCCTGTAGGTGCTATGATCGCCGCTATATCTGACGCAAAGAATAAATTGCTTTTTGCATCTGATTTTAGAAAACAAGCGAGAGACTTTTACCAACAAAAGGTTGCTGATGTATACGAGTATTATGAACGGGAATTGCGTAAGAATAATGCTCTAGATTTTGATGATCTTTTATTGGTAGCCGTTAAATTATTGCAGTCCAATGAGGCTGTATTAGATAAATATAGTAAGCGATTCCGCTATGTTATGATCGACGAATATCAAGATACAAACCACGCTCAATATTTATTGGCTAAATTATTAGCCTCTCATTGGAAAAATATTGCTGTGGTAGGTGATGCTGACCAAAGTATTTACGCATGGCGTGGTGCAGATATTCAAAATATTTTGGACTTTGAAAAGGATTATCCAAACTGTACATCTATTAAGCTAGAACAAAACTACCGTTCTACAAAGATCATTCTTGATGCAGCCAATGCGGTAATTGAAAATAACGAAGGTCGTCCTAAGAAGAATTTATGGACAGATAAAACAGAAGGGGCTAAAATTCAGCATTTTACAGCTCAATCTGAACATGAAGAAGCTGCTTTCATTGGCGATACTATTGCTAAAAAGCACGATATCCATGGTGTACCTTATGGTGATATGGCTATTTTGTACCGTACTAATGCTCAATCTCGTGTGCTGGAAGAAGCACTGATTAAGAGAGCATTGCCCTATACAATGGTAGGAGGCACAAAGTTCTACGATCGTAAAGAAATTAAGGATGTTTTAGCATATTTACGCGTGTTATATAATCCGTTCGATGATTTAAGCTTATTGCGTATCATCAATGTACCTAAGCGTAGTATTGGTGCTACTACAGTGGCAAAACTACAAGATTATGCTCGTGCAAATGGTACATCCTTGTTTATGACATTAACACAGTTGCATCTAGTAGATACGATTAAAGGTAAGACAAAGGAAAAGTTAGAAGAATTTGGTATTCTTATTTTTACTCTTGTAGCTGAAATGGAAGATAAATCGGTACTCGATATTTTAGAAGCCATTCTTGATAGAACTGGTTACTTGGCACAATTAGAAGAAAGTACAGATCCACAAGATCAGGCTCGTGCTGAGAATATCGGTGAACTTTTATCTGTAGCTAAAGACTTCCAAGATACAAATCCAACTGGTACAGTGGAGGACTTCTTGGAACAAGTAGCACTCGTAAATGATGTTGATTCTTTCGAGCAAGAAGAGTCTAAAGTTACTTTGATGACATTACATGCTGCCAAAGGTTTGGAATTCCCTATTGTATTCTTAGGTGGCTTGGAGGAAGGTTTATTCCCTCATAGTCGCACCTTGATGAACCCTGAGGAAATTGAAGAGGAACGCCGCCTTGCTTATGTAGGTATTACTCGTGCTGAAAAGGAATTATATATTTCTAATGCCACTACGCGTACCGTATTTGGACGGACTAGCAGCTATTTACCATCTCGTTTTATCGATGAAATTCCAGAAGAATTAGTAGATGGTTTGCGTGCTAAGCGTAAAGTACCTGATGATATTAAGCGTCATGTGCCGCAACATATGAGTGTTACAAGCCGACCAGTTACAAAGCCAATCGTTCGCAATGAAGTAATTGCCGATTGGAAGGTTGGCGATACGGCTATTCATAGCAAGTGGGGCAATGGTAAAGTCATCAATGTTGCCGGCGAAGGGGCTGGTATGAAGCTGACAATTGAATTCCCTACACAAGGTGTACGTGTAGTAATGGCAAAATTTGCACCTGTTAAGAAGGAATAAAACTTGTGTATCGCAGTTAACCTCTCTACATTACTTGTTAGGAACGTATAGAGTGTTACTGCACAGTAAAAGGGATGTAATATGAATCCGAAAGATAGAATTAAAGAGTTACAACAAGAGCTAACTCATGCGCAGTATTTATACTACGTAAAAGATGCTCCTACAATGAGTGACTTTGAATATGATAAAAAATATCGTGAGCTTGTTGATTTGGAAACCGCTCATCCTGAATATATTGTGCCATCTTCTCCAACACAACGGGTAGGCATGAAGGTGGAAGGTTCCTTTGAAAAGGTCGTTCATGGCCGTCCTATGTTGAGCTTATCTAATGTATTTAGTGCTGATGAAGTACGTGCATTTGCTAGTCGTGTAGAGAAGGAATTAGGTCATAAGCCTTCTGCTTATGTGGTAGAACTTAAAATCGATGGTTTAGCTGTTAATTTGCACTATGAGAACGGCATGTTTGTACGTGCCGTAACACGTGGTGATGGTCGCGTTGGTGAAGATGTAACTGCTAATGTGCGTACTATTAAATCCATTCCTTTATATTTAGAGAATGCGCCAGAATTTATCGAGGTTCGCGGTGAAGCGTATATGCCTCATAGCGAATTTAAACGCATAAATGAAGAACGTGATGAAGAGGGCTTGCCAACCTTTGTGAATCCTCGTAATGCGGCGGCAGGCTCCTTGCGTCAACAAGATCCTGCTATTACAGCAAGTCGTAACTTAGCCTTCTTTGCTTATGCTTTAGGTTCCGAAGTAGGTGCTAATATTCATAGCCAAGAGGAATTACTCAAAAGCCTAGAAAACTTTAAATTCTCTGTGAATCCTCACTATCGCGTGTGTCAAACCATTGATGAAGTTATTGAAACTATCAATTATTGGGATGAAAAACGCCATGACTTGCCATACGATACCGACGGTATGGTTATTAAAGTAAATAGCTTTGATGATCAAGAGGCACTTGGCAGTACAGCCAAGGATCCTAAGTGGGCTACAGCCTATAAATATCCTCCAGAAGAGGTAGAAACCATTCTCAAGGATATTACGATTAATGTAGGGCGTACAGGCGTTCTTACACCTACTGGTGAGCTAGAATCTGTATTCGTGTCCGGTACAAATGTAAGTCGTGTTACATTACATAACCAAGACTTCATCAATGAAAAGGATATTCGCATTGGTGACCATGTTATCATTCACAAGGCAGCCGAGATTATTCCAGAGGTTATCCGCGTAGTTCCAGAAAAACGAACTGGTTCTGAAGTACCTTTCACAATTCCTAATACATGTCCTGTATGCGAATTTCCTGCAGTCCGACGTGAAGGTGAAGCCGCTGTTCGCTGCACCAATAAACATTGTCCTGCCATTGAAAAGGAACAAATTATCCATTTTGCATCTCGCGATGCTATGAATATCGATGGTCTCGGGCCTAGCATTGTAGAAAACCTAATCAATAACAAATTAATCACCAATGTTGTTGATTTATATCATTTAACGGTGGATCAACTAGTTACCATGGACCGAATGGGTAAGAAGTCTGCAGAGAATTTAGTAAAAGCTATCGGAGATTCTAAATCTCGCGGATTAGATCGTGTACTATATGGTCTTGGTATTCGACTAATTGGATCTAAAGCAGCCGGAACAATTGCTAATGTCGTGAAATCTATGGAACGGTTTATGACTATTACTAAGGAAGAACTCGTTGCAGTAGAAGAGATTGGTCCTACGATGGCAGATAGTATTGTTGAATACCGTCAAGATCCTACTCATGTAGAAATCATTGAAGGTTTAACTGCGGCAGGTCTTAAGATGACTGTAGATGTTGTAGAAGCTGCAGGTAATCAACTGGAAGGGGAAATCGTCGTTCTCACAGGGAAGCTTGAAGTTATGGGTCGCAGTGAAGCCGGTAAAATTCTTGAAGCTCATGGAGCAAAGGTGACAGGTTCCGTCTCTAAGAAAACAACCCTTGTTATTGCTGGCGAAGACAGTGGTAGTAAGCTTACTAAAGCAAATGAATTGGGGATTCGTGTTATGAATGAAGAAGAGTTTGTAGAACTCCTACGCGAACTCGGAGAAATCCAATAGACATACATTCTACAATATTTTGAAAATATATATTATTTGCTTTATAATAAATAATTATGAAAGGATGTGTCTCGATGAAAATCAGCCAAGAGGAAATTAAAAAAATCGCCTTACTTTCACGGTTGGAAGTTAAGGAAGAACATATGGCACATGTAGAAAAAGAGTTGTCCGACATCTTGACTTATGTTGCTGAACTAGATGCATTAGAACTTGATGGTGTGGAGCCTATGGCTCATGCAGTACCATTGCACAATGTATTTAGAGAGGATGAAACAAAACCATCCCTCGATCATGATTTAGCTTTATCCAATGCTCCAGAAGCAGAGGATGGGTACTTTAAAGTACCTCGCGTTGTACAAGAATAGGAGGTTTCGCTGTGGCAACAATTCATGAATTACACAAGAAACTAGTGAATAAAGAAATCAGCGCTGTTGAATTGACGAATGCTGTTATTGCACATAAAGCGAAAGTGGAACCGACTGTACATGCGTACTTATCCGATTCTCATGATCGCGCTTTGGCTACAGCTAAGCTTGTAGATGAAACAATTGCTAAAGGTGAAGCTATTTCCCCATTGGCAGGTATTCCTGGTGCCATCAAAGATAATATTTGTATTAAAGATGAGCCTGCAACATGTGCATCTAAAATGTTAGAAAACTTTATTCCTCCATACAATGCGTCTGTTATCGAACGTTTACAAGACAATCATTATGTTAGTCTAGGCAAACTTAACATGGACGAATTTGCTATGGGTGGGTCTACAGAGAACTCTGCATTAGCAAAAACGACTAATCCTTGGAATATTGATTGTGTACCAGGCGGTTCTTCTGGTGGTAGTGCAGCAGCTGTATCTAGTGGTTCTGCAATCTGGGCTCTTGGCTCTGATACAGGTGGGTCTATTCGTCAACCAGCATCCTTCTGTGGCGTTGTAGGTTTAAAACCAACATATGGTAATGTATCTCGTTACGGTTTAATTGCTTTCGCATCTTCTTTGGATCAAATTGGCCCTGTTACTCGAGATGTAACTGATGCTGCTTTAGTATTAAATGCTATTTCTGGCCACGATGCTAAAGATTCCACATCCATTCCAGGTACTCGTGTAGACTACACTACAGCTCTTGTAAATGATGTAAAAAATCTAAAAATTGGTGTACCAAAAGAATTCTTTGGTGAAGGTCTCAATAGCGAAGTTCGTAAAGCTATTGAAGAAGCTATCGAAACATACAAAAAATTAGGTGCTGAAATCGTTGAGGTTTCCTTGCCTAATTCTAAATATGCATTATCTGCGTACTATATCATTGCATTGGCAGAGGCAAGCTCTAACTTGGCTCGTTATGACGGTGTAAGCTATGGTATGCGCGTACCTGCAGATAATTTAGTAGAAATGTCTACTAAAACTCGTACAGAAGGTTTTGGTCCTGAAGTACAACGCCGTATCTTGTTAGGCACCTATGTATTGAGTGCTGGTTACTATGATGCTTATTATTTGAAAGCATTGAAAGTTCGTCGCCTTATTAAAAACGAATTTGATGAAGCTTTCTCCAAAGTGGATTTAATCTTAACACCAACTGCACCTAATACGTCTTATAAATTTGGTGAAAAAGCAAATGATCCATTAGCAATGTACTTAGAAGATATCTGTACAGTACCAGCTAACCTTGCAGGTATCCCAGGTATCAGCATTCCAGCAGGTATGAGTAGTAGCAATTTACCAATCGGTATGCAATTGCTTGGTCCTGCTATGGGTGAAGAAACATTGTTACGTGCGGCTTTCACATTTGAACAAGCACGTCCAGACTGTCAATTAGTAGCACCAACTGGGGAGGTTTCTCTATGAGTAGTAAATACGAAACAGTCGTTGGTTTAGAGGTTCATACAGAGCTTAAGACTAAGTCTAAAATCTTCTGTGGTTGTACCACTGAATTCGGCGGCGATCAAAATACACATGTATGCCCAGTATGTCTTGGCTTGCCTGGTGCTATGCCTGTGTTAAATAAACAAGTAGTAGAATTTGCTATTAAAGTAGGGTTAGCATTGAACTGTGAAATTCTAAACTTTAACAAATTTGACCGTAAAAACTACTACTATCCAGATTTGCCTAAAAACTATCAAACATCTCAATATGATTTGCCAATTTGCTTAAATGGTCATTTGGACATTGAAGTAAATGGTGAAACTAAACGCATTGGTATTACCCGTATTCACATGGAAGAAGATGCGGGTAAACTCGTTCATAGTGGCAACACTATTTCCGATTCCAAATCTTCTAATGTTGACTACAACCGTACAGGTGTACCTCTACTTGAAATCGTATCTGAACCAGATATTCGTTCCGGTGCAGAAGCGAGAGCATATGTTGAAAAACTACGTTCTATTTTGCAATATTTAGAAGTATCTGATGGCCGTATGGAAGAAGGTTCCTTGCGTGGTGACTGTAATGTATCCGTACGTTTGCGCGGTACTAAAGAGTTCGGTACGCGTACAGAAACTAAGAATGTAAACTCCTTAACAGCTATTCAAAAGGTTGTTGAATATGAAGCATTACGTCAAGCTAAGTTGATTGAAGCTGGCGGTAAAGTAGATCAAGAAACACGTACATGGGATGATGCTCAAGGCATTACTATTGGTATGCGTAAAAAAGACGAAGAAAACGATTATCGTTACTTCCCAGAACCAGATTTGGTACCAATCGTAATTACAGACGAAAAAATCGAAGAAGTACGTCGTGCATTACCTGAATTGCAAGATGCTAAGATTGAACGCTTTGTATCTGAATATGGGTTATCTCGTGAAGATGCAACAATCCTTACTGTATCTCGTAAAACTGCAGATTTCTTAGATGCTACTGTAAAAGCAGGTGCAGATGCTAAGACTGTGGCTAACTGGATGCTTGGTGACTTGTCCAAGATGATTAATGAAAGTGGTTTAACATTTGCTGAATCTAAAGTAAGCCCAGAAAACTTGGCTGGTATGATTGCCCTTATTGATAAAGGTACAATCTCTGGTAAAATTGCGAAAAAAGTTATCGTATCCATGTGGGAATCCGGCAAGGATGCTGATACTATCGTAAAAGAAGAAGGTCTTGTTCAAATTACAGATACAGGCGCTATTGAAGAAATCGTTAAACAAGTTATCGCTAACAACCCACAACCAGTGGCAGACTTCAAGAGCGGTAATGGCAAGGCTATTGGCTTCTTAGTTGGTCAAGTTATGAAGGAATCTAAAGGCCGTGCTAACCCTGGTATGGTTAATGAATTACTTCAAAAATTCTTGAATGACTAATCTGTGCGTTAGCATATATTAGTTACAAAGAATACTAATATAATACATCCCCTATAGATATATAAATTTATATCTGTAGGGGATATTTATTTGCATTTTTCTATCTAAAATATGATATAATAAGTTGTATAAAATTAATTATTATTTTGGTTATATAAAGGACGTAACGATGTCTGATCAATACAATACAAATAACAATCAAAATACATATAGAAATAATGAACGTAGCGATAGCTTTGGTAGTAATGCTCGTTCTGCAGAACCAAATACACGGGTACTGTCTGATGATGAACGACGTGACTTTGATGGTGTAACTATTGAAGAGGTAGGAGACTCTGTTCATGTGGACTCTACACCTAGTAATATGAACGAAGAGTATCAACGCGGTGAAGAGTACAATCAATATGGCCCTCATGTTAAGGTGTATAGCTTTAATAGTACCAGCTGGCTGAGTCGTATTGTTTTAATTATCCTTCTAGCAATTGTTTTAGCAGCTGTAGTATTCTTTGGTGGCATTATCCTATCCGTAGTAGGTGTTGTCATATTAGTGGGGGCTATTGTTTCCTTTATCTTTGGCCTCTTTTAATGGTATAATATATATATTATGACTAGACGGTGGCTGAGCCATTCGATGATATAAAGGGGACCTATGAACGTAGTTTTATCCACATTAAACTCAAAATTTATACATTCCTCCCTGGCTTTGCGTTATCTCAAAGCCTATGGGCAGGCTCACGGACAGGCATACGATATAGTAGAATATACTATTAATATGCCTGTTTTACATATTCTTAGCGATATTACAGAGCGCAATATAGATGTATTGGGCTTTGCTTGCTATATCTGGAACATTGAAATGACCTTACATGTGGTAGACATGGTGAAAGCTGTTCGACCAGATATTAAAATTATCTTAGGCGGTCCAGAGGTATCTTTCACAGCCGATGAAATTCTAAATCGTTGCCATGCTGTAGACTATGTTGTACAAGGTGAAGGGGAAGAAGCCTTTTATCAACTTATTAGGGCCTTAACAAATGGCAAGGATGGCCTTACAGAGGAAATTGCTGGCGTTCGTGGCCGCCATATTTCTGGCCAACTCATGGGCTCTATTGAGACCGTAGAGGTTAAGGATCTCAGTACTATACCATTCCCATACGTGGAAGAGGATATGGTCGATTTAGAACATAAAATCATCTACTATGAGTCCTCTCGAGGATGTCCATTCTCCTGTCAGTATTGTTTATCTGGCAACAAGAATACGGTTCGATTCTTTCCACAAGAAAGAACATTAAAAGAGTTACAATGGTTTATGGATCATAAGGTAAAGCAAGTTAAATTTGTAGATCGAACTTTTAACTGTGCACCACATCACCATCGTCCGTTGATGGAATTTATGCGTGATGCTGATACAGAGACTAACTTCCATTTAGAAATGGAACCTGAGCTCATGACGGAATGGGAAACAAATATTCTCTGTGAAACACCACCTGGGCGTATTCAAATCGAAGTGGGCGTGCAAAGTACACATAAGAAAACTTTAGATGCTATTAATCGATATAACGATTGGCCGTACATTCAAAAGGCAATTCGTCCTATTATTGAGGCGGGACGCACACATGTACATATGGACTTAATTGTAGGCTTACCTTACGAAAATAAAGCTCGATTTGGATTATCCTTCAACGATTTATTTAGTTTACAACCTCATGCGCTGCAAATCGGTTTCTTGAAATTATTAAAAGGGTCTGGTGTACGCCGTATGGAGGAATACCAATATATTAGCGATCCTTTAGCGCCATATGAGGTACTAACCACTCATGTATTACCGTATAAAGATATACGTTTTTTAAAACACTTTGAAGATGTATTTGAACGCTTCTATAATAGTGAACGTTTTAGAACTGTCTTTGGCTATATTGGAAGCAAGCTCATAAAGGAACATACTGATACATCCATAACTGGTGAAGATACAGCAACAAATCATGTACCACCTATGAAAAAGTATGATCCTTCTAAAGTGGAGCCTAAAAAAGATGCCTTTTCTTATTTCTGTGAAATGACACAGGCTTGGCTCGATGCTGGAAATCATAAGGTTAATTTGAAAGATATCGACCAAATTGAGTTCTTGTATAATTTCTTCTTGTTTAAAGGTGACAAAGTAGCAGCCGAACTATTGCAATATGATACACTTGTTAGCTATCGTGGTAAGGTTCGCAGCGAAGCCGTTGGTTTGCCGAAGCAGACAAAAGAACTTTTACAAGAAGGGGAAGCATTCTGGCGCAACGAAGAGATTGCATCTCAGTATATTCCAGACTATACATTTAAAGAATGGCGTAAAATTCGCCAACAATATGTGGAAATGCCAATGTCTGAGGACACGGCACATGTATTAGGTATAGAAAATGTACCTAATACACCATTTACCGTAGTTATCGACGTTAATAAAGAGGTAAAACCCTTTATACGTCCTGAAATAGAGGCTTGTTAGTAATATAAACATAGTATTTTTGATAGTTGAAATATTACATAATAAGCGATGATTGGTTAGTTAAATAGGAGTGTTATGACCGATACAACGAGACCAAAGCGATACCGCATGGTATCTAAATATTATAAAGAAACCTATGGGGAAAAGGTTTATAAATTGCCTGTTGCGTTGCCCCTGACTTGTCCAAATCGAGATGGTTCGGCAGGCGTAGGGGGCTGTACCTTCTGTGGTGAAATCGGTGCGGGCTATGAAAATCGTCCTGCTTGGATGACAGTGCGCATGCAATTAGAGGAAAATATTGCTCACATAGGTCCTAAATATAAGGCGAAAAAATTTATACCTTATTATCAAAACTTTAGTAATACCTATTTGGGACTTGATGATTTTAAAAGCTATATGGAGCAAGGCTGTATTGATGAAGCTGTAGGCATTGCTATTGCTACGCGACCAGATTGTATTGCCGATGAATACCTAGAAATCTTGGCGGATATTCGTGATCGTTTTCAAAAAGATATCTATATTGAATTAGGCCTACAAACGGTTAATTATGATACATTAGAGAAAATTAATCGGGGTCATGATTTAGCACAGTTTATTGATGCTGTACTGCGCATTAAACGATACGGATTTAACATTACTACACATATGATTGTTAATCTTCCATGGGATACCATGAAAGATACCATCGAAGGGGCCCGTATCTTATCAGCCCTCGGTGTTGATCAAGTTAAATTACATGCCTTGTATATCGTAAAAAATACACTGATGGCCAAGTGGTATCAAGAAGGTCAGTTCACCTTAATCAGTGCTGAAGAATATGCTGATCGGGTTGTAAATTTTGTTCGTCATTTACATCCTGACATTGTATTACAACGTCTTGTAGGACGAGCACCTGAAGATAATACGCTCTTTACAAATTGGTCTATGGGCTGGTGGCGCGTACAAGATTTGATTGATGATAAATTAGACGAATTGGATGCCCATCAAGGTGATTTATGTGATTATTTAAACGGCAAAGCCGTTCGTAAGTTTATAGATTAGGAGGTTGTATGAGCGAACAAGTATTTACATTTCCTACATATGACCTAGCACAATCCATACTAGGTCAACATAATCGGTATTTGCATATGATGCTTGAAGTCATCTCTGTAGATGTAGTGGCACGTGGAGATACCGTGGTTATCAAGGGCGATGAAAAGCAAGTAGAGGCCCTTTATCGCACCTTAGAAGAACTAGTATTCCTATACAGAGAAGGTAGTACCATCACTGAGTCCCAAGTTCGTATTGCGGCCAAACTTGTAGCGAACGGTAAAGCTGATGCTGTACATACTATGTTTGAAGATACCTTATCTGTTAATATGCGCGGTAAAAATATTACGCCTAAAACGGAAGGTCAAAAATACTATGTAGATAGCATTCGCAAAAACACCATTACCTTTGGTATAGGTCCTGCTGGTACAGGTAAAACATTCCTAGCCGTAGCGTTAGCTGCATTCTATTTAAAAAACCGCAATGTTGATAAAATCATTTTGACTCGTCCTGCTGTAGAGGCTGGTGAACGATTAGGTTTCCTACCTGGTGAATTACAAGACAAGGTAGATCCTTATTTGCGACCTCTTTATGATGCATTACATGAAATGTTTGGCATCGAGCAAGTACAACGTTTTATGGAACGCGGTACTATTGAGGTAGCACCATTAGCATATATGCGTGGTCGTACCTTAGAAAATGCTTTCGTTATTCTTGACGAAGCTCAAAATACGACGGCTGAGCAGATGAAGATGTTCTTAACACGTCTAGGTAACAATTCTAAAATGGTAGTCAACGGTGATAAGACACAAATTGACTTGCCACCACGTGTTGTGTCTGGTCTTGGCGAGGCTGAAAAGGTATTGCGCCATGTGCCTGGTATTAATATGGTTTACTTTAGCGATCAAGACGTTGTTCGTCACGATTTAGTAGGCCGTATTGTAAAAGCTTACGATCAGTATCATGAACGTAAATTAGCTGGTGAGACTGCGGAAACTAACGCAGCATCTAAAGAGCATGTAGCGAAAGGATAAGCATGTATATAAATATTAGCTATGATGAAGGAATTCAAGAGGATTCCAATATTGAGGCTGTTATACGTAAGGTCTGTGATGAAGTGAGTCGCGTATATGGTCTTGAAGAAGATGAAATGAGTATTTTACTTTGCGATAATGCAAAGATTCACGAGCTCAATAAGGAATATCGCGGTATCGATAGACCTACCGATGTATTGTCCTTTGCCCTTAATGAAGGGGATGATTATGAAGGCAGTGAAGAGGAACATCACTTACTTGGTGATATGATTATTTCTTTAGAGCGCACTCGTGAACAGGCTATTGAATATGGACATAGCTTTGAACGAGAATTAGCGTACTTAACGACTCACAGTTGCTTACATATCTTAGGCTATGACCATATGAACGATGAAGATAAAAAAGAGATGCGTACTGAAGAAGAATTTATCTTAGGTAATCTCGGTTATGTGCGGGAGGATGCACCATATAATGAATAACAACGAACATTTCAAATCTGGCTTTGTAGCCGTTGTAGGTCGACCAAATGTCGGTAAATCTACCTTAATTAATGCCCTTATTGGTGATAAAATCGCTATCGTATCCGATAAGGCTCAAACAACGCGCAACCGTATTATCTGTGTATATACAGATGAAGCAAAACAAATCGTTTTCATGGATACACCAGGTGTACATAAGCCAAAACATAAATTAGGTGAATTCATGGTAGATGCTGCCATTGAGTCCTTGAAAGAAACGGAAGCTGTTTTATTTGTAGTGGCAGGCAACGAAAAACGCGGCCCTGGGGATAATTTCATTATTGAACAATTGAAACGTGTAAAAGTGCCTGTTTTCTTAGTCGTTAACAAGATTGACACTCTAAAAAAAGAGGAGCTTTTAGAAGCCATCGTGTCTTATCAAGATGCATATCCATTTGCAGGGGTTATTCCTATTTCTGCAAAGGATAAAGAGAACCTAAATGAAGTTCTACATGTATTAGAAGAAACATTACCGGAAGGTCCACAATACTTCCCAGAGGACATGATTACGGATCAACCAGAACGTCTTATCATTTCCGATATTGTTCGTGAAAAAATTCTATTGGCTACACGTGATGAAATCCCTCATGCTATCGCTGTAGATGTAGATGAAATGAAAACGCGTGATGATGGTACAACCTATATCCGTGCTACTATTTACTGTGAACGAGACTCTCAAAAGGGAATTATCATCGGTAAGAAAGGTGCCTTGTTGAAACAACTGGGTGCTGAAGCCCGTGTAGATATTCAAAAACTATTGGCTACAAAGGTGTACTTAGACCTTTGGGTTAAGGTTAAAAAGGATTGGCGCAATAAATCCGGCATGTTATCTGAACTTGGTTATAGAAAATAAATTCTGATATAATAATTACTAACTTGTTTTCCCTATTGTATGAAAGGAATTAAGATGGATAGTGTAGATGGCCTGTTACCCATAGGGTTTGGCCTTGTATGTATATTTTTAATTAACTTTTTTGTGGTCGCAAAGTTCTCCTTTGCCCGCCTTCGTAAAGAGCATGTTGAGGATATGGATATCCTTTTAGAGAAGGATCGAGAGTTTTTATTAAAACTCTATCAAAACCCTGAGTATTTTTTAAATACTACGCAGTTTTTGATTTTATTCTTTATTTTGGCTCTTGCTGGTACAGGCACCTATGTATTTGATAACATCGTAGATCAACTTGTAGCGGTATTTAATGTGCATAGTACATGGATGCACCTCGTACTAGATATACTTTTATTGCTATTAATTAGCTTAATCGTTTTAATCTTTGGTGAAATCGTACCTAAAGCATTGGGCTTATCGTTCCCAACAAAGTATGTAAATACCTATAGCCGCATCGTAGTAGCTGCTGGTCGTTTGGTATATCCGTTCATTTGGATTGCTAGCAAAATTTCCACTGTTATTTTGGGCTTTTACAAAACAAAATATTTAACAGAGCTAGACCTTGTGTACTCTGAAGAAGAAATCCGTATGATGATTTCTCGAAGTCATGAAGAAGGTCAACTAGACCAAGTAGAATCAGAGTTGATTGACAATGTTTTTAACTTTGTAGACCGTAGAGCTAAAGAGGTTATGGTACCGCGTCAAGATGTGGACTGTATTTTCGTTGAAGACGGTTACGATGAAGCAATGAAATTTATTCGTTCTAAGGCTCATACGCGTTACCCTCTATGTGTGGAGGATAAGGATCATATCATTGGTCTAGTTCATATTAAGGACCTCATGGAACGTCCTAACCAAGCGCGTAAGGATTTGCGTAATGTAAAACGAGATATCTTAACTGTGCCAGAGGTAATGAAGTTATCCACACTGCTACAATACATGAGAACTCGTCGTATCTATCAAGCTATTGTTGTAGATGAGTACGGTGGTATGGTTGGTCTCGTAGGCCTTGAAGATATTATCGAAGAGCTCGTTGGGGATATTCAAGACGAACATGAACCACACTTACCAGCTAAAATTGCTTATGCAGATGGATCCTTTGAGTTTGATGGTAAGGTCCTCGTAGACGAAGTAGAGGAAATGATGGACGTTGAAATCGACGATTCCGATTCTGATACAATTGGGGGCTATGTATTTGGTCTCTTAGAACGGACACCAATCGTTGGTGATACTGTGGATGCATTGGGATATACCTTTGAAGTAACACAAATGCAAGGCTATCGCGTATCCCGTATTAAAGTAACACCTTTACCTGAAGAGGAAATAACGGAAGAAGAACATGAAGAAGCTTAATGGTGGTTTTAACACGCCTGCCATCGTCATTAGTCGAAAAAAACATAAGCTATACTCTGTATTTACTTTTATCACACCTAGCTTAGGGATTATACGTGCATCTATACCGCATAAGCGCATGATGACCATGCGTAACAGTTCCTATTTACGTCCCTTTAGTGCCATGTATATAACGGTCGTATCTGATGGTGAATATGTAAATGTTACACAAATTGATGGTTCCTATGTGGTAGAATCATTAGATGTGAATTTAGATAATATTGCTTATGCTGCAGTGGCCAGTGAGCTCATTCAAGAACTTTTTGCTATGTATGATGTAGATCGCAAGGTGTTTGATACCGTTGTAAACTATTCCAAGCAAATACGGCGCCGCAATGTACAGCTAGGAACGATAATGCTAGGATGGCAATTACTATCCCTCGCAGGGGTTGTGCCTAGGGCTAATGCTTTTACTCATCAAGATGGTATTGATCCATTTTGGTTGCAGGTACGAGAAACGACGAATCTCAGTATTTCTCCTTCTGTAAAAGCTGGATTACCTCAAATTCTTTCTTACCAGTGGGGCGAAGACACGCCTATAGAACTTCCCAAAACAATATGGAAGGAACTAGAAAAACTACTATTTGCATACTGCGAGCAAGAAATAGGAAAACAACTACAAAGTGTTAAGTTTTTGAACTCCATAATTTAATGATAGTCAAAAGGCAGTTTGAGAAATCAAACTGCCTTTTTTACATGTTATGAGATGTTAAATGGAGATATCATTTTCCAGTAAGCATAACTACTATATATTTTCTGTATCTCAAGATACGTATGAAAAATATAATACTGATAGACAATTGTACATCTGTAGTTGACACTTTTAATAACAATTATTTATAATATAACAATGTTATATTATATGTTTTTATAGGAGGTCATTATGCAGCTTTTGGGAAATCTCAAAATACATTTTCTAGCGCTCGTGTTAACTGTAGTCGCTGAATTTATAGGCATAAAAAAACTAGGTCCTGTTGTATTATTGCCATTATTGTACACATTGATTCTAGGTTTATTAATTTCTATTCCTAAGTTTAAAATCCTAACCATTAAACAGATGGAAAAATCTGCCGATTATATCGGTATTGCCGTTATGATCTTGATGGTAAAAGTAGGTTTAGGTATTGGTCCAAATCTTGGTATTCTTACAAGTGCTGGCTGGGCATTGTTATTACAAGAGCTTGGTCATTTCTTTGGTACTATTGTATTTGGTTTACCTGTAGCATTATTAGTTGGTATGCGTCGAGAAGCAGTAGGTGCTTGTTATTCCGTAGACCGTGAGCCGAACGTAGCGATTATTATCGACAAATTTGGCTTTAGCTCTCCTGAGGGCCGTGGTGTTATGGGCATGTACATCTGTGGTGTTCTTATTGGCGCTATGTGGTCCTCCGTATTGGCTGGTATGTTGGCACAATCTGGTTGGTTCCATCCATTGGCATTAGCTATGGGTGCTGGTGTAGGTAGTGCTAGTATGATGGCTGCAGCTACGGCTCCAATCATTGCAGTATATCCAGATTATGAACAACAAATTATGGCTCTTGCTGGGGCTGCAAACTTGTTGACTACAGTATTAGGCGTATACTTCGGCCTATTTATTTCCTTACCGGTAATGGAAAAAGCTTACAACTTCTTTACTGGTCGTACACGTGAACAAGATTTAGCAGAGGAGGCAGCAAATCATGAGTAAAAGCGAAAAAATTACACAATTTGTCATCGTTATTTGTATTGCTGCTATCATTACTGCAGTAGGTAACGTAATGGACGGTAAACACCTATTTGGGGACAGCTTAATCGGCGTTGCCGTATTAGCATGTCTTGCTACTATTGGGGCTATGATTTCTTACTTGCCATATGCAAATAAATTGCCTATGGTATTCTGGGTTTCCTTAGTCGGTGTTGTTGCATCCTTACCAGGTATGCCTGGTCAAGAATGGATTATAGCTAAAACTAGCCAAGTTACATTCCTTGCTACTACAACACCAGTACTTGCTTATGCAGGTTTATCCTTAGGGAAAGACCTTGGTGCATTCCGTCGCTTATCTTGGCGCATTATTCCTGTTGCACTAGCTGTAACAGCAGGTACTTTCATCTGTGCAACAGCATTAGCCCAATTAGTACTTCACTTAGAAGGTTTAATTTAATACTAAATCATAATGTTAGATGTCTAAATTATGTTAAGATATAATTATAGATTTATATTTTAGAAGATATCTATACATCATGATGACATGATCGACCGTATTTTATACGGTCGATTTTATAAAGGAGATATTATGAGCCGTATGACAAAGGAAGAAGTAAAACAACGTGTTTGTAAAGCTATTGTTGATGCACAACCGCGTTTACGAGAATTGGCTGAATCTATTATGGCTGAACCTGAATTGGGTTTTAAAGAGGTGAAAACCTCTAAGAAGGTTCAAGCTATGTTTGATGAACTTGGCATTTCTTATACTACAGGGCATGCATTAACAGGTGTAAAAGGTAGAATGAATGGCCGAGATAGTAAATATACGGTTGCCATGGTGGGGGAATTAGATGCGATTCTCTGTCCTCGCCATCCTCGAGCTGATGATTTAACAGGGGCTGCTCATTGCTGTGGTCATAATGTACAAATTACCAATATGTTTGCTGTCGCTATGGGCTTACAAGCTGTGATGGATCAACTCGGTGGGGATGTCGTATTATTTGCTGTTCCAGCAGAGGAAATGATTGAAATTGATTACCGCAATAAATTGCGTGAACAAGGAAAACTGAAATATATGGGCGGCAAGCAACAGCTTATCTATGAAGGTGCTTTTGATGATATCGATATGGCTATGCAAATGCATGTGGAGACTGCCAAAACTCCAGCTGGTGAAATGGGGCTTGGTAGTACATCCAATGGTTTTGTATCAAAACTGATTGAATATCACGGCAAGGTAGCTCATGCCGCTCAAGCACCTCATGAAGGCATTAATGCTCTTAATGCTGCTTTGATGGGCGTTATGGGGGTTAACTCCATTCGTGAAACTTTCAAAGAAAGCGACTACTTCAGATTCCACCCAATCATTAATCAAGGAGGTACATTGGTTAACTGTGTGCCGGATTATGTTCAAGTTGAAAGCTATGTGCGTGCCTCTAATATTCAAGCTATTGTAGATGGTAACCATCGTGTTAACAGAGCCTTAAAAGCTGGTGGTGATGCAGTAGGAGCTACATGTGTTATCAAAGACCTACCTGGTTATTTACCGATGCGTAATGATGAACGTATGAATGCTCTATTACGAGAAAATTCAAATCCTATCTTTGGTGAAGCCAATGTATACCAAGGTCCACATATTACGGCTAGTACAGACATGGGGGACGTATCTCACTTGATGCCGGTTATCCATCCATGGGTTGGCTGTATCAGTGGTGTACTACACAGTGCAGAATACGAAATCTCTGTACCTGATGTAGCGTACATTAAAACAGCACAAGCCTTGGCTATGACAATCGTAGACTTATTATATGATGACGCAGCAGGTGCTAAAGACGTATTAGACAACTTTACACCAGCATTAAATACACAAAGCTATATTGAACTCTTAGATCGAATTGCTAAGGGTGAATAAAATAAACCACCTATCGAAGATGAATTGATTATCTTTGGTAGGTGGTTTACAATTTATTTATATAACTATAATGGTTCATTTAACTTTATATTCTCATATATTATATAAGGAAAATTAGTATATTTTAGAGGCGATTATGAAAGAGAATATTGCTTTACTACTTGCTATCTTGTATCTAATCTATAGATTTAAGACATATAAAAAAACAAATAAAATAATAGAAGACAGAATAGAAAATGTTCACAAGCCATACTTTAAACGTGTACGAGATGTTTTAGGGTGTTCTGAAGAAGAGGCAGAGAAGGTCGGATTAGCATTAGACAAATATTTTGTACCCTTAGAAAGTAAATTCTATAAAATTGATGATAGTACTTACTCATTTGTTGATGCAGGCGGCCTTAAAGGAACATTTTCAATAGATCAAAACTATAATTTATTGACATTAGTTTATAACGATGTTGATTTATTAGCTTTACATCAGGTTTAAAAATCTATAATTAATATTATGAAAGAAATAATACTGTATGTAGTAAATATAATATTATTAAATTTATTTTTTGTTTTTTAGGTGAAAATTAAAATGGTTACTATTAAAAAAATATTTTTCTATGCATTTGCATTATTCAATTTAATTTCTCTTATATATAGTATGGGATATGATTATATGACCGGTGCCGAAATCCATTATGATTTCTATGGAGCATTTTTCGTTTGTTGGGTAATATTCTTTGGCATATTGAAGGCAATTTTAGGCATATAAATAGTATTAATTCAAAACTTGAGGTTTGGATAAATGATACAGCTAGCATTTTATTTGATCTTTTTGATTCTATTATTCTCTATTATGGGAAAAATAATATATGATTATCGTGGCGCTAAACAACTTCCAATTCCGATGACTTATAAAAGATGGCCTGGTGAATTGGGTTGGGTCAAGATGGCTAAAAATGTTAATGGTGTTGAGATACACTATGTTTATAACAAAAATACGCAACAATTTGATGATTTCAAATTTAAATAAGAGGTGTTCTAATGAATGATATAAAAATTGATTTGATAGAAAAATTTGATGATTGGTATAAGTTTTCTGTCTATATGAAGGCAGGGGATTTTTCAGGTAGGACTAACTTTGGCATAATGATTAGTGACTATGAGAAATTAATTTGTGATATTGAAAAGATGTATGTGGAGTTGGAAGGGGAGTTTTTAATAAATTATGAACATTCTGATGACTATGTAAAAGCACAATTTAAGAAATATGGACATTTAGAAATTTCAGCACAATTAGGAGGATCGTGGAATGATAATTTTGTAAAATTATTAATGTATACAGATCAAACAATGCTTCCCATAATTCTTCAACAGTTAAAACAGTTAAGTAGATAAAAAATGTTGACTTTAAAGCAATTACAATTTTCTTTATAAAGTTAATAAATTTGTGATTAGCAAACTCTCTAATTTTAAGTATCCATATGATGAATATATTAATATTCTATGCAGATATGAGTAATTGGCAACGTATACTAGGTTGTGGTAGTGTTGTTCTTTTAATTATTAAATTCTTATATGTAAAGTACTTTTATTAATTCCCGTTAATTTATATCTGTGTTGACATTCATCCCCCTGTATTGCTACAATATTGTGTATAATATATGCGATGAAGCAGAGTAGTAAACCTCTCTAGCGAGTGAGGATGGTGTAAGCTCACATTTGGTTGAAGGCGCTGTAGAGCATTGGCAGGAACGCAGGTATCTGTTAGTAAAGGCCAACATAGAAAAAAGAGGGCGCAAGCCAAATAGGGTGGAACCGCGGGTATACTCGTCCCTGTAACGTTTTTCGTTACAGGGACTTTTTTGTTTGTAACGAAATGGTTGATTTTATGTCGGTTGTGTAAAGTGGAGGCAGCAATGACATTTCAAGAGATTATTTTAAATCTACAAAAATTCTGGAGCGATCAAGGTTGTATCGTTCAAAATCCATATGACATCGAAAAGGGTGCAGGTACAATGAACCCTGCTACATTCTTGCATGCTATTGGTCCTGAACCATGGGCTGTATGTTATGTAGAGCCTTCTCGTCGTCCAGCAGACGGTCGTTATGGTGATAACCCTAACCGTTTGTTCCAACATCATCAATTCCAAGTTATTGTGAAACCATCTCCTGATAACATCCAAGAATTATACTTACAATCCTTGGCAACACTTGGTATTCACGCTGAAGATCACGATATCCGTTTTGTAGAGGATAACTGGGAATCTCCAACATTAGGTGCTTGGGGCCTTGGTTGGGAAGTATGGCTCGACGGTATGGAAGTAACGCAGTTTACATATTTCCAACAAGTTGGTTCCATCGATTGCAAACCAGTTTCCGTAGAAATTACATATGGTTTAGAACGTTTAGCTATGTACATTCAAGGCGTAGAAAACGTATATGATCTTAAATGGAATGAAAACGTTACATACGGCGATGTTTGGCATGCTAACGAAGTTGAGCAATCCGTATATAACTTTGAATTAGCTGATACAGATATGCTTTTCAAATTGTTTGATATGTACGAAGCAGAAGCAAAACGCGTTTGCGGCGCAGGGTATGTATTACCAGCTTATGATTATGTTTTGAAATGTTCCCACACATTCAACTTGCTTGATTCTCGTGGCGCTATTTCCATCAGCGAACGTACGGCTTTCATCGGCCGCGTACGTGCATTAGCTCGTATTTGTGCGCAACAATACCTCGCTAAACGCGAAGAATTAGGATTCCCACTTTTGAAAGGAGATAAATAAGATGGCAAAGGATTTATTATTTGAAATCGGTGCAGAAGAAATTCCTGCCGGCTTTATGCCAAATATCTTAGGTCAATTGAAAACATTGGCTGAAACAAAACTAAATGATGCCCATCTTCCTTTTGAAAGCATCGCAACATACGGTACACCACGTCGTTTGGCTCTTATCGTTAAAGGTCTTGCTGATACATCTGCTGAAATCAGTGAACGCCATAAAGGCCCTTCTGCATCCATCGCATACGATGCTGACGGCAATGCTACAAAAGCAGCTATCGGCTTTGCTCGTGGTAAAGGTCTTGATGTAGCTGATCTCGTTGTAGAAGACGGCTATATTTACGCTGAAACTAAAACGGCAGGCGTACCTGCAAAAGATATTGTTACAGACATGTTGCCACAATTGATAACAGGTCTTAACTTCCCTAAATCTATGCATTGGGGCAATTTAGATGCTAAATTCGTACGTCCTGTACGTTGGCTTGTAGCATTACTTGATGAAGACGTAATTCCTGTAGAATTTGCTACTGTAAAATCTGGTAATGTAACACGTGGTCATCGCTTCTTAGGTGCTGATGAAATCACTATCAAAAATGCAGCATCCTATGTAGACACATTAAAAGAAAACTTTGTTATGGTTGATCAAGACGCACGTCGTGAGTTGATCTCCAAACAATTACATGATATTGCAGCTTCTAAAAATGCATCTATCGTTTGGGATGATGATTTGTTAGAAGAAATCAACTATCTTGTTGAATGGCCTACAGCATTGTGCGGCGGCTTTGAAGAGTCCTACTTGGCACTTCCTGATGCAGCTATCATTACTCCAATGAAAGACCATCAACGTTATTTCCCATTGGTTGACCAAGAGGGCAAATTATTGCCAATGTTTTTAACAGTTCGTAACGGTTCCGATCATTCCATCGAAGTAGTTCAAGCTGGTAACGAACGTGTATTGCGCGCACGTCTTGATGATGCTAAATTCTTCTTTAACGAAGACCGCAAAAAACCTCTTATCGACCGTCAAGATGGTTTGACTAAAATCGTATTCCAAGAAGGTCTTGGTAACTTAGCAGATAAAACTGAACGTTTACTTAAATTGGGCCGTGTATTTGGTGAAGAATGTGGCTTGCACGAAGATGCAGCTGTTGTATTAGAACGTGCTACAGAGCTTGCTAAAACTGACCTTACAACTGGTATGGTTACAGAGTTCACTGAATTACAAGGTGTAATGGGTAAAGAGTACGCATTGCTCGATGGTGAATCTCCTGAGGTAGCAGAAGCTATTTTCGAACAATATTTACCACGCTTTGCAGGCGATGTATTGCCTCAAACAGAAGCAGGTAAAGTATTGTCCATCATCGATAAAGTTGATAACATCGTTGCTACTTTCAGCCGTGGCTTAATCCCTACAGGTTCTCAAGATCCATATGCATTGCGTCGTCAAACAATTGGTATCTTGAACATCTTGCTTGGTAGCGAATGGAATATTAGCTTGCGTCCAATCTTCAAAGCATCTATGGAATTATTGAATGTAGCTGCTGACAAACAAGAAGAATTGCTTAACCAAGTTGAAGAGTTCTTCACACTTCGTTTGAAAAACATCTTCCTTGATCGCGAAGTACCTCATCATGTTATCGACTTATTGTTGTCCAACAACGAATTGTCCGTTGCTGATGCTGAAGGTCTTGTAAATGCATTGTTAGCAAATCGCATCGATGAAAATGTTGAGCTTGTTCAAGCTTATACTCGTATGTACAATCTTGTAAAAGATGTGGAATATACAGGTGTTAATAGCGACTTATTGAAAGAAGATGCTGAAAAAGCATTATTCGAAGCTGCTTCTAAAGCTTCCGAAGCAAGCCTTGCTGCATGGGAAGCAAATGATTACACTGCAGTTGTAGCGGTTCCTGCTACTTTAGTTCCAGCCATCAACAAATTCTTTGAAGATGTAATGGTTATGGACAAAGATGAAGCTATTAAAGCTAACCGTTTACAACTCGTTCGTTTAGCTTATAGTGTAATGGCTATTATCGGCGACATTAGTGCATTAAAATAATATATTGGGTAAAAGATAGATAAAACTTTTACAGTAATATATGAAAGAAGAGGTACCATTGGTACCTCTTTTTGCTTTTACGAAGAATATACAAATTTTATGCAGGATTTTTTGAGACTATGGCGAATATCTTATAATATACAAAGTTGTATGAGGAGATAACTGTCATGAATCATGATGAATTATATAAAGCCTTATGTAAGGTGCCAAATGGTAAAGAAAAGTCTCGTGATAAAATAATTATAGAATTATATATGCGATCTGAAGGGGCATCTCAAAAACAATTAGTAGATGCTCTTAATATGCGTCCTGCTACAGTATCAGAGCAGACCGATATTCTTATTGAATTAGGGTATGTAACAAAGCATATCGATTATATGGATAAACGAATTTCCGTAGTAGGGCTTACTGAAGAGGGGAAACGATTAGGTAAGTCATTATTACATTCATATGACCAATTTCTTAATGTACTATTTTCTGATTTTTCTGATGATGAAAAAGATGATTTATACCGCTTGTTAGGTAAGTTAAAGCGTCCAATTTTAAGTAAATAATTAGTTTCTCAAAATTATATAGAAAATACTTGCGAACAGTACGTGATTTATGATAATATATTTCTGTTAATTTGAGACAGTCCGCTGCCTATAAGGTGTAGGTATTGAATGTCTGCAAACAGGAGGAAACAATGAACATTATTAACGTACTTGAACAAGAACAACTTCGTACAGACATCCCTACTTTCCGCGCTGGTGACACAGTTCGCGTACACGTAAAAGTAGTGGAAGGTTCTCGTGAACGTATCCAAGTATTCGAAGGTTTGGTAATTAAACGTCAAAACGGTGGCGTACGTGAAACTTTCACAGTTCGTCGTATTGCATCCGGTGTAGGTGTAGAACGTACATTCCCACTTCACAGCCCACGCTTAGCTAAAATCGAAGTTATGCGTCGTGGTGTTGTTCGTCGTGCTAAATTGTACTACTTACGTAACCTTACTGGTAAAGCTGCTCGTATTCGCGAAAAACGCTAATGTTCATAAAAGGCTGCCGTTGGCAGCCTTTTATTTTTGCTAAAATTTAGATATGAAAGGAAATACTATGGCAGATTCACCTATTGTACATTGGTTCCCTGGGCATATGGCGAAAGCTACACGTATGATTACGGAGTATATCAAAAAGGTAGATGTAGTTATCGAGTTACTAGATGCGCGTATTCCTCGTTCTAGTGCAAACCCTGTAATCACAGAGCTGGTTGGTCAGAAACCTCATATCGTACTGTTAAATAAAGTAGATTTAGCAGATCCTAAAGCTACAAAGGAATGGACTGAATTCTTTACTAAACAAGGCATTACGGTATTGGCTATTGATTCTAAGTCTGGCAAGGGTAATAAGAAGTTAATATCTACTGTAGAGCGTTTGAGCAAGCCTATCATCGATCGTTGGGTAGCAAAAGGCATTCGTAGTCGTTCTGTACGTACTATTATTTTAGGTATTCCTAATGTAGGTAAATCTACGTTAATTAACTCCTTAGCTGGCTCTGCAGCAACACGTACAGCTAACAAGGCTGGTCATACACGTGGTCAACAATGGGTTAAAATTGGTAAGAACCTTGAATTGCTCGATACACCAGGCGTATTATGGCCTAAATTAGAGGACCAACGCGCAGCGGCTCGCCTTGCTATGACGGGTGCTGTTTCTGATGATGTGTACGACTTAGAGCATGTTATTAAACAGCTAATTAATCACTTATTGACGAATACACCAAATATTTTGGTTGAACGTTATAAATTAAAAGAAGAAGAGATGACAGATGTGGATACTATTCTTGAAAGCATCGGTCGTCGTCGTGGTTGTCTCGTTAGTGGTGGCGTAGTAGATTTTGATAAAGCTCGCCGCATTATCTTGCAAGACTACCGCAATACTAAACTAGGTACAATTACTCTCGATAAAGTTGATGAAGAACCATACTATCCTGAAAACGGTGAGGACCCGCAAAATGGATAAGGATACATTTAGTAAATTAAAAGTGGCAGATATAAAAGCTCTTTTTGAAACTGAACAAGCCTTAGAGATTTTGTCTTTAGCCCAAGAGGACGATCGTAGTTCTGTACAAAAATTGGCTGCTTCTTACATTAAGCGTCAAGAAAAAGAGCTAAAAGAACAACAACGTTTGATGAGTATGTATGACTATGAAGGCATGTTCTATGATCAAGGTATGTATCATGTAGCTGGTGTCGATGAGGTAGGTCGTGGCCCTATTGCGGGGCCTGTAACGGTAGCTGCCGTTATATTGCCACCTATGACATTGATTCCTGGTTTAAATGACTCTAAAAAGCTAACTGAAGAAAAGCGTGAAGCCCTCTACGATATCATCATGAAAGAAGCCGTAGCCGTGAGCTGTATTTCCTACGGTCCAGAAAAGATTGATGAACTCAATATCTACGAAGCAACGCGACAAGCGATGTATGAGGCGATTCGAACTCTCAGCGTACCAGCGGAAGCAGTAGTAGCCGATGCTATGAAATTGCCTGATTTAACGATTCCTGTGGAATCTATCATTAAAGGTGATAGTAAAAGCGCTAATATTGCGGCTGCATCCATCATAGCAAAGGTTACGCGAGATCGATATATGAAGAGCCTTGATGACGAATACCCTGGTTATGGATTTGGTATTCATAAAGGCTATTATACGGAGTTACATAAAGAAGCTGTTGAACAACAAGGTGTAACACCATTACATCGCAAGAGCTTTGAACCTATTAAATCTATCGTACGTTGGGTTAAACCTGAGTGATTATAGTAAGGTAGATTTATTATACAAATTGTATATAGTTTATAACCGTAAAGAGGTTCCTATTGGTCACCGATGTGACTATTAGGAACCTCTTTTCTATTTACTTTTACAGTCGCCATATTCTACGCTACAAGTAAGTGTTACCTGTTGAAAGTTTAGATGTAGATTGAGTGATAACTATTCTATAAATTATTGTAGTTACTACACGTAAATAGGAGGTATATATGAAAACGATTAGTACAGGTAAAGCATTCAATGAACTCGATTCCAAGGAACTGGGAAAATGGGGGGAACGGGTGGCCATTAAATATATAGAAAAAATAGGCCTTACCGTAGTAGATACGAATTATCGAACTAAATTAGGTGAAATTGATATCATTGCTAAACGTGATTTAGTGTATCACTTTATTGAAATTAAAGCCCGTCGTGGAATGCAGCATGGATTGGCTCGAGAGGCGGTCACAAAGAAGAAACAGAAGCATATTAAACGGGCAGCCATGTTATTTCTCTATGATCTACATCAGAAAAGACGGCGCTGGAAAGAGTTATCTTTTGATGTAATCGAAGTGTACTTGCATGAAGACTTTCAAAGTTCCATTCATTATTTGCCGCAGTGCTTTTAGAGAGGTTACCTATGTATGCAAAACTATATGGAGCCACCTTACATGGTATAGATGGATGTGTTATTACGGTTGAGGTCGATATATCGCAGGGGTTACCTGTCTTTGATATCGTAGGATTACCAAATCAGTCCGTAAAAGAAGCTCGTGAACGTGTGAGGGCTGCTATTAAAAATAGTGGATATGACTTCCCTATGAGGCGTATCGTAGTAAACCTAGCACCTGCTACGATTCGTAAAAGTAGCGCAGGACTCGATTTAGCGATTGCTCTAGGGATTCTCGTTGCATCGGGGCAGTTAAAAGGGCGTAAAGCTAATATTTCAGCTTTATTGAATAGATGTCTATTTATGGGTGAGCTATCCTTAGATGGTTCACTGCTACCGACCTTTGGCACCTTGGCGATGTCATTGGCAGGGTTAGAAGCTAATTATTCTACTATATATACAAGCGTAGAAAATGGATATAATCTAAAAGCTATTCCAAATCTTACTATATATGGCGAGTCTTCATTACAAAATATTATTACCGTCTTAGAAAATCAGGTTAAATCTAAATCTATTTCAACTTCCAAAAAGGTAAAAATAGGGAAAAATCAAGATGAGATATTAACAGATACGATGGATAATAAAAACCATAATACTACGTATGATGTAGATTTTGGTGATGTACAAGGTCAAGAGCTTGGTAAACGCGCCATGCTCATTAGTGCTGCAGGTCATCATCATTGTATTATGATAGGTCCTCCCGGTGGTGGTAAAACGATGATGGCCGAACGATTACCTACCATATTGCCACCGATGTCTTGGAATGAAATGGTTGAGGTCAGTCGTATACAAGATGTGATCGGTTTACTCGGTGATAATGGACTCGTTAGAAATAGGCCTTTTAGGCATCCACATCATACGGCGACTTTGGCGAGTATGGTGGGTGGAGGTATACAAGGACGCCCTGGAGAAGTCACACTTGCTCATGGAGGTGTTTTATTTATGGATGAAGCACCAGAGTTTCAGCGTCAAGTTATTGATGCTCTAAGGCAACCATTAGAGTCTCGCACAATTACTATCAACAGGTCTCAAGGCAATTATATATATCCGGCAAATTTTATTTGTATATTGGCTGCAAATCCATGTCCCTGTGGTTACTATCATGATCCCCATAGGGAATGCATATGTTCTGAAACGATGGTCAAAAACTATCAGCAACGACTATCGGGGCCTATTATGGACCGTATTGATTTACATATTCCCGTTGAAAGGCCTACATTAGAACAATTATTAGATCATTCCACGTCTACCATGACAAGTGAAAGCATGAGACAACAAGTGATTATGGCAACTGCTTTGCAAGAAAAACGTTATGAAGGCTTAGAGTTTAACTCTAATGGAGCTGTACCTCATAAGGCTATAGGTGAGTTATGTAATATTACCTATAAGTCTTGGAGTGTTTTAGGTAATATATTTGACCACTTTCATTTAAGTGGACGTGCCTTTGATCGCATATTAAAGGTAGCCCGTACTATAGCTGACCTTGAAGGAAACCCACAAGTGGAGCCTCATCATATTTCTGAGGCTATGTTGTTTAGAACAGGTAAATAGGTAAATAGGTGAAAAGATGACTAGATACGATGATACTATTTATATTGCAGGCTTGCAAAGTTTATATAATGTTGGAGCTACACATGTACGGCGTTTCATAGAGGATTTTGGGTCGCCCTATGATGCTTGGGATGCCGTTAAGAAGGTTGAAAATTTAAAGCCTTACACACATATTCCTAACGCTGATAAACGTGCTATAGCATCATCGGCAAAGGATGAAAAGTTAGATTATATAATTCATAAAATTGACGAATATAAGATGGATTTTACTACCTTTTTAGATAAAGATTTTCCATCTATTTTGAACCATATCTATAATCCACCGGCTATATTGTTTATGCGAGGTAATAGAGCCCTTTTAGATAAACGGTTAAATCGGATTGCCCTTGTAGGGGCACGGCGGTGTTCCTTGTACGGCCGTAATGTGGCGAGAATGCTAGGTAAAGAGCTTGGTAAATACAGCACTATTATCGTCAGTGGTGGCGCAAGAGGTATCGATGCACATGGTCATGAAGGACTGTTAGCGAGTCAGGGGTATGGTATTGTAGTCATGGGGTGTGGCTTAGATATAGCATATCCTCGAGAGAATACAAAATTATTTGACCGAATCTTAGAAAACAAAGGTTTACTTGTATCTGAATACCCACCTGGTACGCCACCATCTGCTAAACATTTTCCTGCTCGAAATCGTATCATTAGTGGCCTTAGTAGAGGTGTAATCGTAGTAGAGGCAAAAGGAAGTAGTGGTTCATTGATTACGGCGGATATGGCTGTTAGCGAAGGTCGGGATGTATTTGTAGTACCTTGTAATTTATTAGACCACACGGCAGATGGCAATAAATTCCTCATGCGTAATGGCGCCTTTGTATTAACTGGTTATGAGGACATCGTTAAGGAATATCATTTAACCTTGCGAGATATGTTTAGTACTAAAGAAACACTTTCATCACCAAATAAAAGAGATACAATGGGTGTAAAAGATAGCAATCAAATAGGGAATCAGGGTCAGGGTGTTGATACACAAGGGCTCTCTATGTTAAGCTTTAATGTGGATAGGAGTCTAATCTTAAGCGAAATACCTCATGATCGATGTATCACTGTTAGTGATATTTTGAAAGCGACCTCTATTCCATTACAACAACTGCAGCCCTTATTACTAGAGTTAGAAATGGAAGGGGCTATAGAGAATCATCCGCCGAGAGGCTATATTAATATGACTAGGAGTGATATACTTGTCCATTAAACGATCAATCGTTATTGGCGAGCCAAAAGCAGCTAGTACTAGTAAAGATAGTAAAAAGAAAAGTACTAAGAAAGAGAGTACTACCATAAAGCGTAAGGTTACTAAAGAATCCCTTACTCCAATGGGGGTTGTACGGGATAAATCTGTACTACAAACCTCCGTGCCACCAGAGCAACGTGAACCACGCGTATATAATCCTGATGGCAAAGTATTGGTTATCGTAGAGTCTCCTGCTAAATCTAAAACAATTGAAAAGTTCTTAGGCCCTAACTATGTTGTAAAGGCGAGTATGGGCCACTTACGAGATTTGCCAAAATCTCAAATGGGCATCGATATCGAACATGATTTCACGCCTCGTTATAGCAATTTGGTAACTCGTAAAAAGGTTATTGATGAACTCGTTTCTTATGCAGATGAAAGCAGTGCCGTATTGCTCGCAACTGACCCTGACCGCGAAGGGGAGGCTATTTCTTGGCATTTAGCGTACATTTTAAATGTAGATCCTACATCTACATGTCGTATTACGTTCAATGAGATTACTAAAAATGCCGTAGCAGAGGCTTTAGAGTCTCCACGCACTATCGATATGAACATGGTTGATGCCCAACAAGCACGCCGTGTATTAGACCGTATCGTAGGCTATAAATTGAGTCCCTTGTTATGGAAAAAGGTTTGTAAAGGCCTCAGCGCAGGTCGTGTGCAATCCGTTGCAGTTCGACTTATCTGTGAAAGAGAGCGAGAAATTCAAGCTTTCGTGCCACAAGAATATTGGACTATTGAAGGAAACTTTGAAACACCTAAAAAAGAGGCTTTTACAGCAGAACTGACTCATATCAAAGGCGAGAAAATCGATATTACTACTGAAAGTGAAGCACAAGCCGTAGTAGATGATATTGGCGGAGCCGATGCAGTAGTGACAAATATTGAAAAGCGCAAACGTTCTCGTAAAGCGGCACCTCCGTTTACAACGTCTACGTTGCAACAAGATGGTGTGCGTAAATTGAACTTTGGTGCGAAGCGTACCATGATGATTGCGCAACATCTTTACGAAGGTCTTGAAATTGGATCCTATGGCCACGTAGGTTTGATTACGTACATGCGTACAGACTCAACGCGTATCTCTAAAGAGATGCAAGCTATGGCTAAGGACTATATTCTTCGCAACTATGGTGAAGATTATTATCCGTCTAAACCAAATATGTATGGTGCTAAGGGTTCTGCTCAAGATGCGCATGAAGCAATTCGTCCCACATCTCTTGAGCTCACACCTAAAATGGTTGAGCCCTTCTTGAGTCGTGATGAACTTAAGCTGTATACGTTAATTTGGAATCGTTTTATGGCGAGCCAAATGGCACCACAACAAAATGAATCTACAACGATTGAGTTGTCTGTTCAAAATGATTATACGTTTAAAGCTACAGGCTCTCGTGTTATCTTCCCTGGCTTTAGCGCCGTTTATGAAGATACAAAAAAAGAGGATGCTCCTCAATTGCCTGCTCTTAAAAAGAATGATGCAGCCCATACGGTAGAGGTATTGCCTGAACAACATTTCACGCAACCACCTCCTCGTTACTCTGAGGCGAGTCTTATCAAAACATTGGAAGAACTCGGTATTGGTCGTCCTAGTACGTATGCACCAATTCTAGATACAATCGTTAGCCGTAACTATGTAGAAAATACGAATAAACAATTCGTTCCAACAGAGTTAGGCTTTGTAGTAGTAGACTTCTTGATCGCGTACTTTGAAAAAATCATCAACACTGGCTTTACGCGAGACCTTGAAGAAGAACTTGATGCTATTGCATCTGGTAAAGATACGTATGTAAAAGTATTATCTGACTTCTACGAGGTATTTGCTAAAGAGCTAGAAGATGCAAGCGATGTAGATCGCATTGAAATTGCATCTATGGAAAGCGATGAAACCTGTGAACTTTGCAATAGTCCAATGGTATATAAATTTGGTCGCTATGGTAAGTTCTTAGCATGTTCTAATTTCCCAGAATGTAAAAATACTAAACCTATTACAGTAAGTACAGGTGTAACTTGCCCTAAATGTAAGGACGGGGAAATCGTAGAACGTAAGTCTCGTCGTGGTCGTTTATTCTACGGCTGCAATCGATACCCACAATGTGACTTTACATTATGGGATAAACCAACCCATGATTTCTGTGACACATGTGGTTCTATTATGGTTGAAAAGACATATAAAAATGGGACAACTAAAAAGTTCTGTTCCAATGAAACATGTCCAACTAGGCCACCAAAGAAAACAAGAAAGAAAAAAAGCGAAGCTAGTGAAGAAACTGTAAAAGAATCTAAAGAGTCTAAAGAGTCTAAAAAGTCTAGCAAAGCTAAAAAAGAGGAAACAACAGTTGAATAATAAAAATGTTATTGTTATTGGTGCGGGCCTAGCAGGTTCTGAGGCGGCTTGGCAACTCGCTAATCGAGGCATTCATGTAGACTTATATGAAATGCGCCCTGTAAAGAGTTCTCCAGCGCACCAAACAGATCAATTTGCAGAGCTCGTATGTAGTAACTCCTTGCGGGCTGGCAATATTGAAAATGCAGTAGGTCTTTTAAAAGAAGAAATGCGTCGTTTAGGTTCCCTTATTATGGAATGTGCCGATGCAACTGCTGTACCTGCCGGTGGCGCCTTAGCCGTTGATCGTCATTTATTTAGTGAAATGGTGACGAAAAAGGTAAAGGGTCATCCTAATATCACAGTTCACCATGAAGAGGTGACGGAGATTCCTGCTGAAGGCACTGTTATTTTGGCTTCTGGTCCACTTACGTCTGAAGCATTAGGCGATAAAATAAAAGCCTTAACAGGTGAAACAGGTTTTTATTTCTACGATGCAGCAGCTCCTATTGTTACCGCAGAATCTTTGAATTACGACAAAGTATTTGCCGCTTCTCGTTACGACAAGGGCGATGCAGATTACCTTAATTGTCCTATGACAGAAGAGGAATACAAAGCATTCTGGCGTGAGCTCACTACGGCTGAAGCCGTGCAACCGAAGGATTTTGAAAAGGAAATCTACTTTGAAGGTTGCATGCCTGTTGAAATCATGGCGAGCCGTGGGGAAGACACTTTACGCTATGGTCCACTTAAACCAGTTGGCTTAGTAGATAAACGGACTAATGAGGAATCTTATGCAGTAGTACAATTGCGTAAGGAGAATAAAGAAGGCACCATGTTTAACTTGGTAGGTTTCCAAACTCATTTAAAATGGGGCGAACAAAAGCGTGTGTTTGGTATGATTCCAGGTCTAGAAAATGCTGAATTCGTTCGTTATGGCGTTATGCACCGCAATACATATATTAACTCTCCTGAGTTATTGAATCATGCGTTCCAACTTAAAAAGGAACCACGTCTATTCTTCGCTGGTCAAATGACAGGCGTAGAAGGGTATTTAGAATCTGCTGCGAGTGGTCTTATGGTAGGTTTACAAGTGGATCGTTATTTGGAAGAACGTCCATTTATAGACTTCCCTAAAACTACGGCAATTGGTTCTCTTAGCCACTATATTTCTAACTACGAAGGGTCTAACTTCCAACCGATGAATGTCAACTTTGGCATCATGGATCCATGGCCTCAAAAAGTACGTAAGAAAAAAGAGAAGAATGCACTCATTGCTAATCGAGCATTAGAAGAGCTAGATGCATTAAAAGCTAAAGAAAATTTGTAAGACAAGGTTTTATATATATTGATTTAGCTTGCTAGGAAAATCGTAAATTATAGCTTACATATAAAAATCCTTCATTCAAAGGGCAAACCTACGAATGAAGGACTTTTTTTGTTATTTTTTGTTTTATTTACGCTTTTTAGTTTTAACTGTTGGCTCTGTAGCAACTTTAACAGCTTGATTTTTCTTTTCTAGATAGCCTAGATAGATAAATACACAGATGCCCACAATGATTGCTACAAGGCTAGTCATTTGAGCAGATTTTAAACCTAATGTTAGATTTACATAATCACCACGCAAGAACTCTAAGAAGAAACGAGCTGTAGAGTAGAGAATAGCGTATAGGACAAATACTTGGCCTTTAGCATGTTTGAAGGAACCGAATAATAGGAGGGCTACAAAGATAAGAATGTCGATTTGACCTTCCCAGATTTCGGCTGGCCATAATGGTTGATTGCCGTAGGTGCGATGTGCTAACGTGCTTTCAGGGTAGAGAATACCAAAATTACCGCCCGTAGGATGACCAAAGGCATCGCCATTTAAGAGATTTGCCATACGGCCTACAGATTGTGCCAAAATCAATGCTGGTGCGAATAAATCGGCAAAGGCCCAAAAGTCGATATTATTTTTACGTAAGTACCAATAGCCTGCAATGGTGCCAAGAACGACACCTCCTTGAATGGCCATGCCACCTTGCCATACAAAGGGGATTTCTAGTAAATGATTGCCATAGTACTGCCAATCAAAGAAGAATACATCCCATAATCTGGCACCAATGAGACCTGCTACGGCAACAGTAATGGAAAAGTCGATGATATGTTCATGCCAACCACGACCATCTTTTTTTAATAAAACATAGGCAACCGAGGCACCACAGATGATAGCTAAGGCTAACATGGCACCATAAGCCCTGATAGGAAAGTCACCTATAAAAAATAGATATTGATGCATATTAAACTCCTTATGTGATAACTTTTATTATATAAAGTAAATTATAAATTACATGCACCCTTCATGCAACAAATGAGATGAATTCTATATAATATGGTATAATATAGAGATTAAAATTATATCCCCTTATGGGGCTAGAGTTAGGAGAGTTCATGATTCGTAAATCTACTATTTTAAAATCTTTAACAGCTTTAGTAATGTCAGCTTTATCCAGTACTGCTGTTCAAGCAGAAGTATTAGTTCCTATAGATCAATTTTTAGCGAATACTACGCGTCATTACGAAGCTAATCAATATAAAACATCCTATACAGTATATGTACCTCAAACAGAGTTACAAGGGAATACTATTATTTTAAATCCTGCTGCTGTAGGTGAACCTGTAAAATTGCCTACCACAAGTAAAAATGGGATGACTTATGTTGATATAGAGTCTGATCCAGCTATGCTTGGTGTAAATTATACAAAGAATAATGGACAATTAACATTAGGTCCTGCTCCGCAAGCTTCTACTGTAAAAGCTCCGTATACAATGCAAACACCATTGTCCTGGGCCTTTGACCCATGGCCAACACAGGGAACTCCATATCAAGCAAAACTGAATACTAGTGGTGATAATATCATTTCTCCAAGCTGGTTCAAATTGCATAGCCTTGGCCTCGAAGCAAGTCCTAATGTAAGTATTGATTATGTTAACGATTATAAGAGTAAAGGTTATCACGTATGGCCATTAATTACGAATCGATTCGATCCTGGCTTTACTAGTGGCATTTTAGCAGACCAATCGGTATGGAAAAAATATGCTCATAACCTTGTTCAATATGCCTATATTTACGGCTTTGATGGTTATAACTTTGACTTTGAAAACATCGACTATGCTGACCGCGATCGTTTAACAGCGTTTGTAGCGTATTTGTCTAACCAGTTACATCAATACAATATTAAAACATCCATTGATGTAACTGGTTATTCTGATAGCCCTGAATGGTCTTTAGTATATAATCGCAGTGCCCTTGCTAATTCCGTAGACTATGTGGTTCTCATGGCCTATGACGAAACATGGGCTAAAAGTACAACAGCAGGTCCTGTAGCAAGTTATCCATGGGTTCGTAATCATACAGAGAAAATGATTTCTGAAGTACCTTCTCAAAAACTAGTGCTGGGGGTACCATTCTATATGCGTTTATGGCATGATACTAATGGCTATGCAAAAGGCGAAACTTTGGCTATGAAAAACACAGGTAGCTATTTTGCAAATTACAAAGATAAAATGACTTGGGATGATCGATTAAAACTATATTATTTATCCATCCCAACTGGCTCTGGTTCTGACCGTATCTGGTTTGAAGATAATACGTCTTTAGGTTTGAAACTAGATCTCGTAAAAGAATTACAGCTTGGTGGTTTTGCTGCATGGCGTAAAGGCTTTGAAGATGAAAGTACTATCGCTATGATTCAAGGTAAAGACTTAGGACGTGGCATTCCTAAATCTCCTACAGCGGTTGCTCCTGAACCTGTAGTAGAAGAAACAAAACCATTAACTAAGCTTGAACAATACAAATTGCGCTTAGAAGAAAAAGAAAAGGCAAAAGCCGCGAAGGCTGAAGCTAAACGCAAAGCTAAAGAGGAAAAAGAATTAGCTAAACGAAAAGCTAAAGAAGAAGCTGAACAAGCAAAAGCTGAGAAAAAACGTCAAGCAGAGGAAGCTAAGGCAGAGAAAAAACGTTTAACAAAATCTGTACAAGTAGTAAAACGCTAGAGTTTGACTGCTTTCATAGTACGTAGTAAAATAAAAATATTGATTATAAAACGGCAACTAATGAGGTTGACTATATGAGGAGGCCCCTACATGAATGAAAAATATGTAGCCCAAGATATTGAGAAAAAGTGGCAACAGTATTGGGAAGATAACCATACATTTAAAACAGAATATGATGAATCTAAAGAAAAATACTATGTATTAGAAATGTTCCCGTACCCATCTGGTAACTTACACATGGGTCACGTGCGTAACTATTCCATCGGCGACGTAGTAGCTCGTTTCAAAAAAATGAAGGGCTTCAACGTGCTGCATCCAATGGGCTGGGACTCCTTTGGTATGCCTGCTGAAAATGCGGCTATCAAACATGGTATTGCACCTAAAACATGGACACTGGACAACATCGAGAACATGAAATTGCAACAAAAAGCACTTGGTTTGTCCTATGATTGGGACCGTGAAGTTGCAACATGTAAAGAAGATTATTACAAATGGACCCAATGGTTCTTCCAACAATTTTATAAAAAAGGCTTAGCATACAAAAAAGAAGCTAAAGTAAACTGGTGTGAAACGTGCCATACTGTATTGGCGAACGAACAAGTTATCGACGGTGCTTGCTGGCGCTGTGATAACCCAGTTGAGAAAAAAGATTTGTCTCAATGGTTCTTGCGTATTACAGAATATGCTGATCGCTTGTTAACTGATTTAGACACTCTTGATCACTGGCCACAACGTGTTAAATTGATGCAAAAGAACTGGATTGGTCGCTCTGAAGGTACAGAGTTCTCCTTCGAAGTTCCATCCATCAATGAACGTGTATCTGTGTATACAACACGTGTAGATACTATTTACGGCGTAAGCTATGTTGTATTAGCTCCTGAACATCCATATGTAGAACGCCTTATTGAAAATGCTCCTAATAAAGCTGAACTAGAAGCTTTCATTACGCGTATGCGCAATATGAGCGATATCGACCGTACATCTACAGATGCACCAAAAGAAGGTATGTTCACTGGTTCCTATGCAGTAAACCCTATGTCTGGCGAACAAGTTCCAGTTTGGATTGCAAACTATGTATTAGTAGACTATGGTACAGGCGCCGTTATGGGTTCACCAGCACATGATGAACGTGACTGGGAGTTTGCTCATAAATATGACTTGCCTATTAAACAAGTTGTAGCTCGTGAAGGCGAAGAATATAGCCTTGAAAAATGGCAAGAATGGTACCATGAAGATGGTATTCTAGTTAACTCTGGTGATTTTAACGGCCAAACATCTGAAGAGGCTCGTAAAAATATTACAGCTGCTCTTAATGAACGCGGTATTGGTGAAGGTAAAGTAAACTTCCGCCTTCGTGACTGGTTGATTTCTCGTCAACGTTACTGGGGCGTGCCAATTCCTGTCGTATATTGTGAAAAATGTGGTGAACAACTCGTTCCTGAAGAAGAATTGCCAGTACGCTTGCCAGAGGATGTTAAATTTGAATCTGGTGCCGTATCTCCATTGGCTACATCTGAAAGCTTCCTAAACACTACATGTCCTAAATGTGGTGGCCCTGCACGTCGTGAGACAGATACGATGGACACATTTATCGATTCCTCTTGGTACTTCTTGCGCTATACAGATGCTAAAAATGACCAAGCTCCATTCGATAAAAAAATTGCTAATTACTGGATGAACGTTGACCAATATATCGGTGGTATTGAACATGCGATCTTGCACTTGTTATACTCTCGATTCTTTGTGAAAGTTATTCATGATTTAGGCCTTATCGAAGCTAACGAACCATTCCGTGGTTTGTTGACACAAGGTATGGTTCTTAAAGAAGGCAGCAAGATGTCTAAATCCAAAGGTAATGTAGTTTCTCCTGAAGAAATTATCAATACTTATGGTGCAGACACTGCCCGTTTGTTCATTCTCTTTGCGGCTCCTGTAGATCGTGACCTCGATTGGTCTGACCAAGGTGTTGAAGGCTCTTATCGTTTCTTAGGTCGTGTATGGCGTATCGTTGATGCATACAACGAAGAAGGTAAGAAAAATGTAACTGGTGAACTTACAAAAGACGAATTCGCTTTGCGTCGCGAGTTACACCGGGTTATCAAAAAGGTAACAGAAGATCTCGATAACAACTTCAACTTCAATACAGCCATTTCTGCCATCATGGAACTTGTAAATGCTATGTACGCTCATAAGGATAAAGCTGAAACAATCAATAGCGCTTTGGCTAATGAATTGACTCATTCTTTATTACTTCTTTTAGCTCCATTCGTTCCTCATATGACAGAAGAGTTGTGGCATGAATTGGGTGAAACTACATCCATCCACACTGAAAACTGGCCTGTATATGAAGAGGCAGCTCTTGTTGTAGATGAAGTAGAAGTAGTATTACAAGTAAATGGTAAAGTTCGCGATAAACTTACTGTTTCTGTAAATATTACGAAAGAAGAATTAGAAACATTGGCTAAAGAATCTAGCCGTGTTCAAGAGTTTACAGAAGGTAAAAATATCGTAAAAGTTATTTACGTACCGGGTAAACTTGTAAATATCGTTGTTAAATAACGATATTCTATTCGTTTAATACTGTAAGCCCCCAACTACATAGGTAGAAGGGGGCTTATTTTATAGTGAGGTAATTATGGCAAAACGTAGCGATTATATTTCTTGGGATGAATACTTCATGGGCGTTGCCATTTTGGCAGCACAACGTTCTAAAGATCCAAATACGCAAGTTGGTGCATGTATCGTAAGCAATGATAATAAAATTTTATCTATTGGTTACAATGGTATGCCTTTAAACTGTAGTGATGATGATTTCACTTGGGAACGCGATACGGCAGACGATAATAAATATTTCTATACCGTACATAGCGAACTCAATGCTATCCTAAACTATCGAGGCGGCTCTCTAGAGGGCTCTAAGATTTATGTAACCCTTTTCCCATGTAACGAATGTGCCAAAGCCATCATTCAAAGTGGTATTAAGGCCGTTATTTATCGCGATGATCTCTATAAGGATACAAAAGAGGTAAAAGCATCTAAGCGGATGCTTAATACAGCAGGTGTAGAAATTATTGAGTATAAACCTACAGGACGTACACTACATATTACCGTATGATAATCTATATATTCCTAGACTTTTTTGGAATATTCTTGTGTAGCGATTCTACCGAAGGCAAGTCACATATTACAAGAAAAACCCTTATCTATTAATAGTAGATAAGGGTTTTTGTTATATTTGTACGCCGAATAGGCATGACTAAACCCCCAGTTAAACTGGGGGTCGGTAAAAATTCTTAGAGAAAAGGAAAGAACCTCCTAGTGATAGAATGAAGTTGGTCTGGCAACCACAACATTTCAACATAGGAGGTTCAATGTCAATGAATGACGTAAAAAGCTTATCACATAGTAAATGGAGATGTAAATATCATATTGTTTTTGCTCCAAAGTATAGAAGACAAATAATTTACGGTCGGATAAAAGCTGATATAGGTAAAATCTTACGAGATTTATGTAAGAGAAAAAATGTAGAGATAATAGAAGCGGAATGCTGTCCGGATCATATTCATATGTTAGTAACGATACCACCACATTTAAGCGTATCGAGTTTTATGGGATATTTAAAAAGTAAAAGTAGCCTCATGATATTCGATAAACACGCAAATTTAAAATATAAGTATGGAAATAGACATTTCTGGTGTAGAGGATATTATGTGGATACGGTAGGACGATATGAAGGAGCGATAAAAGAGTATATTCGCAATCAACTACAAGAGGATATAGCGCAAGATACATTAAACTTTAAAGAATACACCGACCCGTTTACGGGTGAGCCAGTAAAATAGGCAAAATAAAAGCCCCCGAGTAGGGGGCAGCCAGTGGTAATAGAGTGGTTGTCAGATCATTCAATGCCCTCTTTAGAGGGCCACCACTAGAGAAAGACCCTTATAGGGTCAGAGCAAACCACCCGTTCTACGGGTGGTTATGATTATTAATGTGCTTTTATAATCTATTTGTTATTAAAATGATTTTTTCCCTAGTGTAGGGTGACTACAACGTTTTAGTGTTAATGTATCAATCATGTGGACTGCTTCATCCAATGTGATATCCTCACGCTTTGTCGGTGTTTCGAGGACAGCCAAAGGATGGTCAGTGCCTACCTCACCAGAGGGCAAGTAAATATATTCTTGGTTGATAGTATCACCAAAGATATATCCTGCTTGTAAATGTTCTTTATGAATGCGACTCATGGGCTCTCCTTACATAATTTCTTTCAGTCTAAAGTCTAGGTAATCTGCAGACACTAGCTCTAATTTAGTAGAACCAAATTCCTTTGGAATGCGCTTAAAGGATATTTGATCGTGTAAATGTCCAAAGATACAAGTATCTACATTGTATGTCTCCATGAGTGCTGTAAAGCCTGAAGGAGCGTTGGACTCATTGAACGGAGGGTAGTGTAACAATAACAGTTTTGTTACTGGTGTGTTGTGTATGTCTATTGTTAATGGCTCTGTTGTTTTAGAACCTGTTGTTTCTATGGTTGTTTCAGAATCTGTTGTTTCTATGGTTGTTTCCGCTGTGAGTTGTTGTAGGAGTCTTTCCACAGCCACATCCATTTCTTGTAATGCTGCTTCGGTGCGCATCAATTCTCTTTCGTAAATCGATTGGTCCGTTTCTGGTGAGAAATGGGAGTCGCCAGGGCAGAGATAGGCACGCGTTCCACCAAAAGCGATGATGTGAGGGCCTTCTTCTGTTTGAATGAGCTGTGCTGTACCATGACCTTGTAAAAAGGTGATAGCATCGCCCATGAGATTTCTCATCTTGTTAGCGGAGGCCCACCAGTAGTCGTGATTGCCGCGGATCATATATTTCTTGCCCGGCATGGATGCAATTTCTTGTAAGTCGCAAGCTGCTTCATCTAGTCGAAGGGCCCAACTCATGTCACCTACGAGAAAGACTATATCTTCGTCTGTTACACGGGAGATCCAATCTTCTTTGATGCGGCTCCAGTGATTATCCCAATGGGGACCAAAAATATCCATCGGCTTCGTTGGAGGATTGCCAGATAGATGGAGATCGCCGATGGCAAATACTTTCATAAACATCCTTTCAAATATATTAAAATTATTTAGATACAATTTGTATATTAAACTATTTAGAGGCGTGGAAGTACGGCGCAATGTCTTGAATGATTTTTGCAGCTCGTTCCTCGTCGCACGTTTGAGGAATTTTGTAACCCACGTAAAGTGGTGTTGTGACATAACGGGCTACTACCTTGATATAGTCGTAACCATCCTCAAGATTATATACAAAATAGTTATAAGACTGACTGTAATTAGCGATGCTACGCAAAACATAACGTAGCACTTGTTGCAATCGGACGGACACAGAACGAACGGGCGCATCTGGTTTGAATCGAATGTTGTACTCGAAGAAACCAATGATGGGCTGTGTAGATAAGGTGATGCGCACATCTTGATCTTCGTACAAGAGCCAGCCTTCCATATTTTGGGCCGTAATATCTTCGTGGTAATCGTAATCCTCAAGGCCTATAATTTGGCTGTGAGGGTGGCGGATGGAACCGCCAGACATGTATCCGTGATTTTTGAAGAAGAGTACTGATTTGAACTCTTTCCGTTCTCGTGTTTCACGCCATTTATCTAGGCCAAATTGGAGAATACGAGCCGCTTCATCGGCAGGCAATGTAGAAAATTCGCCTTCGTCCGTTTCCGTTTCAATAATAACTGTTGGCCATGTTTTATCTAATACAGGATATTTGTTCATGAGCCATATGATATGACCTGATGTATCTAGAATATCCGTTAATTTTGAACGATCACAGAAGGGGCAGCGCACTTCTTCGTTCCGAATATTAACAGGCTTTGTGCGCCCTAGTGCGATGTTAAATCGTAGTGGTTTATTCATCATGTGCCTCCTTCCGTATAAGAAAATCTATACTCTTAATCATACCATAATTAGCCCATTCGTACATGAAATAATGGTATAATAATAGGGTATTATTTTAACGATTAAGGAGGCCCTATGAAACCGACGACGCTCGTATTTCCTATTGATGAACAAAATCGCATATTGCTAGGTCGTAAGAAACGCGGTTTCGGGGCTGATAAATATAATGGATTTGGCGGTAAACTCGAGGCTGGTGAAAGCTTCCGAGACTGTGCTATCCGTGAGTTGTTTGAGGAATCTGGACTTTATGGACGTCCAGAAGATTTAGAATGTGTGGCTGCCTTTGACTTTCAATTTCCTTTTGATGAAAGCTTAACCCATGTAGGTTATGTATATTTTTTGCGTACTTTCACAGGTAATGTAGAGGAAACGGACGAAATGGAGCCTCATTGGCTCACAATCGATGAAATTCCCTATGAGCACATGTGGGATGGTGACCGCCAATGGTTGCCAATGCTGTTAGAAGGCAAGAAACTAAAAGGACCTATCGTATTTGGTCGAGACAATAGTACGGTAGATAAGATGGATTTGACCACTGTAGATATCGTTCTTGAAAGCGAACATTTGGCGCGTATTGATCTGTATATTAACGGATAAGTTGGACCTTATTAGCTTGCATCAAGATAAGACTAGTGGATATTAAAGTACAAAAAGGGGCTATGTAGTTACGAAAGTGGTACTAGAGTCCTAAATTTATAATATATTGAGGTAATATGACTGATAAAAAGAACCCTAAGTGGGTGCCACAGCTATTGACGTGGTATGATGTGCATAAACGGGAGTTGCCATGGCGCGATTGTGGAGACCCTTATAAGATTTGGGTGTCTGAGGTGATGAGCCAGCAGACGCGCATTGAGGCGATGAAGCCCTACTATGACAACTGGATGCGTTTATTCCCAACCTTGGAGGATTTAGCAAAGGCTACTGAGGATGAGGTCGTTCACGCTTGGCAGGGGCTTGGTTACTATAGCCGTGCTCGTAACTTGCGCCTTGGCGTGAAGGATGTCGTAGAAAACTACGGTGGCATCGTGCCCCGTGACCGTAAGACTATGGAATCCTTGAAGGGCGTAGGATCTTATACAGCTGGGGCCGTGCTATCTATGGCATACAACGAACCAGAGGTAGCTGTGGACGGCAACGTGCTGCGCATTTACGCTCGTTTATATCGCATCTTTGATGATATTTTGAGCACTAAAGGTAAGAAGGCCATAACTGCTATTGTAGAGGACACATTACCTCACGATCGGCCTGGAGATTTTAACCAAGCCTTGATGGATTTTGGTTCTGCTGTGTGCATTCCAAAGTCTCCACGCTGTGGGGAGTGCCCTATTGTAAACATGTGCGAAGCATACCAACATAAGGATACAGACAAATTACCTGTGCGCATAAAGAAAACGAAGGTCGTAGAGGTTCCTCTATTTGTAGGTATCTTACAATACAAAGATTACTATCTATTGCATAAACGACCTAATCGTGGGTTGTTACGATCCATGTGGGAATTCCCTTCGGTGGAAATGGTATCTACCTTTGACGAGGGTGAACGAGGCCTTGAAGAATTAGTTCAGGACCTAGGTTTTGAACTATCTTTACAACCTGTATTAGTAAAAGAAATAACACATATTTTCTCTCATCGGAAATGGTTTATGAAAGCATTCCGTGGCGATTTAACGTATGCAGGAGATGCTAAAAATATAACAATCGAAGCTATTCAAAAGCAATTGCCAAAGGACTGGATGCTCATCAAGCGCGATGAGTTCGCCGACTATGCTTGGGCAGGTCCTCATGGTAAATTGACGGAGATGGCAAAGTAATTTGTAGGAGCAATGAATGAGACTACTATTTAATATCATTTTTTCTGCTATCCTCATAATAGGATTGGTAGGATTTTGGGCGCTTTTCCTCAACTTGTGGAAGCCTAAAAAGAAATGGCCTGCTTGGGTAGGTTATCTAATTATTATCGGTGCGTGGTTCGCTGCTATCCGATACTATATACTCAATCAAGTGGATCTATACGGAACGATGTATTATCCGTTGATGAATATATTCCGTACTGAAAGTTATGGTTTCCTTTTTGGTTTATTCTTGGCTATTCCTGTGTTTATTGTGCTTGGCCTATTATACTGGGCGGTCAATAAGATTTGGAGTAAAACGCCAGAGGAAAATAGAACGGGCCGCCGTGCCTTCTTTAGAACGGCAGCTACAGTAGTGCCGTTAGCAACCATAGGCGGTTCTAGCTATGCAGCCTATGTAGGGCAACATGAGATTGAGGTTACTCATGAAAGCTTCGGTTATACGAATTTACCGCCTGGGTTAAAGGATTATAAAATCGTTCAACTCAGCGATATTCATGTAGGGCCAAGCATCGACTTAGATGATCTTGATGAAATTTTAAAGCTCGCCCTTGTAGAAAAGCCTAATCGCGTTGTTATTACTGGTGACCTCATCGATAAAATTGCTTGGTTGCCTCAAGTCTGTGAAAGACTGACGACCTTTGCAAAACAAATTCCAGACGGTGTAGATTTTATATTAGGTAATCACGAATACCATCACGATGTGAATAAGGTACTAGATGAACTAAAACACAATACACCAATGAATATTCTTGTGAATAGCAATATTCAAATTATGGGTGGTAAACAACCGGTATATATTGCGGGGGTTGCGTACGACAATGATCGAGAAAAAGAAAAACGTGAAGCTATGATTGATAAGGCTTTATCCGGTATTCCAGACTATGCCTTTGTTATCCTATTGGCGCATCACCCCGAATTCTTTGAAGAAGCCATTGAACGTAAAATTCCGTTGACCCTCTCTGGTCATACTCATGGTGGTCAAATTGTATTTATGGGCGTTCCTGTAGTGCCAACTGGCACTCCATATACAAAAGGGCGCTATGTAGAAGAACAAAGCGTGTGCTACGTCAATAACGGTACAGGCCACTGGTTCCCAATCCGTATTAACTGCCCACGAGAAATTACAGTTATTACATTCTTTGACGGAGTAGCATAGAAGTAAAGGTGAGCTCCTTAGAATAAAAGATGAGCTCATTATAGGGATACAAAAATGTATAATACATCCTTTATCCATAAATTTCTTATATGTATCATTCTACTTGCTATATTTGATATCTCTCTAATCTACGACATGACAGCAGATATATATAAAGGATATCTCAAAATAGCAATACTAGTGGCAGTTGGATGCCATTTAGATATATACCTGGAACTCAGTAAACAAGAAGAACTGATAATACAAGCATTCAAAAATGATACATTTAACGAGACCTATGAACTATTAAGTACGAAACAGATGGTTTTTATCATATCCTTTGTCGTATTAATGACTATAAATGTTATTAAATTTTAGAAAATCATAGGGAATAAATTAAAAGAGGTGTTGTATATGAAAATACAATACCTCTTTTTATTATATGAACTTATATAAAATTTATGATATATTAGAGTTAAAATTTTGTTTGTGTTGATTACCATTCTTTACTCTATGTAAATGGAGGTATCTTATTTATTATTGAAATCATTGCAACATTTAAACTTAAGTCCTCAAAAAGCTATTCTAATGCGAAGGTTTTTCGGTATTATTTATATTTCATGACAGCCATATTATTGTGGATGATGTTTAATTGAATGATTAACTAAATCGAAGCGTTCGCTATTGTAGATCTATTTTATAGGTGCAGATTAATGTATAGTAAATTTTTTATCTACAGAGTTATTATATGTACTATTCCAATTATTCTTATGGATATAGCTCTTATTAGTGCAATGATAACTGGTGGATACGAAGGAAATATAAAAGCAGCAATACTTGCGGCAATAGTATTCCATATACTTTTATATATACTCGGTCGTAAACAAGTAAAGCTATTAATAGAAGCATTTAAGCAAAATGGGTTTAAAGAGATTAATAATCTATTCAATATGACATATGTTTTTTTAATCGTATTTTTTATGATATTAATTGCTATAAAACTCTTAAGGTATTAGAGATAAGGTTTTTAGTTGTATTGTGAAAGTATAGTGTTTATGTTGGAAGTAAATATATGTTTTTAAAGCTTTATAATTATTTTGTACGAGGTTTAGTACTTTTTTTACTTATATGTATTCCATATAGTCTTGTCACAAACCCAGAGTTGATTGAAGATGAAGTAGACTTTTATTTCTTTGTTATCGCATATGTATTAATACTTTTGTTTTATGTGGCCTGGAATTATATTTATAACTATTTAAGACGTAAAAGAGGTTAGTATTTGTGCATATTCATTTACCATTAGTTTTAGAGGCCATCCTTTTTTCTTGGATTGCTTTATTGGATGGGAGTAGTAAAGTGAAAAGTGTTTTTAAGTTTTTATTTTATAGTATTATACTCGTGGCTATTATATTTCCTATAATTCATGTTTTACATCATTTTTTTTATGGTATTCCAATTGATGGATTACTAAGCTCATTACCATATGTATATCTTGGTATAGTAATATTTTACATTTTAGGTTTTCTTTTTATTAAATATGTAATGAAGTCATAATTTAAAATACAGCCCCAATACATTTGGTATCGGGGCTGTTTCCGTTCATTTGAGGTATGAGAGGATGTTACAGATATGTCATAGAGATGAGAGAGATTTTATTTCATGCGAACTGCTTCGCCGAATTCGTCTTCGGTCATGAGTTTTTCTTCCAAGATGATTTCTTTAATAGAGCAACCGCGTTTGTACGCTTCTTTTACTACCTTAGCACTCTTGTCGTAGCCGATGTATGGTGTTAAGGATGTGGCGATCATAAGGGATTGTTCTACGAAGAAGTTGAGTTTTTCCGGTACGAATTCTACACCGTCAATACAGTGTGTTGTGAAAGAATTCATTGCATCTACGAGGAGGCGACAGCTTTCAACAAAATCATAAATCATGATAGGCATGTACACGTTCAATTGGAACGCACCGCTGCCTGCACAGAGCGTCATAGTTGTATTATGGCCAAATACTTGGGCGCATACCATGGTCAATGCTTCGCATTGTGTAGGATTTACCTTGCCTGGCATGATGGAGGAGCCCGGTTCATTTTCAGGTAGATGCCATTCGCCGTAACCACAGCGAGGACCAGAGCCTAAGAAACGCACGTCGTTAGCGATTTTGAATAAGGTAGTCGCCAATGTATTAAGTGCACCGTGAGCCATCATAAACGCATCTTTGAGAGCTAGCCCTTGGAATTTGTTGTTCTTCACGCGGAATGGAGCACCTGTTACCTCTGGCAATACAGTTTCCATAACGTCTAGATAGCCTTTAGGCGTGTTTACACCTGTGCCGACTGCAGTGCCACCAAGGGCTACATCGAGTAGGTAGTCAGCGTTTTGAAGGAGCATAGTTTTAGCAGTTTTTAAGCCGTCCACAAAGGCGCTAATTTCTTGGTCCACCATGATGAAAGTCGCATCTTGTAGGTGAGTACGACCAACTTTTTGTAAGCCTTTTCCTTTTTCTTGTAATTTTTCAAAGGATGCGATAAGGCCGTCCAATGCAGGGATTACCCGTTTTGTAATTTCAAAGTATCCACAGATATGCATTGCCGTAGGGAATGTATCATTTGTACTTTGGCCGCGGTTTACATCGTCGTTAGGATGGAGCGGGTTGCTTTCATCTAACTGTTTAGCCCGGTGAGCGATTACCTCGTTCACATTCATGTTGGTTTGTGTGCCAGAACCTGTTTGGAATACGGTTAACGGGAACTCATCATCCCATTTGCCGTCTACGATCTCATCAACTACTTGAGCGATGAGTTTCGCTTTTTCCTCAGTTACTGCGCCACATTTTGCATTGGTTAAAGCACATGCTTTTTTTACAAGCGCAAGCGCTTTGATTTCTTCAATAGGGATACGGTGGTCACCGATCTTAAAGTTATTGAACGAGCGTTGCGTTTGAGGTCCGTAAATTCGTCTAGCGTCGACTTCGACTGGTCCCATTGAATCGTATTCAATTCTTGTTTCCATAATGTTTACAACCTCCTTAAAAGACATGCCGACCTTATCGTCGGTAATTTAATTATATAAAATCCTGTATATTTGTACAGAATAAAAGATAATGATTTCTATTTTCATATAGAAGGGAGTTGTATATGCGATTTGTGCATATAAGGGGCATAATTTATATCTATTTACATGTATACATTATAAATATCGTATATATATTGAAATCATCGCTTTAACACGTTAAAATGGAAGTAGCTTATTATATTGTTTTAAGCTCTAGTTTCACAGAGGAGGTAAGTACTTATGAAACATGACTTTATGAGCCATGACCTTCATCTGCCGGAACTGACACTACGTGGGATGCTACTTGGTGCATTGATTACTGTAATTTTTACAGCATCTAACGTATATCTCGGTTTGAAGGTTGGTTTGACATTCTCGTCATCCATTCCGGCAGCCATTATTTCAATGGCAATCTTACGTTTCTTCAAGGATTCTAACGTTCTTGAAAACAACATGGTACAAACTCAGGCTTCTGCAGCCGGTACTTTGTCCGCAATTATCTTTATCTTGCCAGGTCTACTCATGCTTGGCTATTGGAATGGCTTCCCATTCTGGCAAACATTCTTGCTCTGCGCATGCGGTGGTTCCCTTGGTGTGTTATTCACCATTCCATTGCGTCGTGCCATGGTAGTAAATAGTGATCTACCATATCCAGAAGGCCGTGCAGCAGCAGAAATCTTGAAGGTTGGTTCCCACAATGCTGGCCAAGGCCCTCAATCTAGCTCCGGTATGGGCGACATCGTATCCGGTGGTCTTGTAGCTGGTATTATCAGTCTTTGTGCAAATGGTTTCAAAGTCCTTGGCGACAGCATGAGCTTCTGGCTTCCTGTAGGTAGCAAGGGTATTACTCAAATTCCATTGGGCTTCTCTACAGCATTGTTAGGTGCTGGTTACCTTATCGGTATTGCTTCTGGTATCGCTATCCTAGTTGGTGTACTCATCGCTTGGGCTGGCTTCGTACCTTATTTAACTAATATGTTTGCTCCAGACGGCGGTGCTACAGCTAAATTTGCAATGGCTGTTTGGAAATCTAAAGTTCGTTTCATCGGTGCTGGTGCTATTGGTATCGCAGCGATTTGGACTTTGATTACATTGATTAAGCCAATCATCGAAGGTATGAAAATTTCTGTTAAATCCATGAATAGCAGTTCCACTGAACGTGCATTGCATCGTATGGATACAGATATGAGCACAAAATCTGTTATCATCGTGTTCGGTATCATCCTTTTAGGTTTAGTTCTTACATTCTGGGACTTCGTATCTGCAGTACCTATTAGTGCAGGCTTAATGTGGACACTTGTTATCGTAGGTGTTCTCGTAGCTTTGCTAATCGGCTTCTTTGTAGCTGCTGCATGTGGTTACATGGCAGGTCTTATCGGTACATCTGCATCTCCAATCTCCGGTATTGGTATCTTGGCAACTATTATTTCTTCCTTAGTGGTGTACTTCATCGCTTCTGAAAATAACTTGTTCGCTACAGAAGCAGGCGTACAATTCGCTACAGCTATGGCTATCTTTATGACATCCGTAGTTATTGCGATTGCATCTATTTCTAACGATAACTTGCAAGACTTGAAAACAGGCCAACTCGTTGGTGCTACACCTTGGCGTCAACAAATTGCATTGTTACTTGGCTCCGTAGCTGGTGCGGTTGCAATTGCTCCTGTTCTTAACTTGCTTTACCAAGCATACGGCTTCACAGGTGCGTTACCACGTCCTGAAATGGATCCTAATGCTGCATTATCTGCTCCACAAGCAACTTTGATGACTACAATTGCTCAAGGTATCTTCAGTTCTAGCATGGATTGGGATTATATCTTGATTGGCGTTGGTGTTGGCGTAGTAGCAATCATCGTTAACTTAATTCTTAAGAGCACAACAGCTTCTTTAACATTGCCTCCATTGGCAGTTGGTATGGGTATCTACTTACCTCCAACATTGGAAGTGCCTCTCATCATAGGTTCTTTCATTAGCTATTTCGTAGGCCGTTACTTAGTAGCTCGTGCTAAAATGCGTGCTGGCGAACTCGCTGAGTACGATGTTGAACAATCTAACCGCCGTGGCGTTCTCTTCGCTTCTGGTTTGATTGTTGGTGAAAGCTTGATTGGTGTAATCATAGCTGTTATTATTGTATTGTCTGTTACAACTGGTGGCGGTGAATCTCCACTTGAATTAGTAGGTCCTCAATTTGAAAGCACAGCACAATGGTTAGGATTGCTTGCATTCATCTTCTCTGGTCTCTACCTTGTTCGTCGTGTTGTAACACACAAATTCAATAAAGAAGAAGCTTTAGCGATGAAAGCTGAGCAAGAACAACAATAAGAGGTTAAACAATGAAATTAAAACAGTCTGTACTCATCATGATGGCTGCTGCATTGCCAGTAGTATCTTTCGCAGCAAGCGAAGCAATTCCTGTCACAAAAGACACTGCAACAGTGCAAGCAGTTCAAGCTGATACGAATAAAGTAAATCGCAACGATTTAACATACCGTATCTCTAGTACTGCTACACCGGAGCAAAACCGTGCGTTACGCTCTGTAGCAACTAAGGTTGATCGCGATGCAGTTGAAGTAGTAGCACCTAATGCAGACCGCTATATGGACCGCAAAGAGGTGGCTGTATCTCCAGTGGAATCAACTACAGATCATCTTGATCTAGTGTTCCCAACAGTTAAATCTGTTAGTCCAGTTGTAGAAAAAGCAATCAATAATACTATCAAAAAATACGTTGCAAAAGTACAAAACGACGTAGAAAAATTGAATGCCAAAGACGCTGATAAAACAAATGTAGTTATGTACTACGATGTTAAAACAGACAAAAATGGTATTTTCAGTGTATTGATTCATACGTACACAATGCGTGATCGTGATGCTAATGGCGTCAACTATGTAAAAGGCTTCACATTCAACACTACAACAGGTCGTCAATTATCCTTGTATGACCTTGGTGGCCTTAACAAAAAAGAATTAGTGAATGCTATCGAGAATAATCAAGATGTGAAGAATCAATTGGGCGGCGAAGTAAACATCGACAAAATGCCTACTGAATTCTACACAACTGATGACTATTCTGTTGTAATGGTATTGCAACAAGACGTGGATGCAATCCACAGTGCAGGTACCGTATATGTACCAGTTGGTAACTTACGTGACCGCCAAAATGATGTAACAAAAAAATAATCGAACTGTGTGAATTCGATTATGTGTGTATAGTAACAGCTGTTTAATTGTGAAAGAACCGCTCCTTCGGGGGCGGTTCTTTTTTGCATTGTACGCCGAATAGGCATGACTAAACCCCCAGTTAAACTGGGGGTCGGTAAAAATTCTTAGAGAAAAGGAAAGAACCTCCTAGTGATAGAATGAAGTTGGTCTGGCAACCACAACATTTCAACATAGGAGGTTCAATGTCAATGAAT